>JBBSDF010000022.1:0-50831 GCA_038249665.1 Chitinophagales bacterium
CCAATGCAGTTACTGAAACTCCAGCCCATAATTCTGCTGTGTTTGTTTTTACTACCCTTCCTACTTTGTTGGTTGCCAATGTTGGATCTGTTACGATCGTTGCTTGCTCTGCTCCACCAAATCCTACCAATCCATAATTTATAGCAGGGTCATCGAAAGTAACGGGCAAATCCATTTGCGTTTGTGCAAAGGACACTGCGGAGAGGAGTAAGGCAGTAAATAATGTGTAGAACTTTTTCATATTTAAATTTTTATGGCCAACTATTTTGACTTGATTACTTTTAAAAAATAAAGCCAGGCAGTTGTTTAGGATAACTGCCTGGCAAAAATATTTAAGGGATCAACTTATACACCTTTACGTAATCGATTTCCAATTTTACCGGGAAAATGGTATTGTCAACTCCCTGAACGCCGCCCCAATTACCGCCAACAGCTATATTTAAGAGCAGGTGTTGAGCCTTATCAAAAGGCCAAACTGTAAAACCTGTACCCTGATTAACAAACTCGAAATACTGTTCTCCATCAATAAAACTCTTGATAGAATAAGGTGTCCAGTCTACGCGGTAAATATGAAATGCATCCATGGCAGTTGGAACCATTTTGAATGCAGACTTCTGAGTGTTACGGGTATGGTTAAACGCGGTGGTGTGAACAGAGCTATGAACTTTAGTTGGATCATAACCTACGTGTTCCATGATATCTATTTCGCCGGAAGCTGGCCAGCCGCCGTATTGCCCATCTGTAGATAACATCCATATGGCAGGCCATGTTCCACGGCCCCTCGGTAATTTTGCTCTTACTTCAATCCTTCCGTATAAAAAATCACCTTTCCCCTTCGAAACCACTCTTGCAGAAGTGTACTCTCTACCAGCGTTGTTTTCTCTTTTGGCTTCAATGATAAGGCTACCATTTTCTTGGCGTGCATTACCATTGTTGGTATAAAATTGTAATTCATTATTACCCCAACCAGAACCACCTACATCATAACCCCATTTGGTGCCATCTGGCAGGCCAGATCCACTAAAATTATCTTCCCACATCGGTACTGTTTCAAACGACCAATTTTTATCGATTGGCGGCTCTGCTGGAGATACTGGTGGTATTTCTTTTTTTTCTGTACAGGCAAATAATGCTGCACAAAGCAATGGGAGTATGCTGAACATTTTAAAAGAATTTTGCATGAGAAATATTTTTATTGTGGAATAAATTTGAATTGAAATACAGTACCTGTTCCGTTACCTGCTCTTAACACCATTCTGGCGGGGGTTATTTCTAAAATGCGGTAAACATTTTCTGCGGGTACGTCAGTAGTTCCTATAAATATGGTTGGTGGATTGGGTGGTAATTGTATGGTTGCAATTCCAGCAACCCCACCTGTAGTGGCACTAAAAGTAAATCCTGCGTTGTAAGATCTGTCTGCACCGCAATTGAAATTAGGTGAAATATTGCCACCATTAAAAGTAGCTCCGTTTGAATTATATATAACCCTGTCTGCCGAGGTAAAAGTGTATATATCATCTGATTGACAAACGTTATCCAGAGGCCCCCCTGCGAAAAATTGGGAAGGATCTGCTTCTGTGCCTACAATAATTGGGTTGGCTCCCGGCGTAGGATCGAGTTTCCAACTTTTACTGCTCCCCCCATTTAATATTGCTTTGATATCGGCCAATGTTAATGCAACCACTTTTTTCATTTTTATCTGTAGTCTTTGTCCGCCCGTACCTGCGATTCTTCCCCTCAAAACCATGTCATTGGCAGTATAAGAAACCACTTCATATTTATTGTTGTCAATAATATCTGTTGTTCCAATAAAAGGAGACCCTACTGCAATATTATTTAAGAAGATTGCGGGTAACTGACCTGCTCTACTTACTAATTTAAAACCGATAGCATTGGCTTTTGGATTCTGGCAGCTGAATCCAGACTGCGCATCAAAGGTTTGCCCATTGGCATCATACTCAAATTTGCCGTCGTTAAAAAACTTGTATGAGTCATCTCTCTGGCAAGCGGCCGCCGGGCCAGCGAAAAACAATTGTGTTCCATCTTCTGATAAAACTCTGATGGCGTCGGCATCTGTACTCCAAGTCCACTGTAAATTATTACACCCGGTGAGTTTATTGAAAAAATCATTTTGGCAGGCATCTATCACAAAGATTCTTTTAGAGATGGTGTTATTGCCATTTGTACCTACTGAAATAAGCTTAACAATATATTCTCCTCCTGCGGCATATTGATGCCTTGGATTTTTTTCTGATGATAAGGCTGTGTTATCGCCAAAATCCCATTGATACTGTGTGGCCTCTTCGCTGGCGTTGGTGAATACTACCGTGTAGGCAAAAGGCAGGGTATCTTGCAAAGGCAATATTTTAAAAGTAAAATCTGCCACCGATGCAGAACCTACAAGACCTAAAGTATCCTTTGTACACCGCACTAGCATGGTGCTTAGTGCAATTAATAAAAGAGATGATATAAATACTATTTTTTTCATATTATTTATTTAAAGATTTTATTAATAACCTTCATTTTGACTGAGGTTTGGATTTTTATCTCTTTCATCCTGAGGAATAGGCATATACCTGTGTTTGGGTAAAATGTTGGTTTTACCAGCAGCTCTCATGACTGTAATAAAATAATTGGTATCTGGATGACGTAAGAGATCGTACCAACGGTGCATTTCAAAAGCAAATTCGAGGCGGCGTTCTTTATAGATCGCTTCTAGATATTGTGCTTCGGAAAGATTCGCAGGTAAAGGATTCAACCCGGCCCTGGCCCTTACCAGATCAGCACTAGGCTTCCCCAATGCAATACCTGCAGCTTCGGCATAGATTAATAAAACTTCCGAATACCGCATGATGGGCGCATTCAAAGCGCAGGTCCAGCCTCCATTATCACCCAATGTATTTGAAATAGGCACAAAGTATTTTCTAACGTTGAGGCCAAGTGGGGAACCAGTTAATTGAGCCGCCTGTGTGTACGAATCAAAAATATCTCCGGGAACCCACATAGAAGATGGTCTTCTTTTATCGGTAATAGTACTGTAAGCGGCTCCGGTTTTTTGGTAATTATCAGCGAAGTCTTTGGTTGGAACGTTCCATCCGTAACCAGCAGATTGAACAATGTTTTGTGACCTAGGAGCAAAGAACGTATTCATTTTTTGCCCTGCGCCAAAATCACTCCATTGGCCGCCACCGCTTCTGTACTGCACTTCAAACATTGATTCTCTACCATTTTCATTTTCGAGTTTAAAATTATCTCCATAATCTGCCCATAAATCATATCCATACAATGCTTTATTATCGATCACTTCTTTTGCTTTTGCCGCAGCAAGGGTTTTATTACCCAACGTTAAATAAACAGCGGCCAGTAAACCTTTTGCAGAACCGGCAGTTGCCCGTCCTTTGTTGGCCCCCGCAGTAGTATTAGGCAATAAAGTTTCTGCCATTTTAAGATCCATAACAATGGTATCGTACACCTGGTTTTTGGGCGAACGGCTTATGTTAGCAGCTTGATCAGCAGTAATTACATTGGTATATAAAGGAACATCACCATAAACCCGAACAAGATGATAATAATACAATGCCCTTAAAAAATGTCCTTCACCAATGCTTCTTTTTCTAATATCGGCATTCATAACCGGTACAGATGGTACTCTTTCAATAACTAAGTTTGCTCTTAGAATACCAAAATAACATTGTGCCCATAATGTGCCTAATATGGGGTTGAAAGAAGTGACATTGAAATTGTCAATCTCTGCAGTTTCCAAACCATCTCCGCCACCACCGCCGCCAAGGTCGGTATCATCACTCATGATATCGCCTAAATGCCAAGCAGCACCGTTGTAAATGGCTGATAACGGGGTATAGGCTGCATTTACGCCATTAACGGCCTCTACTTCATTTTTATAATAATTATCCACCGTGATTAAAGGAATGGTGGGGTCTATTTCCAGCAGATCTTTTTTACAATGGGTGAATGTAACGGCAACTGTAAGGAGAATAATAAAGCGTTTTAAAAATATCTTTTTCATAACTAAATAATTTTTTAATTAAAAATCAACGGTGATACCTGCTAAAAAGGTTCTGGCTTGAGGATAGAAACCATAGTCTACGCCACCTCCAACTTCCGGATCGAAACCAGAGTAATTAGTAATGGTTAACAGATTTTGACAACTTGCATAGAGCTGTGTTCTTTTTAATTTTAAATACTCTGTCCAACGAGCAGGGATGTTGTAAGCAAGGCGCATATTTTTTATTCTTAAGTAAGAAGCATCTTCTACGAACCTGTCTGAAACGCGGTTATTACCGTTTGGATCGTTCAGTGCCAATCTTGGCATTTTATCGCTGGTGCCTGGAGCTGTCCAACGACCAATAACGTCATTTGAATAATTACCATTGCTTACGCCCCCTTCCGTATACCACCTTGTAAAATTCAATACTTTGTTTCCACTTGATCCCTGTATAAAAACCGTTAATTCAAAATTCTTGTAACTGAATGTGTTGGTTAAACCATAGGTAAAAGTCGGATTGGAGTTACCAATATTGGTACGATCTTGGTCGTTGATAATACCATCCTTATTTAGGTCTTTGAATCTAATATCTCCGGGTGCAGTGCTGTTAGTAGGATCGGTTCCGGCAGTTTGTATGGCATGATCGGCGATTTCTTTATTAGATTGAAAAATACCATCAGTAACAAACCCAAAAAAGTAGTTTGCCGCAAAGCCTTCCTCTACTCTTAAACTACCTCCATTGATCCTCGCAAAACCGCCGTTGATAGGGCTTCCCAGACCCAATGAAATAACTTCATTTTTATAAGCTGACACAACAGCGTTTGCATTCCAGTTAAAAGATTTGGATGTTACGATGCGTGCATTTAAACTTAGGTCAATACCCCTGTTTTGTAAGGTACCCGTGTTAAATGGTATCGATTCAAAAGTACCCGAAACAAAGGAAGGCGCTATACCAAGAATCAGATCTTTTGAACGGCGCTGATAAACATCAACAGAAAAGCCAAGTCTGTTTTTAAACATACTTCCATCCAAACCAATATTTAATTGTTCGTTCTTTTCCCATTTAATATCGGGATTAAAAGTACGGCTTGGTGCAGCTCCATTTACGATTCCGCCAGAACCTGCTGAGTTACCAAATGTGTACTGAAAACCCTGGTTGATCGCTTGTATGTAAGCGAACGGAGCTGCATTTGGATTTCCTACATAACCAAAGCTGGCTCGTATTTTCAAATCATCCAGCCAGTTTGTACTTTGGAGAAATTTCTCCTGGGTTAAACGCCAAGAAGCGGATATGGCAGGAAAAATGGCAAATTTATTTTGGGGTGCGAAATTAGAGCTACCATCTTGTCTGATAGAAAAACCAACGCTGCCTCTGTTGTCAAAATCATAATTAACTCTTCCGAAATAAGATAAATAGCGCGTTCCAATTCCATCTTCTGCGCCATTATTAATCTGGGATACATCTACAGGGGTGAATACTTGGTTGTTTAAAGCCGGTATAAGTTGGGTAAACTGCCCGCCTCTTCCAGCAAACACAAAAGAATACCTGCTTTCCTGAAAGGTGTAACCGGCCACCGCGTTGATTTTATGTTTTTCGTTAAATGTTTTGTCGTAAGTGAGGGTATATTCTGCCAGGTAATCTGGATTCAACCCTTTCTGTACAAAATAACCTGATAAGTTGATGGGTCTTCCTCCCGTTGAAGGGGTTGCAGGACTAAAATTATTAATTTCCTGGTTGGTGAAGTCCGCACCGAACATTGCTTTGAATTTCAAATCTTTGAGGATGTTTATTTCTGTAAATACACTTCCATTGATTCGGTATTTTACGTTTTTATTTCTAGGCACTTCTAACTGATAAATCGGATTGGGTTCATCGTATCCATCTGTGCTACCCACTCCGCCAGCGTAGGTTCCGTCATCGTTTCTAGGCTTTACAGTTGGCGGTGCAGTTGACGCCAAAATAATCACACTGTTAAATGGCGTATAGGTATCGGCGCCACGCTCTATGAATTTATTAAGGGCAATAGAATTTCCTATTTTGATCCTGCTATTAACTTGAACATCACCATTAAATCGGAGGTTAAACCTTTCGAAGTTTGTATTATAAACGATGCCATCCTGCTTGAAATAACCGGCAGAAAATGAATATTGGGCTTTGTCAGATCCACCACTTGCAGTTAAGTTCACGCTTTGCATGGCGGCACTTCTAAATATTTCATCCAGCCAATCTGTGCCTTTTCCGTATTGTGCTTCTACCGCTTCAAAGTCTGATAACTTACTGATCGGCTGTAATCCACTGGCAATCCTGGCCTCAGTATTTGCAATGGCATACTCTCTGGCGTTGAGCATTGTTGGTAACCGCCAAGCATTTTGAATTCCTCTGTAAACATCTAAGGAGAGACTGGTTTTTCCAGCCTTCCCTCTTTTGGTAGTAATAATAATTACACCGTTGGACGCCCTTACACCATAAATAGCCAATGCGCCTGCATCTTTTAATACATCAATTGATTCTATATCACCTGTTCCGAAGGAGTTCAGTATGTTATCGGCCGACTGATCGGGTAAAGGATAACCATCTACCACAATCAGCGGGTTATTGGTTCCTGTTAAGGAAGAAATACCCCTTATTCTGATACCGGTACCACCAGTTCCACCTGGTGCCCCGCTTCCCTGAACAATGGTAACACCCGATACCCTACCCTGAAGGGCCTGGGCTGCATCTGCTACAGGAGTTGAAGCAATCTCTTTTGCTGAAACGGAGGAAACAGCCGTTGAAAGGTCTTTTCGCTTTCTGGTACCATAACCTACCACTACTACATCAGTAAGTGTGGAGTCATCTTCTTCCAGTTCAAAGTTGACTATTCCGGAGGAAGTAACTTTAATCTCCATCGTATTCATTCCTAAGAATGTGACTACAATGGTAGCTTGTTTTTGGGGGATCGATAGGCTGAACCTACCAGCTTCGTCGGCTTTAGTAGCCAAGTTGCTTCCTTTCACCAGCACTGAGGCTGAAGGCAAAGCCTCTCCGGTTGTTTTTTTAGTAACTGTTCCCACTACCTCTAAATTTTGAGCAAATACCTGATTGAACATGCTGCTTAGGAGTAGGACAGCACAAATGGCAGGAAGTTTTAATTTCATACAGCAAACGTTTTGGTTAGAGAATTTAGAAATCGAAAATGTAAATCTAGTTTACAGACCTACAAAAAGAAAATATTTAGCCACATCATCACTACATCAAAAAAACTAAGTAGTTGATTATCAATAATATTAAACTACATCATTACTACATCAATTTAAATTATATACATTCACATCGTAATTGATGCCACTATGCAAAAAATTTTACTGATTTTTCTGTTTTTTTCTTCTCCGCTTTTTGCACAAAATACCATCGGCTTGCCTGAGATTATCAATTATTCTAAACAGGTGTACAAAGCAGGCTTACAGAATTGGGATTTCAAACAGGATAAAAACGGAGTAATATATTCCGCCAATAACGAAGGGCTGCTCAGTTTTGATGGTAAATTTTGGAAACTGTATCCACTTCCTAATAAAACCATTGTACGTTCATTAGAGGTTGGCATCGACCAAAAGATTTACGTGGGTGGCCAAGATGAAATCGGATTTTTTGCACCCAATGCCAACGGAAAACTTCAATTTCAATCGCTCACCCATACAATTGCCCAAAAAGACCAAAGTTTTGGTGATGTTTGGGATATTATCGCTTTCAACAAGGACATTTTTTTCCGGACACCCAATAAAATTTTCCGTTATAGCAACGGAAGCATGGCATCCTTTGACCCAGTCAGCGAATGGTCGTTTATGGGGTTTTGTGGAGGCAACATTTTCGCACAGGATAAGATTTCCGGGCTCATGCGTTTTAAAAACGAAGTATTTACTCCGGTTCTGGCATCAACCCAACTTTTAGAAAATGATCCCATCACCGCAATACTTTCTTTAAGCAAAGACACGGTGATGTTAACAACACTTAGAAACGGCTTGCAATACTTAGTTGATGGTAATTTAATACCACTAGCCACATCAAACAATGCTTTGTTTAAGAATGAACGAATTTATGCCGCAGCTAAAATTAACGAAGATAGGATTGCACTTGCCACCAGTACCAATGGGGTGTACATCATCAACAAGCAAGGCATGATCACGCAGAAATTTTCGAAGGATGAAGGACTGCAAAATAAGAACGTGCTGAGTATTTTTATAGATCAACAGCAACATCTGTGGTTAGGGTTAGACAATGGCATCGATTTGATCGCCTACAATAGCGCCATTAAACAAATCAACCCTCAACAGCAGGATGCCAGTGGCTACACTGCCCTCCTTTACAAAAACCAGCTTTTTACGGGTACTTCGGGCGGTTTGTATAACGTACCTGTGCCGCCTATGGAAGACCTGAGTTTTAGTTTAGGAAATTTCAGCTTTGTCAATAGTTCAAAAGGGCAGGTTTGGAATCTTTCAGAAGTAAACGACCAGTTATTGATGGGACACCATGAGGGCGCCTTCGTTATAAATAACAACGGTGCACAATCCATTACTTCCCCTCCAGGCGTCTGGAACTTTATTCCGATGGGAAACCTTTTTCCAGCAAAAGAGCTTTTAATAGGCCACTACAAAGGAATGTCTGTTTTTGACCACAGCAACCATGCATTTACGTTACTACAAAACATTCCCGATTTTATAGAATCGTCTCGTTTTGTAGCCATCGACAAACAAAACAATACCTGGGTTTCGCATCCTTACCATGGAGTTTATCGAATAAGTAAAACGCCGAACGGAAAATTCGCTGTGAAGGCATACGGACAACAGCAAGGTTTACCTTCTTCCTTTAACAACCATGTGTACAAAATAAAAAATGAAGTAATAGTGGGCACAGAGAAAGGTGTTTATTCACACGATGCCGCTACCGACCAGTTTGTTGTTGCTGATTATTTTAAAAAACTATTGGGCAATCAGAGCATTCGATACGTAAAGGAAGATGCGGTTGGCAATGTTTGGTTTGTGCATGAAAAAACACTTGGCATTATTGACCTCTCTGGCAAAGAACCGCAAACCATTTATTTACCCGAGCTGAGCACAAAATTATTAAGCGGGTTTGAATTCATCTATCCTGTAGATGACCAAAATATTTTCCTCGGGGCTGAAAAAGGATTTTTTCATATAAACTACAGCAAATACAAAAAAAATGTACCCACGCTGCAAGTTCAGGTAAGGCAAGTAAGGATAGTAGATCAAACAGACAGCCTCTTGTTTGGTGGTTATTTTGGAAACGTAAACGAAGTACAAACACAAGCAACATCTGCTGTTCCATCTATCAATAATCAATGGAAAACAATACGATTTGAATTTTCGGCAGCCTTGTTTGCCTATCAGAGCAACCTGGAATATAGTTACAGGTTAAAGGGTTTCGACAACACATGGAGTGAGTACAATAGCCGCACCGAAAAGGAGTACACCAAATTACCTGCTGGCAATTATGGATTTGAAGTAAAAGTAAGAAACAACTTTGGACAAGAATCTGCTGTGGCCGTTTATCAATTTACGGTTTTACCCCCTTGGTATGAAACCCTTTGGGCAAAAGGATTGTACCTCGCTGTGTTCTTTTTTAGCTTGTGGTACACATACAAATTGTTGAAGAAAAAATTCAGGTTACAAAAAGCAAAGTTTCAGGAAGAACAAAATCGGCTGTTGTATATACATGATCTGGAGCTTAATAAAAATGAAAGCGAACTGATTACTTTGCGCAATGAAAAACTAGAAGCAGAGATCAACTATAAAAATTCGGAACTCGCATCTTCTGCCATGCATCTTGTAAAGAAGGGTGAGTTGCTCACTAAACTAAAAGGTGAGTTGAGCCATATCATGAAAGGAGTTGAAAATCCGCAGGCAATTACGGAAGTTAAAAAATTAATACGTACCCTAAGCGACGATGATAACATCGACAAAGAGTGGGAAAACTTCACCAAACATTTCGACAAAGTACACAGTGATTTTGTGGTGAACCTAAAAGACAAACATGCAACAGTGACGGGCAATGAAATAAAGCTTTGTGCATACTTACGAATGAATTTGAGCACTAAAGAGATTGCCCAATTGATGAACATTTCTGTGCGGGGAGTAGAGATCAGTAGGTACCGACTGAGGAAGAAACTACAAATTCCATCTGAGATGAATTTGTTTGATTATTTGATGACTTTGCAAAAAGATAAGTAAATCAGTTTTGGTTAAGACTGAACATGCCTTTGCCTTCTATAATATTTCATTTGAAAGGTTTTAAACTTACATAATAACTAAACCTACTTTTTATTGAGTTATTTGCTGCACCACGCTAAAATTGATGGTAACTGAAGCTCCTGGTTGTACGATGATCGTTTTGATAATGCTGTTATTATTAACTACAGGAAATAGTCTACTCGCCTACTTTCCGATGCAAAACGTAATAATTCTTTTTGTCGGTGTTTGTGACATGGGCAACATGAAAACATAAACAAAAAAAGCATACAATCTTTTCAAATTAAATAATTGAAATAAAATGAAACCCGTACTAGTTCCCGTTTACTTTTCACCCACATCTTAAAAAGCACTACGGCCTACGGTTGATATAGCTTCAGAATGTAAATACTATATAATGTTGTACCTTGTAGCAGAGCCAATGGGAAGTACATTTATAGGTATGAAGGAAACAATATAATACACCAACCGAAGCTAACTTGCCGAAACGGTTGCAACGGTTAAAAAGAAGGAAGTCGCAAATGATAAGGCACTTGCCATTTCTACCATAACAGGGCATTCGCACATCATTGACAACAATCTTAATTCTACAGAAGATGACCAGATTGATTTAATAGTAATAGATACTCAGTGAGCCAGCGGTTTTAAAAAATAATTATTGGTTCAGTAGCCGCCCGAATCATAGAGAAGAGTGAAGTGCCTGTGCTGCTGGTTCCTGAAAAGTTTAGTTGGAAAGAACCGCAACATTTTGTTTTTGATACAGATTATCATCAAACAGACATTCAGGCTTTAACATTGGTTGTTGCACTAGCGAAACTTCATAAAGCTAGTGTTACTGTTTTACACTTGATTAGTGATGATACAACCGGGTCCAAAAGACTAAAGTAAGAAACAGATTTTGATACGTATGCTATTATACTGCAACGGACTTCTACCGATTTTAATATCAAATTTAATTTGTTGAGAACAGCCTCAATTATTCAAGATAAGGATAAGCTGCCTAAGAAACTCTGTGACAAATTGTGGCAATGGTGCAAAGGAAAAAAATTTTTATAAAGCAGTTTTTTAAATGTTTTATATAATGACCTATGCAACTACGCACCCGTTGCTATTAGTGTCACAAGTAGAATATCGAACAGACAGTATAAAAGCCTTAGGGTACATAGGCGCGTTACATGGTCGTTAAACGAAGAAATGTAGTTGTATGCAAAAAGAAGATAATCATTTATAAATCATCTAAAATAACTAAAATGAACGCATTGATCATTCCTTTTAAAAAAATAAACCTAACCCACCTTTCAGAAACAGGTGGCAAAAATGCTTCGTTGGGAGAAATGTTTAACAAGCTGCAACCGCTGGGCATTAAAGTACCAGATGGTTATGCTATAACATCTTCAGCTTACAAATATTTTTTAGCACAAAATAAGATAGAAGATAAATTAAAAAAACTGCTGGATACTATTGATTCAAAAACCCTTTCTAATTTACCGGAAGTAGCCAAACAATGTAGGGCATTAGTGGCATCAGCCAAATTGCCTGAGGATGTGAAGCAGGAAATAGTAAAGGCATATAGAACATTAGATATACCCGGTGATCAACCATTTACGGTAGCGGTAAGAAGCAGTGCCACAGCCGAAGATTTACCTACCGCCAGTTTTGCCGGTCAGCATGATTCATTTCTCAATATAGAAGGCGGTGAAAATTTATTGCTTGCGGTTCATAAATGTTATGTTTCTTTATTCAACGACAGGGCCATTAAATACCGTATTGACAATGGATTTGAACACATGCTGGTAGCTTTATCTGTTGGTGTGCAACGTATGGTTCGATCTGATAAAAGTTGCGCTGGAGTAATTTTTACCATTGATCCCGAAAGCGGATTTCAAAATGCCATTTACATTACAGGTGCCTGGGGTTTGGGCGAAAATGTGGTGCAGGGCGCTGTTAACCCAGACGAGTTTTGGGTATTTAAACCGTCGCTTGATAAAAATAAGGCAGCCATCATTGGCAGAAAGTTAGGCGATAAAGAACATACCATGGTGTATGCAACAGATCCGTTGGCAGATAAACCCATCCGCAATATGGAAACACCCGCTTTCAAACGTTCACAATGGATATTGAATGATACCGAGGTGCAGCAATTAGCCAAGTGGAGCTACGATATTGAAAAGCATTATGCCATGCCAATGGATATTGAGTGGGCCAAAGATGGCGAAGACAACCAGATTTATATTGTACAGGCAAGACCCGAAACAGTTCATTCACAAAAAACCTATGGCAAAATAAAAAATTACAAGCTATTGGAAAAAGGCAAAGTAATTTGTACAGGAAAAGCAGTTGGCAGAACTATCATTAGTGGCCGCGCATGTATTATTCATTCATTATCAGAAGTACATAAACTGCAACAGGGCGATATATTGATAGCTGACATTACCAACCCCGATTGGAATAGTTTATTACGAAAAGTCGTAAGCATTGTTACCAACAAAGGTGGCCGCACCAGCCATGCTTCTATTGTGGCTCGGGAGTTAGGAATAGCAGCTATTGTTGGAACGGGAAATGCCACACAGGTTATTAAAGACGGGCAAATAATTTCTGTTGTTTGCACCGAAGGAGATGAAGGACAGGTTATGGATGGTGCCGTTGCTTTTAAAGAAACAGAAACAGATCTCTCCCAGATTCCGGTAACAAAAACGCAGCCCATGTTTATTTTGGCTGACCCAGACCGGGCTTTTGAATTATCTCATTTCCCTGCAAAAGGTGTGGGTTTGATGCGGATGGAATTTATCATTAATAACAGCATCCTTATCCACCCAATGGCGTTGATACAGTTTGATCAACTGCCCGAAAGCCCGGAAAAAACAACCATCGCCCAACTCACTTCGGGGTACAACAGCAAGCGGGAATATTTCATTTATAAATTATCAGAAGCCATTGCAAGAGTGGCTGCTGCATTTCACCCGCATGAAGTGATTGTAAGGATGAGTGATTTTAAAAGCAATGAGTATGCTTCTTTAATCGGAGGAAGAATGTATGAACCAAAAGAAGAAAATCCTATGATTGGTTTTCGTGGAGCATCCCGTTACTACGACGAACGCTACAAAGCTGGATTTGGTTTAGAATGTGAAGCCATACTGAGGGTACGCAATACAATGGGCCTGGATAATGTGAAAGTGATGATACCTTTTTGCCGCACATTGAACGAGGCTAAAAAGGTTTTACAAACAATGGAAGCATTTGGTTTGAAACGCGCTGAAAATGGATTGGAAGTGTACGTAATGATTGAGATACCCAGCAACGTGATTCTGGCAGATAAGTTTGCACAATTATTCGATGGTTTTTCAATTGGCTCCAACGACCTCACACAACTTACACTAGGCTTAGACAGAGATTCAGAAATTGTAAGCCATTTATTTGACGAGAACGATGAAGCCGTTACCACCATGATTGCACAAGCTATTGCTGCGGCAAAAAAAGCTGGCATCAAAATAGGTTTATGTGGCCAGGCGCCCAGCGATTTTCCGGAGTTCTCCCAGTTCCTGGTGGAGCAGGGAATTGATTCCATTTCATTTACACCAGATGCACTGGTGAAAGGAATAGAAAATATTGAAAAGGCAGAAAAAATATTTGCTGAATCAAAAATTAAACAGAGATAAATACATCTAGTATTTCGATGCTTCAAAAAAACAATAATTAAAAAGGAGTTCTAACTATTATTTTATAACTTATAATATAATACTGGAAGCAGAAGGTGAACCCGGGGCCATTAAATTGGTAAATGTAATCAGAGAGATGGCTAGTTAATTGCCGTTGGGTAAATAAAGTATTTTCAAATAAAACTTAATGAGATGAAAACAATTATCTACAGCATCAAAGACTTTGAACGTTCGTATTTGCTGAAAGCAAATAAAATGAACCATGAATTAACCCTGGTTGAAAAACCATTGATTTCTGATACGGCCGCTTTGGCAAACGGACATGAAGCGGTAATTGTATTTACCGGAGATGATGTGTCAACTACGGTAGTGGAAAAATTACACGATGCAGGTGTTAAGTATATTGCCATCAGAGCCGTTGGGTATGATAATGTAGATATTAAAACTGCCAAAGACCTGGGAATAAAATGCGCCAACGTACCGGAGTATTCACCCTATGCTATTGCCGAACATTCAGTAGCATTAATGCTGGCACTCAATAGAAAAATTGTATTGGCAAATAAACAGGTACATCGTTACAATTTCACCGTGGGAAACCTAGTGGGTTTTGATTTATACCAAAAAACTATCGGTATTGTCGGAACGGGCAGAATCGGAAGTGTTGCTGCAAAAATACTGCATGGCTTTGGTTGTAATTTATTGGGCTACGATATTGAAGAGAAGCAGGAATTGAAAGAAAAATATAACCTGAAATATGTTAACTTAAAAACATTATGTAGCTCATCTGATATTATAACATTGAACACTCCTCTGAATACCACTACAAAATACATGATTAATAAAGAGATGCTGGATGTTATGAAAACCGGCGTGATGCTGATTAACACTGCAAGAGGCGCTGTAATAAATACGGAGCATGTTATTCATTCATTGGATAATGGCAAAATCGGGTATCTTGGACTAGATGTTTATGAAAGGGAAAAAGGTGTTTTCTTTTACGACTTATCCAAGAACAAAGTAAAAGACGATGTATTGAAAAAACTGATGAGCTACCCCAATGTAATCATTACACCTCACCAAGCATTTGCCACCAATGAAGCCTTATCAAATATTGCAGATACTACCTTTTATAATTTGGATTGCTGGTCAAATAATAATGCTTCAGAAAATGAGCTTACAAATAAAGGGGAGGAAAATACGGACTACATTCCAACGCCCTTCCGATTAAAAGTAGTTAAGTTGAACATGCCTAAAAGATAGAACAGATGAGCATCACTTTTAAATATCCTATTGGTTTAATACAGGTTATCAACCCCTCGTGGCTTTTTTCGTCGCGGAGTTTGCTATTCGCCAAAAGCTGAAAACCTACTTAGGCGGGTTGCAATATGTATTCGATGCTTACATGCATAGCGTGTTTAAACTGAGGAGAAACATTGCCGAAATCGGCAGGTTATGGGAATATGGTGATTATTGAGGAATTCAAAAGCAAGATCAAACTATGTATGTAATATTTTAGAAAATGCTTTGTAGCTTTCTGAAAAAACGCGTACGGTATGATTACCAACGACGCAGCTTGGGCTAATTGTATTGGAAAGGATAAGTAAAACGGTGTTGAATGGTAAACTGTGAATGCGGTTTTAAATTAGTAATTATTGAATAATGAAAATAAAGTATGGTTATACCCTTATATCGGTTTTGCTTTTTAGCGTCCCGCTTTTTCAAGCCTGTGAAAATGGGGAAAGAAAAGCTGCAGTAAAAATAGAAAGTTATCAAAAATTTCGGGATTCGGTTCTTGCCGTGAATAGAAACATTGCACCAGATACCAGTAATATTTTTGATGATGAGACTTCCTTTACACCCGGCGTTGATTCTGTAAATACATTGTTGGCCACTATAGACAGCATGCTTCACCGGGAAGTTTCTATCATGGAACAAATGGATACGCTGTTAAACCGGTTGAAGAAAGCAGACAGCTATACCAAAGAAGAAAAAGAAATATTGAAAGAAAATATCAGAATACTTGATTCATTTTTTGTCATTAATAAAACCGAAGAGGAACCAACCTGCACGGGAAAAGAATGCTACTTGTATGTAGAAATCATTAAATCTACCCAATTGTTTTATTTACACCTGGATGGGGAATTAAAAGACAGTTTTCCTGTTTCAACGGGAATGGGAAAGTATAAGACCCCGAATTTAAATGTAAGACCATCGGGGCCGTTTTTTACCAAATACACTTCCAAGAAGTGGCCCGGCGGTAATTACAAGGGGCTTGGGAATATGCCTTATGCTGTTTTTGTTAGGGGCGGATATGCCATACATGGTACTACACCGGGTAATTTTTCTACATTAGGAACCCCAGCATCGCATGGATGTATAAGGCTTCACCCCGACAATGGAAGAGTATTTTACGAATTGGTTAAACTTATCGGGCTTTCTAATACATGGGTAACTGTGAGAGATTCGCTGTAGGTGAATAAGAAATTAACTTTATCATTTACGAATAAACAATCCTAAAATATGCCTTCAATCATCACTATAACATTTAATCCTGCCATTGATAAAAGCACAACAGTAGCAGCATTGATACCAGAAAAAAAACTGAAGTGTGCAGAGCCGTTTTATGAACCAGGTGGCGGCGGCATCAATGTAGCAAGGGCAATTAAAAAGTTAGGTGGAGAAGCAACCGCCGTTTATCTGGCAGGAGGATATACTGGAAAAGCTTTTACTGATTTACTTATAGATGAATCAGTTGCATACATAGTAATTGAAACAACAGAAAGTACAAGGGAAAATTTAATTGTTGTTGAAACAGCCTCCAATCAACAATATCGGTTTGGAATGCCGGGGCCACAAATCCGGGAGGAAGAGTGGAAAGAATGTCTGAACATCATTGAAAAAATAAACGAGGTAGAATATATAGTAGCCAGCGGCAGTTTGCCCAAGGGAGTGCCTACAGATATTTTTGCAAGAATAGCCCAAATTGCCAAAAGGAAAAATGCGAGATTGATTGTTGATACATCAGGAGAAGCATTGAAGCAGGCAGTGAACGAAGGCGTATATTTAATAAAGCCCAATCTTGGCGAGTTGAGTTCTTTGGTAGGAAAAGAAGCATTGAATATTGAATTGGTGGATGATGTGGCAAGAACCATTATTGAAAAAGGGAAATGTGAAGTAGTAGTGGTGTCTATGGGCCCTGCCGGGGCTATGCTAGTAACAAAAGATATGGCACAACAAATAATACCACCGGCAGTAATACGAAAAAGTACCGTGGGCGCAGGAGATAGTATGGTAGCAGGTATGGTGTTGAGTTTATCGAGAAATAAAAGCTTGATCGAAACAGTCCAATACGGTGTGGCCTGTGGTACTGCTGCTACCATGAACCCCGGTACCGAACTGTGCAGATTCCAAGACGTGGAGCATTTGTATAAGTTAGTGCAAAAAATAATGTTGAATAAAAATATTACTCATTCACCGCAAAAAAGTTAAACATCAAAAATAAATATTGGGTTTCTCTGCAACGTAGAAACTTACAGAAGTTGTAAAAGTGAAACAGGAAATTTTTCATGTCAGTATTTATCCGGTTTCGCTACCCAATAAAGCCATAGCAAAAGCTTATTGTGGAAATAATAAAGAAGAAAAGAGTGCTGAATAGAATAATTAATTTGTTTAAAAAATAAAGCCATGTCTGAATTCTTTTTAACCATAGTTGGATTTACTGTATGTGCCGGGTTTATATTTTTCAGCGGAAGATACCTGGCAAAATACGGTGATATTATTGCCGACCATCTTGGATTGGGAAAAGCATGGATTGGAATGATTTTACTGGCATCAGTTACTTCTTTGCCGGAACTTACGGTTGGCATCAGTTCTGTTACAATTATTCAGTCAGCAGATTTGGCTGTAGGTGATGTATTAGGCAGTTGTGTATTTAATTTACTCATTCTTTCATTGCTTGATTTGTTTGTGAAAAAGAAATCATTACTTGCTACGGTATCAGGTAGTCATATCCTGGCAGCTTCCATGAGTATCATTTTAATAACATTAGCCGGGGCCGGCATATTTCTTCCGGCAGATATTATCATTACACCGTGGATAGGGTTAACAAGCATTATTTTTATTGTAGTGTATCTTTTTGCCATGAGGATGATTTATAAGAATGAAAGAAGAATCATGAAGGAAAACGTGTCGCCGGTCCAACCTCATACGCACCTTACAGTAAGCCTTAAAAAGGCAGTAGCATTATTTATTTTAAATGCAGCCGTAGTTTTAATCGCTGCGATTTTTTTACCAGGTTTTGCAGAAAGTATTGCAAAAGAAACCGGATTGGGCGAGTCATTTGTGGGCACGCTCTTCCTTGCGGCTTCCACATCACTTCCGGAAGTTGCCGTGTCAGTGGCTGCAGTACGTGCAGGTTTGATAGATATGGCAGTTGGTAACCTGATCGGCAGTAACATTTTCAATATCGTCATATTGTCGGTAGATGATCTGCTATACACCAAAGGCCATTTACTGAAAGACGCCTCTGACATTAATCTTATTTCAGTTTTTTCAGTTGTGATCATGACTGCCATTGCCATTGCCGGGCTCAATTACCATAATACTGCAACAAAAAGATTTTTTCTTGCAGCAGACACATTACTGATCCTACTTGTATTTATTATGAATTTAATTTTATTATATAATCTAAGACCCCAATAATATGAACTGGCACTTACTCAATCGGCAGGAAATAGTAGAAATGCTCGGCTCAAAGCCCGACGGTTTACACCAGGTAAATGCCGATGAAAAACTGCAAACCCACGGACTCAATGAATTGGTTCGGGAAAAGAAAAAACCATTATGGTTGAAATTCATGATGCAATTCAAAGATTTTATGATTGTTGTATTGATGATAGCCGCTGTTATAGCTGGTATCATGGGCGATGTAACCGATACGGTTATCATTCTAATCATTGTGGTACTTAATGCTATTATCGGTTTTGTGCAGGAGTACCGTGCCGAAAAAGCAGTGGAGGCTTTACGCAGCATGGCGGCGCCCGATGCCACTGTGATGCGTGACGGAAACGTAAAAGTAATTCCTTCTCATCAATTAGTGCCAGGTGATAAAGTATTACTGGAAGCCGGACAGATTGTACCTGCCGACATCCGTCTGCTGGAAGTACACAGCCTTAAAATGCAGGAAGCTGCTTTAACAGGTGAATCGCATGATGTAGAAAAACAAACCGACGAATTGCAGGGCGAAGATATGCCGCTCGGCGACCGTAAAAACCTGGCCTTTAAAGGAACCTACATTACCAATGGAAGAGGTGAGGGAGTAGTGGTGGAAACTGGTATGAGAACTGAAATGGGGAAAATCGCAAAAATGCTTGCGGGTGAAGATAACACTACCCCATTACAAAAAAGGATGGCTGCTTTCGGAAAAAAATTGTCAGTAGTGGTGCTGGGAATTTGTATGGTGATTTTTGCAACAGGCTACCTGCGTGGCGAAGACCCATTGCGCTTATTGCTTACTACTATTTCTTTAGCAGTTGCCGCCATACCCGAAGCATTACCTGCTGTAATCACCATTTCATTGGCGTTAGGTGCAAAGCGAATGGTAAAGCGACAAGCCCTGATACGAAAATTGCCTGCGGTAGAAACGCTGGGTTCTGTTACTTATATCTGCACCGATAAAACAGGAACGCTTACGCAAAATAAAATGCAGGTGGAAAAATCTGTTGTAATAAATAAAGAAGGCAGCGGTGAAGTAGTGAATCGGCTTCTATTATTGAACATGGCCCTTAGTAATGATGTGCAGGTAAATGAAAGCGGAAAATTTGTTGGCGACTCTACCGAACTCGCATTGTTTGAATATGCTGCTTCAAACCAATATAATAAAAACGATTTGCAAATTCAATATCCCCGTGTTGCAGAAATCCCTTTCGATTCGGTGCGCAAATGTATGAGCACCTTACACCGCTTCGAAAACCGTTACTTGTTATTGGTAAAAGGCGCATTGGAATCTTTATTGGAGCGTTCAGCATTAAAGGATGAAGTGAGTGCCAAAGATTTACATCAGCAAACAGAAACATTGGCAGCAGAAGGTTACCGGGTACTGGCACATGCTTACCGCTGGATAGATGATTATTCACCAGCAACCTCTTTAGATGAATTGGAAAAAGATTTAACCATCATCGGCCTTACAGGCATTATGGACCCACCCCGATTGGAAGCAGCGCAGGCCATTGCCGATTGTTATACAGCAGGTATACAACCGGCCATGATTACCGGCGATCATCCTGAAACCGCCCGTAGCATTGCATTAAAAATCGGCATACTCAACAAAGAAGATGAAAGCAACAAATATGCAGTGATAACCGGTAAAGAACTATCAAAATTAAACTGGGAAGATTTTTTAAACCAGGTTAAAAAAATAAGAGTCTATGCACGGGTATCACCCGAACAAAAATTACGCATTGTAAAAGCATTGCAGGAACAGGGACAGTTTGTGGCCATGACAGGGGATGGCGTAAATGATGCGCCTGCATTAAAGAATGCCGACATTGGCGTGGCCATGGGTATTACTGGAACCGATGTATCCAAAGAAGCGGCTCATATGATTTTATTGGACGATAATTTCGCTACCATTGCAAAAGCAGTTCGGGAAGGCCGCCGCATTTTTGATAACATCCGCAAGTTCATTAAATATACGCTCACCTCTAATGCCGGAGAAATATGGGTGATTTTTTTAGCACCATTGGTTGGCTTGCCTATTCCGCTACTACCCGTTCATATATTATGGATTAACTTAGTTACAGATGGCTTACCCGGCCTTGCACTTTCCAGCGAAAAGGCAGAACCGGATATTATGCAACGACCACCACGGCACCCTAAAGAAAGTATTTTTGCAATGGGGTTGGGTGTGCATGTAATGTGGGTTGGTATGCTAATGGGTGCCCTGGTGCTGGCCACACAGGCATGGAGCATACATGAAGGAAATGCCCATTGGCAAACGATGGTGTTCAATGTACTTTGCCTGAGCCAGATGGGCCATGTGCTGGCCATCCGTTCAGAAAGTCAGTCATTTTTTAGCATGGGTATGTTCAGCAATAAACCATTGATTGGCGCAGTGTTACTTACTTTGTTGCTTCAGATTGCAGTAACATACGTTCCATTTTTACAGCCCATCTTCAGAACCGAATCATTAACGTTAAATGAATTTTTGTTGGTAGGTGCAGTTTCGTCATTGGTGTTTTTTGCTGTGGAAATGGAGAAAGCAATTGTTAGAAGAAATAAGAAAATTCAAATGAAGCAAAATTGATATTGTTAAAACATGCAGTTTATGGATGTATGGAAATTTTTAGCGGGTCTTGGATTTTTTCTATTCGGCATGAGTCAACTGGAAAGTATATTGAAAAGTATATCCGGTCGTTCGCTGAAACTATTCCTGAAGCGAAATACTCAAAATTTATTTAAAGCAATTGTAGGTGGTGCATTCGTTACAGGTATTGTTCAAAGTAGTACGGTGGTTTCTCTTATTATCCTGGCATTTGTAGAAGCCGGTGTTATCAAATTTCGTAATGCGCTGGGAATAATTTTGGGAACAAACTTAGGCACCACGTTAACTGGTTGGATCATTGCGGTTGTTGGGTTTAATATTGACGTTTTAAAATACTCTTTGCATGTAATTGCAATTGCCTCCATTGGTATTTTTATTTTTGAAAAAAGACAAACACTACGCAATCTATTTGCACTTTTCTTTGCGCTAGGTGTTTTGTTTCTTGGCTTAGGGTATATGAAAGAAGGAGCACTTGCAGCAGTAAAAGATTTCGATGTGCAGGCATATTCGGGGTATGGCACCTACGTATTTGTTCTTATTGGCTTCTTACTTACCTCAATAATACAATCAAGTTCGGCAACAGTTGCAATCACATTAACTGCTGTATATGCAGGTTTATTAAATTTCCCATCTGCCCTATCTATGGTTATTGGCGCTGAAGTAGGCACAACCCTTACTATCCTGTTATGGGGCATGAAGGGCTCTTCGGATAAAAAAAGGGTAGCCTGGGGAAACTTTATTTTTAATGCTTTTACCGCAACTATTGCCTATAGTTTTTTACAGCAATTCATATATTTTATTGAAAACATTGTGCATATAAAAAACCCTTTGATTGGCATAGCTTTTTTTCAAACAGTCATCAATGCAATTGCAGTAATGCTATTCATACCTTTTTTAAAACCTTTTGCAAAGTGGTTAGAGAAAAAAATTGTTGACAAAGATAGCAGCACAAATACTTATGCATCACATGATTTGCCATTACTGCCCTTACTTGCAACAGATGCTATGCGAATTGAAACTGAAAAGCTTTTGCGAAAAACCTTACAGTATATTAAAACTATTTTGTGTGCTGAAAATAAAATAAATGAAGGATGGATTGAAAACTTCAAATCACTGACTCACCCCTTTATTGGAACAGATCAAGAATATCAACGTTTAAAAAAAACCGAAGGTGATTTGTTGGTTTACTATTCCTATATTCAGGAAAACAAGTTGAGTAAAGAAGAAACAACTATATTAGTTCGTTACGTAAATGCAATAAGGCAATGTATTTATGCCTCAAAAGCTATTAAAGATGTGGAACATAATATTAAAGAATTCGAAGCTTCCGTAAATGACACTTTGCACTTGCAATGTATAGCCATCTGCAACGAATGGAATCAATTTGATAATCATCTTAATCAATTGTTCATTAATTCAGATAAAAGCAAACTGCCATTGGAAGTAAATATTGTTATGGATAAGGTTTTCAATCAGGACAAAAAAATAAAAATCGAAATTATCCGTGATCTTAAAAATAATCTATTGAACGAACTGGAGGCTTCAACAATTCTAAATGTTTACAGAGAAATGTTATCATGTAAAAAATCATTGTTGGCAGCAGTAGAAAGTGTAAGCAAAAACGGAAAAAATGAATTTTAATACCAGATATTTTCACTAAGTAATAAAAGGTTAACAGATTACTAAACTATTCTAAAACACTTTCAAAAATAATTAAAGAAATAATGTCACCTACCCATCAAAAAAAACTGCGTGTAACCAAAGCCTCCGGCGAAAAGGTGATTTTTTTGCCCGAAAAACTAAAATATTCGCTGCAACGCTCTGAGGCAGATGATGAACCAAGGTATGGCACGCTGAGTAAGGATGGGATCATTAAGGCATTGACTGCACATGGTGGTAAAATAACTGTTGAAAGAACTGTAACAGATAATAATATCGGTCACATAGAAGACCCTGAACCGGTTGAAAAAGCTTTAATGCGGATGCATTAAGACAAACACCCTTTACTGATTGTAACAAAGAATAAAGAGTTGTATGGTGTGGTGGATATGGATAACAATCTGGAATACATGATGATAATCAATGCTAAAGCAGCATCAGTAAATCAACGTTAAATAATATATCTGTATGGGCTTACTGATAATAGCGGCTGCATTTGGAATATTGCTTTTTTTCACATTGGTATTGAAGAAGAGCTTGCTATTATCTTCAGCAATTGCTTTAGTGGTTTCCCTTCTTTTAATCAATTTGTTCTTTGGCTTTAAACTGAAAAATCTTTTACAAGCATCTATGCACGGGCTATTAACTGCCACAGAGATCAGCCTTTTAGTATTTGGCGCATTGGTTTTCTTTAATTACTTAAAGGCAGATAAGTTTATTCAAAAGTTTGAGGGCGCATTACATCAGTTTTCTTCAAACAAACTAATCATTGTTATTTTCTTGGCGCTTTTTTTTGGTAGTTTTATAGAAGGCGTATCGGGGTTTGGCACACCCGCAATGATTATTGCACCTTTATTATTGGGGTTACGATTCCCTGCATATCTGGCAGCAGCGTTACCTTTGTTAGCCAATACTATTCCAGTAATTTTTGGCGCATCAGGTACACCCATTAAAGTTGGATATGCAGATTTGCCAGTGGAACAGGTTCCTGTTTATGCAGCCATGTTAATGCTCATGCCTGCGATGTTGTTACCGCTAGCGTTCAAAAGATTTTTAGAAGCTGATGATTTATTAGCCCAAGATAGCAATAAAATTAAATCCTATTGGATTGCAATGAGCGCAGGGTTATCTTTTGTTATCCCTTTTATATTCTTCTCGTACATTGGCCCCGATTTCCCTTCTATTTTAGCAGCAGTTACCGGATTGTTGTGTTGGCTATTTCTTATAAAAACAACAGGAAAATCTTATGCTACAATCAACAGAACATCACTTACACAATTCTTTCACACTTTTAAGCCTTACCTTTTTATTGCAGCCTTATTAATTGTAGGTAAGTTATTTTTGGGCAGCGCAAAGTTGAACGTTAAATGGATTGCCATCGGGTTACAAAAAAACATACCTCTTTTTCAACCGGGATTATTTTTTATACTCGGCTTGCTCATTCTATATTCGTTTACTAAAAATAGGAGCAGCATTTCACTTAAAAATGTCTTTAAACAAACAGCATTAAAAATACCATCTACTTTTATAACCATTGCCTGCCTTGCGGTATTGGCTAAACTGTTATCGCAAAACCTGCAGGTGAAGGAAATAATTGGCTCAACCACGAATATGCCTGTTATACTGTTTTATGTATTAGCTGTTGCAACTGGTTTTATTGGCAGCTTTATGGCAGGTAGCGCCACAGTATCTAATTTATTGTTTGGAACAGAGTGGTACCAGGTTGGGCAACAATATCAGTTACAAATCTCACTTTTATTAGCCTGCCAATTAGCCGGGGCAGCGTTGGGCAATGGACTATCCATTCAAAACATCGCGATAGTGCAGGCTGTATTAAATGAAAAAGGATTGGAAAGTAGCATTATTAAAAAACTATGGAAAATGATGTTGTTGTTATTTTTACTAATTTGTGCATCAGCTATCTTTATAAGTTTGTTTCATGCATAAAATAAATTCTTATTCATCTGCGCCCTGAACACCCGGGAGTGGAATTTGAGCATAATGTGCTATTTTCTTTAAGGAAGAAGAAATAAATATCTTTTCTAAAAACTTCTTTCAAGATGTATAAATGCTACCATAGCGACGTTGTTGTGATTAAAATAATGCTGCATAGCATCTTCAAATTCCCTTCCGTTTACGTGAGTGGGTGATATTTTTATTTGCAAACACAAAACTTATTAAAAAGATAATCCAAGTTATCCTCGTTGTTGATCTCACCGGTGATCTCTCCGGGATAGTAGAGGCAGCAACGGACGTCTAAGGCGAGGAGATCGCCAGAGAGTTGTTGACCAGGTTTTACATAGTTTAAATTACAATAACATTTATGAACCATCGATGATATTTCA
This sequence comes from Chitinophagales bacterium, assembly GCA_038249665.1. Classification (GTDB taxonomy): domain Bacteria; phylum Bacteroidota; class Bacteroidia; order Chitinophagales; family Chitinophagaceae; genus Ferruginibacter. Next base: position 25,234 of record JBBSDF010000022.1, read on the forward strand.
AATCCCGGTGGTATCCCGAAGCACCAACCGTTATATGCTCTGTTGATTGATAAAGCAAGATGGCATACCATCATTTCAAAACGAACAAAAAATCTATAGAGCTAGTTTTGAATAAATCGTTTACTGAATGTTCGAATAAATTCCACCACTCAGGCGATGAAGCGTTTCAAAGTAAAAGAACACTTCTCCCTGGTATCCGTATTTTCTATTGAGGTTAATCATTTGATCAGTAAGCGCTCTGTTAGACTGGTAACCATCACCCAATGACGTAAGAATTCCTGGATAAACTTTCGATTTTAAATGGGCTGGGATTTGTTTTTCTAGATCAACCAATAATTGCTCATAAGCCTTAATGTCGTACCGGTACATTTGAGGAATGATGTAATCCGCATAACCTTCTTTGAGCCATGTTGGCCAGTCTTGCAAATATTGTTCCTTGCTCCAAGGGTAAATACTCGGCGCCCAGGATACAATACAAGTAGGTTTAATTTTCTTTATCGATTGATACAAATTTTTACCGAATGTACTCAGCTTATCGGCCTTCCATTGTATCCACGCAGTATCAAATGGCTGTTGAGGAGGAAGCTGACCGTTGTGTTCTTTTTTATACAATTCCACGCTGTATGTATCATAACCACCTTCACCAGGCATGGCTGGCATTCTATCGTCTCCTTGTACACCATCAACATCATATTTAGAAACTACTTCCCCCACTAATTCTTGCAACAATTGCTGAACATCTGGCCGAATACTGCTCCACCAAAAAAAACCATTTTTTTGCAGCAAAGCACCTTCGTTATTTCTGCCCGCCCATTCTGGGTACTTTTGTAGCCAAATACTGTTGCTGTCTTTGTAGGCATAGGAAAAGCCAAATTCAAACCATGCATGTACCTTTATATTCTGTGCATGTGCCTCTTCAATGATCTCTTTTAAAGGATCTCTACCAATGTATCGTTCGTCTTGCGAAACTCCAACATATCGCTGCGTTACATCACTGGGATACAGCGTGGTACCCTGGTTCCATACCACCACGAAAATATGATTCAATCCATTTTTTTTACACAGCTCTATTCCTGCTTTAATAGAATCTCTGGAACTCAATATTCCACTGGCAACATTGGTGATCCAAGTTCCACGAATGGGTTCAACAGAATTGTTACCAATCGTTTTCTGAGAACAGTCAGTTTGAGCTACAAATAAAACAGCTAATAAAAAAGGAGATAATATTCTCATGAAGACAAAGTTTGTTTAAATTCTAAATAACGGTTGTATAAATGATGAGCTGATGGATACATAGATTGTGGACTCATGAAATGAGAAAACTCGAAGGTGATGGCTTTATCGTAACCGATACGGCTGGCAGCCTCTAACTTCAATTTCATTTTTTCAAATTTTATAGGCAAAAATTTAATGGGCATATCTCTGTCAAACGATTCACAATTTGTCCAGGCTTGCAACCCATGCTTATCCGCCAATTGTTTGTTGATGGCGAGGTACTGGTCCAACTCATGAAAATCTACATGTCCATCCTGAAAAGCCACGGCGTCAATATTTCCTTTAATCCCGTCAAAAATTTCATTCCATTCGGTTTCATGTTCTTTTATAGAAACCGCGTCTTCTTTGCTGAGTTGTGCCTGCGCAGCCTGCACCGCTTTTTTGCCGTCTATCCACGGAGAAATGAAAGTCGGCAATCCGCTGCTGAGTGTCTTACAATGAGCACCCATTCTGCTCAAAGCATCAATAGCTCCTTTAGTTTTTCTGCTAATTTCCATACTCATGTACCAGCCTTTAAAGGAGCGGTGATGACCATATTTTTTCCAAACCTCTTCTGTTACAAATTGATTGGAGCTGATTTCCTGGCTCATATCTCCTGTATCCCAATAAATACCACTATCATACAATCCAACATAAAAATCCATTTCGTATTTATCTGCCAAGGTCAAAAAAAGAGAAAGCAGATCTACGGGCGGACGATAACAATGAAACTGTTTTATCAGGTAATCGGATGGATAAGTAATAAACCTCCGGTAGCCACATCGGATCATGATAACCGTATTGATACCAGCCGCTTTCATGTGAATAAAATCTTGTTCCCATTCCGCTGCACCCCAGTTTTGGTGCGGGATATCATGACTAATTTCATCTAAAAATGTACCGGTAATGAGCATGTTTACAGAAATTTATTTTCTAATAAAAATTGTTTCCATCGCTGGTAACCAGCTCCAGTCAGATGCAAACCATCGTTGGTGTAGCGGCTATCCAGCTTACCATCTGCATCTGACATTGCAGTGAACAAATCTACCAATTGCAAGCGTCGTTGTTGGCACATCATTTTTAAACCATTATTGACTTCAGCAATCTGTTCGGTTTTATTTTGATGATTTTTAAATTGAGTATAAGCGTTGTTGGTGGGTAAGATGGTCTGAATAAATATTTGGGTGTTGGGTGATTGCATTTGAATACTGTCAATCAACTGTACATAGTTACGTAGTATCACTTCATTTGGTATATTTCTAGCAATATCATTGATGCCAATGAGTAAAAAAAGTTTTGCCGGTTTTCGTTTGGCCACTTCATTAATTCGATAAAGCATTCCAAAAGTATTATCGGAGCTTATTCCCCGGTTAAGGGTACGCAAGCCCGGAAACAATTCGCTCCACTCGCCACCATCGGTGATGCTGTCGCCCATCCAAACTATTTCTTTTTCCTGATCGGGCATAGTTTCAAACATACTCAATTTTTGATCGTAGTAATAAAACCGAAAGGAAGAGTCGAAAGTATTTTGACCTTTGGATACAAAACTTGTTGTTGCCAAAAGCATCAGCATCAAATATTTCATGATCAATTATTTTCAAGTTTATCGTACCAATTCTTTTTCAAAAAATAACTACTCGCCAACCAAACTGCCGCACAAATTAAAGCGGTGTTCCACTGTCGGTAAGCGATGTACAAAGGCATCACCACCATACTCATTTGCCAAATAATTCCGACTAACACATTTACCGCATCTCTTTTGAGGTGGCGATTTGGAATAAAATCAGGATCAACTTGGCGAGCCTGTTCAATGATTGGTTTCCAAAAGCCCCAAGGTCTTGTTTGCATATAGAATTTCAAAGTAGTTTCTTTTTCTACAGGCTTGGTTAACAAACATCCAAGTATACAACCAACTATAGAAACAAAAAATATAAATATAAATGCGAGCAAATTTTTTGCTTGAGTATCTGCCAGCTCTTGCAAAGATGGGATAAAGGAGGCTGTCCAAACTACCACATCCGGACCATAGAAGGCGGCAATCATACCACTTAGCATTCCGAAAAAATAGCCGTACCCGTTGAAGCGCCACCATATCCATTTGAGCACATTTGGCGCAGCGTACCCACCATAAAAAGCGCCGGTAACAAACAGAATGATGTTGTTTAAACTGGTGATTTGTGTACCGATCAGGATACCGATGATTACCACCACAAACGAAACCACTTTACCTGTATTTACATAATGGGCATCCGTTTTTGCAGGCGCCAGGTATCTTTTGTACAAATCATTGACGAGATATGCAGGAGCTACATTTACGAATGCACTGAACGTGCTCATAAAAGCAGCCAACAAACCAGCAATAATCAGCCCCTTTATTCCTACCGGTAATTTAGCCACAATCACATTAAAAATATGTTCCAGTTTTTCTAACCCCGAAATAGAGTTGGGTAGTTCTTCAATAGCCAACAACGAAAACCCGCCTACCATAAAATACAGAGGAATAAACAATACTAAAATGGTAAAGCCGCTCATTTTTGCTGCATCTTTTGGATTTTGAGAGCTAAAGGAGCGCTGCATATCAAAGCCTGGAACCGGACCAGCTAAGCTAGCCAGAATTCCTTTCCCAATCATTAAGCCTACCATGCCTGCAATCATTTTAAAACCATTCTGCAACGATTCGGTTTCGAGTAATCCATAAGGGACGGGCCAGTTATAAGCAATTTCTTTTTTAGGCCAGAAATCTAGCCATCCCTCCGGTAAAAATTGTTGTAGTGAAGAAGACCCGACACTCGTCATACCCAACCATAAAATAATGAAACAGCAAATAGTCATGATCACAAACTGCATTACTTCAGTGGCTACCACAGAATAAATTCCACCCTTCACTGAATACAAGGTGGTGAGCAAACAGATGATCAAGGCATACATGGATGCACTGCTGACCATAGTTGCGTTTAGCGTACCCAAAGATATGTCTGGTAACATTTGGGCAGCCAGCCCACCAATACCTGTAAAAAAAATACCTATCGAAATCATCACTTCTGTAACAGCAAATACTACTACAATAATGTGACTTAATTTACCGCCGGTATTGTCACCAAAACGAATGCGCATCCACTCAGCCCCAGTCATGGCGCCACTTCTCCTCAACCAGCCCGATAAAAATATCATCACAAATACCTGGTTCCAAACTGGCCATACCCAAGGTATCCATACACTTTGAATGCCATACATTAGTAGCAATGCTACTCGCCAAGACACTGCATTTACATCAAACATGCCCGAGCTATTGCTCAACCCGAGCCAATACCATTTCATAGTATTGTTTCCAACGAAATAGTCCTTCATTCCTTTGGCAGAACGCCGACTCATCCAGAAGCCAATAAAAATACTGATCAGTATATAAATGATGACAATAAATAAATCAAGCAAATCCAACTTCATAGCAATCGTTTTGAATAAATTTATCGTAATTTATAAATATTTTTATTAAGTTTATGTTTTATAATAAATTTTATTAGTTATGAAGATTGTCTTGTCCATTGTAAAATTCGTAACCGTTCCGTTTTTTGTAAGCCTGCTGTGCCTTTCGTCCTGCGGCAAAAAAAATTCTCCGACTCCTGTACCAGTTCCCACCCCCACTCCGCCACTAGTCCCGGTATGGGATGTAAATGCTATGAGGGGCGTTTGGGTAACTACCACCGCTAGCACAGCCTTAGACAGCAGAATCAACATTAAAGGTATGGTAGCCAATTGTAAAGTATCCGGAATCAATACCATATTTGTGGTGGTCTACAACAATGCACGCACTACTTACCCCAGCACGGTGATGAACAGCTTGATCAGTATTCCTATATTAGAAAGATTTAATGGCAGAGATCCATTAAGAGAAACTATCGAGGAAGCACATGCCGAAGGACTTAAAGTACACGCATGGTTTGAATATGGATTCTCTGCTTCCTTTTCGGCCAATGGAGGCCCCATTGTAGCCGCAAAACCCAATTGGGCCGCGAAAGATATAAATGGAAACCTGGTAGTAAAAAATGGTTTCGATTGGCTTAATGGGATTCATCCAGAAGTGCAACAATTTATGGTCGATTTATTTAAAGAGGTGGTGACCAACTATAATGTGGATGGCGTGCAAGGAGATGATCGATTACCCGCCATGCCCACTACCGGTGGCTATGACCCCTACACAGTAGCTTTGTATCAGTCAGAAAATGCCGGTGCCAGTCCACCCACGTCTATCAACGATGCTGGCTGGTTGAGCTGGCGGGCAAAAAAATTAAATAATTTTTTAAAGCGATTGCGCACAGAAGTAAAAACCATCAAACCCACTATGCAGTTTACAATGTCGCCCAGTCCTTTTCCTTTTGGCTACAATGAGTATTTACAAGATTGGCCAACATGGGTGGATAGTGCATGGATTGATGCAGTGATACCACAATGTTACCGCTATGATATTGCAGCCTATAACGGAAGTGTAGCACAGCAAAAATCATATTATAGAAACAACGCCGTACCATTGTACCCCGGCGTATTACTTAGATCGGGATCCTATAATGCTCCATCTGCATTTTTAACAGACATGATTAAAAGCAACCGAACAAATGGGTTTAAAGGGGAAGTATTTTTCTTTTACGAAGGTCTGCCGGTTAACCAAAATTGGTTTAAACTTCAATATCCTTACATTCGGTAAGTAAAAGCTTGGTATGAAAAAAATATGGCTATCACTAACGTTCATGGCTACCCTAAGTTGTTATGCGCAAAAACTTACTAAATATGTAGATCCGTTCCTTGGCACAGGTGGACATGGACATGTATATCCGGGAGCGGTGGTACCGTTTGGGATGGTACAACTTAGTCCAGACAACGGAGACGACGGATGGGACTGGTGCAGCGGCTATCATTACAGCAGCAATACCATTGCAGGTTTTAGCCACATGCATTTAAGCGGAACTGGTATCGGTGACTGGTATGATATATCTGTACTGCCCCTTTTAGATACCGCAGAAATTAGAAAAGACATGATTAAAGTCCCTTTCTCTCACGAAAACGAAATGGCCAAACCAGGGTACTACAAGGTAAAACTCAGCAACAATATTTTGTGTGAAATGACTGCCAATGAACGAACAGGGTTTCACCAATACAGCTTTCCGAAAGGCAATGGCTGGCTTCGGTTTGATATGGGTTTTGCCATTAACTGGGATAAAGCCACCGATGGTATGTTGTCTGTCAAAGATGCCTATACCATTACTGGTTATCGCTATAGCACCGGATGGGCAAAGGGACAAAAAGTATATTTCGCTGCGAGCTTTTCTTCACCCGTTGCAAACCACCTTTTTATCAATGATACGGCTCAAACAAACCAAACAGGTTTTGGTAAAAACATCAAACTGGCCCTTCAGTTTAAAGATGTGCAACAGCTACAGGTAAAAGTGAGCCTGAGTACCGTGAGTGCCAGTAAGGCTTTGGAAGAGTTGGAATACAACAAACAGGAAACATTTAAAAAAACCGTAGTAGCGGCAGAACGACTTTGGGAAAAAGAATTACAGAAAATAAAGATCAATACCAACGACAAAAAATTTGCCACGCGATTTTATACAGCGTTGTATAGAACCGCATTGGCACCACTCATCAGCAGTGATAGAGACGGGGCATATCAAACACACAATAATCAACAACTTCGCTTTACAAAAGGCAAAAATAAATACACCGTATTTTCTCAATGGGATGTTTTCAGGGCACTGAATCCATTGTTTACGATCACACAAACGGATAGGCTACCAGACATGATCAACAGCATGTTGCAACTCTATGAAGACAATGGTTTATTACCGGTTTGGGATTTGAGCACTTGGGAAGCCAATACCATGACGGGTTACCACAGTGTTCCCATCATTGCAGATGCAATACTTAAAAATATTAAAGGCTTTGATTATGAACTGGCTTACAAAGCCATGAGGGCCTCTGCATTTCAAAACCAGCGGGGCACACCAGAATTTATTCGGTTCGGATACATTCCGCAAGATAAACAAGGCTGGAGTGTTACCAGTACCCTTGAGTATGCATTTGACGATTGGTGTATTGCGCAAGTAGCTAAAAAATTGGATAAAGAAAGCGATGCCCTTTTATTTACCAAAAGAGCCAACAGCTACCAACAATTATTTGATGCTGCAACCGGATTTATGAGAGGCAAAGACAGCACCGGGAAATTTATAGAACCCTTTGACCCCTTGCTCAGCGAACATGGTTTTGAAGGACAATACATAGAAGGAACTGCCTGGCAACATAGTTTTTTTGTACCGCATGATGTAGAAGGATTGGCTAAATTGTATGGTGGCAAAGAAAAACTGGTTCAAAAGCTCGATGAGTTGTTTACGGCGCCTTCAGAACTGCACGGCGAAAATGTTTCTGCAGATGTAACCGGACTCATCGGACAATACGCACATGGGAATGAGCCGAGTCACCACATCATTTATATGTACACAAAATTGGGTTGTCCTGAGAAAGCAGCCAAATGGTTGAGCATAGTGGCAGACAGTATGTATAAAAACGGACCGGATGGATTAACAGGCAATGATGATTGCGGACAGATGAGTGCTTGGTACATTTGGAGTAGCCTCGGTATGTATCCAATGAATCCGGCAGCTGGAGAATATGTGTTTGGTTACCCGCTTCTAAAGAAAGCAACCATATTGATGCCTGACAAAAAAAAATTACAGATACGTGTACATAAATTGAATAAGAAAAATGAAAAAGGCATTCAATCTGTTTTCTTGAATGGTAAATCAATCCCGGTTGTATCAATCAGTCATCAACAATTATTACAAGGAGGAAAATTAGTTTACAATGTGTACTAATAAATCAAGCAAACTCAAGATAATTATTGGGCTGTTTTTAGTCTTTTCAAAAATGCCGTTTTTATTTTCGCAAACTTCCGCAAGTCTAATTCCGAAAAAAGGGCTTCATATAACCACCCATGATGTAAGCTGGATTACAGGATCTGAGATCAATTTCTTTACTTCAGATAAGAAACAACATCATTATTATTTCACCTGGTGGGAACAAGATGCATATTCCCCAAAACCCGGATATAATCAGCTCTTTATCGGGAGTAAAAACACTGCTGTGTATGGAGTTTATCAGCTTGAACAGGAAGGCACCAAGGTTCGGACGTATTTTGATTGTACATGGAACCTGAAAGATGCTGGTTTAGCTGATATTGTGTACGTAAAAATCTGGCTACCTTATTTAAAAGAAGCCAAATGGAGTTCAGCATTGCATGCAGAAATAGATGATTGGAAACTTTTTAATGAGAAAACACTATTCGCTACAACAGCATTTGGATCTTTTAAATTTACCTCTTCACATCCTTTCAAGGTGAGATTGGAGGCCGATCTTCAGCCTGGTGAGAAAGAGTATTCGAAACGATCACAATACATGCTGCTATATGATGAAAATATTATTGTAACTGATTCTTTCGGGCTACAACGCTCGTTTTTGGTGGAAGAGATAAAGGCAGTTGAAAAATTTCAAAACAGTCCCGTAACGAAAGTTATTGAAGTCGACTTTGTAAAAGACGCCTGGAATGCAAACGTTCAACAAAATATATTGTTACCACAACCAAAATTTCTTCAATTAACAGATCAAGCGTACATTATTCCAAAAGATAAACAAGGTTTGATAACGGATGTAATGAAGCAATATAGAAATATTATCCAGCTGCATTGGCAAATTAGTAATAATTATTTCCCGAATATCATCACAACTAAAAGTGATAAATTGGCGGAAGAGGGTTACGTAATCGAAGTAAAAGAAAAGGAAATTCGCATAGCATTTAAAACGCAGCAGGGGCTGCAACATGGCATAAATACTTTGGCAGTAATTACTAAGAATGTAAACGGCAAATTAATTATACCTCAAGGCATAATTAAGGATGAACCATCCGTTGCCTGGAGAGGTATTCATATGTTTACAGGGCCCAGCTCATGGCAACTGCACAGGCGCATGTTTGACCGAATTCTTTTTCCCTTAAAGATGAACAAAGTTGTGCTGCAATGTGAACAGGCTGTATGGAAAAGCCGGCCTGAAATTCACAATAGTATTTCAATACCTATGAAAGATCTAAAAGCAGAATTTGATTATCTGCGGTTGAACCACAATGAACCTATTCCTTTAATTCAAAGTCTCGGTCATATGGAATGGTTTTTTAAAGCTAAAGTGAATCGCTTTATGGCTGTAAACCCAGATTATCCTTATACTTTAAATCCCAATATCCCTGAGGCTCAATATGCAGTAAAACAAATTTGGGACGAAGCTTTTGATTTACTAAAACCTGCAACCATGCACATTGGGTTCGACGAAATTGGCATGATCGGTTTTAATCAACCGAGAGAAAAAGAAATGGAATATTTCAAGACGCAAATTGATTTTCTCCATAAGTATGCACAACAGAAAAAAGCAAAGCTGATGATTTGGGGTGATATGGGTTTGGCACCAGGAGAGGGACCTGATGCATTAAATGGTGTTACCAAAGAACGTGCCGCTACCATCAGAAGTTTTATTCCTGCTGGAACTTATATTGCGGACTGGCATTACCTCAACAATCCTGATCCATCTGTTTACAAAACCAATTTACAGATTTGGAAACAAAACAACCATCTGCCTCTTGCATCTCCCTGGTTATGGCCTAACAATGTGGGGGGTTTTGTTCATGCAGCTATTGACGAAAAAGCCGGTGTGTTGCAAACTACCTGGGCAGATTTTGAAAGCAGTGAAAAAAATATGTTACAAAACATTGAACAGTTTGGTGCATATATTTTAGCAATGGATTATGCATGGAGCGGAAGAAAAGAATTGCCCGACAATCTTCCTTACAATGCCATCGAAGAATGGACGAGCAGGTTTTATTCACAGCCAAAACCAATTGGCACCAGAAATGGTTGGAGGATTGCAGAGCATATGCAGTTTCAAAATTGCACCTCTGCTTCACAAATGAATTTACCGAATGCTTACCATTTTAAGTGGAAGACGATTCCCTCTTCCGGCTTTGAATTAAAAGCCACGACAGAAAATATTTTAGCAGAAGGAACAACTGTTGCATTCATTCAGTTTTTTAACAAAGAGAAACTGGTCTATGAAAAACATATCCGTTATGCAGTAGATGTAAGAAGTATAGCTGATCAGCGAAATATTTTTGCGCATACAGATGGTAAAGATGAAAAAACCTTGTTTCATTTTTTTCAAAAGAAAACAATAATCACATCTGTAAAAATACAAAACTTGCATCCGGGCAGCGGACTGGCAATAAACGAATTAATATTAATTGAATAGCACAGCCACCCATTCCTATGGTGGTATAAAAGTGCAGCAGCTTTATTTACAGATAAGCGTTTGTCGATTCAAATCATGTTTTCCAAAACCATTTCCGTTTTACAAAGAAAATGGTAATTAGAGAAACGATTCCTGTAAACACTATTCCTTTGCTAAATCCCATGAATGCATTTTGATTCATACTATCCCAAAATGGTTTCAGTGCAGTGAGTGATAGTAAAGGCAACAGTAATAAATTCCCTGCTACATACGCTACCATCGGATTTTTACCATTCAATGAAAAATATTTTGATATGGACGAAAAGTATTTTCGCTTTGCCATAACACCAAAACAAAGAAGTGTAAAAAAAGCAAGGCCGCTTGTTACAAAATAATAGCTGTAAGTAGAACCGTCTTTCCGGATACCGCCTTCATAGGCTTCAAAGAACAAACCCAGCAACAACAAAAAACTTCCCGCATCTACCAGTTTTCTAAATAAATTATTTTTATCCGTCATTCTGGTAAAGTAAATGGATAAAGCACAAAACAACATTGTAAAAATTAGATTCAGCAATAACATCCTGGTAAACAATCCATATAAATTCACGCAAACCAATGCAACTGCAATGAATGCCAGCATATTTTCAACCTGGGGATTCAATTGCTTTTTTTCCAATTCTAAACCTGCCTGTCCGGCAGGCAGATTATCAACTACTAATTCCTTATTTTTTATCTCTTCCAACATCCAATCACCTGCTATGGTGCCGGGTATAATAATAAATAGGTACTTCAAAAAATAGAATTTATACACCCAATCAAAATTAAACCGTCCAATATGACTAAAATTAAAAACTTCTTTTGCCCAGCCTTCACCAGGTTCTTTTGCAGCCAGAAAAACTGCCATGATAAATGCCAACACACCAATTCTTAAATAAGGTTTGTTAGCGGTAAAATAATAAATCAGCGTACCAAAAAAGGCCATATTACCCAGCAGCATTATGATGATATCGCTTTTATAAAAATCAAAACCTTTTCCGCTCCAGAAAGGCAGTTGCCATAATAGAAATAAAGCAGTCAGAAAGGCAAATATTTTTGCAACAAGAAAAACAGTCTTATACTTTTCATTTTTATTGTCATAAAATTGAAAGAAAAGTAAAACGAAAGCAAACAGCGAAAGCAAATGTTCTTTAGCACCCGGAGCATCGGATATTACCCAAGCCCTCATGTGCTCAGTAAATAGTGCAAAAAAGGTAAGGAGTAAAAAACGTTTTGCTGCAATCCAGGCAACGATTCTAAATCCACTTTTATGTTCGATATACTTTTTTAATGAAAGTGGAATGGCAGCACCCATACTAAATAAAAAAAAAGGAAACACGAGGTCTACCCAGGTAATACCAAAAATAGAAGGATCAAACTTATGCAGTGGTGGCGGCACCTGTGCATGGTACATCCATGCAGGCAGTACTCCGCCGAAGGCGATACTTCCGCTGAGTATCATCATTAAAATAGCGAATCCTCTAAGCGCGTCCAAACTTTCATTTCTTTGGAGGTGATTGTTCATAAAAAAGACAATTGTAGGAGGTTAAAACAAAATGAGGCCGCACAATGCGAGCCTCATTTTTAACAAAAACGACTACTACATAAAAATGCACGAAAAAAGCATTTACCAATTTGGATTTTGAATCAGCGATGGTACTTTGGTGATCTCGGACAAAGGAATGGGACAAAGAATATGTTGATTGGTATTAAATATCCGCAACTCTCTTTTTAACCGGAGTGCATCCCCGTTTGGCCACGAAATAGGTACATTGTAGGTAGCATCAAATGTTGGAGCAGGTGCGGGAACTTGAAATTCCAATCCAACCCCAGCAGTAAATTTCATATTAGAATTAGCTTGGCCATACAATTGCAGCGGCATCACTTTTTCTGCATACCTGCCATCATCCCAGCGTCTTAAATCTGCAATGTGAATTCCTTCATTGGCCAATTCTACAGTTTTTTCGCGACGAACCAATTGTCTGAGTTTATTGATATCGCCCAATACGTCATTAGCCACAGCGGGCATCGCAGCCCTTGCTCGCACCCTGTTAACAGAAGTGGCTACGATGTTGTTGGCAGAGCCTTTTTCAAGATGTGCCTCAGCATTCATCAACAATACTTCTGCAAAACGCATGTATACCCATCCTACTTTATAGAAGTTTCCAGCATTGCCATTGATATCTCTATCCTGACAATATTTTTTCCAAAGATTCCCCAAACCATTGATGCGTGGCCCAAAAATACTAGCACTATCTTGGTTTACGATAGTAGATGGAAAGGTAATCACTTGAGTATTAGGATTGAAAGTGGTTACAAAGCGATCGCGGAAATTAAAGATCATACTCGTAAACCCTTGAACGATCGAGGTATCGCCCGGAACAATAACGGTTTGGCGCATACGCGGATCTCTATTTGCATTTGGTTTAGATGGATTATAAAGAACAGATTCGTTGATGGTTTTTCCATCGGTGCATTCAAACAAATCTACCAAAAACTGTGTAGGAAAATGGCTTGACTGTCCGCCTTGCACTCTTGAACCTTGCACAAGCTGAAGGTATTGAAAAGAACCTGCATCCGCATCTCCGTAAGGATAATAGAACATGATTTCTTTGTTCACATTGGCGGTTTGTCCTGCCTTTCTAAAAACATTTTGGAAAACAGGGTTTAAACTATAACCACCATTGTTGATGATATCATCTGTGATGTCTGCCACATATTGGTACCTTTTATCTTGCATAGCCAAACGGGCAGCAATTCCTTTTGCTACGCCTTTGCTTACTCTTCCTGCTTGTGTAGGATTCCAGTCTAAATTATTAGCAGCATCTTCTAAATCAGGCAATAAAAAATCGACAATGGTAGCTTTGGGCGTTTTGGCGAAAGCGTACAGCTCTTCTGGAGTAGCTGGTGGAGCTGTGGTAAAAGGTACATCACCATACAATACGATCAAGTGCCAATAAGCCATGGCTCTTAATACTTTGGCTTCTGCAATCACACGTTTATAATCAGCTGCGGACATTACGGATTGCGCCTTGGTCATGTAAAACAAGAGGTTATTGGCTCTTTGAACCACCTGGTAAAAACCAGACCACAGTTCAGCTACACTTCCATTGGCAGCATTGTAAGCACCAGATCCAATAGTGCCGGATAATCCTCTCTCTAATCCAATTTCTGTGTATAGATCTAACTTGGAATAATAGGTAGTGGGATTGTTAAACCCCGGACTAATGGCCCTGGCGCCAATAGCGTTGTACACGCCCGTTAGTGCTTGTTGTACTTGTTGCGCATTGCTGTAGAAATCTCTTTGGGTAATCGCAGACTCTGGATTTCGATCCAGGTATTTTTCGCAGGAGCTGAGCATTAGCGCTCCTGTAACCAGTAAGACTGACGTGTATTTGAATATATTTTTCATCATCATTTTTTTTTGATTGTTACAATTAGAATCTCAGATTTACACCTACGGTAGTGGTTTTCATGATTGGGTAAAAAGCGCCGTTTGTATTGCTAACTTCCGGGTCAAATCCTGGTTCGTAATTCGAAAACGTAAAAGGATTCACCGTATTCACATAAAAACGTAATTGCTGAATTTTTAATCTTTCCAAAGTTTTTTTAGGCACACTGTAACCAAGTGTAATTTGTTTAACCCTCATGAATGCGCCATTGCGAAGGAAGAAATCGGAAGCGGTAAAGTTACCATTACCTCCAGAGAACAATCGAGGATATTTTGCACCAGGATTACCCGGTGTCCATCTGTCTAAAGCAGATTCTAAACCAGATGCGATCCAGTTACCACCATTAAATGGCTCAACCCCTACCCCGGAAATATAATTGTCTCTTTTACCAACCCCGTAAAGAAAAATATTTATGTCAAAGCCTTTGTAATCTGCATTCAGGTTCAAACTGTAATCGTAGCGTGGGAAGTTGTTGCCCACCAATACCCTGTCAAATGCATTGATGGTGTCGTTGCCATCAATATCACGAAACTTGACATCGCCAGCTGCGGTTGGCCTGGTACCATTGAAGGGTACACTGAAATTATCTCCTGTTTGGTACAACCCATCGGTGAGGTACACAAAGTAAGAACGAATAGGGAAACCAGCTCGAGACAATTGAATACCCTGTACGATATCTTGATTTCTGGTATCGAGCACATTGTTTTTAACATCCGAAATATTACCAGTGATGCTGTAATTAACTTTTCCAATTTTGTTGTTGTAGGTTGCTGAAAATTCCCATCCATTGTTCACCATCGATGCAGCGTTGGCCGGAATCGTAGAATTACCGGCATAGCCCAATGCAGTTGCTACAGGAAAATCGATCAGCATATCTTTGATTTTCTTCTGATATATATCAAAAGTTACACTTAGTTTGTTTTTAAACATGCTAAGATCTACACCAATATTTTTTTGAGAAGAGCTTTCCCATGAAATCAATTCATTTGGTATTCCATTCAATGAAGAACCTCTGCTTATTTGATTATTGAAGTAATAAGCGGTACCTCCATTCATGGTGGCTACAAAAGGGTAATCGCTGCCAACTTCTTGGTTGCCCAATTCACCGTATGACATTCTAAGTTTTGCGAAATCAATGAACTTCACTTTATCCATGAATTTCTCTTTACTAATCACCCAACCGGCTGAAACACCCCCGAAAAAGCCCCATTGGTTATCGAGTAATTGACTGAATCTAGAAGAACCATCATAACGACCCGTAATCTCAAGTAAATATTTTTGATCGAAAATATAATTGAGACGGCCAAAATAACCAGCCAAAGAAAAATCTGTGGCAGAGCCACTCACATTTGGTTGCAAGGCAGATGTGGCCAAGTTGAGGAACGGGCGGTTGGGGTCCTGCAACCCTTGACGAGAAGCACCGATTGAAGAAAAGGTATTGTCTAATGCTTGAAAACCTCCTTGCACCTTAAACTGGTGTACGTCTTTTAATTTGAAGGAATAAGTACCAGAAGCTGAATACTGATTTACGTTTACCCTGTTATTGGTATAACTCAACAAAGAATCTCCAATTACATTGTTGAAAAGATAGGTATTGGTTGCTGGATTCGGATCGAAAGAATTATAAGTCCCTCTTGCAGAATAAGCTTCTGTATAAGAGGTACGATTGTTATAAGCGGCTTCTAAGACAAAGTCTTTAAACAGCTCTGCAGTGAATGCGAAACGCATAGAAAGCGTGGGTGTTTCAGCACGATTGATTCCGGAAGCCTCTGCTTCTGCAATCGGATTAATTCGGTTCGACTGTCCTGCATCGCCATATTGTCCGTCAGCAAATTTTCCCGGGAAGATTCTTGCCATCGAAATAGCACGCTGAATAATTTGTGTCGGAGCCATCCCTGCTGGCTGGGTGTTGGTTGATTTAGTATAAAATAAATCAGAAGAAAATTTAATCTTTTTAGTAAGGTTAATATCCCCGTTCATCCTGAGATCGTATTTCCTAAAACTGTTGTTAACAATCAAGCCTTCTTGATTCAACAAAGTTCCAGATGCCAAAAAACTAGCTTTATCATTACCACCAGCAACTTGGAGGTTATAGTTTTGCATCAACCC
Organism: Chitinophagales bacterium; assembly: GCA_038249665.1. Taxonomy (GTDB): domain Bacteria; phylum Bacteroidota; class Bacteroidia; order Chitinophagales; family Chitinophagaceae; genus Ferruginibacter. Next base: position 41,400 of record JBBSDF010000022.1, read on the forward strand.
ATTGTTTTGTAATACCTGGTCTACCCAATCGGTATTAAACACGTTAAGATTATCCGCTGGTGTATTTCTGTATAGGTCAATGATGGACTGTGGATAAGGCACCTGAGCCTGTGGGTTCACATTGGTTATCGCTTCATTGTTCAGAATCATGTTGTCTACTGCCGACAAGGTTTTCGGTAAATTTGTAGCTGTTTGTTTGGCCATGAAACTATTAAAGGATACGCTTGTTTTACCTGCTTCGCCTCTTTTTGTTTTAACCAAAATAACACCATTTGTTCCCCGAACCCCATACACTGCTGTAGAAGCTGCATCTTTCAAAATAGAAATGTTTTCAATAATGTTTGGATCAATATCATTCAAACTCACCCCTTCTACTCCATCAACAATCACCAAAGGTGCACTGCTGCCAGTTATAGATCCAAAACCGCGGATGGTAATAGATCCACCATCGCCACCTGGTTGGCCAGATCCTTGTTGAACCACTACACCAGGTGCCAATCCTTGCAAAGTCATACTGGTAGATGCCAGTGGTCTTTTAATAAGTTCCGAACCTTTGATTGTAGTAACGGCACTGGTTACATTCGCTCTTTTTTGGGTGCTGTAACCCACTACAACCACATCGCCTAAACTAGTACCGTCTTTGGTGAGCGTTACTTGCAAATTCTCGGCAGCGGCTACTTCTTTGCGTTCGTAGCCAACGCTACTGATGATCAATGCTGACCCAACGTTCACGGTAATACTAAATGTTCCGTTTTTAGAAGTGGCCGCTCCTTTGGCTGCACCTTTTACATTTACCGAAGCAAATTCGATGGGCGCACCACTTGCAGCATCGGTTACCGTTCCCGATACCCTGATTTGTTGGGCATACAAGCTACTACAGAAAAGCAGCAGGATGAAAGCCATTAGTGTTGATTTTTTCATAAACAATCGTTTTGTGTTTAGTTTTTGTGTGTATATAGTTATTGATAATTACCACTGTGATCTATCGCTATTTTTTCAAATAATTGTAGCTTTTCTTGAATCATTACACTCAATTCAGCACGCGTAATAAGTCTGCTGCCATCAAAATTTGATAAGCCCCAACTTTTCCATTGTTGGGCAACATTGTTGTGAAATAGTTCATTTTTGAAAAATTTCCGTTCATACTTTTTGTACAGCTTTTTGTATCTCATCGCAGTGGCTTGTGCCACTTGAATGGCATCATTCACAGTGATGTATTTTTTTGCATTCATAACTGACATCGGTACCTTCAAATCTTTCAAAGCACTTTCTAGTTCAGCGCTGTTCACCAAGCTATCAGGGTAAAACCAGGTTCTATTGGCCCAGGCGTTGGGCTCGCCTTTCCCTTTTAACAAACCAGTGGCACCCATTTTTTGGATGGCCATAAAATGGGCGTGCGTTGGTTTTACATCGCTGTAAGGCATCAGATAAGCCCCTGCTGTTAAAAGAGATTGTTGTACCATTCGTATGGGTATCTGTTTGGCTTGTTTGTTTTGTTGAGCGCACAAGGCAGCCAAAGCGCCCGCAGCCTGTCCGGTACCCAATACCACTGGTTGTAATCGCGTAGTACCGTTCACCACATTACTTACACTAATGCCTTTTTCTGCAACGATTAATCCTTTGTGATGCAATGGTATCAATGCGCCCAGCGGAATATTGTAAGACGGGATAGGATAAAAATTGAGGTGTTGAGGCGCCGTTTCATTTTTTTTATGGTGATGATCGATGGGATAATCACCCACCGAAATTCCTGCTCGGTAAAAAGCAGTTGCCTGTGTAAATGGAGCAGCAATATCGTAGATGCGCAATCTTACTAAACCTATTAATCTTCGGCTTTCGCGATGATAAGGAATCATAGGAAAGCGATCTGTAGTTGGAAATTCATCATCTGCCAAACCCAGGTTTTTGAAACCCAACTCTTTTTGTATGAAGTATATAAAACGTTTGGTTTGTTCTTTGCCCTTTTCTAATGCTTTCATCCGTTCTTCATGCGAAAGTGGAATGATGTTCATGTAAATATCATTACCGTAAGTAGGCCAATTAAGCATGTATTTCTTATTGGGGAGCCGACCATAATCAAGCATTTTTTGAGCATCAACAGTAGGCGCTTTTCTGGAAACGTTCTTGTAAAATTGGGTGTTAGAAGCATCAAATTCTGCGGCTTGGTAACCGGCAGGTTGAACGAGGGTACAATCGGCCTGGGGACCATAATCTTTCAACACCGCAGCGTAGGTTATGTCTTGTACAATATCGTTCGTAGCGGGAACGCCTACCTGCTCTCCAGTTTCGCTGCTGGCCTCCATTCCAATGTGATGGGGCACCAGGGCGGAAGCCATAACATCGCCCAATTCAGTAGCATCAATGGTTTGATTGGCAAGAATTTGTATTTCTTTACCAGTCACCAGATGTAGAAATAGAGCACCGGTAATTTTTTTATTGCGGTACAAAGTTTTGATAAAACGATGTTGGTAAAGTATGGTAAGATCAGGCTGTGCCGCTGCCATAGACTTAAAAATAGAATCCCCAACTCTTGGTTCAAACAATGTGTTGCTTACCCAACCAGTTTCTACTTTAGAAGGTCCCCCATAATATTTATACAAGCGTTCTCTGAAATTACCCCAGATACCAGAAGGTAATTGGTGATTACCATCAATCGCCGATACGCCAGCGCTGGTAAGCATGCCGCCCATCCAAGTAGTTTCTTCAGTGAGTATGGTGGGCACACCCATCGAAGCCGATTGAAGTGCAGCTGCAGTACCACCCGCACCCGCGCCTACTACCAAAACTTTGGTAACTATTTTTTCCTGTCCAAAAGCAAGTTGACTAATGAAACAAAAAAGGAGCAAGCAGAGCAATCGATATGTAAAGGATATATTCAATATTATTTTTTAGAGTGACTCCAATGTTTTCCACACCTGATATAAAGAGCGTGGAATATGAAAACAACCTTTCCATTTTCCGCCTTTTGCTTCCAACAACACTTCTCCTCTTCTGTTGAGGTAACCAAACCATTCTCCGTGGTGGGGATCTTTGAAATGTTGCCATGTATATTGGTGTACTTTTTCGAACCATTGGGCACACTGCGCGTCTGCTGTTAACTGGTACCCTTTGGCCAATGCCACCAACGCTTCTGCGTGTACCCACCACAATTTCTGATCCCACTCTAATTGTTGCACAGGATATCCTTTGTAGTCGAGTAAATAAAAGATACCTTCAAATTCTTTGTCCCATCCATGCTCTAACGTGCGCAGCATGATATTTTTCGCGTTTTCGATCAATGCGTTGTTTTCCAAACGCACCCCCAAATCCATGATGAACCACATGGCTTCTATTGCATGGCCGGGATTGAGGAGCCGCCCTTCGAAACTGTTGCAAAAACTACCATCCTCGTGCACGTTTTCTAATATGAGTCCGGTATCTGGCTGATAAAACACTTCCATCACTTCATGAATCACTTCAGGTAAAAATGCATTTACCCGCTCCGTACCCAAAACATGTTCCAGCTCTAATGCCAGGTTACAAAGGATCATGGGTAAGCTGAAGTTTTTCAGTGAGCGGGTACCTGGAAACGCTTTGTTGTATATGCCTTTGCTATCCTTTCTACGCAATAAAATGTTTTCAAATGTATCAACTGCTAACTTTTTCCATTCATCGGAAGGAGCGGCTTTGTCTAATGCAGCAAATGCCATCGTAGCAAAACAATCGCTAAAAATATTGTAGGGCTGCACCAATGGTTTTCCTTCGGCAGTTAATGAAAAATACCAGTTGCCTGCTGCATCTCTGCCATATTTTTTCATGAATTCAGCACCATGTAAAGCAAACTCGAGCCATTCTGGTCGCTGTTCTACGTGTGCATACATGTAAGCGAAACACCACACTTGCCTTCCTTGCAGCCACATAAACTTATCTGTATCGTACACTTTTCCGGTGCTATCCAAACAAGTAAAGTAACCGCCATTTACTTCGTCTTTACTGTGTTGTAGCCAAAAGGGTAATATGTTTTGAAGGAGTTCTGTTTTATACAATCCACTGTACTGCGTAATATTTATTTCAGCGAAAGCAGGCTGGTTAGCAAACATGAATGGCAGTTTAGTTATTAAATTATCCTTAAATCTACAGCTAATATAGTAATTTTTATTATGAACAAACAAATACTTAATAATATTTTTTATTTATAAAAATAACTTGTCCTGCTACGAATAGTTGAGGTGTTGGGGTAAAACATAAAGCAGTAAAAAAGAAAAAGTTTCAAATACCAGGTGATCAATATCACCCAAACGTGGCACAGTGTTGATTGTTAAACAGGTGAGGCTTTCGGATATTATTGGCGGCGTGGCCAGATTTTAGAAAACTCGCTTAGAAGAAAAGGGTGCAGGTGTGATATGGGCATTTGGTAATTTTAAAACTTACTGGCATTCCTTTTAGTAAACACATTCTGGAGGGCAATTTATAAATAATTTGTAGCTTACGATTCTAATTATTAATAAAAGTTAGCAAACAGCGAAGCATCATGCCAAAAGGAACCAAATTATTTTCTGTTTTTAACGACGACAATGCCTCAGGTGTAGTGTATAAAAACAAATCACTCAAAAAACTGATCATACATTATTTAGACCAGAACGGACAAAGTACCATTACAGAATTGAGCAAGGAGCTCAACAGCAGCGTACCTAAAATTACGAGTTTGATCAACGAACTCATAGACGATAAGCTGATCAAAGACTACGGAAAATTTGATTCCACGGGCGGACGCCGGGCCAGCATTTATGGATTGGTATCAGATGCGTGTTATTTTATTGGGGTGGATGTAAAAAAATATTACATCAACATCGGCTTACTCGATTTTAAAAAACACTTGGTTACTTTAAAAGAAAAAATTCCTTACAACTTAGAAAATACGCCTGCTTCCTTTAAAAAGCTACTAGATGTGATCAAAAACTTCATTGGTGAGCAGCCTCTAAAATTGAGAGATAAAATTTTAGGTATTGGTATTAACTTATCGGGACGTATCAACAACACCACTGGATACAGTTACAGTTATTTCCACTTTAATGAAGAGCCGTTGGCAGCCATCATACAAAAGGAGTTGGGTATTAAAACATTTTTAGAAAACGACTCTCGTGCCATGGCATACGGAGAATTTTGTGGGGGCGATCTTAACAATGCCCGCAATGTATTATTCGTAAACATTGATTATGGAATAGGCTTGGGAATTTTAATCGACGGGAAATTGTATTACGGTAAATCTGGTTTTAGTGGTGAGTTTGGCCACGTTCCTTTTTTCGACAACGAAATTATTTGTCACTGCGGCAAAAAAGGCTGTTTAGAAACCGAGGCATCCGGCTCGGCATTGATCCGAAAGTTCAACGAAAAACTGGCGCAGGGATCTACCTCCATCATCGTGAAAAAGAAAAAAGATCAGGCGGCCATCACACTTCAAGACATCATCATGGCTGCCAAAAATGAAGACATTCTCTGCATAGAAATTTTGGCAGAAATCGGCGAAAAATTGGGCAAGGGCATTGCCATGCTCATCAATGTATTCAATCCAGAAACACTTATCCTCGGCGGCACGCTCTCCGAAACCGGCGACTATTTGCGCTTACCCATCCGCAGTGCCGTGAACAAATATTCGTTGAGTTTGGTAAACAGCGATACGCAACTTAAACTTTCCAAACTGGGCGAAAAAGCGGGTGTGATGGGGGCTTGTTTGATTGCGAGGGGCAAGATCACAGCGATGTAGTAAGATAATTTTAAAATTTAGAGTATTAGATAGCAAGTAAAATTTTAATTTTTAACTATTGGTTACTTTTCCCCTGCTAAAAATGCTAATTATCAATGATTATCCTTTTGTTAGACATTTATAGTGTCAAGAAGAAAAATTTTGCCAAAATGACTCAAATAGCGTAAAAAAGATACAACATCACCGCCAAAATAAGGTTCTTACAAACCGGGTAGCTTTTTTACAAACCGAGTAGCTTTTTTACAGAATAACGAGGTCATAAAAGCTTCGCCAGCTAATCGATAGAAAATAAAACTTACTTACAGATTTAATTTCTCGTGGTTATATATTTATAAATGCGGGCACAAACTTTAATAATATATTTTATTATTGGGCTACAATTTATAATATATTTTATTATCTTTCCTTTGCAATTTGAAAGTTCTTTCTATTAACTCAATTAAAAAAAATCCCAAATACTGCGTTTCGATGGTGTGGTTTGTAATTGGATTCCATGGCGGATATCTCTGGTAATACTTCCACAGACACTGAAAACTTTATGATGGAGATTTTTGGAATATACATTATCAAAGATTTTTTGTATTAGAGAAAAATTATTAAGAGTGTTCTGTTTGCAATAGTATCATCCTTTCAATTGAATATTTTTTTTTCGATTGATATTTTACAGCTATAGGTGAAGCTGCACGTGATACAGCAGCAGATAAAGTGTACTTAGATCGGTTAACTCCAGAGTCAGAAGCTAAATATAATGGTCGGCAGGTTGCATTCACAACAGTTCTTAAGTGTTAAGCGGTAATGTTTTGGTTTACTTGGCAGGAGAATTGACAGCCTCTATTGTTAAACTCAAAAGAAAATATGACTTTGATGCAGTGGTCTTTTGTATTTTAAAATAAAAAATTGTTTAAACGGTCATTTTTATACAATTAAATAAAATCGTCATTCAATGAAAAAAAATTTAATACAATTTACTCTATTAGTGTTACTATTTGCAACTGTAAGCTGCAAAAAAAGTAAAGAACTAGCAGGTACTACTCCTATTACACCAATAACGCCTCCAATAGTTACAAATTTAATTACCCTGCCAGCTGGCTGGAAAGTAAGTCCAACTTTTGGGACTTCATTTCCAACGGGGATTCAAGTGTACCAATTTGACAGTACTTTTCAAGGGCAAACTATTAAAGCATTTTGTTTGGCTTATGATAGTAAAAATAACAATATTGAATTTAAACCAGTAATGGCAGCAACAGCCACTACACCAACAAACTTCTATGTTGCAGAATCAGGCATAAGTTCCGTTTATGCTTGCATTAACGGCGGCTTTTTTGGTAGCAATCAATCATTTAGCTTGGTGAAATATAATAATGCTGTTTCATCAGCTAATATTAAGGTACTAACAAGACCTTTTAATGGTACTAATACCTCTTACTATCCTACAAGAGCTGCATTTGGTGTATCAACAACTGGTGCACCATCTGTAGCATGGATGTACAATGTTGGAACTGGTAACGATTTAATATATTCATACCCTACAGCGAGTCCGAATGCTTTAAATACGGCACCCCAAGTAGTACCTACAGCTACTTTTCCAACGGGAGGGAGCATTTGGAATATGAATAGTGCAATTGGTGGTTCGCCAATGTTATTAAAAGCTAATGCAGTAAATATTACAGACGCAGCAGAGTTAATTGATATTAATAACACCACTTCTCGTCCACGTTCAGGTATAGGTTATAATGCCAACGGAATTATTTTAATTGTTGCAGTAGAAGGCGATAATCCTCCAAATTATAGTGGTATTAATTTAGCAAACTTTGCGGAATTATTAAAATCATTGAGTTGTACAGATGCGATTAATTTAGATGGTGGAGGATCAACTTCAATGGTAATTGGTGGAACAAAAACTGTAAGACCAGGAAATGCTGGTGGAGTTGAAAGACCCGTTGTAAGTGCGATCATCATAAAAAGAAAATAGTTCCCAATAATTACAGTCATCATATGATGGCATTAATTTTAACCACTAATACAAAATATATTTTTTGTAATTTTCATAACGAGTCGATGGGCTTCAAAATATTATTGAAGATGAAAGATATTGACGCTCATCTTAATTGAACTTACGGGTCGTTATTTTGATTTTTATCTGGCATATATTTAAACCTTAACTATTGCTCCTAATGTTTGACTGTTTGCCTTCTGGAGTTTAATTTATTATTTTATTGATTGTTTTATTGATTGTTTTATCAAGCTCATGATATATTCAAGGTCATTGTCTGTTTCAACCTGTATTTGATAATCACTATTTCCCCAATGACCGATTTTTTAAACATCTTTTGCTAATTGTTTGGGATCATCCAGTTCTCCCCCTTTCAAATTGATAAATACCTTTAAGGAATTTTTCAGTATTGTAATTCCGCAATAATTCTTCTTCTCCTTATTAAAAGCTATGTATTGCTTTTTAGGAATAATAACAATATCATCTGCAAGATTCGTTATTGCTGATTTGAATTTTTCATACAGTTCATCTATCGTGTCTGTTGCTTTTCCTATACGATCCCGTTCTGTGTAAACTTTAATTTCTTCTGTTACGGTTTTAAGTATTTCTTTATTTTTTGTGAGTGGCTTTAAACTTTCTGAAGCACTTGATTTTTTTATAGCATTAATAATTATTGTATCATTTTCGTATTGGTTAACTTCCCATTACTCAATAGCTATATCTTTAAAATTAGTTGCCTGAATCTGATTTTCTGTAAAGCTGGTTGAAACAAAGGCCACTCTTGTTTGGCTCCAATCCACATCCTCTCTTTTTAGATTTTGTCTCCAACTTTCATTATACTCAATAATAAAATCAGCTTTGTTTTCAAGCATTAAGCTTAGGTATGTAAAGCCTTGGTATATACAACACTCATGTTTTTATCGCGTTTATATTCGATAATGATAAATGCACCGCTTTGTTTATCAAAGGCCAATGTATCAATCCTTTTATTTTTTATTGTGAACTCGCTTTTAACCAATTCAAGGTTCATAATAGTTACAAGGTTTGCCTCAAAGACTTTTTGAATATCTCTCTCTAGTTTGAAAGGCTGCTCCCTTATTTCGTTTAGTTTACCTGCTTGGTTAATATATGGTGTCACAATTATTTTATATTATTATTCCAATCCAAATCTTGCAAATAAAGAGAGGAGGCTTCTGTATGAAATTCATAATTTGACAAGAGCAAATCAAGCATCCAATTTTCGTTGTCAATTGGCTTGGGTTTTGTCTGATACAATAAAAAATGTTGATTGGGTTATTCTATCAACAATTGATATTTTAATGTAAACTCATTATTATTAATGATCAATTTTTCCACATCAGGTATTTGAAGGCTGTTGAACAACGATGTTATCTCAGCTTTGTCATCATACCAAAATACAAGCCTATACTGTTGGAATAATTTTTCCAAAGCGGATTGCACTTTCGTATTTATCGTAAACATATCGTTCATCCAATTTCGATTTTTAGTTAGAAGTTACGAGAGGCGTTTCCATCGCTCTCGAATTAATTCTTTATCACTATTGTCCGACTAAAATTTTAAAAAAGTGAGGGCATTTCTGCCCTCAAATAGTTACGTTTGAGTTACCAAGCTTAAACGATAACCAATGAATGAAATTAAGCAATTTGCCGGACAGCCGATTCTGTCTCAAATATTA
>JBBSDF010000023.1:0-49979 GCA_038249665.1 Chitinophagales bacterium
AAAGGCAAACCGGCACCTGGGTGGTGGTCAAAAGGAGTAGATCGTTTAAAGTTGGAAGCACATTTGGAAGAGAGAGTATTTTAATGGGTGCATTTCTCAGCAACTTCTCCCGAAGTAACATTGCTTACTACGGAGCGGGTTCACTCTTTGCAAACACTTTTTTAAAAGACGTTTCCGGGGAAAAGTGATGAATATAGTCTTAAGAGCTAAAAATATTTTTTACTATTCTTCTAAAACACCTTTTATAATAATATTTTTTTAAATAAAATTGATGTAGGTATTTCCAATTGGTAGTTCTCGCAGGTTCTAGGCTATCCTTAACCAGTATAATGTTTTGGAAAAATTCCAATACCCTTTTCTTATCAATATCTGCAGGGATCTTTCCATCATTAAATTTTGGCTGCATTAGAATTTCCAAAGCTTTTGATTCATCGTTCTCCACTTCTAACATTGCTTTAATAAAATCATCCTGAGATTTTGCATTTTTTAAATGTAAAAAAGAACCAGGATTAAAATCCAATTCAATGATTGGATTACCCCAATAAATGGGAATACTACCAGAAATAAATGGCTCCAGTATTTTTTCAGTTGTATATCCGGGCCATTCAGAATTTTCAAATGCCAATACAAAACGATAATCTTTTATAAAATCCATTTTATTTGCAACTGGCCCACCTACATTATTCAACACCAATCCGCCAGAATCTACTTGTTTATAGACCGATAATTTTTTAAAAAAGTTAATTCTTTTTTTTGATTTAGCATTGGATACTACCATACAGCAAAATTTTGTTTTGCTCCTCCAGTTATGCAGTGCTTCTTCCTTCGTTTGTACCTGTGTTAATTTCTCCATATAGCCGGGATGCTGATCAATGTACAAAGCAAATAAAGGCAACCTAAAATATCGGGGATCATTGATAAAGTCAAAACCCATTGCAAAATCACAGCACCTAAAATCGGGCCTTCGATTTTCACCCGTAAAGAAAATCCGTAAGCAATTGTATTTTAAATGCTCAATTCCGAAACAGGAATAAATTAATAGTTCAGGTTCGTCACTCAGTTCTACATCATATTCAGTACAGAGCAGGTTATAAAAATAATTGTTGTCTGGGTGAAAGGATGGCCAGAAATCACAGAATTTTATCCTTAATTTTTTCATATTTTTTTTACAAATTATACATGGCCCAGGTGCCATCCACGCAGGATAGCCTTGTTCTTTGCAAGGTCTCCCGCAGGGGACGTTGCGTTCTATAAAGCAAATTAATTGTCAACAACATATTATAGCACTGAAAATATTTTCCTTTCAGATATTTATTTAAAGTTGGATAATATTCTTTGTTTATCCTCCTTTTTTGTATTTTTTTATTCTACAGTTCAACAAGTGATATTTTTCTTCCTTTTCAAAGAGAGCATACGTTAAACTCAACCGCAAATTTACTGCTTGATCCTTTATTGCTTTACAGTCAAAAATCATTCCCCATTTCTCAGCAACACTCCCGCAGGGGACGTTGCGTACTATGTAGCAATTTCGATCCCAACTTGTCTTGAAGAAAACATTGCTGGAAAAAAAGCTAAAAACTACCTGAATTAAGGTATATAGATTACGTTTTTCCTATACTAAATTGCAGTGTATTATCACAACCGTCTATCGTGAAGGTTGAAAAACTCCATTAATTTTTTTATGAAGCAGCTAGTCATTTCAGTTTTTTTAATGACCGCTTTTGTGCACGTGGGTCTTGCTCAAAATGTGGGTATTGGTACCAACAGCCCGCATGCAAGTGCACAATTGGATGTTTTCTCCGACAGCAAAGGAGTCCTGGTGCCAAGAGTATCGCTTTCCAATACTTCTGTGGCGGCACCGGTAGTAAGCCCGGTTGAGGGTTTGTTTGTATTTAATACCAATGCATCCATTGCTGGTGCGGCTGCTGCCGGTAAGGGTTTCTATTACTGGACAGGCATAAGCTGGGTGAAACTCATAAGTTCAACCGAAGGCTGGAGCCTTACCGGAAACAGCTTTACCGATACTGCCATAAACTTTATAGGTACTACCGATAACAGGTCATTGATGTTTAGGGTGGGCAATCAACCAGCAGGGCGCATTGAGTTAACTTCAGATAACCTTTTTTTAGGGTTAAATGCTGGGCAATCTAATCGTTCTGTGTCAGCTGGATTAGGAGAAAACAACACCTTTCTGGGTTCGGGAGCAGGCAGAAATAATGCTTTTGGCTCAAGCAATACTTATGTGGGTGCATCCGCAGGTTCCGATGACAGGAACAGTTTTCAGAATACCATGGTGGGTTCTAATGCAGGTCAGACCATTTCCGGAGGTAATAGTAATTCGATATTAGGCTTTGCCGCAGGCGGTTCTGGAAATGGAAGCGAGAATACTTTATTAGGTAGTTATTCAGGTCTTCGTTTGGGCACAGATGGCACAGCAGGTGCTTTGGGAAATGTGGCGATTGGTTATCTATCAGGTCGCTACCTTCTTAATGGAGCAGGAAATGTAACCATCGGCAGGGGAGCCGGCCTTGGCAATAGTTTGAACGGCGTAGGAAACTACAATATTTATATAGGTGACAGCAGTGGAATATTAAGTAACAATGCCCAAAGCAATGTAGCCATTGGCAGGCGCAGTGGCCGAAACATTAACATTGGCAGCAAAAACGTATTGGTGGGCGATAGTGCAGGTGCCCAACTTACCACAGGAAGCGGAAATGTATTTGTAGGCGATGGGGCAAGAGGTAGCAGTGCAACCATTTCCAACGCAGCGGCTATTGGTAACCGGGCATTTGTTTCGGTAAATAATGCGCTTGTATTGGGTAGTGTAGCAGGTGTAAATGGTGCAACTGCAGGTATAGATGTAGGTATTGGCACCACTGCCCCACAGTACCGGCTGCATGTGGTAACGAATGATGCAGCAAACTTTGGATACCGTGAAGGGATCGTAGTAGAAAATACTGCCACCGGAGCCAATAACACCGGCGAAGCTGCCATTAGCTTCAAAAATGCGGGTCCCGAAGGCACAGGGATCAATCAATGGATAGTAGGTCTTAACCAAAACAGGAATCTTGCGTTTGCTTATGGATCAGATTTTTCCCAAGGCAGCACCAACATGGTAATTGACTCCACAGGACAAGTAGGTATTGGTGTCATTTCGCCAACTTTTCAATTACAGCTTTCTCAAAACAGTGCTGCCAAACCTGGTAGTTCCGCTTGGACGGTAAGCAGCGACGAAAGGCTTAAAAAAGACATGAAACCCTTTGAAGACGGGCTTGAAATGTTGCAAAAAATAAACCCCATTTGGTTTACCTATACCGGTGCCGAAAATCATCCGCAAGAGCAATTTGTAGGTGCCACTGCACAGGCCATACAGCAAATAGCCCCCTATATGGTTACCACTTTAAAGGAACACAGCGAAGTAGGCGATAAACTATTGGGAGTAGATTACGGACCGCTGCAGTTTATTATGATCAATGCCATAAAAGAACAACAGAAAATCATTCACCAGCAAAAGCTAACAATCGAGAGCCAGCAACAGGCATTGAAGAAATTGGACGAGCGATTGAAAAAACTGGAAAAACAGGATGACAATTGAACCCTGCATCTATACATCTTAATTTGCAAAAGATACTTCTTCCAAAGCTCTTTCTGTTAAGCCCACCAAACCCATCCTTTATTTTATTTTAAAAAAAATAACAGCCTTCAATAAAAAGCGTTTCATTCATCAGCAACGTTACCCGCAGGAGACGTTTTGTACTAAGATGTGTGATATAGTACTCGCAAAATATTAAATTTGGCATAATGAAATACGCAAGGTTACCACCAAGCAGTTTCACAGCAACGACTCTCTCCGAGGACGTTGCGTACTATGCTGCGAAAGAGATAGAAAATAGATTTACAAAAACAAATCACCTTCCCTAAAATTTCTGCTGAATAAAGCGATATTGCTTAACGGCGATGGCGTTAGTGGATGTACTTTTTCGCTTATCGGGCGGAAAATACGATAGCGCAAAGCAGGATCAATTGCTGAGTAAAGTTCTGCTATTGGTAGCTTCCTGCAAGAAATAAATTTAAATGTAAGATGAGATTTTTATGGCTGAATGGGTAATTTTTAATCCCTTTCTTATCTGCATTGACTCAAAAAGCATTGCATTTTCCTATATTTCATTTCCTCTGTATTCCCAGTTTAGGGTATTGCTTTCATTTTCTAAAAGGTTTACCTTACAACAAACCTTATAGGTATATGCATGCAAAAGCGCCTATTTTTCTTTGCTTTATCATATAATTACTTTCAGCAAAGTGCAGGTAAAAATTGGCTTCGCAGGAAGTCAAAATTCCAATGTATTAGAGTTAGATGATGCCACCAATAAAGGATTGTTAATACCTCGCACCAGCGTTCTCCAAATGGGTGCACTTAATGTAGCTCCGGATAAATTGATGATTTACAATAAATCAAAATAATTTATTAAAAATCCAGAATGAGTTGCTTATAAAAAGGTTGGAAGTATTAGAAGTAAACATAAAATATTGGTAAAGCCCTGAGTCAAAAATAGTATATATGAAAAAAATAATTATCCTCCTTTTTATTAACCTTAGCCTGCAAAAGGGCATAGCCCAAAATGTGAGTATCAACGCTACGGGTGCGTTGCCGCATGCCAGTGCGATGTTAGATGTAAGTGCAGAAAACAAAGGCCTGCTGCTTCCACGTACCTCTACTACTTCCCGTCTTGCTATTACAGATCCTGCCATAGGATTAATACTTTACGATAGTACTGTTGCGTTATTTTATTTTTACAATGGCACGGCATGGTCACCCATCTCTGTCGGTGGTAACGGATGGAGTCTTACCGGCAATGCCGGTATTGATGGGGCTAATAATTTTATTGGCACTACCGATAACCAGCCATTGCGGTTTAGAATAAATAATATTAATGCCGGGTTGATCGATTCAACTTTAAGTAATACCAGCATTGGTTTTCGAACACTGGATTCAGTTACCACAGGTTTTAGTAATACCGCTTTAGGATACAAGGCTTTAACAAGTAATGCTAACGGCAACAGCAATACTGCATCAGGTTTTAATGCGCTGCGTTTCAATAAAAGCGGCAGTGGCAATACAGCCAATGGTGGTTATGCACTGTTCCTCAATACTAATGGGAACGTAAATACGGCTAACGGTTTTGCAGCATTGTATAGTAACACAATAGGCTCTAATAACAGTGCTAGTGGATATTATGCACTTTACAACAACAGCATTGGAAATTACAATACGGCTTCCGGCCATTCTGCACTTCAAACAAATAGTACTGGTAGTAACAATACAGCAAGCGGTGCTAAATCACTTTTTTCAAACACAAGCGGAAATTTTAATACAGCAGATGGAGCCAATGCACTTTTCCTCAATACTACAGGGTCTAACAATACTGCTGTTGGCGAAACGGCACTTTATTCCAACACTGAGGGCTTGTATAATACTGCTAATGGATTTGCGGCGCTTTTTTCCAACACAATAGGGGTTGTAAATACCGCTAATGGCAGTCAGGCACTTTTTTCTAATAGTATAGGTAATAGCAATTCAGCCTTTGGCTATCAGGCACTTTATTCCAACAGTGAAGGAAATAGTAATGTTGCCATTGGCGAGTCCGCACTTTATTCCAATAGCATTGAGAAATTCAATACTTCTAATGGAAGTGGTGCACTTTATGCTAACACTACCGGCGAAGGAAATACGGCCATTGGCGGCGTGACTCTAATTGCTAACACCACCGGAAACTCCAATACAGCCATTGGAAGCCTGGCATTGACTCAGAATATAGGAGGGACAAATAACATAGCAATCGGGAACCGCTCTGGTACCGCCGTTGGCTCTCCCAATGCAAACAATACAATAAGTATTGGTAACTACGATATTTTAAACGGCGCCACTAACCAGGTGATCCTCGGCAACTTCAGCTCTACCGGTTACTATTCTAACAACCCGTGGGCCACTTTTTCTGATGCAAGAATAAAAACCAATATTAAAGAAGAAGTAAAGGGCTTAGATTTTATTATGCGCCTAAACCCGGTTACTTATTATAAAAGCATTAAGGAAATGGTTAGGCTAACAGACAATAAAGAAACAGCAGATTTTCCGGGCAAGTATGATGTGGAAAAAATAAAATTTAGCGGTTTTCTTGCGCAGGAAGTAGAGCAGGCGGCCATCGCCTCTGGCTACGAATTCAGCGGGCTGCACAAACCGCAAAACAATAAGGACCTTTATGCATTGAGTTATGAAAGTTTTGTGGTGCCACTGGTAAAAGCCATGCAGGAGCAACAATTAATGATAGAAAAATTAACGAAGCAGCTTGAGCAAAGCGAAATCCCGACAATAGCGGGGAAGCAACAGGTAATTATAGCGGCACAGCAAAAGCAAATAGACCTTTTAGAAAAAAGACTGGCGGCGTTGGAAGCCAAATAATATTTTAATCTACATCATCATCATAAATATTGAATCATGAAAATTGTCATCATCATTTTATTCGTATCGCTAAATAGTTTGTGTACCCGTGCACAAAGTGTAAGTATTAATGAAGACGGGTCGGCGCCACATCCCAGTGCAATGCTGGATGTAAAAAGTTTATCAAAGGGAATGCTGATTCCTCGCATGAGCACGCAGGACAGAACGGATATTCAAAATCCATCTACCGGTCTGCTCGTTTATGATAACGGCACCGAAAGTTTTTGGTATTATAAAACGGCAGGCTGGACGGAGCTTATAACAGGCGGAGCTCCGACCCCCAATTTTTGGGATACCGACGGTACGCACATTTACAACAACAATACTGGGAATGTAGGTATTGGTACAAATGCACCTGCGGATAAGCTGAGCATCCGAACTGCAGGAGGTACATATGGGCTCACCCAAACCGATGGAATTACAACAGTGGGAACATGGGTTGGAACAGACGCTTTTTTTCCGGGCGGATGGATAGGCACAAAAAGTAATCATCCATTAAATTTCTTTACGGCGGGAAGCGCCTCAAAAATGACGATTTTTCAGACAGGCGATATAATCGTTGGTGACAATACTGTTACTCCTGTGGGGAAGTTTACCGTTAAAACAACTAACAATGCTGACGGGATATCGCATATTGGTGATAACGGCAATATCCTCCAAACGAGAATGGGTGGTACCTCAGCTGGTATAGGCACTTTTTCTAATACCCACATGCGTCTTTTTTGCAATAGCAGATCAGATCTTTTTATTTCATCTGCCACCGGTAATGTTGGCATTGGCACTGAAAATTTTGGTACCTATAAATTGGCAGTAAATGGGGGTGTACGCAGCAAAGAGGTAGTGGTAGAAACCGGCTGGGCCGATTATGTATTTGACAAAAAATACAAGCTTCCTTTATTAAGTGATGTTGAAAAGTTTATTCAACAAAACAAACACCTGCCGAATATTCCCTCAGCCGCAGAAATAGAAAAAAATGGGTTAAACCTGGGCGATACGCAAAAGAGAATGATGGAGAAGATTGAGGAGCTGACTTTGTATATGATTGAGGCGAACAAGAAAATAGAAAAGCTGGAGCAACTTCTAAAGGATAGAAACTAAATGTTATTCTCGTCATTTTCAAAAAGATTTCATACAATGAAAAAGATAGCGATGTTGCTGTTTTGTACCGGGCTTGCCAACCTGCAAAGTATTTATGCGCAAAAGCAACCCTTGTTTTGGAACAGTGACCTACAAAAAATTGCCACGCCTAACAGCGACAGGAATTGGATTTATATACAACCAGGGTTAGCCATTGAACCTGTTAGCTTTTTTATAACCTTCAAGCAGGCGATGAACCTCGGAAACAGTGATGAAATGCGACTCGTCAAAACCGAAACAGATCATATTGGTTTTACGCACTACCGCTTCCATCAATTTTACAAAAGCTTACGGGTAATATCTGCCGAATTTACCTTGCATGCAAAAGCAGGTAAGTTACTCACAGCCAACGGAAGCATGACTGTTGGGTTAATCCAAACACCCGGCATCCAAAAAAGTCGGGAAACTGCATTGCAGCAAGCCCTACAATATTTTCCAGCGGAGCGTTATGCCTGGCAAAGCCCGCAACTGGAGGCAGAATATAAGGCGCAACAGCATAACGCTGCCGCATCTTTTAAACCCCTCGGAGAATTGGTTTGGGTGAGTACAGGTGCTGAAGGGGATCAATCAAACCCGGCCTATTACGCACTGGCATACGTATTTGACATCTACAGCGCCGCCATGCAGGGTAAACGCATTTTTGTGAGTGCAGAAAGTGGGGTAATACTAAAAGCATTTCCGCTCACTTACACCTGCACAGCTACCAACGTTACCACTAATTTCTATAATGTACAGGTTTTTTCTACCAGGCTAATTCCGGGTTCAAACCCACCTTCTTATAATTTATGGAACGATTGCCAGACCGCCTTTGTGCGCACCCGCAATTGGAACAGCGACCTGAGCATGGCTCCAGATTTTGTATCTGGCATCAACAACGATTGGAGTGCTGCAGCCTCTGCAGCCACCAGCCATTGGGGTACTGAGCGTTCGTATTCATATTTTCTAAACACCCATGGCCGCCTGGGATGGAACAATGCCAACGGCGGGGTAAACGTTTATCAAAATGCCCTGTTCTGTTCCAATCCTCCTAGCTGCACCCTTACCAATAGCAACAATGCAAGTTTTAGCAATGGTTTTATGTCTATAGGTAACAGAGGTAATGCAAATACAATAGATGACTGGAATTCGCTTGATATTATTGCGCATGAATTTACGCATGGCGTAACAGAATCTTCCTTTGCTAATTTAATTTACAGCAAAGAGTCAGGCGCACTCAATGAATCATTTTCTGATATTTTTGGCGCTACCTGCCATGCTTCTATTTTTGGGTTAAGCGGCAATACCTGGCTGGTTGGCTTCGATAGAAAAAACCCTGCGAATACATCCATAAGTTTATATATCAGAAATATGGCAAACCCTAACGACCGCTCAGATCCCGACACCTATCTTGGCACCAACTGGGTGAGTACTACTACACCCACCGATGTAGGTGGAGATAACTGGGGTGTGCATAGCAACAGCGGTGTACAGAACTATATGTATTACCTTTTAACAAGCGGGGGCTCTGGCACCAACGACAACGGCACTCCTTTTTCGTTGATTGGTATTGGCATTACTGCTGCCCGGGAAATTGCATACAGGGCACTTACGGTGGGCTATCTTTTTACCAATTCTGATTATGCGCAGGCACGCACCGCCTGGGTGCATGCAGCAGTAGATTTGTATGGAGAATGTTCCCTGCAGGCCATTGAAACCGGCAAAGCATGGGCGGCTGTTGGATTGCAGCCACCTGTAAATAATACAACTATTAACGTTCCTTGTGGTACATATGGTGGTTCAGTAGTTTCATTGACAAAGCCATCGGTCTTTTCATTGGCTCCTGGCTGCCTTATGACGGTATTACCGAGTAACCTGGTACAATATGGTGCAAGGAAAGTAATTTTAAACCCTGGTTTCAGGGCACAAAACGGAAGTAAATTCCGTGCATATATCAGTGATTGCAGGTTTGCAGCTTATTAAATGCCAGGCGATGCGGGCCTGTCCTTCTAAACAAACATTTTATAACATCTCAACTTCAATAAAATTGATTACGAGTGATAAGTTCTAATGTAACAACCAATTTATCACGTGCAATACAGGGCTATATTATTATCAGTTTCACTGCAAAAAAAACTTATTAAAAAATACAGTTCCTTTTTATGAAATATTACCTTTTCGCCGTCCTGATTATTGCTGTATTTACATCCTGCAATGGCGAGCAAAGCGATACTAAAAAACAGGCAATAAAAATTCAAACGGCCATGGTTGAAAATCGCCCTGGCACCATGCCGGCCAAAGAAGGAAGCTAAACGATAACGGCAAAAATAAATGGCAAACAATGGATAGCCACCTCCGTGATGCCTCCCGAAGTTGCTGGGAGGATTGTAGGTTTCTATGGCAATAATTATATCGGCCTACCTTACCCAAAAACAGAAATGATTGCAAGTAAAAAAATAACAATCAACGAAGACAATGCAGTTGATCTTTTCATGAATGATGGTTGTTTATTCGCAAACCCAAAAGGAGCAATAGAAATTACAAAAGCAGATGAGCATGCTGCAGAAGGCAAACTCTTTTTCACCAATATCTGCATTAGTAACAAAAAAGAAACCATTGTTACAGATGGATTTTTTCGCATACTATTTGTTAAAAACTAATTGGTACAATATTTATAATCGCTAACATCAAAAAAATTATGAAAAGTATTTATCTTTCTATCCTGCTTTTAATGTGCGCTTACTTCTTAAATGCACAAACATGGACTGGCGGCAATACAGATTGGAATATCGCCTCCAACTGGAATCCTATGACCATACCCGGAAGTAATGATATTGCTATCATTCCGGGAGGTCTGGGAAACTACCCGGTTTTATTAAACAACATCACCGTAAGATCTATTAATATGCAGGCCGGCAGCAGACTGGATGTGAATGGTTTTAACCTCACAGTTACAAGCAATGATTTTGTATATTTTACCGGCTCCACAATCAATAACAGCAATGCTGCCACAGATATTGTTTTAAATATCAATACTGGCAATCTTGGCTTTACTACTTACTTTAAAAACAATATTGTGAATGATGCCATTGTATTCAATCTTAACGGAGTTAATACCTTTTTAGATGGTGATGCAGGTGTTGCCAACCAGTTTAATGGAAACGTTACTTACAATATCACCGGTGCCCTTGGCGTAAGAATTTCTGATGCCGTGCCCTCGCAGTTTAATGGTAACCTTACCATAAACCGCAGCACCAAAGGCGAAACACGGGTATGCAATGGCGGTGGTAACATTACGGGCAATTATTCATTTACAGATAATACAGGAAGTATCACCTTGATGGGAAACAATACTGCAAAAACAAGTATTGGCGGTACCGTAAATATTGCGATCAATGATCCATCAGTGAGTACGGCCACTTCTATTTTTGAAATGCGCCGCATCATCAATCAAACAAACGGCGGTAGCATACTCATTCAAAACACAGCAGGTTTTCTTCTGGAAAAAGACACCCTGAAAAATACAGCAATCACTTTTAGTGGTATAAGGGGAAATATAAATGGCCAGATTTCAAGTAGTTCACTCGCAGCTAACATTTCATTAAGCACCAATACCACTACACTCGGCAGCGGGATTTTTTACATCACCAATAACTTGTTCACTGGCAATACTAATTTCACCCTCAACAACAGCAATAGCCTACAGTTCTACGATTGGGGCAATCAATATACAGGCAATACAACTTTTGAATTAAACAGTGCCACTGCACTGCATATAGGCTCTACGAACGCACGGTCAAATTTTAATGGAAACGTTACCATCAACCGGACTATAGCAGGTTTCACAGAAGCCTTCGGTTTCGGGTCAACAATCACCGGTAATTTTACATACACAAACAATGTAGGCGGTGATACACGCCTTGGTAATTTCTTCGGCTCTGCCGGAAGAAAAACCACTGTAAGTGGAGCTGTGAACATAGCCGCAAATTATGCAACGCCGGATATTTTTACTTTGGATGATGTGACGAACCAAACTGGTGGAGGGAATATTGAAGTGCTCAACTCGAAGGGTGCCAGTATAAAAAAGGATACACTTATTATAAATGCATTTACCATCATTGGTTATAGAGATGGTTTTATGGAATTTTTTAATAACCAGATCTCTGGCAATGTTACTCTGGCTGATGATGCCAGCAACTCGGGTAGTTATATTACAGATATGCGAAACAATATTATTACCGGCACCAGCAGTTTTACCAACAATGGAAGCAGTATATTATTTGATGCCTATAATTCCGGTAGCAACAACTTCAGTAATAAGTATTTTGGCAATGTTACCTACGCAAGAAACAATGGAGACATCTACATTGGCGTAGGCGGCTCTGCCAGTAACGTAGTGGAGTATAGCCAAAACCTTACTCTAAACTCTGCGAGTAATATTTTGACTGGGAAGATAAAATTTACGGGTAGCGGCAACAGTATTATAGAACAACTGGGCACACAACCCATCGTTGTGCAACAACTCAGTATACAAAAAACCGGTGCTGGTAAAGTAACTTTAAATGACCCGGTTACCATCACTGGTACTGCAACTTTTATCAGCGGTATTATTTATAGCAGTGTTACCAACAGTCTCATATTTGAGAATGGCGCTACTCAAAGTGGCGCATCGCCCATCAGTTATTTGGATGGGCCCGTAACTAAAATAGGTAACACCGCCTTTACATTCCCGGTGGGGAAACCTGGAGAATTTGCACTCATCAGTATTTCTGCTCCTTTAAATGCTACAGATGCTTTCCGGGCACAGTACTTTACAACAGACCCTGCAGCCAGCGGCTACAATCCGGCATTAAAAGATGCAACGCTCGACCATTTATCTGCTTCAGAGTATTGGGTACTGGATAGAACCGCAGGCA
The DNA here is from genome assembly GCA_038249665.1 of Chitinophagales bacterium. Classification (GTDB taxonomy): domain Bacteria; phylum Bacteroidota; class Bacteroidia; order Chitinophagales; family Chitinophagaceae; genus Ferruginibacter. Next base: position 12,526 of record JBBSDF010000023.1, read on the forward strand.
GCTCCAACGTATTTGTTACTTTAAGCTGGGATGCCAGCCGCAGCGGCCCGGTAAATAGTTTAGCAGACCTTAGGGTAGCAAGATGGAATGGCAGCTTGTGGAAAGATGAAGGCAACAGTCTCGTTACCGGTACAAACGCGGCAGGCACCATTACATCTGCAGGCGAAGTAACTAGTTTTAGTCCGTTTACATTGGCCTCTGCCACCCCCTTAAACCCCTTACCCGTAAGCCTTATCCGATTTACGGCCGGCAAATGTAATAGCAGTATTTGTTTATCATGGGTTGTAGCAATTGAACAAAACCTTTCCCGTTACGAAATTGAAAAAAGTAGTGATGGCAGTACTTTCAATGGTATCATCACCTTAACTGCTGCTAACACAGCAGCACAAAAAACATACACTGCAAAAGACATTGCTCCGTATAGCAGGGCAAACTTTTACCGCTTAAAAATAATTGATAGCGATGGCAGTTTTAAATACAGTAAGGTAATTAAAGTAAACGGGGACGGTATACAGGCCGTTACTATGTTGCCAAACCCGGCAGATAATTTCACTTTATTGAAAGGGGTTGCAGAGTATAGCGTCGTAAGAATAATGGACCTTGCGGGTAAAGTAATGCTGCAGCAAAATATTACAAGCGATGTAAAAGAACTTAACACAAGCTTTTTACCTGCAGGCATGTACCTGTTGCAATTGGCAGGAAGCGTAAAAACGGTTACTTTAAAACTGGTAAAACAATAACCCTGAAAGATGTGTATTTTTTCAGCCTGGTTTTACAGTTAAAAAAATGGAAAAATAGCAAAGACAAACTCTATATAATAATCTTAATAAATATCTTATTATGAAGCGTAATTCATTTCTCCAACTCAGCCTCTCTGCTTTTACTTTAATAGTCGCTCCAATTACCGGCATTGCCGGCAACATCAAAAAATATTATCTTGATAAAGGTTTTAAAATTAAAGCCGGTGAGGGAAGATTTCACGGCCATTTAAAATTAAAGGGCGTTAATGCAAATATCATTGATGTAAAAATATCGGGCAAAGATACCAATGGAGACCTGGCCATTTTTGAGCAAACGAGTTTATCTCCCGGAAGGGGAGTTCCATTGCATATTCATCACTTGCAGGATGAAATTTTTTATGTGATAGAGGGATCCTATTTTTTTGTGGTTGGAGGAGACAAACATCAATTACATGCAGGCGACAGCATTTTTTTACCGAGAGCCGTTGCCCACGCCTGGACACAGGTATCTGAAAAAGGAAAAATGATTGTAATCTTTCAGCCAGCAGGAAAAATGGAAGACTTTTTTGTAACATTGGCTGCATTAAACCATGAACCCACAAAAGAAGAAATGGCAACACTATTTGCAGCCAATGAAATGACCATAGCAGGCCCCCCTTTAAAATTAGATTAGGCTAACACTGTCACAAAATCTATATTAACTTTAAGCTATGAGATACGGTTTACTCTTAGCCTTTTTTATTTTATGCTCAGGTTTTAACGAACCCGCATTAGCACAACAACAAACATTTAAAAACTATACAGTTAATGACGGGCTGGTTTCTAATTCAATCCACCGGATATTCCAGAATCCTAAAGGTTTTTTATAGATAGCTACCTTGGAAGGCCTAAGTAAATACGATGTCCATGGCTTTGCCAATTTTACCGCGGCAAATGGCCTTTCCCATAACCTCGTAAATAATTTTATAAATAATCCGCCACATCCTGTAATAACTACTACAGACGTTCATGGCCTGCAGGAGTTTACAAAAGGTAAACTTATAAAACAAAAAAAACTTTTCCTAATTATACTTACCATAGTCTCATATGGATTAATGACAGTGCTCCATTTTTCAGCAACGTCTCCCGCAGGGGACGTTGTGTACTAAGCTGTATAAAAGGGTACTTGCAAAATATTTAATGTACTGTAATGATATATCCTGCGTTTACGCCAGGCCATTTCTCAGTAACGTCTCCCGCAGGGCCTTGCGTACTACAGCGTAACTCTTATACCAATCCCGTATTTTCTTTGAAATAAACAATAGCCCAAACAAACAAAGCGTTTTTCCCTTTTTTGGGTGCGGTGGTGGTTGGTATTGGGGGATGTTGTATTTTGAGAAGGTAGTAAATGATGGTAGTCGTTTGTTAGAGAATGGGATGATGGCCGTAATTTACTAGTTGCAAGCAATGCCGTTGAAGCATACTCAAGAAATTTTCGAACGACTTTGCTTAATATCATAAATTGTTTGAGAACTGACCATTTCAAACAAACAGTTACTCGGTAACAGTCTGATCGAAATAGGCTCATTATTAAAGGCAAAATTCTTGATATAAAAGTACAAGACAACTACACGGACTTACTATAAGACATATGAAAAATATATTTCTCGTTTCCCTCCTTTCGTGTGTACATTCATTTGTTCTTGGTCAACAAGCAAAAAGGGTAGATTCTGAAAAAACTAAAATTTATATAATAGGCGTAATTCATTCTGAAAATCAATTTAGAAATGCTGACAGTTTATTGAATATTCTAAAAGATATAAAGCCAGACCTAATTCTTGATGAGGGTGATTCTACTACTAGTTTTTTTCGTCGGCAGTACTTACTATCAAAGCCACCTTGGTGGTATGGTGTTGGTAGGAAGCTTAGATTCCTAAGAAAAATGCCGCCTGAAGTTGAAGTGCTTTTAAAATATAAAAAATTCGATGAAAATATAAAAATTTTACCATTTGATAAAAAGATAAACAACAAAAAGAAATTTTCGAAATTATATCTTAAATCAGAGAGAAAATGGTATTCATTGTTAAATAGTGCATTTGCCAAAGGGGTAATTCCTGATTCATTAACCAATGTTCATGAAACTTACATGAAATATAATAATTGGCTACATAATATTTTTAAGAACGGCTACAAAGAAATTAATAATCCAAGAGTTATCGATAGTCTAAGACAATTTCAAATAATTGAAGAGAAATATATTTCTAATTTAATAGCCAGTGTTGAGTTGTTCAGTGAATTTAAAACGTGGTACCCAATATATGAAAATTTTTGGTTTGTCAGAAATGAAGCAATGGCAAAGAATATCATTGAATTGATATGGTTGGCTAATGCAAAAAAAGTTGTTGTGTTTACTGGTCTGTTGCATAAGTACTATTTAATAGATTTGCTAAACTCCTACAAAAGCGCACAGAAATATGAATTAGTTGAATATTTTGAGAAATGAAAAATTAGCCCTTAATAATATTTATAATTAAATAATTTAAATGTTACGCATTTTGCAATAGTTTTTGAATTGAGAAATGACCATCTTAAAACAGTCACGACGATGGCACATGCTTGCAACAAAAGGTTTTGTGCAATTGGGGCTGAAGGAAGAACAATCATCAGCAGTGTATATCCAAGCTTTGGTTTCGGCGGACGAAATTCTGTTGGGCTTTTGTGGGTTAACTTCGGCTTTAAGTTATAAATTTAGCGTCAGTTATGGGCTGACTGTTGGTCAATTCCTCAACTGCAGAAAGCCTCGTCCGTTAGCTGCAACCCTATCGGACACACTACTAAATTGGGCGGACAGACAAAGCTAACCCAAAATAATCTTTCTGTGTTTTTGACCCCAAATAACAATTTGACCAATTAGCGGCTCCAACGACTTCCCATGTTTGGTTAAACTATATACAACCGCACTCTCAGTTTCATCTTCACGGCTGACTAATTTATTCATTTCTAAAAATTTTAAATCCTTTATTAAAGTTTTTGGTGTAATACTTTCTAAATCTCTTTTGAGTTCGTTAAAGCGTTTTTCCTTATCGCAAAGACTTGCCAGGATTGCACCACGCCATCGACCACCAATAATGTCTATAACGTCTTGCACGTCCCTGTTCTGCATTTGCTTTAACTTATTTTTCATGTAACGCTTTTTAGTAGTATGCTAAAAGATACTACTTGTTTTTTGCAAATGTAGTATATTTTTGATACTACTTATGTACATTTACCAAAAGCAAAACTCAGTAAACAAAAAATACGGTTAAAATTTAAGATTTCGACGAAAATGTAAAGTTCTTTTCACAACTAAATGACGCAGAAAACACTGGGAAAATTTGAGGGACATGTTTCCGAAAAACTACTCAAAGCAATTAGTGATTCAGATGTTTATTTCAATTATGCAGTTTGGAATTCTCTTGCTGATTTTAGAACTGCTTTCTTCTCTCCCGATTCACAAGCTTGTTTGGGCACATACCCAGACAGTTGTACTTTCACGGGACAAATAGTAAAACCCATATTTGTTGAAGGTGTTTGTAATGCTGAATAACAATTGTTACGAATGATATTTTAAATAAAAATTATGAAAATTTTTGATAGAACAAACCCAGACCAAGCAGATGAATATTTTATGAATTGCATTCGGGAGGGTAATTTAAAAAATGCTATGACTTGCTTTGACCCAGAAGGAGTGTATATGAACAAGGACGGAAACGTCGTTAGTGGACTTGCTAATATAGAGAAGATAGTTGCTAATCTTTGCACTATGAAACCTGATATTAAAATTTATAAGCACAAAAATTCGCCAGTTGGTAAAGATTTGATGTATCGTTTAGACAAGTGGACGATGACTGCTACCGATCCGCAAGGCAATCTAATTAAAATGCAAGGAGCTTCCGCTCATATAATGCGTAAAAATACTGATGGAATTTGGCTTTGGCTTGTTGACAATCCATTTGCCGCTTTATTCTTTGCAGAATAATAAAGTTATAAATGGAAAGTTTGGTGCATTCATACAAGAAATATTTATTATTACATAAATAAAATGATACAAATTTTTGACAGAACAGACCCAAATGAGGCGGATGAATACTTTTTATATTGCATTCGGAATGGAGATTTGAAAAATGCCATGGCCTGCTTTGACCCTGAGGCAATTTATATTGGCAAAGACGGAAATACAATTAGTGGATTTGCCAACATAGAAAAGCTAGTTGCTAATCTTTGTAATATGTAAGCAGACATTAAAGTTTATGAACATAAAAATGCGCCAGTCGGAATTGATATGATGTATTGGTTAGACAAATGGACTATAACAGCGACAGACCCAGAGGGCAATACCATAAATAGGAAAGGCGTTTCTGCTAATATGATGCGGAAGAACGCTGTCGGAATTTGGCTTTGGCTTGTTGATAATCCATTTGCTGCCACATTCTTTGCAGAATAATGGCGTTATAAACCCAAAAGAAAGAAGGAGAATGCTCGATATTTCTGAACCGCAGACTAACAAAAACAAATAAATGAAAGCAATACAAATTAAAAATTACGGCGACAGTTCGTCTTTACAAATAGTAGAAACTGCAAAACCAACCATTGAAAACAATCAGGTTTTAATAAAAATCAAAGCATCGTCAATCAATCAAGTTGATATAAAAATTAGAATGGGGTATTTGGCAGCTATGTTGCCTAAAACTTTTCCTATGGTGTTGGGTTGGGAAGCATCGGGAATTATTGAAGCGGTTGGAGATCAAGTAAAAGATTTAAAAATTGGCGAAGAAGTTTATACAATGCCCAATTTTATGCAAGGCGGAACCTATGCAGAATATGTAGCCGTAAATAGCAATGAAGTAGCATTAAAACCAACAACAATTTCGTTTGAAAAAGCATCAACTGTACCAATGGCGGCAGGTGCAGCATACACATCATTAATAAAAGTAGCAAAAGTTTCAGGCGGACAAAAAATTTTAATTCACGGTGCGGCAGGTGCAGTGGGTTCTTATGCGGTGCAAATGGCAAAAGAAAAAGGAATGTATGTGGTAGGAACGGCATCTGGAGCAGGCATTGAGTTGTTGAAAAACCTGGGAGCAGATGAAGTGATTGACTACACAACAACCGATTTCTCAAGAGTAGTAAAAGACCTCGATGTAGTATTGGATTTAGTGGGTGGCGAAACTTTGGAAAAATCTTACAACATAGTAAAAAAAGGAGGCATATTGGTTTCAACCGTAATGCTACCATCAGCAGACAAGGCAACCGAATTAGGCATTAGTGTAGCAATGACCAACACAATGCCCGATGTTGCGATGCTAAATGAAATTGCAACATTAATTGATGCAGGAAAATTGCAAGTGCAAGAACCCATTTTATCAATGTTAGACAATGCACAAGCTGACCAACAAACCATAGAAAACAGAACGGCAAAAGGGAAAATCGTATTCCAAATTAACTAATCTAATAAAAATTATCACTAGCGTTTTGATATTACTTGAAGATATTCAATTGATTAGGATTTAGTTCTTTGAAATTCTGCTGTATTTTATTCTCGAAAAGCTCTTTAATTGGTGTTTTATCAAAGATAGAAACACTAACTACTTGAAGTATTTCGTAGAGAGATTGTTTTAGTTTAAATTTTTTCTTTTCAATTGCCACGATGATGTAAGCAGATATGGCTATCCAAATTTGTACTCTTACAGCGTTCTCACTTGTACCCCAAAATGTTTTAATTTTTAGGTTTTGTTTTATCCATTTAAAAAACAGTTCAATCTTCCATCGATGTTTATAAAGCTTTGCAACTTCGTTTGCATCTAGTTCAAAATTATTCGTTAGAAAAACAAACACTCGACCTTGTAGATGATCGTAAAATTTAATTCTTCTAATTTTAAGTGGATAATCTTTGGAAGCATAAAACCCTAAAACTATAATTACTTGATCTGCTAATATTCCAGCATCTTTATTTTTCTTATTTGATTTTACGCAACGAAAATTAAGATTGTCCTTCGCTCTTATCACAAAGAATGTTTTGGAAAGCTGTATACGATATAGTCTTTTAAAATCAACGTAACCCCTATCCAGTATATAAAAGCTGTCAATCTGATATGAGATAGTGTCTAGGATATTCACCTCATGAATAGATGCTGTAGTGATTTGAATAAATTCAGGAATTGCCGATCTGAGATCAAGTTGGACGTGTAATTTTATTCCAGCTTTTGTTGATCTAAAATTTGCCCATTGAAAAAGGGAGAGACACATATCAATTGTTGATGCATCAATTGCGAAAACTGGATTATCAATTGAAAGTTCAAGATCTTTTTCATTTGCGTATAACTTTTGAGCTTCTTTTATGAGTATCCATGCGAAGTCAGAAAAAATTCTCGAATATCTATTTTCATTTGCTGTTGACAAAGTACTTTTAGCGACAGCTTCACCGATTCCAATATGATAAAGTTTATTTGCGTTTGCTTTTAAACAAAAAATAGTGTCAGATAAACTTTCACGATGAGTAAGTTGGCCGAAAATCATGCACAAAAACTGTCGCCAACAATTAAAGTGCTTTGTTTTATAATCACCATTGTATCTCTTAACACAAGTTTTAAAACTAGTTGGTGAAATAACGGTAATAAGTTGCGAAAATAAATATGTGCCTTGATTCATATAAATTGATTATCAAGACATTATATTATGCTAAAAACTTGATAAATTCAAATCGTTGTAGCTTATAAAAACGCTAGAACCCAATACAGACATGAATTTCAAAGAACTTTTTCTTTCAATATCAAAACGGTAGTGAAAAATTATTATTTATGAATGATGTATTTGATAGAACAAACATTGAAGGTTCGGCAAGATATTTTCAAAACTGCGATAGCAACGGAGACCTAGAAAGCGCATTGGATTGTTTTGATGATGACGCAGTTTATGTTACTGGAATAGGCACATTTGTAACAGGTAAAGAAGACATCCGCAAAGCGCTTGAACAAGTATGTAGTCTGAAACCAGATTTACAAGCACAGAGAAGCACTGGCTTTACAGTTGGTGATATTACTGCCTGGGTTGATGAATGGACATTGAAAGCCATCTTACCAGACGGCACAAAATTGGATATGAAAGGCACTTCAAGCGATATACTAAAAAAACAACCTAACGGGAACTGGGCATATTTGGTCGACAATCCTTATGGTGCTGAATATTTACAGCAATAAATGGTGAATTGCTTAAATAGGAAATGCAAGCTGAATACCCCTCAGAATTATATAGATTCGCAGCTTTGTCAAATAAATAGGAAATGAAAAAATTTCTACACACCTACAAGTACGAAATCTTACTTTTTGCACTCATCCAGCATTTGTTTTTTGGCATGTTTTTAACCGATATGGATTTTTATACCAAAGTCATTTGGCCAATTAATATGGTTATTCTAGCAATAGCAAGTACAGGTGTTTTTATTGAAAAAGGTAAATGGAAAAATTGGATAAAGACTATACTCAGTATTATGGCTGTTGCATTTCCATTGAGTGTTCCATTTTTTGGCAACAACCACTTTTTCATGACTACATTAAATTTGAGTTTGGCCGTATTTTATCTTTTTATTTTTATTGAAGTCTTGCGGTATTTGATCAAGCCAAGTTATGTTAATCGAGATATTATTACAGCATCGGCTTGTGGTTATTTTTTAATAATAGAAATAAGCGTATTTCTGTTTCAAATTTTTTGTTACGCAAATCCAAATTCTTTCAAGGGAATAAATACGGAATTCTCTGTTGCTAATTCAGCGAATATTTTTATCGATTTGGTATATTATTGTACCATTACCTTAACTAGTATTGGCTTTGGCGACATTACGCCCAATTCGCATTATACGAAACTACTCACTTCTTTTCTTGGTGTCGCTGGTCAGTTTTACTCAGTAGTGTTGGTTGGAATATTAATAAGCAAATTCACTTCATATAATTCAAAAAATCAATAAAAATGCACGCAGGAAATGAATACTCATTTAAAGAATTTATTTTTTGGACTCGAAGAAATATATACAAAGGCATTGCTATCGCAACTATTCCCGTAATCCTTTATCAAATAGCAGGACTTAAATGGTTGGCTATACCTTGGGCTGTGGTGGCTCTTTTGGGAACAGCTACCGCATTTACAGTTGGCTTTAAAAATACACAAACTTATAATAGATCATGGGAAGCACGTCAAATTTGGGGTTCAATTCTAAACACAAGCCGAATGTGGGCAGTAATGTGCCGGGACTTTTTTAGTGATACCGAAACTACAAAATCTTTAGTATATCGGCATCTCGCTTGGCTTACAGCCCTGCGTTATCAAATGCGCGAAACTAAACCTTGGGAAAATGGTGGAAAAAAACACAATGAAGAATACAAAAAATTTTACAACATTCCAGAAAGTGAAACAAAGCTGGAAGTTGAGTTGGCAAAATATCTTTCAGTAGTTGAGTTAGAATTAATCTTGAAAGCTAAAAGCAAAACGGTGCAATTGCTTGCAATGCAATCAACAACCATAAAGCAACTTTTAGATGAAGGCAAGATTGACAATTTTAAATTTTTGGAGTTCGAAAAAATGGTAAAAGAATTATACGAACACCAGGGCAAGAGTGAGCGGATTAAAAACTTTCCTTATCCACGCCAGTTTGCTTCATCCAATACTTACTTTATCAGAATGTTTAGCATCATGTTGCCTTTTGGTATGCTGAGAGAGTTTGAGAAGCTAAACGAAAGTGTAAATGGTATCATGAAAGGCAATATGATTTGGTTTGTCATTCCTTTTACAATGTTGATTTCTTGGTTCTTTACAACCTTAGATCAAATTGGAGAAGGCACAGAAAATCCTTTTGAAGGCGGTGCAAATGATGTCCCTATTTCACAAATGAGCCGCACAATGGAAAGAGATATGAGAGAAATATTAGGCGAAACGGAATTGCCAGAAACTTTACAACCTAAAAACAATATTATTTTATAATCAACATTTAACAACAATGAAAAAGAGAGAAAAATTAGAAATTATTCGAAAGTTTTACCCTAATGCATTAACCACTATTGACAGTGTAAATATATTTATAGATTATTTAGAAGATAAATTAGATTTAGAGCCATCACAAGTTATGCTTGCTGATAGCATTTGCAGCGATGATGTAAACAGCATTCAATATCCGGCCCGTGCACACGAATTTTTAGGACCATTTAAAATGGGGGGTTTAGATGGGTTTCCTTTTACCGGACTTACAGGAATGGGCGCTTTTGCAAGCCATGTACCAGATGATGGAGCCGTGCTAATTTATTACGGACCACATATTGGTATTACAAAAGATGGTAAAATTGGAGAAATTCACCGTTTAGGACAAACCAAAAATACCGGTTGCTGTGGTGCAGCAAAAGGCGCACTGAATAAGTTATTGAGTAACCAAATTGTAGTAGGAAATGTTAGCGAAATGGACTACCAAATGAATACCATTGAACAAATATTATTTAAGGTAAAAGATAGGGTTTTGAATGCACAAGTACCCCTTTTTGAGGCCACAGAAGTTATTTATGAAGCTATTGATAAACGAATAAATGAGTTAGTACAAAACACAAGCTACAACTGTAAATATGTAATTTTAATGGGGGCTGTACTTATCAATAGTGACTCAGACATGGGATCATTTACACATAACAAACGCTTCGATGTTATTGACCTTGCAACAAATGAAAGAAAAAGTATGATGCAAAAATATTACGCTTAGAAGAACGAATTAATTTCTCTAATGAAATTTAAAGTAAAGTACAACTTCATTCGTCCGTTGCAATAGCTGAGTACGTTATAGAGCAATGTTGTCAGATGCACCCGTACGGGTAACCTCTTATAATATCTGTTGGATTGGTTTTTACGGCAGCACTTCGTAATAGTTAAAGTAGGTATGCAATTTAATGTTTGGGATAAAACCGGCTGTCCGACAAATTGCTTATTTTTAATCATTGGTTATGGTTTAAGTGTGGTAACTCAAACTTAACTAATGGAAGGCAGAAATGCCCTTACTTTTTTAAAAGTTTAGTCGGACAATAGTGATAGATTTAATTCATTTTCTGATTTTCATAAATATGCTATTTATACCAGATACAAATTGAATTTTTTGAGTGGCAGAGGGTAATTTACAGTTATTCAATCCGAATTTTTATATAATAAAAATTCTGTTGTTGTCTTACATAATGGCCAGCAATCTTGGCCCCTTCATTCAGTTCAAAAATATAAGAAATCATATTGTCGGTTTTCTGCTGCACTTTAAAATCTACTAACTTTTTACCTTTAGGAATAATATTTAATTTGTTATAACACAAATTGATAACATTATTAAATACAATTTTATGATAGCTGTGGTTTTTTCCTCTATTAAATGGAAAAAGTTCTGCAGAACCGCCACTTAATATTCCTTTGTCGGAATACGGCTTGAGAAATTTGAATACAATGTATTCATATTTTTCCGTTGAAATATTTCTAACACTCACCAGCGAGCCCGGCTGAATACAAAGCTGTCCCAGACAGCACATGCCATGAAAGAGAATAACAGTTAAATAAAGTAATATTTTTTTCATTGGGTCATTTAAGTTGAAGTAATCAAATTTTGAAGTACTATAAATATACGAGTATTGCTAAGAATTATTTCAGGTTTTTGGTAAACGGCTCTACTGTTCATGGAAAATCAAAGATGGGGGTATACAGGTAAACTGGAATTCCTTTAATAATGGGTATTCTTCCAACAAACCAGATACGACGGAGGCGCGAATCTTAACCAACAATGAACCTGAAGAAGTTATCACCGAAAAAGAAGCATTGGTACCGGCATTAATGTTTGATGTATTGCCAAACCCAAGTACCAACGACTTTACACTTGTTTTAAAAAGAAAGGATAGAATAACACCGGTAAGTGTTAGGGTAATAGACTCGAATGGCAGAACTGTAAGCGCTACACAACATGCACCCAATAGCAATATGTAAGAGGTGATGCCAAATGGAGCAGCGGCGTTTATTTTGCACAAATAAATCAAGGCGATGAAAGCAAAATTATGAGACTGGTAAAAGTTAAATGATGAGCAGGTAACGGATAGTAAAGGAGGTTGAACCATTCAGCCTCCTTTTTGTTTTTATGAATCTGCTGTGTTCAAGCAATATGTTCAACTTTTGCCTTTAGTAAATATATCTCATTAGGCGTTCTGTAATTAAACTTTTCAACGGGTCTGTTATCAATTGCAGCATTGGACTAAAACGTATAAAGACAGATTTCAAAAATTAGAAAAAGAAGGGAGGATGACAGATGCAGGAAGAAATGCTGTATTATTATCCAAGAAAAATGGATTATGGGATTTTATGGACGATGTTGATCAACTGATAAAACCAGCTGATTTTTTAAATACCTTAAAGGAAAATCCGTCAGCATTAGAAAACTTTGATGCATTTGGAAATTCAAGTATACGTTTTATGTTGCGATACATTAAAATTGCAAAAACTGCTGAAACAAGAGAAAAACGAATTAACCAAATTACAACTTTAGCAAAACAACATATTAAACTTCCAGGGAGTTAATCATAAATAAACTGAATTAATATTGATAACTACCTCTTCATATTCTAAAAAGTGCGAACGCACAACCACAAGAAATTGAACCTTCAAACGTTTAATATATCTTTCTCGTTGAGCCAGGTTAAGTGGTGGGGGCAAATAGTTTCATGCTTCCCTGACGGAAGCCAGGCAGGGAAATCGCCAACTTGTTGTAGTTGCAAAATATTGTACGCTAATATTTTGGTTAACTTACGAAACTTGTTGCTCATTTCTCAGCAACGTCTCTCACAAAAATACGTTGCGTACTACTGCGTAACTCATATATTCATCCAGTAGTTTCTTTTAAAAAAATAATAGCGCAAACAAAAAAAGGGTTTTTTCCTGTTTTTGGGTGGAGTGGTGGTTGGTATTGAGGATGTTGTATTTTGAGGGGTTAGTAAATGATGGTAGTCGTTTGTTGGGGAATGGGATGATTACGTTCATTTGCAAGTTGCCTGCAAGCCTAACGTACACTTTTCAACAAACGTTCGACTGCATTTGTTTTTTGCAATGCTTCCAAAAGGCAACATTTCGTTTTATGTATTTTACCTGTATTTATCTAAAAAGCATGCAATTTTTAGCTTTAATAAAAATAACATCCTATTAAATTCTAGTTCATTAATTTTATGAGTCTAATGCAGCTGGTAAAAAACGATACTACGACTGCTCCGAAATTAGGAGAAGGCATTTTCTTAACGAATGATGTTGCCAGCATTCTGCGCCTTCCATACTCCAAAGTCAGACATTTGATGAAAAACTATTGGCATGGACACGAGTTTGGAGATGATAAAAATAAAGCTGTAAATTTTTACGCGCTAATCGAGTTTTATACCTTCTTTAAACTAAGAGAACTTGGAGTAGCAGCATCTGAAATAAAAAAAGCACATAGTATTTTAGCTAAAGATTTAGGTACAAAATACCCTTTCGCCTCATCTGGTATTAAGACTGACGGCAAAAAAGTGTGGTACGAGACATTAGAAAACTTAATTAAGGTAGATGGCAAAAAACAATTTACTATTAAGGAGTTTATTCTTGAATTTTTGCATAAAATTGACTTTGGCAAAGATAATTTAGCGCAAAGATTTTATCCATTAAACAATTCTAAGTTAGTTGTAGTAGACCCTAAACACCAATTCGGACAACCAACCGTCTCTGGTAGAAATATTACGACATCAGCTATCAGAAAGTTACATGATGGTGGGGAGACAATAAAAAATATAGCTGACTTATATGATATTAAGTCTTCACAAGTTTCTGATGCTTTACATTACTACAAAAGAACTGCTTAATGTTTTTCCTTTTCGACGAAAATGTTCCTTACAAATTTGTTAAAGGCTTGTCTCTTATCGAGGAAGCTAATCATAAAAGCAAAATAACAGCTTCTATTGTTCATCCTAGGGATATACTTAACGAAGGTGCATCGGACGAAGAACAAATTAAATATGCTGGAAAAAACGAAGGGATAATCGTATCCTTTGACAAGGATTTTAAACACATGAAAAGCTATTACCCGCTGTACAGAGAATTAATGTTGATACCGTAGTTTTAAACTTGACAAAAAAGGAATCTAATTATTGGGGAATTGTTAAGGCAATTATCAGCAGGTGGGAAGATTTGAAGAAGATTTTGGAAACAGCCGAAAGACCATTTATCTACGAAATTACTATTAAAGGTATAGAAAGAAGAGAGTTTTAAAAGTCTCCGTCGCACAAAAAACAAATACAGTCAAGCGGACAATTAATAATTAAACATCAGTTCTAAACACAATCGGCCAGCAGCCAACACAAACTGTACCTGTTGGGGCATTTCTTGTTATCTTCATCTTTAGGGACGCAACGCAGTCCCACATTGTAGATGAACAAGGAAAAGGCGAACATACAACAACCCCTCCCAATAAAACCACCGCCTCCCCCCAATAGTCTTACAAAATCCATTCCCCACCTTACCTGCTCCAATTCACTTTCCCCATCTTCACATCCCTCGAGTTGCCACCGATCATGATCTGGAATTCGCCGGGCTCCCAGGTGTGCTGTAGGTTGTAATTGTAAAATTTGAGGTCTTCGGGACTGATGGAAAACGTTACCTTTTTAGATTCGCCCGCTTTGAAAAGCAGTTTCTGAAAGCCTTTTAATTCTTTTACGGGACGGGTTACAGAACCTACCAGGTCGCGAATATAAAGTTGTACAACTTCCTGGCCAGCTACGCTGCTGGTATTCGTAACCGTTACTGTGGCGGTGATGCGCTGGTTGCCTTTGGGGCTGGTGCTGCTGAGGGTAATGTCGCTGTAAGTGAAGTTGCTGTAGCTGAGGCCGTAACCGAAGGGGTAGAGTGGGTCATTGCTCACGTCGAGGTAGTTGCTGCGGAACTTTTCAAACCATTTGCCCTCGCCTAAGGGGCGGCCCGTATTTTTATGGTTGTAAAACAAAGGAATCTGCCCAATATTTTGTGGAAAGGTACTGCTGAGTTTGCCCGATGGATTTACATCGCCAAACAATACATCAGCAATGGCATACCCGGCTTCGCTGCCCGCAAACCAAACATTGAGAATGGCTGGCACATGTTGGTCTTCCCATTTAAGGGCGAGTGGCCGCCCGGTGAACAGCACCAACACCACGGGTTTGCCTGTGGCGAGCAAGGCCTTGAGCAATTCTTGTTGGATGGCAGGAATTTGTATATCGCTCCTGCTGCTGCTTTCGCCACTCATTTCTGCCGCTTCGCCCACGGCCGCTACAATTACATCGCTTTGCGCCGCAATGGCCAGGGCTTCTTGCAACAAAGCGCTGTCGGTACGGTCGTCTCTGTACAAGGTTTTGCCAAACAGCGTGCCTCTTTGTTCCAATACCGAATCTGCATAGAGGTTGCTGCCCTTGGCGTAAAGGAAGTTGACTTTGTTGCCGAAGGTTTCTTTTAATCCGTCCATCAGCGATACCGCATTTTCTTTTTTAGCAGCTACACTCCAGGTGCCGGGCATGTTTTCTTTGTTGTTGCCTAGCGGACCAATCACCGCTACGGTGCCCTTTTTTTGCAGCGGTAAAAGGTTATTGTTGTTTTTGAGCAACACAAAACTTTGCGACGCAATGCTGCGGGCTTCTTTGCGATGAGCCAATGCAAACACTTCAGTTTTAGCGCGGTTGAGGTCGCAGTATTTGTAAGGATCTTCAAACAAACCGAGTTTGTATTTGGCTTCTAAAATTCTTCGGCAAGCGGCATCTAATTGTGCCATGGTAAGCCTGCCTTCTTTCAACGATTGTTCGGTGTGGAGCAGCAAACCTTCGCCCACCATATCCATGTCAATGCCCGCTGCTAAGGCGCGGGCACTCACGGTTTTTAAATCGCCGATGCCGTGATCGATCATTTCGTTGATGCCGGTGTAATCCGTTACCACGAACCCTTTGAAGCCCCATTCTTTGCGCAACACATCTGTCATCAACCATTTGTTGGCCGTGGCCGGTACGCCATCCACTTCGTTGAAGGAGGCCATCACCGATCCTACGCCTGCATCTATCGCAGCTTTATAAGGCGGAAAGTATTCGTTATACATGCGTTGATGACTCATGTCCGTGGTGTTGTAATCTCTACCCGCTTCTGCAGCTCCATACAAAGCATAATGTTTTACGCAACTGAGAATGGTATTGTTGCTGCCGAGGTTGTTGCCTTGGTAACCTCTTACCATGGCTTTGGCGATGGCAGATCCGAGAAAGGGATCTTCGCCATTGCCTTCTGATACGCGGCCCCAGCGAGGGTCTCTGCTGATGTCCACCATCGGACTAAATGTCCAGTTAATGCCATCGGCACTGGCTTCCTGTGCGGCGATGCGGGCACTGCGTTCTACCAGGTTCATGTCCCAGGTGCAGCTCATACCCAGCGGGATGGGAAACACGGTTTCGTAGCCATGTATCACATCCATGCCAAACAGCAGGGGTATTTTTAGCCGACTTTGCTCTACGGCTACTTTTTGTACATCCCGTATTTTTTCTACCGATTTGATGTTGAACAATCCACCTACTTTTCCTTCTTTGATCTTTTTAGCAATGTCGGAACTTTGTGCTTGTCCGGTAGTGAAGTCGCCACTGCTGGGTAGGTTGAGCTGACCGATTTTTTCTTGAACCGTCATTTTTTTCATCAACACATCAACGAAGGTTTTCATTTTTACATCGGCGGTTGTTTGAGCCAGCAACGGATGTTGCAACAACAGCACTACCGCAAAAATGGCCATCGGGGAGAATCGTTTTTTCATCATGTTTGTTTTTATGTGTGCCAGTGAGTAGTAGTCCCACTTCGAAAATGGTCCATTTATTTTTTGTTAGATGCGTTCCATGTTAATTCGCTTCTTTTTATTTGGTAATCAATTCTGCTGTTGTTGTGTGCATCTATGATCTGCATCGTGATCACCGGATCTTTTTCCCAGCGAATGCTGAGCAAACCAAAATGATTGTCCATCACCGGGCCTTCGATGCGGTTTCGGTTGGGGGTAGCAAAGTCCCAGGTAGAAGTGATGCCGCTGGAAGTGATGTCGTACATGGGATACAAGCCGGCTGTTTCTAGTTTAGATATTTCTCCATAGTGTACATCGCCGCTTAAAAACAAGAGGCCTTCTGCTTTCGTTTTTTTGATCAGGTCTAGCATACGTTGTTGCTCGTGCGGAAAATTGGCCCACGCTTCATAGCCATTGAACTCAATGCCAAATTGCGATCCGCTGGCGATGAGCCGGAGATCGGCTTTTTGCTGCAGCTCTTGTTCGAGCCAGGCCCATTGTGCTTCTCCGAGTAAGACGCTGTCGGGGCTGGTATGCGGTTGGTAATCGAGGTCGTAAAAATAGCGCGACCTGGGCAGCTTGGCGGTGCTATCGTAGGCCAGCAGATCTGATCTAAACGTTCTGTTATCGAGCAAAATTACTTGCACGGTTTTATTGCCGTAACGCAGGTATTCAGCATGATAAATACCTTCGTGTTTTCGCCTGTTGCTCTCCGCCGGTTCTTTAAAAAATTGCAGGAATATTTCTTTGGAAGCAGCTTTGTAGGGATAATATTTTCCGGCGTCGTTGCGGCCATAATCATGATCGTCCCAGATGGCGAGTACTTTTCTGTTGGTCACCAATTGCTGGAATTCGGGTTTCGCCTTTAGACGATTGTATTTTGCCTGCAAAGTGTCCATGTTGTCGGTATCTCCGTAAATATTATCGCCTAAAAAAACAAAAAGGTCGGGTTTGTAACTGGCGGCCAGAGCCAGTATGGGTTGCGGTTCCGTTTCATGTCCGCACGATCCGAAGGCGATACGCGTAGTGCTGGGCATCTGAGCCATCAAACTGGTCACCAGTAGTAAACAAATACCAGTAAAAGTTATTTTTTTCAACATCAATTTTTTTAAGTGATTTAATGTTCAGACAACGTGGTTTTCAAAGGGTAGTTTTATTTTCGGATACACGTTCCTGTTATCAGTGTCTATTTCCATCCTTTTCCCCTATTCTACTTTTAAAATGGGGCTTTTGCTGCTCACCCCATTTTCGTTGATGGATTCAATGCTGTAATAATACGTTTTTTGCGAATCCATCGCCTTCATCCAATATTCATTGTTGCTATGCACCATGATGCAATTGTACAATTGATCGGGGTGTGTGCCATAAAATATATTGTAGGCAAAGGCATTGTCAACCGGCCGCCATTTTATAAAAGCCGAGCGTTTGTCTTTCTCCGTTCTCAGTACAATAAAATTTTCTACAGTGGTGGGTTTGCCGCCATTGCCACGGCCAAATACCCTTAACCCACTGATGGCAAATTTGCCGGTGGGCATGTGGATGTTTTCTAGTTTAATGTAACGGGCCTGGACTGGTTTTTCCAGTTCTACATAATCGTGTGGCACATCTTTTTTAAAATTACTTTTGTCAGTTAGTAAGGTCCATTTTTTTCCATCTGTTGAATAATACAATTTGTACTGGTGGTACTGATCGTTTCTTTTGCCCAATCTATCGGACGCTACATCCTGATCGGCATAATTAATTTGTACGGAACGCACCGTAGATACATTACCCAAATCGGTTTGCAGGTATTCGCCTTTGTCGGCAGAAGTGGCGCTCCAGTAGGTTTTCGCCAATTCATCTACTGCGTTGTTGGCAACATAACCCCCAAGGGTAGACGATACCTGCACAGGTTTGTTGTAATTGAGCAACATCCAGTTGTCTCTTCCGCCGGGTAAATCATACACGCCATTGCCTTGGTTGAGATGGTCGTAAAAAGAATTGTCAGATATCACAGAAGCTGGTAACGGGGTGGGGTAATCGCCAAAAGCGGTATTGCACCACATGTTCCCCTCTGTGTCGAAACCCGTGGGCCAGATGCCCAGTCTTCTTTCAAAAGTATTTTTTACCGATAACACTGTGGTAGATACATGCCAGTATTGCCCGTTGATGTCTTGAAACGTTGCGCCATGCCCCGCTCCTCTTACAAAGCCACCTAGTTTTAAACTGAGCGGATCGCTTTGTGCGGTAAAGGGCCCGAGCGGACTGTTACCAACCAGCAAACCATCGGCATACCCGCTAAACTCTGTGCCGGGTGCCCCGTACTGTAAATAGTATTTGTTGTGCTGTTTGGTCATGTGGCTTCCTTCTATAAATGGATCGAGAAAGGTATTGTCCATGTGTTCGCCAAAACGTTGCCAACCAAAGCGCCAGGGTTCTAGCAAGTACATTTCCTGGCGGGTGCCGATAGGCAAAAAGGTTTTTCTGTTCAGTTCTATCCCGTACATCGGATAACGGTTACTGCTGCCATTGTACATATACAATCTTCCATCCTCGTCTGTAAAAAAGGAAGGATCCCAACCGCCGATTTCAAAAGAATCAACCAAAGGTTTCCACTCATTGGCTTTCGGATTGGTGCTCATCCAGATGCTGAATTTACTGGTATAAGTGCTGCCAAATACGATCATCGTATCGCCGATGATGCCAACACCGGGCGCACAGAGTTCGTCGTAACTGTTGTTCCAGGGACGTAAGAATTTTCTTTCTACAAAATTCCAGTTCAGCATATCGCTGCTGTGCCAGTAACCCCATTGGTTGGTGCTAAACAGATAGTAGTCTCTTTTGTAAGTTACAATCACCGGATCGGCCGTAGCACGGTGGTTTCCCCATTGTGCAAAATTGGGAATGGGAGTGTAGCCATAATCAATGTTGATGGGGTTACAATACGTGCGCTGTTGCGAAAAGGCAGTGCTCACACAAGCTAACATCACGATTAAGAGTAAACGCAGTTTTTTCATCTATCTTTTTTTAACAAAAAGCGTGGCCATCACCGGAAAATGATCTGAATAATATTTCATGTTGTAAGAATCGGTGATGGTTATAAATTTTGCAACACTGATCCGCGGGTCTTTGCTGATGAATACATAATCGATGCAGCCATTGGGTGGCTGGTTAAATTTAAATCCATTCCAGGTGTCGGCATTGTTATGCACCAATTCGCTCACGATTCTGCTATTTTGTAAACTGGAGGTGATAGTAGCAATGGGTGCATCTTCGGGTCGTACATTAAAATCACCCGTCAAAATCACCGGATAATTTTTTGTGTTGAGCGTGTTTATTTTTTCTACGATGATCTTAGCAGCTTCTACCCGGGCAATTTTCCCTACATGGTCAAAATGTGTGTTGAATACCCAAATATATTGTTTGGTTTTTTTGTGCCGAAATAAACCGTAACTGCAAACCCGGTTCAGCGCTGCATCCCAGCCTTTGGAAGGGGTATCAGGTGTGGGAGATAACCAAAAGGTACCAGATGTTTTTACATGATAGACGTCCTTTTTATAAAACAGGGCCGAATATTCGCCGGCTTCTTTTCCGTCGTCTCTGCCAACCCCCACATAACTGTAGGTAGTAAGTTGCTGTTGCAGGTAAACCAGTTGGTTGTGCAGCACTTCCTGCGTGCCCACAAAATCGGCATTGTAATAGTTGATGAGGCCAGCCAATTTTTCTTTTCGAAGCTCCCATTTGTTCTCGCCATCGCTATCCGTATTCAGCCGGATGTTGTACGACATGGCTTTTACGGTGATTTGTGCGTTCAATGAATTTGCAAACAATAGGCTTATCAACCAACCAACAAGGAAGGACCATTTTTTCATATCAACTAATATTAAGCGGTTAATATACAGCGATGGAGAAATGCTTGCTGTATAACTTTTTCCATCGCTGTGAATGATTCTCAATGTATTGTTTTCCTTTTTAAAACCTGTATGATTTTCGTTAACTTTTTGGCCAACGAATGGTTTTCTTTTTTACAAGTAGGGCGCTGTAAAGCCCAGGCTCAACATCCCCGCTTTTACTTTTTGATTACTGGTAAGCAGGTTCCAGATCAGTTGCGTGCGGTGGTTTTCGATCATGATTACAATGGGTCCCTGATCAATGGCCAGAAAGGAACTCGCAAACCAATTGTTTTTGAGTGAAAAGGCATCTACAAAACCATATTCTTTCCAGAGTTTATCGCCCAACACATAATAATAAAACTTCAATGCTGCCATCGACTGTTGCGGTGTGTACGGAAAAGAGGAGAGTGCTGCCGTAGGCGCAATTACACTCACGTCGTTGCTGGGTGAGCTGGCGGTATAGCCGTTTTCGATGTCGCTGGCGGTGAGTCCCCACACCGAATCGCTGTAGCCATAATGGTTGAGCGGATTGGCCTTGCAATATTCATAATTGATCAGCGTGTGGTTGGTATTTTGCGTCTTGAAATTGACGCCTGATTCGCTGAGTCCGTTGGGGTTGATACCTAAAAAGGAATAATGTGAAAAGAACAAAGGACCGCCCCTGGCTTCGCCTAGCGGCAACGGATAACCGTAATATGAATTGCCATTGCTGTAGGTATTGCTGTTTTTGAATCCATTTTGATATACCGTTGCGGGAATGCCATACGTGGTACTCGAAGCGCCCAAAATATAGGTAATCAGGCATTCGTTCCAACCACGGATGGGCAGATTCATGTCCCAGGTAAAGTTGGGGCTCCAATGCCAGTACAATACGTTCTCGTTGTTTTTTCTAAACCAGTTCCATTCTACCCGGTTAAAAAGGGTGTCGATATCTATTCTTAAATTGGTTTCTGTTGTGCCGGCATCTGTAAAATATTCTCTGGCAGAAAGCAATCCTGCCATTAAAAATGAAGTTTCCACCAGGTCGGCGCCGTTGTCTTTCGCACTAAAAGGAATCACTGCGCCATTGTTGCCATTGAGCCAATGTGGGTAGGCGCCATGAAAAGTTTGTGCAGTATTTTTTAAAAATCCTACAACAGTTTGCATGCGTGCCAGCCCCTGCGAGCGGGTAATAAAATTGCGTTGGATGCCGATGGGAATGGTCATGATACCAAATCCAGAACCACCAGAAGTTACCAGGTCGCCGGAGGTATTTCTTTCTCTCGACAATCCGCTCACGGGATGTGCAAAGTCCCAGAAATATTTAAAGGTTTGTTGTTGTACAAGGTTAAGCAGGGCGTCGTCTGTAAGAGCAGGAAATTTTCTGCTCGAATCGATGCCGGTGTTAAAAGTATAAAAAGCACCACTGCCTTGCAGGGTTACATTTTGTGCCGATTGAATTAAAATACTGGCTTCAAAAGTATAACGCGTAAGCGGAGTAAGATTGTTAACGGGTTGTATGAGTACCACACTGTCGTTGTTTTGGTACTGTGCATTTACGGGGATCAATCCGCTGCTGTTTCTGAGGTTTACGCCAGTGCTAATGCTACTTCGTTTTGCGGGGGCGTTAAACACCAGGCGCAGTGTAGGTTTCAGCGGTACGCCAAATTGGGTGGCAGCGCTGCTGTTATTGAGGGTGTTGCCCGTTAACCTAAAATTGGTATTTACAGGAATCGTCGGTTCATTACCCCCACTTTTTTTACAGGTAGCAAAAGTGAGGGTGAGTATGAGTATGGGGAGCAGGTTCCGAAACATGATTATTTTTTAATAGGTAAAAAAATGGCTGCACGGAAGTTATTCATCACCATGCAGCCTTGTATTATTTGATCAAAAATATTATCTGCCCTGGCGCTCCAGAATTTGGATAGCGCTGATCTCTATGTCAGACAATGCTTTGTTGTAAATCCTAAATTCATCCAGTTTGCCGGTGTAGTTCAACATCCAGGGTTCTGGTGAATTGAAAGGAGCGCCCAAAGCGTTTTGGAAATCACCAATTACAAATTTGGTAGGATTTTTAAAGTTTAATGCGCCCAATGGCGTACCAGTTCCATCAGCCACCCTGGTATCCATATTCGGCGGCAATATTCTTCTTTGTCCATTGATGTAAAAGGCAGCTTTAGAAGTGGTTTGGTCGTAGCTCCAAGCTACATGGCGCCACGCATTGTACATATCATCCGGACGGAAATCACCGAATGGTTCTAACCAATGTTCAACAAAAGGAGCATTGTTTTTTTCCATGTGTAATTTCATGAACATTAGATTTTCTGGTGAATTGTTTCCTTCGATCATCAGGAAGAAGTTACCCCAAAAAGAACCGTCTTGTTTGGCCAGGGTAAATACGGCTTGTGCACCACCATCGTGTTTGGCGGTGTTGATCCACATACTTACGGTGAAGCTGGTGAGTGTTGCCACTGGACCAGGATTGCTGTAGGAGATGAAGCCATTCATAGAACCTTGGTAGGCCTGGCCTTTGCGACCTTGTACAAAACTAGTGGTACCTGAAGCAGCGCCACCCGTTACGCCTCCTTTAACATCTACGATTAAATTATCGAATGGGAAATGTGCTACAAGGTTGGAAGGAGCAATGTCGTTAGAGTTTACAAATCCACCTACTACCGGCGGTGCATCACCCACGGGGAAGTTATCGTCTTTTTCTACCTTGGTACAACTGGTAACTGCTACTGCAAGCGCAATACAGCAAGCGATGTTGAGCTTTGACTGAAAAAATTGGTTCATAATAATATTATTTTAATTGTTTAATAATTGTTTTGGGTAAGGCGTCCGCCACTCAAAGCGATCTGTGCTTGCGGAATGGGGAATAGTTCGTGTTTATTGTCTACAAATGCTTTGCCGTGTGCCCTCATGGTTGTTCCTGCAATGCCCAATCGAACCAGGTCGAGGAAACGGTCTTGTTCCATGGCCAATTCCACCCTTCTTTCCTTTAACACATTTTGCAGGGTTAAGGTTGCGGAGCCAAGGTTAGCGCGACTTCTAACAGCATTCAGTTTGTTAACACCATCGCCTTGTCCGGTTCTGGCAGAAGCTTCTGCATACATCAGCAACACTTCTGCATAACGCATCAAACGGATGTTTTTGGGCTTGGTGTCTTTGTTGTCGGTCACCTGTGGTGATTCTGCCAACGGACTGTGGTAAGGCTTGTAGCTGTAGCGTTCGTTTTCTACCGAATCTTTGCTGGGAATACGGAAGCCATCCCATAAAACGGTACCAGGGTTGGGGCCACCAGGTACAGTTGGTTGGATAAAGATGACGGTCGCATCTCTTCTGTTATCACCCACTTCGTAGTTGCTGACCAAGTTTGTAGTAGGATTGTTGAAACCAAATCCAAGATCGTTCCAACCGCCCCGAGATCTTGGCCCCTGGCCGTTGCTGAATAAAGGACTCACGGCATTTTCGCCCAGGTTGATACCGGTTTGTACTTCAAAAATAGATTCGCTGTTGTTATTGCCGCCTTGTCCACCAACCGCTCTTTCTCTAAAAATGAGGCTGTAGTCTGTAACCAAACTATACCTGTTAGAAAGGATGATGTCGTTGGTTAAGGCCAACACTTTTGGAAAATCTTGTCTGTACAAATACACTTTAGCCAAATAAGCTTGTGCAGCACCTCTGTTGGCCCTGCCTGCTTGAGTAGCCAAATCGCCTTTTAAAGGCAGGTTGTTTACTGCAAACTGAAAGTCATCGGTGATCAACTGGTAAATTTCTGCAGCAGTAGCCCTGGTGTTAAGTGCGTCGCTTCCGCCTTCGCTGGGTAATGGCACAAAATCTATTTTAGGAACGCCACCAAAGAAGCGCACCAAATTAAAGTAATAGAAACCTCTCAGAAATCTTGCCTCACCCAACAGCCTGTTTTTGGTGCTGGTTTCGATGGTGCTTTTATTAAGGATATCGATTACTTTGTTAGCAGCCACGATGCCTGCATAATGCCCATTCCAGATATTGTCGAAAATAAAATTGGTGGGGGTTTGCGTGAAATTATCGATTTCTGCCAATGGACCAAAATCACCAGGTGTACTGCCTTTGTCGGCATCATCACTGGCTACATCATTGGTAACTGCCCAAAGAAATCCAACGGTCGTTCTTCCGAAACCACCCAGGTACAAAGTGTTGTATGCCCCACCCACCAGTTTGCCAGCAGCTTCGGGGTCTGTTAAAGCAAGTACTTCGCTAATTTGGCCCTGCGGGTCTACGTCTAAAAAGTCTTTGGCGCAACTGCTCACAGCCATCCCTGTTACCAGCAGTAAACCGTATATTTTAAATGTATGTTTCATTTCTAAAAATTTATTGGTTAATTAAAAGCCCACATTCACACCAAAGGCGAAGGTTCTGGTGGTTGGATAAATAGCTGATTCAATTCCGCCGGCCAATGTACTACCATTGCTAATTTCCGGCGTGAAGCCGCTATAATTCGTAAATGTGGCCAGGTTTTGAACGGTTGCATACACGCGCAAACTTTGTAACTTAAGGTTACCCAATGTTCCAGAAGGCAACGTGTAACCAAACGTTAGATTGTTGATACGGAAGAAATCACCTTTTTCTAAGAAATAAGTAGAAGCGGGTAATTCTGCACTGTTTGCCCGGGGTATTTTGTTGTTCGGATTGTTGGGCGTCCAACGGTTGATAGCCACATCTGTTTCAATATTATCTCCGGGATTTGGACGGGCTGCTTTTTTACCATTGTAAATTTTACCACCACCAGTTCCGAAACCACCGAGCGACAAATCAAAGGTTTTGTAGTTCACCGCAATGTTCAAGCCATAGGTAAACTTTGGCTGATAAGATCCCTGAAATACCCTGTCCGCTGCATTGATCACATTATCTCCATTCACGTCTCTGTAACGCAAATCTCCCGGGCGTGCACCTGGTTGTGCAGAAGCAGCAATTTCAGCGGCATTTTGGAAAATACCCTCTGCTTCCCATAGATAAAAACTTCCAATGGGTTGCCCGTTGTCTGACAAAGTGGTGTTTCCTTGTCCACCTACATTGCCATCCGGAATGGCTTGTCCGCCATTCAGATTTTGAATCCTGTTTTGGTTAAAAGCGATGTTACCACCAATGCTATAATTCCAATCTTTGTTGATGTTGTCTGTCCAATTCAAACCTAATTCCACCCCTTTATTGGTGAAAGTGGCGGCGTTGGTGATGTATTCATTATTAGGGTCACCCAAAATTCCGGCAATGGGCACACGGATAAGCGCATCTTGCGTTTCTCTGTCATATACATCGATGGTACCAGATAGCCTGTTTTTCAACATAGTGAAGTCGATACCCACGTTGAACTCCCTGGTAACTTCCCATCTAATGTTTGGATCGATGAGCTGTTCTAATCTAAAATTCAAGACTTCTGCACCATTGAAGAAATAAGGAAGGTTGTTAGTGGCCAATGCGATGAAGGCATTGCTGGGGATACCATCGTTACCAACTTTACCATAACTGGCTCTCAATTTCAAGTTGTCGAAAACTTTTTGCGTAGCCATAAAATCTTCGCTAGTGATAGCCCAGCCTGCGCCCACTGACGGGAAGAATCCCCATCTGTTGTTTTCTGGTAAACGCGAAGTACCATCATAACGGCCGGTAGCCGTTAAAAAATACTTGTCTTTGTAATTGTAGTTTAATCTGCCTAAGTAAGAATTTCTGGTAGATTTGTCGCCGTCGTTAAAGTTGGTACCACCAATGGTAGAACCTGCATTCAAGTACCATTGGTCTTTGTCTTCTGGCACATCTAGTCTGTTACCCCCTAAGCCGTTCACCATAATTTGTTCTGCAGTAGTGCCTACCAGCAGGTTAAAATTGTGGTCGCCGAATTTTTTAGCAAAATTGATGGTGTTGTCCCAAACCCATCTGTTGCCCTGGCTTTCACCGATCGACAAACTGCTGTTGTTGCGAACCTGGTTGCTTCCGGAATTCAGGAAAACATTGTTAGGCCCAATGTTGGCATACTTATATCCGTAGCTCAAACTTCTAAAATTATTTTTATCTACGCCAAAACTTGAGCGAAGGGTGATCCAGCTGGCAACTTTGTATTCTCCTGCTAAATTACCCTGAAAACGATCTCCTTGTCCGGAGTTGTAGTTTTTATCTTGGTCTAAAACCGGATTCCCGACGTTGTTAGATAAGGAAGTGTTGCCGTATAAGCCGTCTCTTTTAGCTACTACATAAGGGGCTGCTCTGTAGGCCACATTGAATGCTCCAAGGTCCACATTTCTTACATCCTGTCTGCTGTAAGACAACAAGGTTGAGATCTTAAATTTATCGCTGATTTTGTAATCCATGTTGTTGCGGATGGTGAAGCGATTAAAATTATTGGTGCGGATGATTCCTTCATCTGTAAGGTAACCGGCACTTAAAAAATAATTGATTTTGTCGCTTCCGCCTGATAAGGAAACGTTGTGGTTTTGGAAGAAACCTCTTTTCAAGATCTCATCATACCAGTCCGTGTTACCGCCGTTTTGCAAGGTAGCCTGAGTTATCGTACTATCTTGTGTACCATAAAACAAACTGGCTTCGTTTAAGTAACCCGCGTACTGGTTGGCACCCGCCATGTTGACCAATCTCGTGGCTTCTTTGATACCAACGGTACCATCATAGCTAACGATCATTCTGCCGGGTCTACCTTTTTTAGTGGTGATAATAACTACCCCGTTGGCGGCACGCATACCATAGATGGCGGTGGCGGAGGCATCTTTCAAAATGTCCATGCTAACGATATCTGAAGAGTTGATATTTCTGATATCATCGTTGATGATACCATCTACCACATACAAAGGATTGGCTCCGGCAAGCATGGTTCCTGTACCTCTGATCCGGATTACGGGCAAGGCGTTAGGATCGCCACTGGTAATAACCTGTACACCGGCTACTTTACCTTGTAACGCCTGTGTTGCAGTAAGTACGGGCTGTTTGGCCAATTCTGCACCACTTACGGAAGCCACCGAACCGGTGAGGTCTTTTTTGCGGGAAGTACCGTAACCTACTACGATCACTTGCTCAATATCTTTCACACTTGATGCCAGGGTGACGTTAATGCTGGTTCTACCATTTACCGGAACTTCCTGATCAACAAAACTTACAGAAGAAATCACCAACACAGCGTTGTCCGCTACCGTTAGGGAGTAGTTTCCTTCTGAATCGGTGGAAGTACCTGCCGTAGATCCTTTTACTTTAACGGAAGCACCTGCTACCGGCTGCCCTGCAGCATCGGTTACTTTACCGCTTACGGTAATGTCGGCTTCTTCTGGCTTTTCAGAACGGATGGCCACCAGGTTGTTCTCCAGCTCCAGGTAAGTAAGGCTGGTGCCGGCAAACAGTTGTTTTAAAGCTTCTTTGATGGGTGCATTTATGAAAGACACCGATACTTTTTGTTTGAGGTCTTTTAGGCGGCTGTCGTAAACAAACCTGAAATCGCCCTGCTTTTCAATAGCCAGCAGTACTTTGGAGATTTCTTTGTTGTCTGCATTCAGCGTAACCGTTTGTGCGTTGAGTCCTGCAAAGCTCTGAAAGCCGCAGAGTAGCACAATGACGAGCGTTAGCTTCATAATTTTAAGGGGCTTTTTAAGGGTGTGAAATACCCTGGCAATCGTACAATCTTTTTTCATATATTTATTTTTGGTAGTTAAATTGGAAGTTGCGCTGAATTTGTTGAGAAGCAGGCCAGCCCTTCCGGGAAACAATCACCACAGAACGGGGAATGCGTCAACATTTCCCGTTTCTTTTTTTTGGATGCTGTAGCTCAACCGTAGTCCGTGTTTTGTTTTTTCATATGCAATCGTTTTGGTGGTTAATAAATCAAAATCGTTTTACCTGATATTTTGTACTTGAACCCGGTGCTGTACTGTAATGCTTTTAATGCCTGTGTGAGGTTTTCTTTTTCAAAGGAGCCACTGAGGTATTGCTGTTCCCACTTTTTGTTGCGGAATTGAATCTCTACATTATACCATCTTTCCATTTTGCGGGCCACATCCGGAAAAAGCTCGTCTTCAAAAGAAAGGATGTTTTTTGTCCAGCTGCTTTCAACATCAGTTTCAGACGCTTCGGCATAAGTAAGCGCTTGGATAGAAACCACAGGGGAAAGATCCATTTTTGAAAGTGGTTGCTTGTCTGCCATCAGTTGTTGATTGGCCAGTGCGTTATTATTTAAGATGAGTTTTTGGTTGGGTTTAAGAAGGTATTCTTTTTCTGGTGCCACATTCAGGTAAACGGCCACGCTACCTTTGATCAAACTGGTTTCAGTGGTGAGATCTTCTTCGTAAGCCTTCACATTGAATTGGGTACCCAGCACTTTTACGTCCATACTACTGGTATGAATCACAAATGGTTTAGCAGGATTTCTAACCACGTCGAAAAAAGCCTCTCCGCTCAGGTACACTTCTCTGTTGCCATTCTCAAAATCTTTGTTGTACTTGAGTTGGGTGCCGGCGTTGAGCCAAACGTCCGATCCATCTGGTAACTGAATTTTGGTACGCGATCCTTTGGGAGTAATCACTTCTGTTTGGGCTAAGGCGCTGGCAGCAATGGGCTTTTGTTGTGTTGGAAGGAGGAGTAGCACCACACTGATGATAGCCGCGGCCAAAAATAATACAAAGCCTATTTTTTTGAGAGGAAACTTGTGGGAAATCACAGACCCTTCTAACGGGTAGTTATCAGTGTTCAGTTCTGGTTCATCTGTTTGAATGGGGTGTCCTTTTTGTTGCATCCTGCTAGCGTGGGCCAACCAGGTGGCTTCCATAAAATCAGCATCCACGGCTGGTAGTTCTTTCCAATGAATGCTTACTTCAGTGATGATAGGTTGGGCTTCCGGAGATAGCAATAGCAGGTGATCTAGCTCCTTCAGTTCTGTGGCAGAAGCTTCTCCCGATAATTTCCGGGCTTGTAATATCCAAATGCGGTCGTTGTTCATGTGTTGTAACAGTATAGAGTACCTAAAGAAAAAAATCCCCTAATTCAGCGAATATTTTTTTCAGAACGCCCAGATTGAATGGCGGTTGCAATTTTTTTGAGCGCTATGGCGAGTTGATTGTCGATTGTTTTTACACTAAGATCGAGTAGCTGGGCAATTTCTTTATAACGCAATCTTTCTTCTTTGGCCAGTTTGTAAATGAGTTGGCAGGATGGCGGCAATGCTTTCACTGCCGCAGCGATGCTATTTTCCAATTCGTGCAATTCCGCGGTTTGGTCGGGGTTGCTGTATTCAGATACAAATTCTACCTGCAGGTCCTCGATTGAGAACCGGGCCTGCTTATTTTCCTGCTTTAATTGATGAACGGCAGCATTTTTGGCGCTTACCAGCAGGTACAATTTGAGGTGTTCGATCTGCATCAGTTTTTTTCTTCTTTCCCAAACTTCCAGCATCAGGTCGCTGGCAATTTCTTCCGCCAACACCCTGGATTTTACGATCGAAAAAGCAAAGTTTTGAAGCGATGGAAACAATATAAAAAACAAAGACTTATAGGCAGACGCATCCTCATACATGGCAATTTGGTATTGCAATTCGGCAATGCTGCCTTCGGTATGTTGGGCTGAATTTGCGTTCATTAGACAAGAATCAATATGCTAAGCTAAACTAATTATGCTCATCCTCATAACAATCTCTTAACACTACGGTTTGGAATACCTAAGGTTCAAAAAAGAGGAGCAGATTTACAGGTAAATGGCTGCATATTGGTAAAAAGATGTAAGTATAGAGTACAAAGTTGTAAACTTTTGTTGGCTGGAGGTGAAGGAAGTACGAAGGATATGGAATGCAATGGCTTCAGTTGTAAACACAAAACAATCCCTCTTAATTCCATTTCTTAGCAATGTATCCTGTAGGGGATGTTGCGTGCTTTTTGTATGTATCGTTCACGGCTCACTCCATACTTTGCGGCCAGTTTTCTGTAGCCCGTTCCTTCGGTTAAATACTCTGTAACCGCTTGTTGTCTTATATCCATTTTAGTTGTTTTTTAGACAACCTACATCAGGACAAGTCAGTACATGGCAAAAGTATGTCTACGATAAATTTGGCGATATTGAAATTGGACAGAAAGAAGTGTTTAAAAGAAGGAGAACATTAGGGCTTGAAATTCCTATTGACAGAAAATTTACTTTTAAAGAAATTCCTGAATTGAATATTAAGCTAGCGCGTTTTTATTCCGGTAAATCCGACAAAACATTAGAACGAGATTTGGGAGAACGTATAAAAAATCAAATAATAATATTTCAAGAGAATAAATATTTTGCAAATATCTCTGTCTTAAATAAAATGATTGCAAAAAGAAAAGGGTTACTGGTAAATAAACCTTCAATGGAATAATTTTCAGAATTGTAGGCTGCCGCCAGCTTGCATACAACACAATTTATGCCCTGCGTTGCCCCCAAGCCATTTCTGAATGAGGCAACGTCCCGCTTTTTTAGCATTGTCTCCCGCAGGAAACGTTGCGTACTTTTGTATCGCACAAAAACACTCCCTTACTTTATTTCACCGGCTATTCAGATATTCTTATGTTTGTTGAATCATAAAACACAACGGGATGATGCTTGCTTTCAAATTTAAGTTGACCTTGTTTTTAGCTTTGATATTTTCGCTGCAAGCAGTGGCGCAAAACAACACTAATTACAGCGCCCTTGTCAATCCATTTATTGGAACGGGAGGCCACGGTCACACCTATCCCGGTGCCAGCATGCCTTTCGGCATGATGCAATTGAGTCCGGATACCCGCCTCGATGGTTGGGATGGCTGCAGCGGTTATCATTATTCCGACAATAAAATATACGGGTTTAGTCATACCCATTTAAGCGGTACCGGTATCGCCGATTACTGCGATGTATTGCTCATGCCTTTTACCGGAGAGGTGCAATTTAAAAACAGCGACTACGCGTCACCGTTTTCCCACGACAATGAAAAAGCCAGTCCGGGATTTTACGAAGTATTGCTCAACAAACACCGGATCAAAGCATCACTCACCACATCTGTGCGAAGTGGGATGCACCAATATCAATTCCCCGCAGAAACCAAAGAGGGGAAAGTATTGTTAGATTTATCGCACAGAGATCAGGTGCTGGCTTCGTCTTTAGAAGTGGTGAGCGACCGCGAAATTCGCGGCATGCGCCGCAGCAAGTCCTGGGCCAGCAACCAGGTTGTATTTTTTTTCATTCGATTCGAACAGCCTTTTACCCAATATGGAATCGCTGTTAACGATACGCTGCTGTTGCAGAACAAACTCAATGCTGTAAAAGGAAACAATATCAAATCTTATTTCAGCTTTCCCCTAAATGGAGCTACGTCGCTGCAATTAAAAATCGGCATCAGCGGCGTAAGTGCTGAAAATGCGCAACAAAATTTGGATAAAGAAATTCCGCATTGGAATTTTGATCAAACCAAACAAGAAGCCACTACCGCATGGAACAAAGAGTTGGGTAAAATTGAAGTGAAAGGCGGCAGCAAAGGGGAGCAAACCATTTTTTACACGGCGCTCTACCACGCATCCCTGGCGCCCAATGTGTACACCGATGTAAATGGAGATTACAGAGGCACCGATGGAAATGTGCACCAGGCGAAGGGGTTTACCAACTATTCGGTGTTTAGTCTGTGGGATACCTACCGGGCCCTGCATCCATTGATGACCATCACCAACCGACAACGAACCAACGATTGGATAAAAACCTTTTTAGCGCAATACAAATACGGCGGCATGTTACCCGTGTGGGAATTGAGTGCCAATGAAACCTTTTGTATGATTGGCTATCACTCCGTTCCAGTGATAGTAGATGCTTACCAAAAAGGGATTGAAAATTTTGATGCAGCCTATGCTTTGGAAGCCATGACATCTTACGCAGAAAGTAAACGATTTGGTTTGGAGCACTACATCAACAAAGGGTTTATCAGCAACGATCAAGACCACGAAAGCGCTTCTAAAACCGTAGAATATGCCTACGACGATTGGTGCATTGCGCAGTTTGCTCAAATGATCGGCAATGATTCGGTGTATAAAAAATACATTCTGCGGGCACAGCAATATAAAAATTTATTTGACCCTGCTACTGGCCATATCCGCGGAAAAGTACAGGGCTTTTGGTTTAGTCCATTCAAAGCAACGGAAGTCAATAATTTTTTTACAGAGGGCAACTCCTGGCATTACAGTTTTGCAGCCCCGCAAGATGTGAGCGGTATGATACAACTTTATGGAGGCAAAGCCAATTTCGCAAAAAAACTCAACGAATTATTTACCAGCAACGAGGCTCTGAGCGGCCGCGATCAGGCAGATGTAACGGGTTTGATTGGTCAATACGCCCACGGCAACGAACCCAGTCACCACATGGCCTATTTATTCAACTATGCCGGGCAACCCTGGCGTACACAGGAATTGGTACATCAAATCTGCAACAATTTTTATAAAAACGATCCGGATGGTTTGATTGGCAACGAAGACTGCGGACAAATGAGTGCGTGGTATGTGCTAAGTGCCATGGGCTTTTACCCTGTAACACCCGGCAGTGGCGTTTATGCGCTGGGCACACCAAAGTTTGAGGAAGTGGTGATTCACCAGGAAAATGGCCATGATTTTACCATCAAAGCTAACAACCTGCAACCCAATCATTTTTACGTACAATCGATGTTGCTGAATGGAGATAATAATCCGACAACTTATTTGAACCACAGTGAAATAGAAAATGGAGGTACGCTGGTTTTTAACATGGGGGCTACTCCCAACTACAAACTGGGTATCAAAGACGTGGATATGCCATCAGCGTCTATTGATGACCGTGAGTTTGTAGCCGTTCCTTATTTCGACATGACCAGCAATAAAATAAAAACCAGTTTGCCGGTGCAATTCAATCACATCGATCCCAAGGCCAATATTTATTATAGCATTCAGTACGACCAAAAACCAGCTTCAACATTTTTGCGCTATACAAAACCTTTTGAACTAAGCCAGGCAGCTACCGTTCGTTTTTATGCCGAAAAAAATCAGTTCAAAAGTCCTGTGGTTTCCCAGCAGTTTTACAAAGTGGTCACAGATCGAACCATCACCGTGAACAGTGAAGTGCATCCCATGTACACCGCAGGTGGTAAAGATGCGTTGATCGATGGCATCATTGGTACTACCAATTGGAAAACGGGCGAATGGCAAAGTTATTTTGCCAAAGACTTTGAGGCCGTGGTGGAGTTCGATGCTGCGCGAGCGATTCATTATGTAGGCGTACACATATTGCAGGATGTGAGTCCCTGGATCATGTATCCAAAAGAAGTACAGTTTTCTATTAGCCAGGATGGCATTAACTACCAGCCATTGCTGACGGTTAAAAATACCGTAGCACCCGAAGATCCAACAACCCAGGTACAGCAGTTGGGAGCTGCAGTAAAAGCCAATGCAAAATTCATTCGTATTCGGGCAGTAAATGGAGGTTCGTTACCCCAATGGCACGAGAGTGCCGGGCAAGCCAGTCATTTGTTTATAGATGAAGTGATGGTAAGATGATGTGCAAATGGGTAGCAAACTTTTTGTAAGCCCCACTTTGCATAAACTAATCGTTTTTTCACCAGGCCAAAATTGGAAGAGGAAGCCAATATATATTTTAGTTACCAGCATTTGTTCTTTGTTGCAGCATCGTTGTGTCACTCACTTGTACCGCAATACCTACCTCATCTTTTATCGAAGCGGATGGGCTCCTTACAAGCTTGAAATTTTTAAATATATGTTTCTAAATCCTTCATTAAAATAGCAGCTGGGCGGCAGATACCACTAAGAGCAAATAACTCTGATAAAACGATTTGGCCCCGTTTTTTTTAAGTGAATACTCCAAACTTTTAAAATAAAAAAAGCCGGACCTGCCATCAGGAACCGGCATTTATGAAGAAGGACTTCGTTTATTGTTTGATGATCTTATGAGTTATTACTTGTTCGTTTGTTGTTAACTGTAATAAGTAAACACCTGATGCTAATCCGCTTCCATCAACATACAATTGGTTTACACCTTCGGTAACAGAAAAAGCGAATTGTTTCATTAGCTGCCCCTGGCTGTTGAAAACAGCAGCGGCGATATTTTCCTTTCTGCTGCTTTCGTATTGAATGGTTAGTTTGTTTACGAATGGATTAGGTGCCATTGAAAAAATCCTGCTTTGTACAATCGCTTCTCTTCTTAATTGAATGATGCTACTGTAGCGATATTGCCCATCAATATCTATCATTTTCAAACGATAATAAAAGAGAGTGCCAGCAGGTAATTGGTCGTCTGTAAAACGGTATTGAACCGTTTGTAAACTGCCTTGTGCATTCACGGTTCCAATGGCTGAAAAATTGATTCCGGTGATGCTTCTTTGTATTTCGTAGCGGGCAAAATTTATTTCATTTTCTGCCTTCCAATTAAGAACCGCTTGGTTGTTTTGTAACCTGCCACTAAAACTTACCAGGGTAACCGGCAATGGCGCTGCCAACACATTGGCCAATACAAAATCGCTGAAGCTGCTAAACTCGTTACTGGTAATCGTACCAGGGGCTACACCAGACCCTGTTCCGCCAATATTTAACCACGCACCAGCACCATTATCTTTGGCAATTTTTAAAATGGTGTGATCCTGCACCGCATCATCTGCTCCGTATGGCAATGTGATGGTAAAGTCACGCACATTGGCGCCATTTTGAATGGCCGACACCTGATAATATCTTATTGCCGAAACATTGGAAATACCCGTCGGAAAAGTTCTTACTGTTGGAGCCCCCGTTATTACTTCGGCCTGCATCAATGCGCTTCCCTCTCCGTTAGAATTATTTGCCGTTAAAATTAAAGGGCGATAAATACCGTTTTTACCAATTGGAATATCTACACTGCGTCCTGAAGCTATATTAAAGCGAACGATGCCATTAACATAAGACGAGGCGCTTCCACCAAATGCATCTCTGAAGCTTACCGTATTATTGGCTGAAGTATTAATCAATCCACTGGTTAAGTCAATAGTATTGATGTCATGTAATCCTTGCACGGTAAGACCTACCGAATTGTTCATAAAAAGCTTCGTGATGCTGCTTGCAGTAGCGGTTGTATTGATGAGTTGCTGTGGCGTAGTACCATTCACTATTAATTCATCTACAGTTATTGATCCTTCATTTTGGAGATTACCTTGCAATTCAATTTTGCCGCTTCCAAACAAAGCACTACTGCTGGCCAATTGTAACGTTCCGCCTGTTTGTACAGTTAGTTCGGTGGTGGGTTTTACTTTGTATAAATATAAAGAGCCGCTGCCATTTACATTTACTTTTCCTGTGGAGGTTATTACCACATCATCTATTTGCAATGGTTGATTTAGCCCAAGGTCATGACGAACAGTGATTAAATCATCTCCTTTATTGGGTAATCTTGTAGCAGGTGCCCATGCTGTTTCCGGAGCTGATGGTAATTTACTTTCCCAAATAGCGGTGGTTATCCAGTTACCATTACTGATGGTTCTAAATTGCAAACCTGTTTCGCAAGTGATACCAGCCAGCCAGCCGGAGCTTGAAGAACTGCCTATTGCAAATCTCACCGTTAATACACCATCAGGATTAGAGGCTGTAAATTCTCTTAATGTTGTTCCATTGGATGTATTACTCAACGCTTCTATTCTCGGTGCATTGGCATCTGGACCATCATAAACAAACAGTGTGGCAAAGTTTGCCAGTTGTAAATTATAAATACTCAGTTTGAGTTTAGTGCCTGGGGTTTCAGGTGTAAATGTGCGGGAAAAATTGTTGCCTGTTAAACCTGTTGGGCCGCCAGCATCATAGAAAGAAGTATCACATACCGTTAGTGCATTGTTGTTGTTTATTAAAACGCCGGCACTGTAAACAATAGAAACCGGTGCACTATTGCTTACACAACCTGTTACCGGGTTGGTAGTTCTTACTGTAAATTGCGATGAAGCGGAATTGGTAAATGAAACGGGGAAACTGTTGGTAGTATTGGCCTGCACCGTTCCATCCTGCACCCATGTATAATTTAATCCAGCTTGTTGGGTATAGCTTATTGTGCCAGTAAATGCATTTCGATGCGAAAGAACGGGGGCCGTATTAATAACGGGCGATGTCGGTGGCGCATTTACAACAATGGTTACCTGGTCTGTTGCAGTGTTGCCACAAAGATCGGTAATGGTTAATGTGTAAATAAAAGTACCAGCAGCAGTAGCAGTAAATTGTGGATTGGCATCATTGGCGTTGCTTAAGTTGGTAGCGGGGCTCCACTGGTACTTATACTCAGCGTTGGCAAAACTTAAAGCATCAATTGCATTAAAAGGTTGGCCGATGCTGCCTTTTAAAGTAGCTGCACCGGTTAACTTATCGAGTGTCCATAGTCCTTTACCCGAAAAATTGCCGCCGCCACTTCCTAACGGACTGGTGACGCCGAATTGATACAGGATATTTGTTAAGGGGTCAACATCACCACCTTGCGCAAAATTTGCCAAAAAGCCTGTGTTACCGATCAGCGTAGCAGCCCTGGTATTTTTATCAATACTGTATAAAGTGGCGCTCACTGTGCTAGACAGGCGAAGGGCAAACATTTGTCCGCTGTTATCTGCACTCAGGCTTACCAATAGGATAGAGGAAGGAATACCCGTGATATTTCCCGATAAAGTAGCAGCACCAGTGAGTCTGTTTATTTCGTACAATTGATTGCTTGTCCCAAATGTAGCTAATGCAAAAATCTTATCTGTTGTAGGATCATACGTCATTCCGTTAAAAGATACCGAACTAGCCGTGGCTACCCCGATAGGGATGGATGCGCCGGTGGCAGTATCTATTTTCATCAACATTCTATCTAATCGGCTGATCATAAATAAGCCATGTGGTGTGGCAGCCGCACCACTAAAAAAGTTTCCCCCAGCAAAATTAGGGATAAAATTATTGTTGATGATTTTATAGTTTAAACTTGGTTGAAGAGGATTAAAACGTAAGAGTGTATTGTTACTAAAATCTGAACCGAAAC
>JBBSDF010000024.1:0-48435 GCA_038249665.1 Chitinophagales bacterium
TGTGAAAACTATTGTTGATCCACTTTTCCTGTCCATTTATTTTATTGGTAAAACATAAAAATGTTTGCTGCTTTGTGTCAAAGCGGTATAAACCATCTGTACCTGCAATCCATAGCATATCGGAATTTATTTTATCGGCAGTAATGGCCCTTACTTCGTTTTCGAAACGAACTGCACCTGTTTTATTTTTTAATAGGGACGGAATAAACTGTTTAAAAGTATCCGCCTTTTCATCATACAATAACAAGCCACGACCGCTGGTGCCCAACCACAGATTACCCCTGTGATCTTTGAACAAATCGAATATCCAATAAAAGGGGTTATCGTCTTTTGTGGGGTGGGTGTATTGTTTCCATTTACCGGTTACTTTGTTGAGTTTATTTACGCCTTTCCCAAATGTGCCAACCCAGAGGTTACCCCTTCGGTCTTCTTCAATATCCGTCAATACATTGGACGAAAGGCTTTTGCTGTCTTTGCTGTCAGAAAAAAAGGGAGTAAAAAGAAAACCATCAAAGCGATACAAACCAGCGGAAGTGGACAACCACATAAACTTATCGGATGATTCAAATATTTTGTTGTTGCTGCTGTTGGGAACTGCTTCGGCCCTGCCATAACGCTTGAATCCATTGATACTTTGTTGCGCAAAAACTTGCGACTGCATCACTATTATAAAAATGCAAATACGAAGTATCATGGTGTTTGAATCTGTCTTCTAATATAATACTTTATAATTAGGTTCGCGATTGGTTTGTACAATAAGCAATTCTTTACTAAATCCGCAATACTTAAATGCTTCTTTTATTTGGTAGCAGCATTGTAAAAATTGAACGGGCTCGCATCAAAAAAAGTATTTAATACTGTTACTATTTTTATTTCAAGATAAGATCAATGCTGGTTTAACCGTATGCTTAATTTATCCTATTCCCTTCACATGGTTATCTTTGCAAAAAAACAAGATGATCGACTTTAGCAAATTGGCCATCCAGGAGATAATAACAGTGACATTTACGCTTTTTGCGGTTATTGACATGTTGGGCTCCACGCCTGTGTTGATTTCGCTGAAGGAAAAAATGGGTGGTCAAATCCGGTCATTACAAGCCACACTGGCTTCGGGTGCCTTGATGATCTTATTTTTATTTTTGGGGAAAGAATTTTTGGGACTGCTGGGTTTAGATATTAAATCTTTTGCGGTGGCGGGTAGCATCGTGATTTTTATTCTGGGACTTGAAATGGTTTTGGGGCTCGAATTTTTCAAACCCGACAATAATCCCAAAAGCGGGAGTGTGGTACCTATTGCCTTTCCTTTGATAGCTGGGTCGGGTACACTCACCACCATCATGTCGTTGAAAGCCAATTTTCAAAACGTCAATATTTTAATAGGCATTCTCATCAACCTGATCATTATTTTTGTGGTGTTGCATTCTTTGAAATGGATAGAAAAAGCGTTGGGTCCGAGTGGTGTAATTGTGGTAAGAAAGTTTTTTGGCGTAATATTGCTGGCCATTGCCGTAAAAATATTTGGCACCAACATACAGGGGTTTGGTAAATAGCCTGTAGCCTGTATTTTATCGCAATTGGCCTCGTTGTACAATGGATAGTATAAGAGTTTCCGAAGCTCCAGATCCAAGTTCGATTCTTGGCGAGGCCACAACGTTTACACCATAAAAAAACCTCTGGACAGTTGAATGATCCAGAGGTTTTTTTGCGAAATAATTTATTTGCCGTTACACGGATGCCACGTTAGAGCACCATCAACTAATGTAATCACCCTACTTCAATTCTATTTTCCAACGGGAAATATTATCTGGGTTAAAAACGTCCAACAATTTATTTTAATTTGATTACCGGCCGTAGCTTGTAACCGGATCCCTCTTTTTTGATAGAAAGTGCCGCATCAAAATCTAACAACAACGAGTCAAGGGTCGCGTTGAGGTTTTTGTTAATCTTTATTTTCAATCCACTTTCGCTGCCGCTTGGTATGGTAAGTGGATATACGGTTCCAAAGCTATCAACCACCCTGTTATTGTTTCCCAAAATAAGCCGGATTTCCTTAACATAGCCCGTGGGTACCGGACCTGAGCCAATTAAGGTGTCAGCACCGTTTTGATAACTCAGTAAATCGTAGATACCAGCAGTGGTGGCTAAATTTATCCATCCGTTGTCGGCGTTGTTTGCCGTATCCTTGCCCATCTTAACACGTACTTCGAGAATCTCGATGTACACAGAATCCAATTCATCAATCGGACCGTCGGTAAGGTTTACACGAAGGTTGGTGGTAGAGCGGGCGTCGTCATTTTTAGTGCAGGCCTCCATAGTTATCGTTGCTAAACATATAATAAAAAGAAGGAGTAAATTATTTTTTTTCATACATCATAATATTTTATACTGATACCAGCATGTAAATTCGTGCCAAACTAACTCGGCTGTTGATAACTTAATCTATCCAAATTTGCTGGATGATGAACTCCTTCATTATTTATAATGGTTTCAATAGTAGGTCTATCTCAATATCAAATGTTGGATGATTTGCAGAAAAAAACTGTTCCGGCTAATTTGCCATCGGTAGCCTAAGGGCTTTTGCAGAACTAAAAGGCTTAGTGTAGTTTGGCAAATGAATAGAAAAGGTCTGTTTAAATATCGTAAACAGTAGCCAATTCCTTTAGTTCGATCAAATTAGATACTTTTAGTTTTTCAAAAATTCTGGCTTTGTGTGTGCCTACGGTAGATACTTGTAAACTTAGCAATTGAGCGATGTGACTAACGCTATCTCCTTTGAGCAGCAATGGCACTATTTCAAATTCTCTTGGGGATAAGGTGTTGAATAAATTTACTTCAGAATAGCCGCTACCGAAATCTGCCAGTAAGTCAATCATGGTGCTGCTAATATATTTTTTACCAGACAATACCTGTTGTATGGCTTTTACCACCTCATCTAACGGGGCATCTTTATTTACAAATCCCTTAGCTCCCGCTTTTAAAAATCTTTTGGCATAAATGGTCTCCGAGTTCATTGAAAAGATGATCACCTTTAAATGGGGGTAGGTGATTTTGATGTATTCCATCAATTGCAGCGTATTCGTATTAGGCATTTTTATGTCTAACATCACCAGATCATATTCCTGAAGTTTGAGTTGTTCGGTAGCGCTGTCACCGTCTTCAGCCTCATCAATTTCGCAGGGTTTGAAGAGGTCTGATAAAATATATTTTAAGCCAGATCTAACCACTACATGGTCGTCGATTAATAAAAAGCGTTTCATAATTTAAACGAATTGTTATAAAGTCTATTTCCTTCCATTTGCAGATTCAATAAAATATTCTTTTATGGCCCAAGTATTAAAAATTGGGAACAGATGTAATCCAATTAAAAAAGTTGGCTGATCAAAAATAGCGAAAGAATCATTTACTCTGTATTGTCGTTCAAATTCACATAAACATTATGAATAGATACTTCCTTGACTGAGAATTGTACAGAAAGAGAACTTCCGCCACCCAAAGTAGATTGTAATTGTACGTTTCCATTATACATATTGGCTCTGCTAATGATATTGATGATGCCAATTCCTTTTCTGTTCTTTTCGGTATCAAAACCAATGCCATTGTCTTTGATAAGCAATGTGATCATCTGTTCATCAGTTTTGATAGCGATGTAAGCTTCGGTTGCTTTCGCGTGTTTTAAAATATTGGTGAGTTGCTCCTGCACCATTCTGTAAAGCGTGAGTTTAAAATTCTCGCTCAAATTTTCTTCCTGCAGTTCTAATATATCTACGTCAATCATGAGTTCGTTTACAGCCGTCATTTCTTCTGAAAGATTGCGGATAGACTCTGCCAATCCCCATTCGCTGATGAGCGGACTGTGCAATACTTTAGATAAGGTTCTTATTTCTTCAATGGCAGATTTTATAAACGAAGAAGCTTGTGATAAAAGAAAAGAAGTATTTTTGGTGTCGTTGCCAGCTGCGTCAATATACAGCCTGCTTGCGCTAAGTAGTTGGTTCACGTTGTCGTGTAACTCCTTTCCAATTTCTGTTCGCTCTTTTTCCTGAGCGGTGATCACCGCTTCCGTTATTTGTTGTTGCTTTAATTTTTTCTCATTGTCTAACTTTTTCTCTAACATCACTTTAGCAGTTACATCTTCCATGATGCCCAACATCCTAACAGGGACATCATTTTTGTAAACTATAAAACCACGGTCGTAAATATAATTATAAGAACCCTGGTTGTTTCTGAATCGATATTCATCTTCCCATTTATCCAATTTCGCTTCTGAGAAAATCATTTTCAATTTATCCAATACTCGTTCTTTATCATCTGGGTGTAATTGCGATTCCCAAAAATCAGTCCCCACAATTTTTTCTTTCTCATCGTATTTTAAAATATGTTGGATGCCATTGCCGACCCAAAATGCACGTCGTTTGTTTAAGTCCCAATCCCAGGCAATGTCATTTGTTGCATTGGCCACCAAATAATATCTTTCAATGGCTTCTCTTAAGGCTTCATTACTTTTTTTTCGTTCGATGCTGTACTGAATAGTTTTTCTCAACACGGCTTCTGAAATTTCATTGCGGAACAAATGATCATCTGCACCAATGGATAACGAACGTTCCCGGTAACCTTCTTCAGCTTCACCAGAGATGGTGATCAACGGAATAAGTATTGATAATTCTTTCAGTTTTTCGATGAATTGCTGGTTAATATCATCCCCTGGTAAAATTGACGAAAAAATTATATTGGGTTGAGTTTGATCAAGATATTGCTCTGCAGCGGTATAACTGGCT
The DNA here is from genome assembly GCA_038249665.1 of Chitinophagales bacterium. Classification (GTDB taxonomy): domain Bacteria; phylum Bacteroidota; class Bacteroidia; order Chitinophagales; family Chitinophagaceae; genus Ferruginibacter. The sequence continues at coordinate 4,776 of JBBSDF010000024.1, forward strand.
GCTACATTGATTTCCCTGATCAGGAGATCTGAATTGTTAAGTATTCGGAGAAAGACGGCACTCTTTTCTGCATCATTTTCAATCAATAGAACGCTTATTCCATCTAAAGGGTATTTCATATACGTAATTTTACCTTAAAAAAAATACCAACGAATGGTTTAACTTTAAGCAATGAAGTAATTGGTCAAAGATAGAGTACTTTATTATTTTAATTCTTTGGAGCTTTCAATGGTTATTTATTAGTCTCTTTAATGATCACCCAAATATGAAAAAAAAGTATTTTTATAAAAGAATCATTGGCGCATATTTGCTGGCCATCCTCGGAGTTGGATACCTCCTGTTCACGACATTCATCAACATGGAATCGGCTAACAGAGAAACAGTAGCGGTAAAACAATTGCTTGACAGGCGTTTGCTCTTCGAAAATTTGCATAATAAAATCAGAGCGATAGAAACCGGCGAGAGAGGGTATGTTATTACAGGCGACGAAGACTTTTTGGATGATTACTATAAAGGCATGACTGGTTTAAGAAAAGATACGAATTCCTTAAGAAAACTGCAAACTATTGAACCTGCTATCGCCACTGCTATTGATTCCCTTCAGCTTTTGATTAGTAAAAAAATTACGCTCGTAACCAATTTAGTAGATGTGAAAAGGCGTTACGGTTACGATTCTGTAAGAGCTATTATTTTACAGAAAAAAGGTAAATTACTGTCTGATAAAATTGATACCAGTCTCTCTTCCTTAGAAGGGAAAGATATGCTGCTGCTTCAAGAAGCCAACGAAAAACGTGCAGCGTTTGCAAAGGCTATTTCCCAAAGAATATTTTTATTGGCTGTGGTATTTATGATCATTTTACTATTTACGTATTATACCATTGATAAAGACTTTAATAAATTATCGGATGCCGAAATTCTTCTGAAATACAACGCTTCACTGATCCGTAATATTTCTGATCCTATCCTAACAACGGATATTCAAAACAGGGTTACCAATTGGAACTTTTATGCAGAACAATTGTACGGTTATAAAGAAGAAGAAGTGCTGGGAAAAGACGTGTTTAGTGTGTTTAGAGGTTCTGCCAACAACCGCACGGAGGAGTTATTTGATTTAACTTCTGGTAAAGATACCTGGAAAGGGGAGATGATTCAACAGCATAAAAATGGGTCTATTATTTATACTGATTTGTCTATCTCTTCCATTAAAAATGACGATGATAAAAATGTGGGCTCTGTTTATGTAGTTCGGGATATCAGCAAAAGAAAGACTGCAGAATTACAACTTCAAAAACTAACCGTAAATTTAGAAAATGAAGTGGCTACTAAAGTGGCTGAACTTAACACGGTGTTTGATCGTATCACGGATGCTTTTATTGCGTTAGACAACGATTGGAACTACACTTACGTAAATAAAAAAGCTGCGGAACTTCATGGTAAATCCATGGAGGCACTGCTTGGAAAAAATATTTGGAATGAAAATCCCGATGTGGTAAATGAACCCTTTTACCACGCCCTGCAGGAGGCTAAAAGTACAAATCAGTCGATTCGCATCGAACTCTATTATTCTACATTTGATTGCTGGTTTGAAGACCTCATCTATCCATCCCCTGATGGGGTATCGGTGTATTACCACGACATCACTGAAAGAAAAAAAGTACAAAATGAATTGAAGGAGGCGGAAGAAAAATTCCGGACGCTGGTAGAATATTCTATGGTGGGCGTTTACATTATTCAGGGTGATCGTTTTATTTATATTAATCCTGTGATGGCCCAGATGGCAGGTTACAGCGTAGAAGAAGTATTGGCAGGAAAATCTATTCTGGATTTTATTTACAAGGATGATCATCAAGTGGTGATGGAGAATATTCAGTCAAGATTAAAAGGAAATTTGGAAAGTATGAATTATGAAATGCGGGGTGTTACAAAGGGGGGGAAATTATTTAATGTGGAAGTATTTGGATCGGTGATTCAATACAAAGGCAAAACCGCCATTCTAGGAACTTTGATAGATATCTCTGACCGAAAAAAATCTATGGCAATGTTAGAAGCATCAGAGAATGCATTAAAAATTTCAAATGAACGTTTTTTGTTGGTGGCGAAAGCTACTAATGATGCCATATGGGACTGGAACATGTTGGAGAATAACATTTGGGGAAATGAAGTTTTTTCTGCCCTTTTTGGTCTGTCTGTTGGAGATCTGATTCCTTTTGACCAATTCCTTGAAAGAATGCATCCAAAAGATAAAGAATATTTCTCCAAAAATATACAAGCGTCCATTGATGCTAAAGAAAGTAGCTGCATCCAACAATTCAGGATGTATGCAGCGGATGACAATATGCTAATATTTAAAGACCGTGCCAATATTATTTACAATGAATCAGGCAGTCCTGTAAGAATGTTGGGGGCGATGACAGATATTACCTTGCAGAAAAAGAATGAAGATCTCATCATACTGGAAAAAAAATTGTCTGATACGCTAATTGATAGTTTACCCGGCATTTTTTACCTCTTTAATACGGAAGGAAAATTTTATCGCTGGAATAAAAACTTTTTGGATGTTACCGGATATTCTAATGGAGAAATGTCCACACTGCACCCGGCTGATTTGTTTAATGACGACGAAAAAGCCAGTGCGCAAGCCACCATTAATAATGTATTTACTCATGGCAAAGACGATTTGGAAGCAGGCTTCCGTTGTAAAGACGGCAGTACCATTCCTTATTTTTTTAACGGACGAATCATTCGCTACCAGGGGGAGCTTTGCCTGTTAGGTGTAGGAATTGATATTTCGGAAAAAGTAAAATCACAGCAACAACTATTGCAAAGCGAGGAGAAATACAGAACGATTATTGAGCAAGCATCTGACGGAATATTTATCAGCAATATAGAAGGGGAATATTTAGACGTCAACAGCAGGGGTTCGAAGTTGACCGGATACAGCAGAGAGGAATTGTTGCAAAAAACCGTTTTCGATTTAATGGAGCCCAAGGATGTAGAAAAAAACCCATCCAAAATAGCGGCTCTATTGAACGGGGAGGTCGTCATCAATGAACGTAATTTTGTATGTAAAAACGGCTCGTTCATAGAAGTAGAGATCAGTGCACAAATTTTAGCTGACGGCAGGATTCTTTCCATGGTGAGGGACATTACAGAAAGAAAAAAAATAGAGGAGGCTTTAAAAACATCTGAACACAAATATCGTTTGCTGTTCGAACAGAACCCAATGCCCATGTGGATGTTGTCCATACCAGAAAGACAATTCCTGGATGTAAACAAAGCTGCCATTGATTTTTATGGTTACAGCAAGAAAGAATTTCTGAAAATGACCGCTTACGACATTCGGCCGGTAAACGAGATAGATACTTTAAAAAATTATCCATCAGAAGGAAAAATGGGGATTCATCATGCAGGTATCTGGACACACCAAAAGAAGGATAGTAGTTTAGTGCAAATGGACGTTTTAACTCATGATATTTTTTATGAAGGCGCTGATGCCCGATTGATATTAGTGATCGACGTAACCGAAAAAATTAAAGCTGAAGTTGCTTTGCAACAATCAAGAGAAGAATTTAGGGAATTGGCAACGCATCTCGAAAAAGTAAGGGAAATGGAAAGAACACATATTGCCCGGGAAATTCATGATGAATTGGGACAGCAACTCACCGGACTTAAAATGGATATTTCCTGGCTCAACAAACGAATAAAATCCGAGGATGTAGCTATAAAAACTAAGATTGCTGAAACAATTACACTCATCGATACCACCGTTAAAACGGTTCGGAGAATTTCTACGGCACTTAGGCCCAGTATTTTGGATGATCTCGGTTTGGTAGCCGCCATGGAATGGCAAAGTGAAGATTTTGAAAAAAGGTCTGAAATTATTTGCAATTTCAGCAGCAACGTGTCCATTGCTGATGTAGAACCAGATGTAGCCACTGGTATCTTTCGTATTTACCAGGAGTGTTTAACCAATGTATTAAGACATGCTGCTGCTACCAAATTGACTTCCTTTTTACAAATCAAAGACAATTTACTGGTGTTGCATATTACGGATGATGGACAAGGTTTTTTAATCAACGAAATTGGGCATAAAAAAACGCTTGGTTTATTGGGGATGAAAGAAAGGGCATTACTGATGGGCGGCTCTTACGAAATCACCAGTAATCCCGGTAAGGGGACTTCCGTTATTATTATTGTACCTTTAAACAAATCAAATTAATATTTATTATGTTTAGGGTCTTAATCGCAGATGATCATACCGTAGTAAGGCGGGGTCTTAAACAGATCCTATTAGAAGGATTTCCTTCTGCGCAGGTAGAAGAAGTGTCGGATGCAGAAGAACTCATCCAAAAAATTATAAAGTCAGATTGGGAATTGGTCATCAGCGACCTGAGTATGCCCGGCAGAAGCGGATTAGAAGCTTTGCAACAAATAAAACAAATAAGACCACAACTTCCCGTACTTATTTTAAGCATTCACCCCGAAGAGCAATATGCCATTAGAGTGCTTAGAGCAGGTGCCTCAGGTTACCTGAGTAAAGACATGGCGCCAGACGAATTGGTAGTGGCTGTTCAGAAAGTGATGCTAGGGAAAAAATATATCACAGATTCCATTGCAGAAAAACTGGCATCTGTGCTTGACCAGAACACTTCAAAACTGCCGCATGAAACTCTTTCCGACAGAGAGTTTAACGTTCTCAAATTACTGGCCTCCGGCAAATCAGTAACTGAAATTGCAGAATCCATGTTCCTGAGTGTAACTACCGTCAGTACCTATCGAACCAGGTTGCTCAGCAAAATGAACATGAAAACCAACGCAGACCTTACGCTCTACGCTATCCAAAACAAACTCATTTAATCAATGTAGTGATTATTCTACTCCTAACTTTTCTTTGCTTTACAGGCAATTTTGTAAATCTGTTACAATTTATGATAGATGGGAATGGTAGATTTATCCTACCTAACTGACGAGCTTAAAAGAGTGGAAAGATGATGCAAATTCTCATTGTAGATGATTCTGAACTGGTGGTGGAAAGGTTAAGCGACATGCTGAAAGAATCCTCCTTGCAAGTTCAGGTAGCAACAGCTAATTCTTACGCCGCTGCTCGGGAGAAAATGAAACAATATCAGCCAGAACTGGTTTTATTAGACATTCAATTGCCCGGTAAAAATGGCATCGAATTGCTCTCGCTTATCAAAGCGGAATACCCGCATGTGTTCACGATAATGCTCACCAACAGGGTAAGTCGTTATTATAAAATTCTTTGCAAATCTATGGGTGCCAACCATTTTATAGACAAAAGCAGCGAGTTCGAAAAAATACCCTCGCTCATTCAAACTTATATTGCAGCTACACAACATTAAATCCCCAGAAAAACCACCGGGAACTTATCCAACATCTTTTGTAAGTTAAAACAACTACCTGAAATTATTTAGACCAGCAACACTCAAAAATTGAGCCGGCAGATTTGCCGGCCTTTTTTATGCATAAATTCTTTTAACCACTTCTTTGTATTTTTCCATTATAATTTTTCTTTTCAGGGAGAGCTTAGGGGTCATTTCACCGCTGTCGATGCTCCACTCTTCAGGTAACAATTCAAATTTTTTGATCTGCTCCACATGGTTAAAAAATTTATTGAATGACTCAATTAATTCTCTGTACAAACCCAACACCCTGGGATGATTGATGGCATCCTTTGTGGTCGTAAAAGCAATACCCTTTTGTTGCATCCACTCCTTTAAATTAGGCAAAGACGGAACGATTAGTGCGCCGACAAATTTTTCGTCTGACCCCACTATCATGATCTGCTCAACAAATGGAGATTCTTTCATTTTGTTTTCAATCGGCTGTGGCGCCACATATTTACCACCACTTGTTTTAAACAGTTCTTTTTTACGGTCTGTAATTTTTAAATATTTTCCATCTTCAATCACGCCAATATCACCCGTATGCAACCATCCATCAATAATGGTCTCTGCTGTAAGTTCGGGCTGTTTGTAATAGCCCATCATCACACTTGGTCCTTTTACACAGATCTCTCCATCAGGTTCCATTTTCACTTCCTGCCCTTGGATAACTGGCCCCACCGTTCCAAATTTTCTTCCGCCTTCAAAACGGCAGTTCACACTGATCACCGGACTATTTTCAGTTGGTCCATACCCCTCGTAAATATTGATATTGCCGGCGTTAAAGATTCTTAATAATCTAACCTGGCACGCTGCGCCTCCGGTAATGATACATTCTACATTTCCGCCAAGAGCCTCTCTCCATTTGCTAAAAATGATTTTATTGGCTAGCTTTAATTGTGTTCGGTAAATAAAACTTCCATGCTCAATATTGTCGTACTTTTCACCGAGTTCAACCGCCCAGTAAAACAATTTCTTTTTAATGCCGGTTAGTTCTGTTCCTTTACTCATGATTTTTTCATATACTTTTTCCAACAGTCTGGGTACGGTCGTAAAAATCGATGGTTGCACCTCTTTTAAGTTTTCACCAATGGTATCCATACTTTCTGCATAATAAATAGATATGCCACTATTGATATAGATATAGGAAGCCATCCTTTCAAAAATATGATTGAGCGGTAAAAAGCTAAGTGCCTTTCCATTGGTATGACGTGGAAAAGGAAACGTATTTACAGAATTGATTACATTGCTCACCAAGTTGCGGTGACTAAGCATCACACCTTTTGGTTTACCGGTGGTACCAGATGTGTAAATGATGGTAGCACAATGATGAGCCTGAATGGATTGTTTGGCGGTTTCTACCGCTTCCAGGTCAGCAGCAGTTATGGAATGCATTAATTTTTCCCAATCATCAACACCCTGCATTTCATCAAAACTAAAAACACCCAACAATGATGGAACATTGTTTCTGATATTGTTTACTTTTTCTAAAATATCCTCTCCCGTTATAAAAACATATTTGATGGCTGCATCATTAAAGATGTATTCCATCTCATTGATGTTTGTGGTGGGGTAAATGGGGCACAATATTATACCGGTTTGCTGACAAGCCAGGTCTAATACCAACCATTCGGGCCTGTTTTTGCTGATGATGGCAATCTTATCCTGGTTCTCCACTTGCATGTCTCCGCCACGCAATCCCATATTCAGCAATGCAGCACTTAATCGGTTTACCCGATCAGCTACCTCTTGAGTAGAAATAGGGACATAGGTACCGTCAATTTTTCCGGCAAACATGTCTGGCTTTGGAAAATTTTGTAGCTGCTGGTATAAAAAATCAAAAATTCTAGACTGGTCATTCATGGCTTGGGTTTCTTTTAGTTTAAGTAATGGCCAAGATAAGACGTTGCGATCAGGTTGATCGTGCTATTTATTTACATTGGCAAAGACTAAGATAATAAAAAAAAAGCCATTCGCCCAAAGGACGGATGGCATAAATTAAATCAAACAAAAAATATTATTTTTTAGTAGCTGAAATGTTCAGTTTAATATTTACATTTCTATTGATGATCCAATCTTGCGGGTTGTTCGGGCCTTTGTAGTTCATGCCCCATAAGGTTCGGTCGATGTTAAAGTCTGCCACTGCAGTTACTTTAGTTGCTGTAACAGCTACTTTGGCAGGGAAAGCGATGTTTTTGGTGCTGTCCTTCAAAGTCAGGTTACCTTTAATAGTGTGGGTAGCACCCGCTATTTTCAAATCTTTGCTGGCGCTGTCTGCTACAAATACTTCAACACCTGTGATTTCAAACTTTGCAGTAGGGTATTTAGACACATCAAAGAAATCAGCACTTTTCAGATGACCTTCCAATTTGCCTTTTGAATCTGCATCTTCTGCCAAATCTAAGTTATTCAAAGAGTTGATGTCGATGGCGAAATTACCTGCAGTTAAAACATTGTCTTTTACTGTTAAAGAACCTTCCGATACTTTGAAAGTGCCATCGTGACTGTCGCCTACAGGTTTAGAACCCACCCAGGTAACGGTAGTGGTAGAATCAATAGCAAATACGTTGCCTTCAGTAGAAGCTACTGTTTGTGCATCAGTAGTAGTGGCTTTATCGCCTTCAGTTGAGCTGTTGCAGGCTGTTACAAATACTGCCGCAGATAAGAACAATACAATTTTTTTCATTTCGTTCGTTTTTTAGAAATACGAAAATAGGTAATTTTTATTTATTAATGTTTAAACATTAATAAATTTTTTTATTTGTAGTATTCCCCGCTGGCCATTTTGAAGATTCGCCCTTTCTGAAATTGTAGAAACTCATGGTATTCGGTAGCATGGTTATTAATCCACTGCTGATATGCACTCAGGTTTTGGGTGCTGCCAAACAACCATTGGTTGTAGGCTTCAAACAAGCCCTCTCGCAGCAACTGCTGCTGATGAGCAAATAGCCTGAATGACGGACTGTCGGGCGAATTGAACCAATCTAAAATAAAACGGGTGCGCAACATGCTGAGGGTTTCGGCGCTGATGCCTGATGACACAATATTGCCCTGGGTATTCATATTTTTTAAATAGGCTTTCACAAACGGCGAATTTCCTTTTTCATTTACATCGAGCGATGCTGTACTGAACAATTTTTTATAACCATCTAACAGCAATTCTTTGATTTCAGGCGCTTTGTTGCTGAGTGGTTCCATGTTTAAAAAAATTTCTCCGTACAAGAGCCCCCATACTTTATCGGTACTCAGGTAATAATATTTGGATGCGTTGTAGTAATTTTTAGAATAAGAAGGATCTGTTTCAATCCCTTTTTCCCACTGTTTAATGGCTTCAAAATTTTGTTGCTGCCATTGCAATTCTCCTAGCTCATTGTAGAGTGGGCCACTGTTCGGGAATTTTTTCAATGCCCTCTTGTACATTTTCTCCGCATCCTTCACCATATTGCCTTGTTTGTAAATCAGGCCGGCTATCTGATATGTTTGATCATCGGATCCGTCTTTATCCAATACACTGTTGATGGTTTTGAGGGCATTGCTGTTATCTCGCTGGAAGTAATAGCTGAGCGCCAGATCTTTTGTCATTGGTGCATCATTAGGCGCTTGCAGTAAAGCCCTGTTCAACACAATAATAGCGTTGGCATGGTCACCCTGACGCATAAAGCTTTTGGCAGTTTCATGTAGTTCTTTGGCTGTTTGACTGTACGATAAGCTGCAAACGAGGGAGCATAAAACAATCGTCAATATTTTTTTCATCATTGTAAAGATAAAAAAAGACAGTTGTAAAACGGGTGTTGGTTTTTTTACAACACTTTTATAACGAGGGGCAATTTTTTGATGGATCAGAAAAACGAAGATGATCCGTTCTCCTACATCTCTACCCAAGTATGATCTGCCAAAAGTTTTACTGCTGAAATAAACGATTGATAAGGCATACTATTACCCCATTCTTTGGCGGAAACCAACGACAGCAGATAATTCCCGTCTTTTTTCTGGTACATGTAATACGTTTGCCCGATGGTGGGTTGAAATGATAATTTAGCGTTATAAATCATCATCGACAATTCCTTCCTTTTTTGAATTTGTTGGGCCTGTACCGCCAACAATTCTATTTGTTGTCGAATTTGATCGAGTTGCATATTGGTTTGTTCTTCCATGGCACTCAATGCCTTGTGTTTGATAACGCCCTCTTCGGTGGGTTTGATCACAGCTCCCCCAACAGACGAAGAGTAGGGTAGCACACTCATCTGCTTGTGGTACACTTCAGTATTGCTAAAGCGCTCCCCATCGGCTTTAATGCCTTCCTGTATAATTTTCAAGTAACCATTTGGTAGGATATGGTGCAAAATGGTCAGCACGATCTCCCCATTTTTATAAAAATGAAAAAGAAGGTTCCCGCTATCTTTAAATTCTACCTGTGCCTCATCTGCCAATTCTTTATTTTCGAAAGGCTGCTGCTCCTCATTTGCCAAAATGGAATAGGATGAACTAAATGCCTGGTTATCCAACATCACCCAGTTGTGCTCAATCAACAACGATTGCTCATTGGCCGATTTACCAATTTTATAAAAACCACTCCTCGGCCTTTCCCCCGATTCATACAACCCTTTTTCGGGGAACAACTGCCAGCTGGCAAAAAAATTATACGCTTGTACCATAGTTGATGCAATAACCAATAAGTATATCAAAATGTTGCACAAAATGGATAAGCTTTGTAAATTAATTTGAATCGTACTTGCTGTGAATAAGCTTGTGTTATCCCTTTTTTAAATGGTATGCCACCATTCTTTTCCTGATTTCTCCACAGAGACACCCAACATCCTGGAAAAAAGGATATTGGCAATTCAGCTCTGCCTCTTGTCATACATGCATCGTTTACAGTAGTGAAAAAGAATTTCCTGAGAAGTACGAAAACCCTTCTATGGCGAAGCGAATCAATACCAGTTCCCGGGAAAAAAGTATGTACTTGTTAACCCATCCATAGCCGTTGGTTGAAAACCAGACGGCAACAACCTCTTTTTATTTCGGAACAAAAGCAATAGGCAGGTGATGTGTTATTGCAAAGCAAAAGAAGTTGATGGTGGTAAACAATTTGAGAGAAGTTAGATTTACGACAAAATTACAAACGGGTTTCAGGTGTCGCTTCTGCGATAATTTTGGTAAGATTAATAAAACGGGGAGCTGAAATATCAAAAATTCAGCGCAATTCATTGATTTTCAATCAAAAATAGCATCCGATTGGGTGCTGTTATAAACGAAAGAGGTTCATTAATCTATCAAATGCGTAAGCAAGCCATCTCTGAGCTTGGGTTCGAACCAGGTGCTCTTGGGAGGCATCACTTCCCCGCTATCGGCCACTGCAAACAGTTGCTCAATGCTGACGGGATAAAGGCTGACGGCAATGGCCATATCTCCACTGTCAACCCTTTTTTCCAACTCGCCTAAACCTCTGATTCCGCCTACAAAATCGATGCGTTTGTCGGTTCGTTGATCGGCTATACCCAAAATGGGTTCCAATATCTTTTTCTCTAAAATACTGATGTCTAATACTGCCATCGGATCAGTAGCATCAAATGTGCCTGACCTTGCACTCAGTTTATACCATTGTTTATCTAGGTACAAACCTAGATCGTGTAAGGCCTCGGGTCGATAAGCTGCATCCTTTTTTTCTATACTGAAATCTTGTTCCAGCTTTTTGATAAAAGCTTCCGAAGTAAGGCCGTTCAAATCAGCGATTACCCGGTTGTAATCCATGATGTGCAACTGATTGCTCGGAAAGAGGGTGGTTAAAAAATAGTCTGCATTTTCCGTAGCTGCATCACCCATTGCCGCTTTTACTTTTGCTGCACTGGCGGCACGATGGTGACCATCCGCAATATAAGTGGCAGGTACATATTTTTTAAACAAGTCGCTGATGGTTTCAATGCTGTGGTCGTCACTTACAATCCAAATACTATGTTGTACGCCATCTCCAGCAACAAAGTCATACTGAGGGTTTTTATCATGCATCCAGCCATTGATCACCTGGTCTATTTCAGGTACATTTCTATACGCTAAAAAAACATTCCCGGTTTGAGCACCAGTGGTGGTAATGTGTTGGATACGATCCTGCTCCTTTTCCGGACGCGTAAATTCGTGTTTTTTGATCAGTCCGTTTTCGTAGTCTGCCACCGAACTGCCACATACTAATCCAGCCTGGCTCCTGCCATTCATGGTGAGGCGGTAAATATAGTAGCATGGTTTATTCTCTCTAAACAAAATATTTCTGCTGATAAAAGCTGTCAGATTTTCTTTGGCTTTATCGTACACTTCCTGCGAATGAATGTCAATGCTGTCAGATAATCCGATCTCTGATTTGGTAATGTGCAAAAAAGAATGGGGATTGCCTTGTGCTTCCACTTTTGCTTCTTTGCTGTTGAGTACATCGTAAGGCCTGCTGGCAACGGCTTTTGCAAGCTGCGCCTCTGGTCTGAGTGCCTTAAAGGGTATAATGGTAACCATGGTAAATACTTAAATACAATTAATATAGGGCGGCAAATGTACCATTTCCCTTCTTAGTGCAGATTTTTATAATTCAATAAAATTTATTAAACAATCATTATCCATGGATTTGTAGCATTTTGAAGCCTATTTGTGCAGGTCTTCAAAGGCTTTCATAGCTTCTACCAAAACACGTACACTACTGATAGGCATCGCGTTATACATACTAGCCCTAAAACCACCGGTGGTTCTGTGGCCTTTGATGCCTACAATACCCAGACTTTTAGTATAAGCCAAAAATTCGGGTTCCATTGTGGGGTCGTTCATCACAAAACAAGCATTCATGGTACTTCGATCTTCCTGTACGACAGTTCCCCTAAACACACTGCTTTCGTCGATAGCTTTGTAGAGCAGTGCCGCTTTTTCCCTGTTTAATTCTTCAACGGCTGCAATGCCTCCGATCGAAGAAAGCCAGCGCAACGTTAGCATACAAACATAAACTGCAAATACTGGCGGCGTATTGAGCATGCTTCCTTCTGCAATGTGGTTGCGGTAATCCATCATAGTGGGGATAGCTCGTTTTATTTTCCCTAGAATATTTTTATTGACGATGACAAGGTTAACACCGGCTGGTCCCATATTTTTTTGTGCGCCGGCGTAGATCAGATCAAATTTATTGAAGGGCAATACCCTGCTAAAAATGTCAGAACTCATATCTGCCACCAGTGTATTGCTGGTAAATGGAATTTGTTGCCATTGGGTACCATAGACTGTATTGTTGGTGGTGATGTGCAGGTATCGGGCGTCGTTGGGCACTGCAAAATCTTTGGGAATATAATTATACGTTTTTTCTCTGGAAGAACAAACCACTTCTACCTTTCCAAATAACTTGGCTTCTTTCACAGCTTTGTAACCCCAAATGCCGGTATCGGTATAAGCGGCAGTGTCTTTTGCGTCTAACAAATTCATGGGCACTTGCATAAACTGCGTGCTTGCACCTCCATGTAAAAACAGTGCTTCGTGATCCTCATCCAATTGCATCAACTCTTTTACCAGTGAGCGGGCTTCCTCCATCACTGCCGTAAATGCTGCGGTACGATGTCCTAGCTCTAAAATGGATAAACCGCTATCGTTAAAATTCATGATGGCTGCAGAGGCCTGTTCAAAAACAGTTTTGGGAAGTATAGAGGGGCCGGCATTAAAATTGTGTATGGTAATATGTTGCGTATTGTTGTCGCTCATGTACAAAAATTGAGTGGCAAAAGTAACAAATAAACAACGGGCCTGAAAATGAAAATTGAAAGATGGTTCTGTTCGGCAGAAGGAAAGGGTTTTCAAGCCTGTATCACGACGAAATCATTTTTTTGCAAGGAAGTGCTTTAGATCCAACTATAAAACCCCGTAAACTTTTACTCTTCTCTTCCAATCATTTTTTCCGAACTGCTCCACTTGCTGTTGAGCTCTTCAAATTCTTTTACATCTTTTTCCGAAAACTTTTGGCGGGTCAGTCCTTTCAAATCCGGTTGTCCGGCATTTACCCAAGCCGTGAACCAAAAAGAAGAAATGCAAAAAATAGATTGACGCATTCTTCTTTCAATCATACCATCTAGCTTGTTGTTAAATGCAATCGTGAACGCGGATGAATATTGTCGGATCACTTTGCCATTTCTTTCTTCAAACGAAAACTTTTGGTCGGCAGAAAATTCGTTGGTGAGTTCTCTTTCAAATCGCAAAACACTATCGGCTGCAAGCGCGCTTTCCAACACCCTGTCCCAAATAAATTCGCCGGGATTTTTGATGTATTGAGCCTTGCCAATAAAAAAGTCGAACTGTTTTTCTGCCAATAATTCGGGTGCTCTGCTTTCCCAAAAGCCATGGATGCCGCGTTGGTTGGTGTATTGTCCGTTGTGATTGCTACTGGCGTGCAAGGGTACATGCGCATCTGAAATATAATGACCAATCTCTGCACTGTTTTTTAAAATCTTGCTGTAATTTTTTTCTTTGAAGGCTTCCGTTAACCTGGATAGCATCACCTGCACGTGCCATGGCACAATGCCATGCTGCATTAAAGAATCTCTCCCAAACTTTGCCACCGCATCATCCCATTTTCTGGGTAAATCTGGGTAAGGATAAGTGCCATATTTATCGATGTCTAAATAATGCCTGGGGCCTTCCTCTTTGATCGCATAGCGGCGTTTGTCAGGATCTACAGAATGATCAGATAAAAAACCAATAGATGGTTTGTAAAAAACCAACATCTCTGGCGGCAATAAAAAAACGGCGTAATAATTAATTTTTGCGTGTGCAAAAAATCCCCAGCAATAGCAGTTGGCATAACTACCCAAAAGTATGGCTATGGTGATAGATGTTTTTTTCATGATAACGATTCGTTGCATAAATATAATCTAAAATGAGTTATTAGGCCTGATCTCAATTATTGTGGTGACTTCACCTCTAAATCGTCTAAAGCAGTAACGCCGCCACTTACTGCAAACTTCATGGTTTGTGCACTGCTGATATTGGTGATGGGCCGCACCCTTTCCTTAGGAATTATGTACACATTGCCGGCCACAGAATAGGCCATAGGTATGTACACTGCAACATAACCCTGCAACCCAAAATCTGACATGTCATCATTGGTAATAAACCCAACCCTCCACACGTCATTGTCATCCACATTGGCCAACACATTTCTGGTAAACTTTTTTTTGTCGCCCGCAAATGCTTCAAAAAAATCCCTCGTAGTAGTGTAAATATGTTTCAGGCCGGGTGTTTTTTCAAAAAACTTATCCATGAAACTCACTATCCTTCCTGTAATAAAAAAGGAGCTGAAATAGCCGATCATAATGATAACTACGATAATGATGATAAACCCCAACCCATAATTCTGCACCTTCACATTTCCTTTGCCATCCACTGTAGAAAAAATGGGTATCAGACTATCGATACTGCTCACTGTAAAATACAATGCATACATGGTGATGAACACGGGGGCCATGATAAGCATGCCCTGTAAAAAGTATTGTAATAATTTTTTATAATGAAATGGCTTTTCCATAATCGTTCGTTTAGGTGCAAAGATAGTTGAACAGGAAACCTGATGCTCTGGCCATTTACCCTCCCAATCCGCTCGATGAAATGAAATAATTGTTATGAATGGTAAAAAAAAGTGATGGAAACTTTGGTAACGGCAAAAGTTTCCGTAGTTTTGTGCCCAATTATGACGGACATCGATCAAAAAGAAAGAATCAAGCAAGCCGCCCACGATCTGGTGATGAAATACAGCATCCGCAGCGTGAGCATGGATGACATTGCGGCCAGTGTGGGGATGAGCAAAAAAACATTGTATCAGTACTACAAAGACAAAGATGAACTGGTAAAAGCTGTTATTGACAGCGTAATTGAAAGCAATCGCTGCAAATGTGATCTCCATGTAGAACAAGCGGACAATGCCGTTCATGAAATATTTCTGGCTATGGAAATGATGGTAGAAATGTTCAAAACCATGAATCCGGCTATTTTATACGAAATGCAGAAGTACCATCCGGAAGCGCATCAGCATTTTCAACAACACAAAATGCAATACCTGTTGGGGCACGTCGGAAAAAATATTGAAAGAGGCATTGCAGAAGAATTGTATAGGCCTGAAATTAACGTAAACATACTGGCAAAGTTCAGGATCGAGAGTATGTTTATACCCTTCCATCCAGAATTTCACCAGTCGTTGGGAAAGTACACGCTTATCGAAATAGAAGAGCAAATTATTACCAACTTCTTGTTTGGTTTGGTGACCCAAAAGGGGTACAAATTGGCTTTAAGATATATGGCTCAAAAAGAAAAAATAATCATTAACAATAAATAGTATTTAATCTAAACAATGAAAAATAATTACCCTGGATACCGCATTCAAGCGGTTTTATTCCTGGCCCTGAACAGCTTGAGTTGGCAATTAGCGGTTGCACAAACACAGCGCCAATTTAGTGTGAATCAGGCAGTGGATTATGCGCTTCAACATTCGGTAGAAGTAAAAAATGCACTGCTCAACCTTCAGATACAGAAGCAAACCAATCGCGAAATTACTTCCGCAGCATTTCCACAGGTGAGTGCCAGCCTGGGAGCGATCCATTTTCCTAATGTTGCGGTACAAAGTTTTCCCAACTTTATTTCAGCAGCCACTTATGGAGTGCTGGAGGAAGAAGGTGTAAAAGATGGCAATGGCAATCCAATTAATTCTCCCGCTGATTTTGGATTCGTGCAAGCACAATTCGGTACTAAATGGAACGCTACCGCCGGCATTGATGTTTCGCAACTCTTGTTTGATGGCCAGGTTTTCGTTGGCCTGCAAGCCAGAGATGCTTCTATGGAATACCAACGCAAAACACAGGCAGTTACGGAAGAAATGATTAAAGTAAACGTGCAAAAAATTTACTACCAATTGGTGGTAGGCGCCACTCAACTCACTTCTATTGACGCCAACATAGAACGCTTCGAAAAACTACTCAAAGAAACCAGTGCCATTTTTGAACAAGGTTTTGCAGAAAGATTAGATGTTGACAAGGTAAATGTACAGCTCAACAATTTGAAGACAGAAAAATTGAAGTTCGAAAATCAACTACGTGCAGGTAATGCGAGCCTGAAGTTTTTGATGAACATGCCACAAAAAGAACAGTTGATCCTCACCGATAGTTTATCTGAAGACGAACTGAAAAGCAACATATTGGACACTACCTATAATTATACCGATAGAAAAGAAATGCAATTGCTGGAAGTGGCTCAAGCGTTAGGAGGTTACAATGTAAAACGATACCAACTCAGCTACTTGCCAACTGTTGCACTCTATGGTAACTACTCAAAAATTGCACAGCGCAACGAGTTCAATTTTTTTGACAAAGGGCCTTGGTTTACCAGCTCACTCATTGGTTTAAAAATTGCTGTTCCCATTTTCGATGGCTTTGCCAAATCGGCCAGGGTAAGTAAGGCAAAATTAGAATTGCGGCAAACCAACAACCGGGTCGAACAGCTCAAAGCGAGCATCGACAATGATGTTACACAAGCTAATTTATTATTGAGCTCTTCGCTCATCACTATGGATACACAGAAAAAAAACATGGAACTGGCAGAAAAAGTGTACAACACCACCAAACTTAAATACCAGCAAGGGTTGGGCAGCAACCAGGAAATTTACACGGCACAAACAGAATTAAAAGTAGCTCAAAACAATTATTTCGGCGCATTGTACGATGCCATCATCGCCAAAATTGATTTCCAGAAAGCTACCGGTAAACTATAACTTAAACCATTCTTACCACTTATATAATATCAATATAAAATGAAACAATACTTCATCCGTACTATTCTTAGTGTGTTAATTTTAACCAGTTGCAGCGATAGTAAAAAAGACGGCAATGCTGCCATCAATGATAAAAAAATTCAGTTAGAGAAATTGAAATCTGATAAAGAAAAAAATGACCAGGAGATAGCAAAACTACAAGCGGAATTATTGAAACTAGATCCCAATAGCAATCCCTCTAAAGTAAAGTTGGTAACAACAGTGCCCATTATAAAGCAAGACTTCAACCACTACATTGAACTACAAGGCAAGGTAGATGCCGATGATATTTCATATGTTTCACCAAGAGGTATGGGCGGACAAGTAAAAGCGGTATTTGTAAAACAAGGCGATCTTGTGAAAAAAGGACAGCTACTGCTAAAGTTGGATGATGCCATTATGCAACAGCAAGTAATGGCTGCCAGGCAACAATTAGAAGGGATTAAAATTCAATTAGGTTACGCAAAAAATATTGCTCAACGCCAAAAAAATCTTTGGGATCAGGGCATTGGTACCGAAGTACAATTGATCACAGCACAAAACAACGTATCTGGTTTAGCAGATCAACTAAAATCTGGCAATGAATCTGTTAAACTTGCACAAGAACAACTCAGTACGGCCAATGTGTACAGCAATGTAAGCGGGGTGGCTGATATAGTGAACATCCGTGTAGGGGAAACTTTTTCTGGCATGAGCGCCGCTGGTCCTCAAATAAAAATTGTAAATACCAGCAGACTAAAAGTTATATGCAACATTCCTGAAAATTATTTGGGGAGCGTAAAAAAAGGTTCTCCGGTAGTGGTTTTGTTGCCTGATAATCAAAAAGAATTTACTACCAGCATAAGCTTCATAGGAGCATCGATTGATGCCAGCAATAGAGGATTTGTAATTGAAGCAAAACTACCAGCCGATCCTGCGGTGAAACCCAATCAGATCGCACTCGTAAAAGTGAAAGACTATAGCGCACCAGCAGCCATCGCCATTCCACTCAATACTTTGCAGAATGACGATAAGGGAAAATTTGTGATGGTGGCTGTTACAGAAAATGGAAAATTGATCGCCCGCAAACGACCCGTAAACATTGGAATGCTCAATGGGGAGTTGCTGGAAATTAAAACTGGTTTAAAAGAAGGCGATGTATTGGTAACGGAAGGATTCGCCAGCATCTACGAAGGCCAGCAACTAACCCTGGCAAAATAAATTGAACGGGGTATTCCATCTGATTATTTACAAACGAATTGTATGAGCGCAAAGCAAAACATAAAAGAAAAATTCAAAGAATTTAAACCTACCTCTTGGAGTATTGGTAATAAAACTTCCATTTATTTGTTGATGCTGTTCTTCACCGTGGGGGGTTTGTATCAATTTCTGACACTTCCTAAAGAGCAGTTTCCGGATATTGTGATTCCTACCATCTACGTACAAACAGTATATGTTGGTAACTCGCCCAAAGATATAGAGAATCTGGTGACCCGCCCCATCGAGAAACAAATCAAAGGCATCACGGGAGCGAAAATTAAAAAGTTTACCAGCACTTCTCAACAAGATTTTTCTTCTATTATCGTAGAATTCGATACAGAAGTAAAAACGCAAATTGCACTGCAAAAAGTAAAAGATGCTATTGACAAAGCCAAGCAAGATCTCCCAACAGACCTTACACAGGAGCCTACTGCACTGGAAGTAAACTTCAGCGATCAACCCATGATGTACGTTAACCTTAGTGGTGATTACGACATGGTAAAACTGAAAAAATTTGCGGATGATTTAAAAGACAAATTGGAAGAACTTACACAGATTAATCGCATTGATATTGTGGGAGCGCCGGAAAGAGAGTTTCAGATCAACGTCGACAATTACCGCATGCAAAGTGCTGGCGTTACTTTCGATGATATCAGCAATGCCGTTGCAAGAGAAAACATGGATATCTCCGGAGGCTTGCTCGAGGTAGGCAGTATGAAAAGAAACCTGCAGTTGAAAGGACAATTTAAGTCTGCCTACGACATTGAAAAAGTTATCCTCAGAAACACGGGCGGTGCGCCCATTTATCTGAAAGATATTGCAGTGATTAAGGATACCACCAAAGATGTAGAGAGTTTTGCACGCTTAGATGGTAAAAACGTGGTAACCCTCAACATCATCAAACGCAGTGGAGAAAACCTCATCGAAACCAGTGATCAAGTGCAAAAAATTGTGGAAGATGCCAAAGGCGTTCTCTATCCGGATAACCTCAAGGCAGTAATTACTGGCGACCAGAGCATCAAAACAAAAGCTTCCTTTAATGAACTGGTGAACTCTATTGTAATTGGTTTTATACTCGTACTCATTGTACTCATGTTTTTCATGGGTGTTACCAATGCCTTCTTTGTAGCACTTAGTGTGCCCCTCAGTATGTTTGTAGCGTTTGTGTTTTTGCCGGGTGCCGATTTAATTGTGGGCACAGATGTTACCCTCAACTTTATTGTATTATTTGCCCTGTTGTTTGGCTTGGGAATTATTGTGGATGACGCCATTGTGGTGATCGAAAACGTGCACAGAATATTTGTCGATGGCAAGGGGAAAATTCCAATTGTGAAAGCCACAAAAATGGCAGCAGGAGAAGTTTTTATTCCAGTACTAGCGGGTACCATTACTACGTTGGCGCCGTTTTTCCCCCTGCTTTTCTGGCCGGGCATCATTGGACGGTTCATGGTGTACCTTCCAACCATGCTCATATTTACTTTAGCCGCATCGTTGGTAGTGGCCTTTATCATGAACCCCATTTTTGCGGTAGATTTCATGAACCATCCGGAGGGTAAAAAAGAACCAAAGTCTGCCATCTTTAAAAAACCGATTTTATGGATCGTGATCGGCACAGGTATTTTGCTGGATATTTTAGGCTTTGCTTTTTTTGGCAACCTCCTTATATTTTTTATGATCCTGGTGGTACTGAATAGATATGTAATTGATGATGCCATACATAATTTCCAAAACAAAGCCTTACCGTGGATCATGAATCACTACGAGAGCCTGCTCCGTTGGGCGCTGAAGGGTTGGAGGCCAGTACATTTGCTTTTAGGCACCGTAGGTTTGCTGATTTTATCAGTAGCCATCTTCGGCATTTCGGTTAATTCAGGCCGCGTAGGTATTGCGTTTTTCCCGAAGGGTGATCCCAACCAGATTTATGTTTATCTAAAACTTCCGGTTGGAACGAGTGTGCAATACACCGATTCTGTCACCCAAACATTAGAAACAAAAGTGAACAAAGTACTCGGTATTGATGCTGCCAAAGGGCAATACAATCCGGTGGTAGAAAGCGTGATCAGCAACGTGGCAATTGGCGCCAGCGATCCGGCTGCAGGCGACAGAAGTACCAGAAGCGAATTGGGAAGAATACAGGTATCTTTTGTGGAGTTTGAAAAACGTCATGGTAAAAGCACTAAACCTTATTTAGATGAAATAAGGAATGCTTTAACTGGTCTTCCAGGTGCAGAGATCAGCGTAGATCAAGAAAGTGCTGGTCCGCCAACAGACCCTCCAATAAACATCGAAATTGCCAGCGAAGATTTTGATAATCTCGTAAAGACTTCCGTTAATCTCAAAAACTATCTCGACTCTATTCAGGTGCCTGGGGTAGAAGAATTGAAGATGGATGTAGATTTGAATAATCCCGAAATTACACTCACCGTCGATAGAGAAAGAGCTTTGATACAAGGGGTTTCTTCTGCACAGGTGGGTATGGCTATTCGGACTGCTTTGTTCGGTAGGGAAGTTTCTAAAATTAAAGAAGGAAAAGAAGAATATAAAATTCAATTGCGCAACAATGAAATTCAGCGCAAAAGTTTATCGGAGATCCTAAATATGCGCATCAGTTTCCGCGATTTCGCTTCTGGCGGCGCGGTTAAAAATATCCCCATCAGTGCTTTGGTAACGGTGGAGCCTACCAGCACTTTTGGAAGTGTGAAAAGAAAAAATCAAAAACGATTGATCACGCTTCGATCCAATGTGTTAACCACACAGGGATTCAATGCCACGGCGGTTAACAAAGTAATTGAAGGTCACATCGCTTCATTTACCGGCAAAGGCGAAGGCGTGTCTATCTTACAAACAGGCGAAGGCGAGCAACAGGCAGAAACAGGTGCGTTTTTGTTCAGCGCATTGTTAGTAGCACTTGGGTTGATCTTACTTACACTTGTGTTGCAGTTCAACTCTGTAAGTAAGTCGGTCATTATCCTTACAGAAATTATTTTCAGTGTAATTGGGGTATTGTTAGGCTTTTCTATTTTCGGTATGGAAGCATCGGTACTTATGACAGGCTTAGGTATTGTGGGGCTTGCAGGTATTGTGGTGAAGAATGGTATCCTGGTAATCGAATTTGCCGAAGAGCTGAGGTCGCGTGGGTTAAAAACCAGAGACGCAGTGATACAAGCAGGTAAAACTAGGATCATTCCAGTATTGCTCACTGCATTGGCAGCTATCCTCGCGTTTATTCCAATTGCAGTTGGTTTCAATATCAATTTCATCAGCTTATTTGCAGAACTCGATCCGAAAATATTCTTTGGCGGCGATAACGTTGCTTTCTGGAAACCGTTGAGCTGGACTATCATTTTCGGATTGACATTTGCCTTTTTTATGACCCTCATCATTGTGCCGGCTATGTACCTCATCGCTGAAAGATTGAGAAGGCCCATGCGAAAAAACTTTGGTGGTACCTGGATCAGTTTCTTGGGTATTCCTCCTATGACCGTGTTGTTTATCCCTTTAATGTTGGTTACCATGGTTATCCAAAAACGAAAAGTAAATAGCAGAAATAGAAAAATGAAAAATGCATCTGAAGCTCATAAAGGAAGCTGGTTTTAACGTGGCTAACCTGCTCAACATCAACAACTGAGCATGACCAATAATAGCTATCACAGTGTTCATTTTTGATTGTTAAATATAGGGTATAGTCCCGCAGATTCTTCTGCGGGGCTTTTTACACCTACTCGTTTTCTAATCACTTGAAAATAAATCCTCTTTCGATGCTAATTTTAAAACTATCCATGTTACAAAAACGTTTGTCTGTTATGAAACAAACTTTAATTCTATTCACATGTGGGCTATTTACTATTGCCACATTTGCACAGCAAATAACCTTGCCTGAATTTAATGTAAGGCGGCTGAAAATTGACAAAACCGCAATGACTATCCTAGCCAGTTACAGCACTGCTAATATTGTGTATGGAACCATCGCTGCTTCTCAAACAACTGGCAGCAACAAATACTTTCACCAAATGAATGCCATTTGGAATGGCGTTACATTGGGTATTGTGGCACTGGGACATTTCACCACCAAAAAAGAAGGCGAACTTGGGTTAGCGGCTTCCCTTAAAAAACAACACTCAGTGGAAAAATTATTTTTATTCAACACGGCTCTGGATCTGGGGTATGTTGCAGGCGGGGCCTATATGTATGAAAGAAGTAAAACCACCACCAACAAACCAGAAAGACTCAAAGGCTACGGGCAGTCGGTAATGTTACAAGGCGGTGTTCTCCTACTGTTTGATGGACTGATGTATGCCATTCACCAGCGTCATGGCAAAAGGCTGGATAGTATTTTACAAAATGTACAGATTGCTGCTACAGGGAATGGGATTGGATTGATCGTACAACTGTAATTGATGAGTCACCATTTATAATTTTATTGTAGCGGGATGATTAAAAAAGCTGTTCATTTGTATGTTGATTAAACACTAAAAAGAACAACATGAAAACAAGTCATGATATCGATTTTAAAATTTACGGAGAAGAGTTACAATTTGTAGAAATTGAATTGGACCCGAATGAAACCGCCATTGCAGAAAGTGGCGCGTTTATGATGATGGAGAATGGAATTGAAATGCAAACAATTTTTGGTGATGGCAGCGAAAGTAGATCTGGCGGCGGTTTGATGGGAAAGCTCTTAAGCGCCGGTAAACGTTTATTGACAGGAGAGAGTTTGTTTATGACAGCCTTCACCAATGTGGGTCAGGGAAAAAAGAAAGTCAGCTTTGCATCACCCTACACAGGTAAAATCATTGTGCTCGATCTTCAACAATTGGGCGGAAAAGTAATCGCCCAAAAAGACGCTTTTTTGTGTGCCGCCAAAGGCGTGAGCATTGGTATTGAATTCCAGCGCAAATTGGGCACAGGTATTTTTGGAGGAGAAGGGTTTATTATGCAAAAAATGGAAGGTGATGGTTTTGCATTCGCTCACGCAGGCGGCTACGTGATTGAACGAGATTTACAACCTGGAGAAATCTTAAAAGTAGATACGGGTTGTGTAGTAGCCTATACCGCTGGTATAGATTTCGATATTGAATTTGTAAAAGGTATCAAAAACTTTATGTTTGGCGGCGAAGGATTATTTTTTGCCAGATTGCAGGGGCCAGGAAAAGTATGGTTGCAATCATTGCCCATCAGCAGACTAGCAGGCAGGATTATGCAGTATGGATCTGTTGGAGGAAGAAAAGAAGAAGGAAGTTTGCTGGGTGGATTGGGTAATTTATTGGACGGAAGAGGGTAAATCAAGCATCTAACAACGAGAATTTTATACCATTGTTTAAATAAAAAAACCAGACAGCGCCTGGTTTTTTTATTTAAACAAATTTTTAAGTCATTAGTTTCTACTACTAATTTTACCCAGCAATCTCAGAATTTCAAGGTACAACCACACCATCGTCACCATTAGTCCAAAAGCACCATACCATTCCATGTATTTAGGAGCGCCCATTTCTGCGCCTTTTTCGATCATATCAAAATCAAGAATCAGATTGAGTGCAGCTATGGCTACCACAAACAAGGAGAATCCAATGCCCAGTGGACTTCCCTGGTGTAAGAAAAGCATATTGTCGAAACCGAACATACGCAATACCCATACCAACAAGTAAAAGATCATGATGCCTGCTGTAGCGGCAATGATTACGGACTTAAATTTCTCTGTGGCTTTGATGATTCTAAAACTAAACAACAAATACATGGCAGCAGCCACTCCGAATGTGAGGCCAACCGCATTGATGATAATATTCGGTGCAAATTCTGCAAAAGCCATATTGTAAGTAGCCGAAATAGCACCTATAAATAAACCTTGCAACAAAGCATATAAAGGCGCCAGATAAGGACTCCATTGTTGTTTAAATGCAAGGGTGATAGCTATTACCAAGCCGCCAATTGCACCTGTCCAAATCAATGGCGTTACGTTGCCGCCTTCTGCAGCTTCCTTCCAGGAGTAAAAGGATGTGCCCAAAACCATGATAAAAAGGAATCCAAATTTTTGCATGGTGCCCTTGATGGTCATGGCATTTTCATGCACTTTAAAAACATCGTCGAGTACAGTACTTCTAAATTTATTTTCTGAGAGCGCGGGATTACCCGATTTAAAAAAGGCCATTTTGGTAAAGTTTTTATTTTATTAAAATTAAGGAATTATTTGCGGATACTGTGCTATCTCCCGACTGCTTTTTGCCTAGTCCGGGATAATCTTTGATCATCGCAAAGTCATATTCATTTTTTTGCTTCATTGTTTCAATGAATGCTTTAAGTGAAGCAGCATCTTTTGAGTTGGCAAATACTTGGTCGTGAGCCAGTAAAACCAAGTGTTCTGGCGTTTTGGTTTTGCTATGGGTAAACATGCTATCAACCTGCTTGCTGAGTTCTTCACTGGTTTGCACTGCTTTTAGATCATTGGTATAATGCCATTCCAGATCCCAGCCCACTACATCAAATCCGGCACGTCGCAAACTGTCTGCTGCACCAGTACTAAGTTTTATATCGGTGCTGGTTATAGTACCCGTTCTCCAAATATTTCTTCCGGGTGTTCGAACAATGTTGCTTTTCAGTTGCAGACTGTCGGCACATCTTTTAAAATCTTTTACTACACTATCGGGCATGGTATAAAACTTACTGAATTTATTGCCCAGCGCATGCGAATAGCTGTGGTTAGCAATTTCAATCCAGTTGCTTTTTATAATACTGTCATAAATACCGGACTGCAACCTGCTGCCATATACGTGCTCGCCAACAATAAACAAGGTAACCGGAATTTGCTGTTCGTTCACAATGTTTAACACTTGCCGGGTGCCTTTGTTGGGGCCGTCGTCGAAACTGAGGTAAATGGTTTTCTTCTTCTTTCGGGCGGGAGGTCGCTCTTTCTTCACCGAATCTGCTATTCCAGAAACCACGGAAGCGGTTGGTAAAATGGGAACTGTAAGTGGGGCTTTTTGTTTAGTTTTGTAAAAATAACCGGCAGAAAAAACTACCACAAACAGGGTTGTTGTTAGAAAAGCAAAGGGCTTTACGATTGCCCTGGATTCGGGGTCCATAAATAAAGTTGATGTTAGAAAGTGAAGGTAATAGTTGGATTGCATGATAGAGAAACTGCAATCGTTAAATATTTACGAAAGCGTACCATCAAGACCGAGCTTATGTTTTCAGCTCCGAAATAAAGCGAACATTCAAGGAACCCATCTTCAACATTTTACAAGCTATTTCATCAGTTTTAGTGAATCCTGAATCATATTGAAATTTGCCATGGCAGTATTACCTTTGCGGCATGGACCAGTTGTTACAACAAATAGAACATTACAAAAACGAAATCAAAACCTCCGTTGCAGAAACAAAAGATGAATTAGAGTCATTCCGCATCAAATACCTGGGTACAAAGGGACTGGTAAAATCTATTATGAGCGAAATGAAAAACGTGGCGGCAGGCAACAAAAAAGAAGCGGGTCAGTTGTTGAATGAATTTAAAATATTTGTAGAAGAGAAATTTGAAGAGCTGCGGGGAAATTCCGGAGAAGCCTCCTCGGCTGCCGTTCAAAGCATGGACGTGAGTTTGCCGGGCGCCGCTACCAGCATCGGTTCTCGCCATCCCATTAGCGTCGTTCAAAATAAGATTATATCTATTTTCCACAGATTGGGGTTTTCCGTGTCTGAGGGACCCGAAATTGAGGATGATTGGCACAACTTTTCCGCATTAAACCTGCCAGAAAACCATCCTGCAAGAGATATGCAGGATACTTTTTACATTCTCAAAAATCCCGATTGGCTGCTGCGAACTCATACCAGTAGTGTACAAATCAGGGAGATGGAAAAAAATAAATTGCCCCTCCGAATCATTTGTCCGGGCAGGGTGTACAGAAACGAAACCATCAGCGCCAGAGCACATTGCTTCTTTAACCAAGTGGAAGGATTGTACATTGCCGAAAATGTTTCTTTTGCAGATTTGAAGCAAACCCTGTACTTTTTTGTGCAGGAAATGTTTGGTTCTTCCATCAAAGTGCGCTTCCGCCCTTCTTATTTCCCCTTTACAGAACCCAGTGCAGAAATGGACATTAGCTGTTTGATCTGCGACGGAAAAGGCTGTAATGTTTGTAAAAAAACGGGATGGGTTGAAATCCTCGGCTGCGGCATGGTACACCCCATAGTGCTCGAAAATTGTGGTATCGACAGCAATAAATACACAGGCTTTGCTTTCGGGATGGGTATCGAACGCATCACCATGCTCAGCTACCAAATCAAAGACCTTCGTCTCTTCAGCGAAAACGACGTCCGCTTTCTACAACAATTCACCGCAGTATCCGGTTAATAGGACACTGGTTAGCTACAACCTTTGCAGTCTTTGCTGGAGTCTGTTGTGTAACTCCGCGTATCTCCGTGCAGTAGTTTGGCACCATAATTGAAATTCTCTGTTTATTAAAACAGAAAAAAAATGAAACAAACCAGCATCTTATTCAGCTTATTGGTGGCGTCCACCATTCTGCTGTCATGCTCCAGTTCTAAACAAGCCAGAGCCTACAGAGCCGATGTCGACGGCAATTGGCAATTACAAACCATCAGTACGGAAGGTATCAGCGGAAAAATAAAAACACAAATACTCAACGAGGCCGACATGAGCTGTTTTATTGGCAGTTCCTGGAGCTTTAATCAAAACAACAGCCTGGGAAGTTACACCATTAACGTAAACGGTGGTGAATGTGCATCCGTAAAAAGAGACATCCGTTGGTCAATTTACGAGGCCCCCAACGAGCCCAAACTTTTTCAGTTCAAAAAATTAGACGCCAACTTAAAAGAGATCGAAGAAGGAAACGCGGGTTATCGGTTTACTATACTCGAACTGAATGTTCAAAACATGCGCCTGAGAAACGATATAACGTTTGAAGGTAAACAGGCTTCTATCATTTATAATTTTATTAAAACAAAATAATTACGCACTTCTAAAACAACGTCATCATGAAATATTTATTTACAAAAACATTGTTTTTCGCATCTGCAGCCGCTTTACTATTTGCTAGCTGTGAGGGCACTAAAAGAATGAGTAAGCAAGACAAAGGGGTTGCCGTGGGTGCCGCCGGTGGCGCAGTTATAGGAGGGGTTATTGGCAACAACGTAGGCAAAAAAGGGAACACAGCCTTAGGTGCCATCATTGGTGCAGTGGTAGGGGGCGCAGCAGGCGGGATCATTGGAAATAAGATGGATAAACAAGCCGAAAAAATCAAAACTGAAATCCCGGGTGCAAAAGTAGAAAGGGTAGAAGAAGGTATCAACGTTACTTTTGACGACACAAACCCAGATGGATCAAAAGCAGGGGTATATTTTGCTACTGAAAAATTTGGCATCAACGACAATTCCAAATTAGCACTCGACAAATTGGTGAAAATATTCAACGAATATCCGGAAACAGACATCCTGATTGAAGGCCACACAGATAATACCGGACGAGATGCATACAACATGACACTTTCTCGAAAAAGAGCACAAGCGGTTGCCAATTATTTAATAAGTGCCGGCGTTGCTTCTTCAAGAATTGTTACCCAATTTTATGGTGAATCACAACCTAAGTACGACAACAGTTCTTCAGAAAACAGAACCCTGAACAGAAGGGTGGAGTTTGCAGTAACAGCCAACGAAAAAATGAAGGCGGAAGCCAAACAGGAAGCAGGTCAGAACTAAATCTCTTCCCTTAAAATAAAATAACTGCCATGCGGTACGTAGCTTGATAAAAAGAAATGCTATAATTCCCGTGGCAGTTTTTATTTTTGCACATGATCAATACAATTGCTGTAGTAGGAGCTGGCACCATGGGAAGTGGGATTGCACTTGCTGCCGCTTTAAAAAACTACCCCGTTGTTCTCTGCGATATCAACGAAGCTGTACTAATACAGGCAACTCAGTCCATTGAAAAAAATCTTGCATTTCTACTCAGTAAACAAAAAATTACCCCGGAAGCCGCGCAGGAAGTACGCTCTTGCATCCGCTACAGTGCCGTTATTGCAGATTGCAAAGCAGATATTGTAATAGAAGCAGTGGTGGAGAAACTAGAAGTTAAAACGGCGATCTTCAAAGAGTTGGCCGCTTTAAATAGTCCTGATTGTATTTTGGCTTCTAATACTTCTTCTTTATCCATTACTGCTATTCAGCAAAATATTCAAGGGCCTCAAAGAGTGTTGGGAATGCATTTTTTCAATCCTGCACAAGTAATGAAACTTGTGGAAGTGATTAAAACGGATGTTACGGACAGCAATGTTGCGGATGAAGTGGTGGAGCTCTGTAAAAAATTGGACAAAACACCCGTACTCTGCAAAGATGCCCCCGGCTTTATTGTGAACCGAGTAGCCCGCCACTTTTATTTGGAAGGAATGAAGATGGTAGAAGAGGGAGTAGCCACCAAAGAACAAGTAGACGAAGCCATCGAAAACGCAGGATTTAAAATGGGTCCTTTTAAATTGATGGATTTGATTGGTATGGATGTAAACTTAGCCGTTTCTACTTCTTTGTATGAAGCATTCAATAAAGCCATTCGTTTCAAACCTTCTGCCTTGCAAATAGAAAAAGTAAACAAAGGAGAACTGGGCCGAAAATCAGGGAAAGGATTTTATGAATACCAACATTAACAGACATCGGAAAAAACGTATGCATGATTTTAGTTACAGGAGGTTCGGGTTTACTGGGAAATGAACTTATTCAAACATTATTGGCAAAGGGGCATAAAGTGCGCGCCACCATTCATAAAACGCCTTTGCGTTTGCCAACGGACGACGCATTGGAACAGGTGGCTTGTAGCCTCCTCGATCTATCCAGGCTTGAAGAAGTGATGCAAGGCGTAACCACGGTATATCATTGCGCGGGGTTGGTGTCATTTAATAAAAAAGATAAGCACCAACTATATAAAATCAATGTAGAAGCAACCGCCAATCTGGTAAATATTGCATTGGAATCTGGCGTGCAAAAATTTTTACACGTGAGCTCTGTTGCTGCCCTTGGACGAATTCGGAAGGATGAGGTTATTCACGAAAAAATGCAATGGACGCCAGAAACTAGCAACAGCAAATACGGCGAAAGCAAATACCTTGGTGAAATGGAAGTGTGGAGAGCGCAGGCGGAGGGGCTATCCACTGTTATTGTAAATCCCAGTATTATTTTAGGTGCAGGCGATTGGAATGAAGGGAGTACCGCCATTTTTAAATCGGTGTACGAAGAATTTCCATGGTATGCCACCGGCACCACAGGCTATGTAGATGTGCGGGATCTGGTACGTGCTATGATTTTGCTAATAGAAAGTGATGTGAGTGCAGAAAGGTTTATCATCAGTGGTCACAACGCTTCTTACCAGCATGTATTTTATGCTATCGCAGATGCTTTTAAAAAGAAACGTCCTTATAAAATGGTGACCCCTTTTTTGGCAGCCCTGGTGAGCAATTGGGAAGCCATCAAAAGTGTAATCACCGGAAAACAAGCATTGGTCACCAAAGAAACAGCAGCAACAGCTTTGGCCAAAGTAACGTTCGATAACAGCAAGCTGCTGCAACAATTTCCTTCCTTTACCTACATGCCGCTTTTAACGACGATTGAAGATACCTGCGCAGCATTGCAACAAAAGGTTAACAGCTAAAATTGTATTTTTGATCATTCATTTTTAACCAACAGCTATCCTCTTCGATCTATGAAAAAAATCATCAGCCTCTTATCCTGCAGCTTATTCCTATTTTTTGCGTCTGCACAATCCAACTATACGGTGTATGGCACCGTAGTAAGTGCTGTTACCAAACAGCCATTACAAGGGGCTTCTGTATTTGCGCAAAACACTACCTTGGGAACAGCAACAGACGCTGAGGGTAATTTTAAATTAGCTGTGCCCGAAGGGGGATATACTCTTGTGATTACTTTTACTGGTTACAATACCGAAACAAAAAGGATCAGTAATGCAGATGCCAACGACCGAAGCATTATATATGAGATGAAGGAAAAAGAAAAAGAAATGGAGGAAGTTTCCGTGGTGGCTACTTCTGAAGTAAAAGATGGTTGGGAAAAATATGGTCAGTTTTTTACCGAAAAATTCATAGGACAATCAACTAACAGTGCGCTCTGTGTACTCAAAAATAAAGAGGTGCTCAAGTTCTATTTTTATAAAAGAAAAAACCGGTTAAAAGTAATTTCCACGGAGCCCCTGCTCATCGAAAATACTGCCTTAGGTTACAATATTCGGTACAGTTTGGATTCGTTCACCCACGAATACAATTCGGAAGTCAGTTTGTATACCGGCTATCCTTTGTTTGAAGAAATGACGCCGGAAAATAATGATCAATACGCAAGATGGATGCAGGCAAGGGTTACCGCCTACAATGGTTCTATCCTTCATTTTATGAGAAGTGCCTATCATAAAACATTGCAACAGGAAGGATTTCAGGTACAGTTTTTAATCACTGAAAACGACACAGAAAAAGCAACGCCTGTCAAAAATTATTATGAAGGGTTGCAATACAGCAAAGATGACAGTACGGCGCTGGTTGAATTACTTCCCAAACAAACGCGGGTAGGTATTTTATATCTGAACGAAAAACCTGAACCCGGATTTGCTCTTGTTTTTCCGAACGAGCCAGAAGATTTTCAGTTCTCTATCATAGGATTTTTGCCCGGCGAAGCAATCGGTATCGAACGCAATGGTTATTACTTCGATCAGAACGATTTATCGATCAGTGCCTATTGGACCTGGGAGCGCATTGCAGACCAGTTACCTTATAATTATCGTCCGTTGATGGAATAAAAAAGCGGCGCCCATCGAGCGCCGTTTTTTATTTTTTATTCATCACTTTTTCCCAGAGTTGCGGTATGCGTTTGATCCATATGAGTTCTCTTTTAGCCGCCGAAGCTTCTTGTGCCGGCGTCCCCCAATAAGTTTTATTTCCTTCCAAATCGCCCGCCACGCCTGTTTTTCCCAGCAGTACTGCATTTTGTCCTATCGTAAGTGTTTTATTGATGATTACACCACCCCAAATGGTTACGCCATCTTCAATAGTAACAACGCCCGCGATCACAACATTGGCGGCTATCAAACAATTTTTGCCGATCACCGTATCATGACCGATGTGAATGAGGTTGTCCATTTTTGTGCCACTGCCGATAATGGTGTCGTTACTAACCCCACGATCGATGGTGCAGTTAGATCCGATTTCTGCAAAATCTTCGATGACCACGCGGCCGCAACTCGGCATTTTTTTAAACCAGATTTCACGGTCTTTTTTTCCGTTGTAATAAAAGGCGTCGCTGCCGACGACTGTACCTGCCTGTATCACCACATTGTTGCCAATCACACAATGATCGAGTATGGTAACATTTGGATGAATGATACAATGATTACCGATGCTAACATGGTGACCAATAAAAGCTGAGGGGTATACATAACTGCCTTCTCCGAAAGAAGCGGTTTCACTGATTAGCTGATTCGCTTGCTGAAAAGGACGGAAATGATGTACGATGGTACAATAGGCTTCAAACGGATTATCCGTTACCAACAAAGCTTTACCATCGGGAACAGCGGTTTCTTTGTTGATGATGATGAAACTTGCATCACTGTTAATGCATTTATCGTAATACTTTGGATGGTCAACAAAAACCAAATCGCCTTTTTCTACTTTGTGAATTTCGTTGATACCCTTGGCCATACCGTCACTGTTGCCAATTAATTTCGCTTGTATCAAATCGGCAATCCATTGAACTGAAACTGGAGAAGGAAACTGCATATTTAAATTTTTTCAAAGGTAGGATGCTTGTCTTAGTTAGAGGTAGAGTTGTCGAACTATTTTGGACGATACGTAAATATGCATACAAATAATTTTGCTAAAGTGGTTTAGATAGAAAAGAAATACCCTTTGCAAGCGGTAGTACGATGTAAATTGAAAAATGTTTTTAAGCAAAAAAAGAATGCTTGTTTTATAACAGATTTGGTATAATGATAGAGCATAAAAATTATTATAACTTCGTTCAACTTCGCAACTCCGAAGCAATTATACCAGCAGGCCACTTTTAAAATATGCCGCCAAATTTGAGTGTAATAATGTCGATCATAGCAGGTATAATGCTCATGAAAACATTCGCTTTTATCACTGTTCCAAAAAATATACAGCATTTTATAAAACCTGACTTTCAAAAAAACACAGTATTTCGAAAGAATTTACATCTTTTTAAAATTTTTTAAAAAAATATTTGATGTTTATTTTTTTAAAAAATGGAATCTTGCAGTATTTATTTATTTAAATGAATAATGAACATCAAACTTGAATAGTAAAAAAAGTAATTGCCACAACATCAGTAAACATCAACATTTCAGAGGATTTCATTTTTTCTTATGACATGGACAGGGTGCTTCATCGAAATTTATTCAGGCAAAAACTACCTTTTAAAAACTACTATTATCCACAGGGTAATTAAAAATGTGCATAAAATAAACTGACATTTTTTTTAGATAGCAAAATTTATTTTTAATATTGCGTAGGGGAATTTGGTTCCTGGTACTTACTAACCCATATATATATAAAAGCTCGGCATACCTGCTGGGCTTTTTTCTTTAGGTCAACTCCTGTTTTTTCCGACCTCAACTGCACTTTCCAACCTTTCTGATTTTGAATAAAATCGATGCGCTGCTGAATAATCAATTATCTTGCATCAAAATAAAAACAGCAATGTTAAAATCAATGACAGGCTTTGGAAGGGCAGAGCAAACAGTGGGTGAAAAAACTTTTATGGTTGAAATAAAAGCACTCAATGGAAAACAATTTGAACTTCAATTAAAACTTCCTCCTTTGTTGCGTCCTTACGAATTTGAAATACGCAGTATGTTGCAAGATCAACTCACCAGAGGCACCATCGACTGCTATGTGAATATTAAACAAAACGGTACTACCAAACCGGTTGTCATCAACACCGATTTGATCAAAGCTTATTACAATCAGATTGACACGCTCGCCAAAGAATTGATGATCGATACCAATTCAGTACTCAGCGCCTTGCTTCGTTTACCCGAAGTAGTGAGTCCGGCAATGGATGTACTGAGTGATGATGATTTTAAAGAGTTCAGCAAAGTATTGCAAAAGGCAATGAAAGAATTAAATGGCCATCGTATAGAAGAAGGGGCTTCCTTAGAAAAAGATTTGCTCACCCGAATCGAGCACATTAAAGAACAAGAAGAAAATATTTTAGTGTTAGAGCCTGCCAGAAAAGTTAAGATAAAAGAAGAAATCAATCAACTGCTCGAAACACATGTAGGCAAAGAAAACATCGACGGCAACCGTTTGGAACAGGAACTCATCTACTACATGGAAAAAATTGACATTCACGAAGAACAAATTCGATTGAGACAACACTGCGAATATTTCAAAGAAATCATGGCAACCCCGGAAGAAGGCAAAGGAAAAAAATTATCTTTCTTACTTCAAGAAATCGGAAGAGAGATCAACACTACCGGAAGCAAAGCTTACGATGCCGGCATCCAAAAATGCGTGGTACGAATGAAAGATGAACTTGAAAAAGCAAAAGAACAGGTATTAAATGTTTTGTAAATTGCAACAACCAAGATTGAAATAAAGTGAACAACAAATCCCTCTTTTTTCCACTTCTATTATTAAGTGCTTGCTGGCTTTTGTGCTTTAACTCCTGCAGACAAGTTGACCTTTTCGAAAAAAATACGCCCATTCCTAAATACGAGTGGCAAAATAATTTTGCAGCCACTGGTACTTTTACCATCAGTGATACGCTGTCGGCCTATAATATTTACATCGTACTTCGCCACACCGATTCTTATGCCTACAATAATATCTGGTTGAATGTAGGATTGCAATCACCAGGTGATTCTTTGTTTTTCCAAAAAATAGACCTTTCGCTAGGGACCGATGCCTCGGGTTGGGAAGGAACAGGCATGAACGATATTTGGGAAGTAAGGAAATTATTGAACGGACAACCTAGACGCTTCCGTAAAAACGGCACCTACCAATTCAGCATCTACCATTTGATGAGAGATATACCACTTAAAAATGTGATGAGCGCCGGATTAAGGGTAGAGAAAGCTCCCTAATGTTAAAAAAATATAACAAAATTTGTGTCAGATATTGCCATTCGGTGCGTTATTACCAAACAATTAAATTATTTTGCACAGCATTTTAACGCAATTAGCATTGTTCAAAAAAATAAAAGCATACTCCGTGACTAAAAAAATATTATCTCTCTTTTTGGCTTTGACACTGTGCACAACCGGATTGATGGCACAATCAGACGAATACGTTCAAGTAGGTGAGTTTGGGGTTACATTCGGCGGGGCGCATTATTTTGGTGATATCAATACCAGGGTTGCTATCAACCGACCCAAGCCCGCTATTGGCTTGTTTTTCCGCAAACAATTTGGTAATTATGTGGGGCTCAGAATTGCCGGACACTATGCCCAGCTAGGCTACAGTGATACTTACAGCAAAAATGACTTTCAACAACGCAGAAATCTTAGCTTCAATACCAATATATGGGAAATTGCGGCCATGGGAGATTTTAACTTCTTTAAATTTCAACCCAACGATCCAAGATATTTATTTACACCTTATGTAACCCTGGGATTAGGCGTTTTCACTTACGACCCATACGCTTTCCTCAATGGCAAAAAAGAATTTCTTCGCCCCTTAGGCACAGAAGGACAAACAGTGGCCTACCAGGGAAGAAAACAATATAGCACCATGGCGGTTTGTATTCCATTTGGAGCTGGTCTCAAATTCAATGTTTCGCCCAATGTCAACCTTTCTTTTGAAATCAGTCATCGCTACACTTTTACCGATTACTTAGATGATGTGAGTACCACTTTTATAGGGGCTAACAATTTTCCAGCATCAGGCAACGGTCCAACTGCATTATTACTGCAAGACAGAAGTTACGAAATAGACCCTAATGCCATCATTGGGGTAGAAGGCAGACAAAGAGGCAACAGCAAACAAAAAGACCAATACATGTTTGTAGAACTAGGTTTGTCTTTCAATATTAGTTCATATCGCTGTCCATCAACCAACTAATTGCGACTTGTTTCGTAAAGCAGCTACACGAATGTATCTGTGGCGAATCAACTATATAAGTTGACTACCCTTTTATTACCTAAATTTATTACTTTTGCGCCCAAAGTCAGGCCCTGTGCCTGACTGCTGAGTTTAAAAATTATATGAGTTTACTTCAAAGCATAGACCTAACGCATCTGCCTAAGCACATTGCCATTATTATGGATGGGAATGGTCGTTGGGCAAAAGAAAAAGGGGAGGATCGTCTTTTTGGCCACTTACATGGCGTAGAAAGTGTGAGAAACATCGTGGAGGGGGCAGCAGAATTGGGTATTCAATACCTTACCCTATATGCATTTAGTACCGAAAACTGGAACCGCCCCGAATATGAAGTAACCGGTTTGATGGAACTGCTGGTAGACACCATCAAAAATGAAGTGCCCACCCTAAATAAAAACAACATTCGCCTACACGTTATTGGCGACGTAAATATGTTGCCTGACAGTGCCAGCAAAGAATTAGCGGAGGCAATCAGCGAAACAGCCCCAAATACCGGACTTAACCTTATTATGGCCTTGAGCTACAGCAGCCGCTGGGAGATGGCCAACGCTATCAAAAGTATCGCAACGGACATAAAAAACAACCTTATTCAACCAGAAGAAATTACCCAGGATACCCTTCAACATTATCTCTCTACCAGTGCTTTTCCTGATCCTGAACTCATGATCAGAACAAGTGGCGAACACAGGATCAGCAACTTTTTATTGTACCAATTGGCCTATGCCGAGTTGTATTTTACCAATACCCGCTGGCCAGATTTTAGAAAAGAAAATTTATATGAAGCCATTGTTGACTACCAAAACCGGGAAAGGAGATTTGGGAAAACCGGCGAACAAATCAAATCAGAAGCAGCAAAACAATAATTATGTCAGTCTTGCTCTCACGATTTAGGAGGAGGTTAACAAATAGTAATCATTAATGGGCTTAATTTGCTCCACGATAAAAAACAATTGATGCAACGGATTTACCAGAACTTAGTACTTATTGCTGCTTTTTTAATCACTACCCAAACGGCAACTGCACAAACAGATACTACCCAACCAGTGTCTGTAGATCCTGCTTTATTGGAGATATTCAACTCTAAATTCCCCAAAGAATATACAATCGGAGGAATAACCGTGGTGGGTTCCAAAGCTTTCGATGCCAACCTGATCATCTCTATTTCGGGCCTGGCGGTAGGCGACAAAGTACAACTACCCGGTACCGATGCTTTCGGAAAAGCCATCTCCAAACTATGGAAACAAAGCCTAGTATCGAATGTAGAAGTCAACATCACTAAACTAATTGGTACGGAGATATTTGTAGAATTAAACATCACAGAAAGACCTCGCCTGGCAGATTTTAAATTTGTAGGCATTAAAAAAGGAGAGAAAGAAGATCTTTCAGGAAAAATAGGATTTTCTGCTGACAGGGTTCTTACAGAAAATGCCAAAATAAGTGCCATAGAAGTTATCGAAAAATTTTACTTCGGAAAAGGATACCGCAACGTAACGATCGAAATGAAGGAAGAGGTAGTAAAAACTGCCAACAACGCTATTTTTATTACTTTCTATATTAATAAAGGTAAAAAAGTAAAAGTAAACTCCGTCAATTTCACGGACAACTTTACCCAAAGCGACCAGGCGCTGAAGAAGCAAATGAAGGGCACTAAGGAAATGAGCAAGCTGACGCTATATCCTGAAACAGTAGTAAGCCCTTTTGAAGAGGAAGATTCTTTAAAAACAAAGCGTTTCAAGGAATACCTGAATGAAGTGGGCTACCTTTCTCCCACTAAAACCAAATCTGCTTTAGAGCCTTATGTTCGACTCAAATTAAGCTCCTCTAAGTTCAATGAAACTAAATATCAAGAAGATAAAGAACGTATTTTAAATTTTTATAATACACGTGGTTACAGAGACGCTGTGATTATAAAAGATACGTTGTTCTACGATTCAACCGGTAATCTCAACATTGACATTAAAGTAAACGAAGGCCGTAAATATTACTTCGGTAATATGGTATGGAAAGGCAATACTAAATACCCGGATTCTATTCTCAACCTCATCCTTGCCATTAAAAAAGGCGATACCTACAACCTCGAAACCCTCAGTAAACGTTTGGGTAAACAACTCACTGCAGAGGGCGGGGATATTGGAAGTTTATATATGGATGATGGATACCTTTTCTTTAGGGTTGAACCGATTGAAACAGCCGTGTACAACGATACCATTGATTTTGAAATTCGTATGACGGAGGGCCCGCAGGCTACCTATGGCAACATCACGGTATCTGGAAATGATAAAACAAAAGATTACGTTGTTTTACGCGAACTGAGAACTATTCCGGGCGAAAAATTTAGTCGGGCAGATATTATTCGTACACAACGGGAATTGTCTCAGCTCGGATTTTTTAATGCCGAAACCATTAACCCCAACGTTGTTCCTAATCAAGAAAACGGTACCGTAGACATCAACTGGCAGGTAGAAGAAAGATCAGCGGATCAGTTAGAACTATCAGCAGGTTTTGGTGGAGGTATTGGTCTTACCGGTACGCTGGGTGTTACCTTTAACAACTTTTCTCTTAAAAACATTGGCAAAAAATCGAGTTGGGATCCGCTACCGGGTGGCGACGGTCAAAGACTCAGTGCCAGAATACAATCGAACGGCAGAGCCTATCGTTCTTACAACTTTTCCTTTACCGAACCATGGCTGGGCGGTAAAAAAAGAAACTCCTTCTCTGTTAATTATTACAATACTAAATTCACGAATTCTTTTGATCAGTTTACCGGACAGTTTTGCAGAGCCTGTGGCGATACTTCTTTCTTAAAAACAGTAGGCTTCGGTATTTCTTTGGGCAAACAGTTGAAGTGGCCGGACGACTTTTTTAACCTCATTTATACTTTCAACGTACAGCAATACCAACTAAAAAATTACGACAGAATTTTTGAAGGATTCACCAATGGTAATTCTACCAACATCAGTATGAAGTTTACTTTGCTGAGAAATTCTGCCGGCCCGAATCCGATATTCCCCACCAGTGGTTCTAACTTTTTATTGAGTGGACAGTTTACACTACCTTACTCACTCCTGGGTATTACCAAAGTGGGAGCAGATCCGTTCAAACTCCCAGAGTTTCACAAGTGGCGGATGAATGCCGAATGGTTTGTTCCTATTGGACGTGCCCGAGGTGCAGATAAAAACAAACAATTTATTTTGCGTGCAGCAGCTAAATATGGTTTCATTGGAAGGTATAATACTAGACTCAATATTTCGCCATTTGATAGATTTCAGGTAGGAGATGCAGGTTTGAGTAATACCCAAGCTTTATTGGGGTACGATATCATTGCCCACAGAGGATATCCTATCTACAGCAATTCCGATCCAAAAGTAAATCCAGAAGGTATTCAACCTACAGAGTTTTTTACCATCTTTAACAAATACACGATAGAGATGCGCTATCCGTTTAGCACAGGCGCCAGCAGTACTATTTTTGGTTTGGCATTTTTTGAAGCGGCCAATGGTTGGTACGATTTCAAAGAATACAATCCTTTCAAACTTCGTCGTGCAGCCGGGGTAGGGATGCGCTTCTTCTTGCCGATGTTTGGTTTGCTTGGATTTGATTACGGTATTGGATTAGATCGATACAACCAGGTGGGTGGTTTGAAAGGGGCAGCCAAGTTCACCTTTATGCTGGGTCAGGAACCGGAATAACAATTTAACGCTACCTTGTATTTCCATTAAAAATATTATTGGTTTATTTGTAAAAAAAAACAAACAATGAAAACATTTCTATTTGCAGCTATTTTATCTGTTGCGGCCCTTAGCGTGAACGCACAGCGTTATGCAGTAATCGACTCCAAATATATTTTAGGGAAGATGACTGATTACGCCGAAGCCCAAAAAAAACTCGATGAATTCAGCGCATTGTGGCAACAGGAGCTGGATCAGAAACAAACAGCTGTTGACAAAATGTACAGGGAATACGATGCAGAACAGGTAATGCTTCCCGATAACCTGAAGAAAAAAAGAGAAGATGAATTGTACAACAAAGAAAAAGAGTTGAGAGACCTCCAAAGAAAACGTTTTGGATTTGAAGGCGACCTTTTTAAAAAGAGACAAGAGCTCATCAAACCCGTCCAGGATAGGGTGTACAATGCCGTTCAAAAATTGGCGATCGATAAACAATATGACTTTATATTAGATAAAAGTGAAGGAATTACCGTTATATTTGCCGACCCAAAACTAGATAAGAGCGATGATGTGCTCAAAAACCTGGGTGTTAAATAAATGATAACAACGGACTTTCCTGCAGCAACGTTTGTGTAAAACAGGCCTGTTGATTATCAATGAATTGTAAAACTAAATCAGTTAAAAAAACAAGAAAAGAAATGAAAAAATTGATCCTAGCGGGCGTGATGGCCTTAGGCGTACTTACCGCAACTGCACAACAAAAAATTGGGTATGTGAATACCGACGAGTTGATCGGAATTATGCCTGAAGCTGAAAAAGCAGATGCCGAATTGAAAGATTTTCAAACATCATTGGGTCAACAAGGACAGGATATGATGAAAGAACTCGGTGTAAAAGATAGCTTGTTTGTAAAAGACTCCGCTAAGCTCAGCCCGAGCATGAAAGAGATCAAAAGAAAAGAATTGATCGAATTGTACCAAAGAGTACAAGGTTGGCAAAACCAGGCGCAGGAATTGTACCAACAAGAGGCACAAAAGAAAATTGCTCCTATCAGAGACAAAGCGATGGATGCCATTCGTTTGGTAGCCAAAGAAAACGGGTATTCTTATATCCTGGACATCAATGCGATCATTGTAGCCCCTCCGGGCGATGACGTTTTTACTTTGGTAAAAAAGAAACTAGGGATCAAAGATGCTCCTGTGAAACCAGGGATGAAGTAATATTCGTCTGAAAAATAAAACTTTTCAAAGCCTCGCGTAGCTACGCGAGGCTTTGTACATTTACACCCATGAACAAACATCCCATCGCTGTGTTCGATAGTGGTTATGGCGGACTCACCGTATTAAAATCAATTGTGGCACAACTACCGCAATACGACTATCTATACCTGGGTGATAATGCCCGGGCACCTTACGGTACCCGAAGTTTTGAGCAAGTGTACCAGTACAGCTTACAGTCAGTGCAATGGTTTTTTGCACAAGGCTGCGAACTCGTGATCCTGGCCTGCAATACCGCTTCTGCAAAGGCATTGAGAACTATCCAGCAAAATGACCTGGAAAAAATGGGATCAGGTAAAAGGGTACTGGGAGTGATACGCCCCACTGCCGAAGTGATCGGCCATTACAGCAAAAGCGGTCATGTAGGGGTGCTTGGTACCAAGGGCACGGTGCTTTCATCTTCCTATGTAATGGAGATTAATAAATTTTTCCCAAACATCAAAGTGAGCCAGGAAGCCTGCCCCATGTGGGTACCGTTGATTGAAAACAACGAATATGAATCGGATGGGGCCGATTATTTTGTGCAGCAACACATTCATCAGTTGTTGGAAAAAGATGCCAATGCCGATTGCATTTTATTGGCCTGTACCCATTATCCGTTGTTAATGAATAAGATACAACAGTTTGTGCCTGCTGCTATTCGTGTTATCGAACAAGGGGAGATCGTGGCCAGCAGCCTGGCTGCATACCTGAAACGACACCCGGATATGGAAGAACGATGTAGCAAAAACGGACAAATCCGCTTTTTTACCACCGGCGATCCTGCCGATTTTAATGAACACGGAAGTCGATTTTTTGGGAGTCCAGTACAATCTACTACCTGCAGCCTGAAATAAGGACGTAAAAACTTTTCTAAATTTCTTTATTCACTAATCTGCATTCATTAAATTCCCCTACCTTTGCCGTCCTTTCACAAGAAGCAGGGATGGTGCCCAGCTTATGAAATAACGAAACAATATTTTGTAAAAGGAAAAATTTAAAAGAATGCCAGGAAAAAAAAGGACATACCAACCCCATACGCGTCGTAGAAAATCAGTTCACGGTTTCCGTGAAAGAATGAGCACCGCAAATGGCCGTAAGGTATTGGCAAGCCGCAGAGCAAAAGGTCGTCATAAGCTGACTGTTTCTGACGAGCATGGTTCAAAAAAATAATAGGGTATTAAAAGCCTCGTGCTTTTAAGAGAAACACTATATTAGCTTCCGTGATTACGGGAGCTTTTTTAATTTTTAGTATTGGAGCAAACACAACGATATTTTTACCGGAAGGAAAACAAACTTAAAAGCAGGAAACTGATTCAAGAACTTTTTGAAAAAGGTACCGGGTTTTCGGTGTATCCGCTTAAAGTGGTGTGGCTTCCCTCCAACCATATGGCACACCTGCAAGCAGGCATTGGCGTGAGCAGTCGTTATTTTAAAAAAGCAGTCGACAGAAACCGCATTAAAAGATTGCTGCGAGAGGCTTACCGTTTACAGAAAGCCGAGCTGCAGCAAGTATTAGAAAAAAACAACCAGCAGATGTCTGTTTTCTTTTTATACAACGGAAAAGAATTGGCAGCACAGGGTTTAATAATGGATAAAATGAAAGTCGCTTTGCAGCGCCTGGTTAAACAATGCCATGGAAACAATCAAAAAAATCCTTAGTTTTCCTTTTATCTTTTTGATAAAAATTTACCGGTGGGGCATTTCTCCGTGGTTAGCTCCTGCCTGTAGGTACACGCCTACCTGCTCCCAATATGGAATAGAAGCTTTTCAAAAATATGGTCCCATCAAGGGGCTTTGGTTAACCCTCAAAAGAATATTGCGATGCAACCCCTGGGGTGGCCATGGCCACGATCCGGTACCATGATGAAGAGGAAGCAGGTAGTTTTATTCGCAACCACCAGAAGTGCTCCATTTCATAGAACCCTCGCTGTTTCGTAATTGCTTTGTACCATCATCATTATGCCGGTTGTATTTATCTAACTGGGTTGAACTAAAGATAATCTTCCAGTCCTGCTTCTAAAACAGCTTCCAAGAGGACTTTAATAAATGGCCATGGGTTTGTTCTTTTCCCAGTTTTGGTTTACCTGATTTGAGTTGGGTGCGTGCTTTGTTTTTTTATACAATAGTGTTTTACCGTTCCGTTTATTGGTTTACTTTAATACCTTTTGATTTACAGCGGGGCTATTGTCGATGTTTCGTGTTCTAAATATTGTTTGGCGATGTATATTCCTTCCTCAAGTAACTACAAAACATTACCAACCATATTATTGGTGATTAACGGTAAGATACCGGATTTTCATACTTTTAGTAAAGAATGTAACCCGAGAAGGAAAGATGGTAGCACTTAGTCAAAACGAAAACAAAAATTAATTTATTGAATATTCTTACAAAAAAAAGTCTGTATAAATTATTTTCATGTTTTTGCCTGCTTTGTTTGGTACAATATTCTAATGCGCAACTATTTTCTTCAAAACGAAATTAAAGAGTTAAAAGAAAACATAGTTAAAAGTACCGAAATCATTGCTAAAATAAAAAGCCAACAGGATGGAATACAAAACAAATGGGCCAATGCAAAACTCTCTGGTAGCCCAGCAAAAGATCAGTTAGAGAACGCAAGAAAATTACTATCTACCTTTTTAAATATTTTAAATGTGGCAAAAATTAGCTTGGAAAAGACCGGTCAAGAAATTTCTCGTTATCGGAGTGCGGAGAATTACCAAAAATTAGATAGGGAAGTTAAAAATAAAATTACTGTTTATACAGAAGATGTATATTTAAAAAATTTGCAAGATCAATTAAAAGCTGATGATGAGTAACTCGTTAATTTTATCCAGAAGCAAAAAACGTTCAATACTCTATTTAATAATGCTGGAAAAGAGCTAGGTAAATACATAAACACGTTTTAGCTATTAATCCTTCTTGGAAAAATTTATTAAAGCGGATAGTTGTTGACCCAAGGTTCTCGGGTGGCGATCTTCTCAATAGCGGAACATTTAGAAATAGATC
Organism: Chitinophagales bacterium; assembly: GCA_038249665.1. Taxonomy (GTDB): domain Bacteria; phylum Bacteroidota; class Bacteroidia; order Chitinophagales; family Chitinophagaceae; genus Ferruginibacter. Next base: position 48,273 of record JBBSDF010000024.1, read on the forward strand.
TTTTGCCCAAATTAGAACAGCTCTTCATAATAATCCAATTGACGTTACTCAAATTGCTAGCGAGGCACAATTAACCGATTTGCAATTAACCTTTATGCTTGCAATGGCAAAGAGGCATCAATGGACGCCTTGGAAAGCTTTATTGCTAGATGACCCAACTCAA
>JBBSDF010000025.1:0-48377 GCA_038249665.1 Chitinophagales bacterium
ACTTACATCGTGTAGTAAATATGCCAAGGTGGAAAAGAGTAAGGATGTGGAGTACAAGCTAAAAATGGCGGACGAGTACTACGCCAAAAAGAAGTACCGGTTCGCACAAGAACTGTACGAGAGCCTTTTTCCTGCTTACAAAGGGTCTGATAAATTTGAAGATCTTTATTACAAATATGCTTATTGCTTTTTTTATCAAAGGCTCTATCGCGACGCTGAAAACATGTATAAGGGCTATATAGAAGTATTCCCGAATAGTAGCAGAGCTGAAGAGATGGACTATATGAGGGCATATTGTTATTATAAACAGAGTCCGAAGCTAGAACTAGAGCAAGTAAATACTTTGAAGACCATGAATATGATGCAGACTTTCATCAACACGCATCCAGGTTCGCCCCGGATCGCTGATGCCACCAACATCATCGACGAAAGCCGCGTAAAAATGGAGCGAAAAGAGTTTCGTGCAGCTAATTTATATTACGATTTGGAAAGGTACCGTGCAGCGGCTTTGTCTTTCAACAATTTGTTGAACAAGTACCCAGAGTCGCCCAAAGGAGAAGAGTACAAAGTAATGACGGTAAGGGCTTATTATAAATTTGCAAAATTGAGCTACAGGGATAAACAGGCAGAGCGCTACGAAAGAGTGGTGAAAGAGTATGAAGATTTTAATGAAAGATATCCAAACAGCAAGTTCTTAAAGGAAGTAGAAGATTACAATAACTTAAGTAAAATTCAAATAAAAGAAATACAAAATGAGCAAACTACGTCGTCAGCTAAGCGGTAACACCAGCAGTGTGGTAGAGCCAAAAAAATTATCCGAGTTAAAAGACAAAACTGGTAATTTGTATGAGTCAATCAACATTATCGCAAAACGTGCAAATCAGATCAACATTAGCATCAAAGAAGAGCTGCACAATAAATTGGAAGAGTTTGCGAGCCACACGGATAGCCTTGAAGAGATTCACGAAAACAAAGAGCAGATAGAAATTTCCCGAGCTTACGAGCGCATGCCCAATCCGGCTTTGTTGGCTACTGCCGAATTCTTGGAAGATAAAATTTACCATCGCAAAAATGAAGAGGACCTGTTTAGCTAAGCTTAACTTTTTTAAAGGCTTCTTTTAAAGAAGAAATCATATTTTTAACGGCGGTTTCTTAAAACCGCCGTTGTTTATTTATGCTTCTAAATAAAAAAATACTGATTGCTGTTACCGGAAGCATTGCTGCTTACAAAACAGCCGTGTTGGTGCGTATTCTTGTAAAACAAGGGGCAGTGGTGAAAGTAGTAATGACCCCTTCTGCTACTTCATTTATAACACCCCTAACTTTAGGGACTTTATCAAAAGAGGAAGTGCTGGTAGAGCTATCTGACAATAGCCAATGGGCTAACCACGCGATGCTCGGCAGATGGGCTGACCTCATGATCGTTGCACCGCTCAGCTGTAATACACTTTCTAAAATGGCTCAAGGTGGATGTGATAATCTTTTGCTCGCAGTGTATCTTTCAGCAACCTGTCCGGTAGTGGTGGCACCTGCTATGGACGAAGACATGTGGAAACACCCGGCTGTACAGCAGAATCTGATCACCCTCCGTTCCTTTGGAAATTTTGTCATTCCTGTAAATACTGGGGAACTAGCTAGCGGACTGTTTGGAGAAGGAAGAATGGCTGAGCCCGAAGAAATAATCACCTGGGCTACGAATTTCTTTAATAAACAGCAAGATCTTACTGGAAAAAAAGTGCTCGTCACCGTTGGTCCTACTCATGAAATGATTGATCCTGTCAGATATATTTCCAACGCATCTTCCGGAAAAATGGGGATGGCCATCGTTGAAGAATTGTACAAAAGAGGAGCAGTTGTTACAATGATTGCAGGCCCGGTTTCTGTAAAAATACCTGCTTATATTCATACCATCAGTGTAAGTTCTGCAGAAGAAATGTACCAGGTATCGGTTGAACATTTCCCGGCAATGGATTGGGCGATTATGGCAGCGGCTGTGGCTGATTATGCTCCATCAGCAGTTTCCGCAGTTAAAATCAAAAAGCAGGACGGCGCTTTAGAAATGATGCTCACTAAAACCAAAGACATTCTCAAAGCCTTGGGGGGAATGAAAACTCCTGATCAGATATTGGTAGGTTTCGCTATAGAAACCAACAATGAAGAGGAATTTGCACTTAAAAAATTGAAAGACAAAAATGCAGATATGATCGTTCTGAATTCGCTGAATGATAAAGGAGCCGGCTTCGGGGGTGACAATAATAAAATAAGTATTTTTGACCAAAAAGGGAATCGTCAACATTTCGAAACTGCTCCAAAAACCGAAGTAGCTAAAGATATTATTAACAGCATCATTCATTATGCCCATGAATAAAGTTATTCTACTAGTTTCACTTTTTTTGTTTTCCTATGCTTCTGAAGCACAGGAGCTGAATGCAAAAGTTACCGTAGTTGCCAATAGAGTTGGGAATACCGTAAACCGTAGCACTTTTCTTACTTTGCAAACTGCACTGAATAATTTTTTGAATAACAAAAAGTGGAGTATAGATTCTTACGCTCCAAATGAAAAAATTGATTGCAACTTTTTATTGAATCTTGACCAAACTTCTGAGCAAAACGTGTACTCAGCCTCGCTAACGGTGCAGGCTGCACGACCCGTATTTAACACATCCTACCTTTCTCCCCTCATCAACTTCCAAGATGATAACGTTATTTTCAAATACATTGAATTTCAAATCATGGAGTTTAATGACAATAGGGTGGGAGGCAATGATGCGCTCGTGGCCAATCTTACAGCGGTATTGGCGTATTATGCCAACCTCATTATTGCCTTCGATAAACTTTCTTTTGCACCCAAGGGTGGGGATGTACATTTTTTAAAAGCACAGAATATTGTCAACAATGCACCAGATGGAAGAGGAATTAGTGGTTGGAAAGCATTTGATGGTATTCGTAACCGTTACTGGCTGGTAGAAAATATGCTCAATTCGAGGTTGAATATCATACATGATGTGTATTACAATTATTACCGTCTTGGAATGGATAAAATGTATGATGATGAAAATGTAGCCAGAACAGAGTTGTTGAATGTGTTGAACTTGTTAACCAATTTCAACAATGAGAATCCCAATACCATGATTAACCAGTTTTTCTTTCAGGGAAAATCAACGGAGTTGATTAAGGTATTTTCAAAAGCAAAACCAGCAGATAAAGCCAGAGCATCTGAGTTGCTTCAAAAACTAGACATTACCAATTCTGGCATTTACAAAGATCAATTGAAATGAGAAGGCCCCTCTATTTATTATCGTTGCTCATCATTGTTCTTTCCTGCTCTAAATCGAAGGTTCCCGATGGAGTGCTAGTGCCTGAAAAAATGCAGGCTGTTTATTGGGATTATATTCGGGCAGATGTGTTTGCAAAAGAAATGCTGTCTAAAGATTCTCTTATCAATATTGACTCCTCCAATATTCAACTGCAACAACAGTTATTCGAAAAACATAAGATCACCAAAGAAACGTTTTATAAAAGCTACGAATATTATATATCGCATCAATTATTGATGAAAGATATGTTGGATACCATGCAGGCACGTCAACAGCAAATGTGGCAATATTACACTGATTCTATTCAAAAAACATTGTCTAAAGACAGCATTGTTTTATCAAAACCTGACTAATGAAAAAAGTTGTAAAAAATGCCGAAGAAGCCGTTCATGATATTGCGAACGGACAAGTAATCATGTTGGGAGGATTCGGTCTTTGCGGTATCCCGGAAAACAGCATTGCTGCTCTTGTTCGAAAAGGAATAACGGATTTAACCTGTATATCCAACAATGCCGGCGTAGATGATTTTGGAATTGGACTGATGCTGCAACAAAAACAAGTTAAAAAAATGATCGCTTCTTATGTGGGCGAAAATGGAGAATTTGAGCGCCAGCTGCTAAGTGGTGAACTGGAAGTAGAATTAATTCCGCAAGGAACGCTGGCCACCAGGTGCATGGCTGCTGGCTATGGAATGCCGGCTGTGTTTACGCCTGCTGGTGTTGGAACCGAAGTAGCAACCGGTAAAGAGATCCGCAACTTTAATGGGAAAGATTATTTATTGGAACTTGCTTTTGAAGCCGACTTTGCAATAGTGAAAGCTTGGAAGGGCGATACCGAGGGGAACCTTATTTACAAAGACACCGCCAGAAATTTTAATCCTTTAATGGCAATGGCAGGAAAAGTTACCATTGCTGAAGTAGAAGAGCTAGTGCCTGCAGGAAGCCTGGATCCCAATCATATTCACACACCAGGAATTTATGTTCATCGGATTTTTGAGGGGATCAATTATGAAAAAAGAATAGAACAACGCACTGTTCAGAAAGCTTAAATTTTAAGTTTCGAATATAAAATTTCAATACAGAAAACAGTCCATATTATGGCGTTAGATAAATACCAAATTGCACAAAGAATTGCAAAAGAACTGAAAGATGGATTTTATGTGAACCTGGGCATTGGTATACCTACGCTGGTAGCCAATTATATTCCAGTTGGGATAGAAGTAGTGTTGCAAAGTGAAAATGGATTACTGGGCATGGGTCCCTTTCCGAAAGAAGGAAAAGAAGATGCAGACCTGATCAATGCGGGTAAACAAACGATTACTACGGTACCTGGATCTTCTTTTTTTGATAGTGCACTTAGCTTTGGAATGATCCGCTCTGGCAAAGTAGATCTCACTGTTTTAGGCGCCATGGAAGTAAGTGAACAAGGTGATATTGCTAACTGGAAAATTCCCGGTAAAATGGTGAAAGGAATGGGTGGCGCCATGGATTTGGTAGCCAGTGCCAAAAACATCATTGTAGCTATGATGCATACCAATCCAAAAGGGGAAAGCAAATTATTATCCAATTGCAGTTTACCGCTTACAGGTATTCGTTGTGTAAAAAAAATAGTGACAGATCTCGCCGTTCTCGAAATAAAAAATGCTGCATTCAACTTGCTTGAGCGAGCGCCCGGCGTGAGTATTGAAGAGATACAACAAAAAACCGCTGGTAAATTAGTCATTGTAGGAGATGTTCCTGAAATGACATTTTAATATAGCATTTCACATAAAAAAAGACTGTATTTCTTTCCGGAATACAGTCTTTTTTATTAATTTAAAATTACTCTTACCAATTTGTTTTTGGTGCAGCAGCCAATATCTCGTCATTTACTCCAGCGGCATATTTTTCAAAATTTTTGATAAACATTCTGGCCAGTTCTTTTGCTTTGATGTCGTATTCGTCTTCATTAGACCATGCGTGACGTGGGCTCAACAATTCGGAAGGAACATTCGGGCATTCTTTGGGCATCATCATTCCAAAGGTTCTGTGTGCTACATATTCTACGTCGCCTAGTTTTCCTTCCAATGCAGCTGTGATCATGGCTCTGGTGTAAGATAATTTCATTCTTTGTCCGACACCATAAGGTCCGCCAGACCAGCCTGTGTTGATCATCCAAACATTTACATCATGGGCTTTCATTTTTTCGCCCAGCATGGCGGCGTATTTACCAGGATGCAGTGGCAGAAACGGTGCACCAAAACATGCACTGAAAGTGGCTTTTGGTTCTGTTACGCCCGCTTCTGTACCCGCTACTTTAGCGGTGTATCCGCTGATGAATTGGTACATGGCTTGTCCGGGTGTAAGCTTGCTGATTGGAGGTAAAATACCGTAAGCATCACAAGTAAGGAAGAAAATATTTTTGGGTGTTTTGCCAACAGAGGGCTCCAATGCATTGCTAATAAACGTTAAGGGGTAACTTACCCTTGTATTTTCTGTAATGGCTTTGCTGCTGAAATCTATTTTGTTGCTGCCTTCGAAAAAACTGGTATTTTCCACCAGTGCTCCCGGCTTGATAGCATGGTAGATCTCCGGTTCTTTTTCTTCACTCAGATCGATGGTTTTGGCGTAACAGCCGCCTTCGAAATTAAATACACTATCCTCGGTCCAGCCATGTTCATCATCACCAATTAGCTTGCGATTGGGATCGGCACTCAATGTTGTTTTACCCGTTCCACTCAATCCGAAAAATACAGCGGTATCTCCTTCTTTACCCATATTGGCACTACAATGCATGCTCAAGATATTGGCACGGGCAGGCAGTACGAAATTGAGCATCGTAAAAATGCCTTTCTTCATTTCTCCTGTGTAACCGGTGCCACCAATTAAAATGGTTTTGTGTTTAAAACTCAATACGGCGAAGTTCTCAGCACGGGTCCCATCTTCAGATGGGATGGCCTTAAAGCCCGGCGCTTGTATCACGTGCCAATGCGGAGCAAAGTCTTGTAACTGTTCTGCTGTAGGGCGAATAAACATATTGTAGCAAAACAGGTTGTTGGCCGGACTTTCATTGATCACTCGCAAGCTTAGTTGGTATTGTTCATCCGCGCAAGCAAAACAATCTCTTACCCATAACTCTTTGGTAGATAGGTAAGCCATCATTTTATCCTTTAGTTGAAAAAAATACTTTTCATCGATGGGGATGTTGAAATCATTCCAATCTACTGTATCAGAGGTGATTTCATCTTTAACAGTGAACTTATCTTTTGGACTCCTTCCAGTGAATTTACCGGTTTGGATAACCAGTGCTCCGGTGTCGTTTAAAACGGCTTCATTTCTTTGTAAAGCCTGTTCAGAGAGTTCGGAGGGAGAAAGTTGGTAATGAATGGGTTGGGAAGTTTGTAACCCCAATTCTACCAAGCCCCTTACGGGGGCTTCGAGCATCGTAGATACTGACATATAGCAAGCGTTTTTGTTTAGAAAACAAAGGTAGTGTATCCCGTTTGCACGCAAAAAAGGTACGAAATTCAGCATTTTTATAATTAGGGCTAGTTTGTGTCATAATATTCAATACAATCATCTTTTATTAAACAGGATGCATACTTTGCCGCATTCTTTTAAAACTGCTGCATTTTTATTTAAATTTTTTAAAAAATTGTGGGAGTTATTTTCCTTTTTCTATTAAACGTATATTGCAACATCTTTGGGCGATTGGTCCCATTTATTCAACGCATCAAAATTAGTCTGATGAAATATCTGCCATTAAATCCTGAAATTTTTGTTCAGAACCGCCATCGCTTTACTGAACGCTTAGAAATACAGTCCATCGCTATCTTTAATAGTAACGATGAATTACCTACCAATGCCGACCAACTGTTCAAATTCAAACAAAATTCAGACTTGTATTGGCTAACCGGCATTGAACAGGAGGAAACCATGCTGGTTATTTTTCCAAACAATCCAGATCCCAAATTCAGGGAAGTATTGGTATTGGTTAGGCCAAATGAGATAAAAGAAAAATGGGATGGCCATCGGCTAAGAGCAAACGAAGCAAGGGCGATATCAGGCATTCAAACTATTGTTTGGATCGATACACTTGATGCGATGTTACAACCCTGGATACATTCGGCAGATACTATTTACTTGAATAGCAACGAAAATGATCGCAAGGCCAATTTGGTACCAGTAAGAGATTACCGTTATGCTGAAATGTTGAAGCAACGGTATCCTTTACATCAATACCGTAGAAGCGCAAAAATTTTGAAGGACCTCCGTGCCATCAAAACGGCTATGGAAGTGGAAGTATTGCAACAAGCGATCAACATCACAGAAAGCACATTTCGTCGTTTACTACAATTCATACGTCCGGGCGTTATGGAGTATGAAATTGAAGCAGAAATTTATCATTCCTTCTTGTCACAGCGTGCCACGGGTACTGCTTACGGTTCAATCATCGCCAGTGGCGACAGAGCAAGAACATTGCATTACGTAGAAAATAATCAGGAGTGCAAAGAGGGTGAACTGATTCTGATGGATTTTGGGGCAGAGTATGGGAATTATTGTGCAGACTTAACTCGTACCATTCCGGTGAATGGAAAATTCTCGCGTCGTCAAAAGACGGTGTACAATGCATGTTTGCACCTGCATCAGTATGCAGCTAGTATTTTAAAGCCAGGCGTCAGCATTGTTGATTATACAGAAAAAATTGGAGACGAAGCAACTACTATTTTTCAGAAAATAGGCCTGCTCAAAAAAAAGGACATCAAAAATGAAGATCCCGAAAACAGGGCTTATAGAAAGTATCTCTACCATGGTATTTCCCATCATTTAGGCATAGACGTGCACGATTTGGGTACCAGAACAGAACCTGTTAAAGCGGGGATGGTATTTACAATAGAGCCAGGCATTTATATTGAAGAAGAACAAATGGGTATCCGAATTGAGAATAATTTCTGGATCACCAAAAATGGCAATAAAGACCTTATGAAAAATATTCCGATCACAGTAGAGGATATAGAGGCTTTGATGAAAAAATAAAATTTTGTTTCTCTATTATCAATAAAAAATAATTAAGTTTTTAAACATTCATCTTTCAGCCAGCATTTTAAAAGCACCTGGCTGAGAAACAAACAACATGAAAGAAATACCCAATATTTTTACTTTACTCAATTTGGTGTTTGGCTGTTTGGCCATTGTTTGCATTTTGCAAAATGGCATCACCATTCAGTATAGTGCAGAAGGTTCGCAACTGATTGACATACCAGAAAAAATATGGCTGGCTTCGCTGTTCATTGCTATTGCTGCCGTTATCGATTTTCTGGATGGTTTTGTGGCCCGACTATTTAATGCGAGTTCAGAAATGGGCAAGCAGCTAGATTCTTTGGCCGATGTGGTCAGTTTTGGTGTAGCGCCTTCTATGATCATGTACCAGTTTTTGCGTATGAGTTTTGCCAGAGAAGAAAACGGCATTGATATTTCAATTTTTTGGCTGTCGCCTGCAATGCTGTTAGCAGCGGCTGGTGCTTATAGATTGGCTAGGTTCAACCTCGATACCAGCCAGCAATACGGATTTAAAGGAGTTCCAATTCCTGCTGCAGGATTGCTGATAGCGGCCATACCGATGATATACTGGAACACTAGTAATGAAACCATTCAAGCGTTATTACTCAATAAATGGGTATTGTATGCGATCATTGTTATGGTAAGTGGTTTGATGATCAGCAAGCTGCCTTTGATGGCTTTAAAGTTTACAGATCGTTCCCTCAAAAACAATTTCCCTAAAATTATTTTGGTAGTTTTTTCAGTGACAGCAGCGGTTTTATTACAGTGGTTGGCTGTTCCGATTATTTTTATAGGCTACATTATTTTATCTTTGCTTTTCAAAAACAAATAGATATGTTATTTACTGCACAGGTTAAGGTAATGCCCTTGAAAGATTTATTAGATCCTCAAGGAAAAGCAGTGCTCAGTGGCTTACAAAATTTACAGATCAATGCCATTGCAGATGTAAGAATTGGCAAACACATCGATTTGCAGGTAGAAGCCAATAGCAAAGAAGAAGCCATTGCAATTGCGTCTGAAGCAGCTACCAAACTATTGGCTAACCAAGTAATGGAAATGTTTGAAGTAACCATTGCCTAGTAGTTGTTGGCTGAAGGGTTTGGAGCCTTCTTTTTTATAATCAATCATTTTTCAGCCAAGCACCACCATGTTATACATTATTCCCACACCCATTGGTAATTTGGCAGACTTCACTTTTCGTGCGGTGACGGTGCTGCAATCGGTAGATTTAATTTTGGCAGAAGATACCAGAACCTCCTCGGTATTGTTGAATCATTACCAGATTCACAAACCGGTTTCGCCTTATCACCAACACAACGAACATAAAATTGTGGCGCATTTAGCCGATCAAATGGCTGCCGGCAAAACCGTGGCCTTATTGACCGATGCGGGTACTCCGGGTATTAGTGATCCCGCTTTTTTATTGGTAAGAGCCTGTGTGCAACAAGACATTCGGGTAGAATGTTTGCCCGGCGCAACAGCATTTGTACCTGCGCTGGTAAACAGCGGACTGCCCATTACCAGTTTTTGTTTTGAAGGATTTCTGCCGCTTAAAAAAGGGCGACAAACTTTTTTAAAAAAGATGGCAGAAGAAGAACGCACCATGGTTTTTTACGAAAGTCCGATGCGGCTGGTGAAAACACTCTCTCATTTTATTGAATATTTCGGGGCAGACAGAATGTGTTGTGTAAGCCGTGAACTCACTAAAAAATTTGAAGAAAACAAAAGAGGTACTTTGCAGGATGTGCACGACTACTTTAATGCAAAACCCGTGAAAGGGGAGATTGTAATTGTAGTGGAAGGCAAAAAAAGTTAAGTTGCTTATTTCGCATATTCGTACGAACGTTTTCTTCTATTCATTTGACATAGCTAGTGTAAGTAGAAAATAGCTTTCTGTTACTGCTTTTACACTGTGTAACATATTTTGCTGCAACGCAATCATCAGACCCTTTTTAATGCTCACAGTTTGTTCATCGGCAGTAAAGTTTATTTCCCCTTCTAATACTTGTACACTAATAATGCCATTTGCTTTATGGGTTTTTAATTCGGCTGCTGGGTGCAGCCCCATCAACACTATTCGCATAGTATCTGATTTAAATAAAGTGATCGAGTTGCGATCGCTTTCTGCCCAAGTTGTTTCCGATTTTATTTGATCGATGAATTGAAACAAATTCATTTCTAAAAGCGGTGCATTTAATGTACGTTCTCCTTCTGGGCGTTGCGGGGTAGCATCATTTGATTTGTTTTGCATAGTGGTGTTTTTTTGTAAGCGATAAAATTTAAAGCATTATTTCTCGTCTGAAACAAAGCTATTCTTATTGCTAAACAGTTTATATGATTTGTATCATAAGTGGTGATTAGGTTACTGAAATTTAGAGATCAAATTTTAATAAGAACCACAACGGCGCTGACGTTTCATGTTTTGGTTTGAAGGATAGGTACGTTCTTAAACAACATCTATTGGAGTAAGTTGAAATTAATTTGAGTCAAAAAAATTTAAAAAAACTTAACAACACCGAATCGATGTAAGAAAAAAGTACATCTATTATTTTTGTGTAAACTAAGCTTTATGAAAACATCTAACTCGCCCATAGTGGCCTATTTTAAACTCATTTTCTCTTCAATATTATTGGCCCTTTGCACAACATTTCTGTTTTTAGCAATTGCCATCAGTGGTTGCAAACGGAGTGATGACCTATCAGGCATATTGCCATCAGCCAATCCTGATGATTTTGAAGTATCGTTTCACATATACGAACCTTTTTATAATGGTTTTAGAATAGATAGTGATACAATTGTAAGATTCCAAGCCCTTTTTCGCTTTGATCAACCTTTTACAGAGTACAAATGGGATGTTGGTGGAATGGAATTCAATACTAGAGATGTTTATTTAACATTTGGTTTAGAAGACATGAATGCACCTATTCCTGTAACCCTCTACGCCAAAAGGGCTTACAATACGCCCAATGGTAGAATTGTAAAATCTGATAGTGCCACACGTTATCTAACTTTAAGGGTCTTAGAAAAAACTGATTCCGCTCCATTTCTACCTGCAGATAAAGTTGTTCGTAGCCCCTATATCGGTAGTTTTTCTGGAGTATTTACGGATAATCCTATAGATACTTTTACAATTACCATCATCGACCATGGCAGGAATCCTAGCCCATCTGCCAGCCAAAAAGTATGGAATGCTGTCGTGTATAATTTGCCAAATGGTTGTGGTGGTCGTTATATTCCGGGAGAATGTGCACCGCCTTCTGTTATTGATAGACAGAATCAAACCTTCGCTCCGAGAATAGAGATGGGTTATCTTGGTTTTACCTCTGATGGGGGTGGTGGTTCTGACGCTTGTTGCCCAATGTTGAAGGCCAATGGAAGAATCATTAACAATGCAAGAGACTCAATCGAAATCACAACTGAAATTAGAAACGGAAACGATATTCCAAAAAGGAGAATATTTCTTGGAAAAAAAATATAATCAAATCAATCAAATAAACCTCTATGAGTTGGCTTAAAAAAATAGCTTCTTTATTGGCACTAATTTTTATCTTATGTATTTCATCTCATCATGCTGCTGCACAACTTTTTGTAAACGGGCGCAATGTTAATACGATTGACAGTGTACAAGTAATTGAATTAATAACAATTGATAACATATTGTATGGTATACCAGAAAAACGTGGCTGGTATTCTGTTAATTTTGGACAGATTAAATATGATGACAATCGTTGGGAGCAAAAGATTACAGATGCTGTAAACAACGTTGTTAAGTTTACCAATCCTGTGTCGGTAGTGAATTATATTTTAAGTAAAGATTGGGATATTTTATCAGTAACAACTTACCATGTGACTTCTACAGATCAAGACGACAATGGAACAATTTTTTACAAATACATTTTCAATAAAAAACCGACAGCAAAAGCTAACTAAAACAGTATTAAACTAAAATTATATGGTATAATAATTTTTCATAAAAAAGTGATGGAGTTACGATCGCTTTCTGCCCAAGTTGTTTCCGATTTTATTTGATCAATGAATTGATACAAATTCATTTCTACAAGCGGGGCATTTAATGGTCGTTCTTCTTCTGGGCGTTGCGGGGTAGCATCATTTGATTTGTTTTGCATGGTGGTGTTTTGAGTGAATTTTTCTTTTATACATAAAGGGAGCCTAATAAATTTAATGTCCCTAAAAAAGTGATTATGTGATTTGTGTCATACAATCTTTTGCTTTCATAATATCTAAAAAGATTAATCATTTCCTCTACGATGTCTTTCTGTGATAGAGCATTGGCATTTTTGGGATTATATTATTCACTGAACTACCTGATGGTAGAATTAAAGACGTCCGACTTTGTCAAGTATAAAATAAATGAATAAGGAATTTTGATTTTGAAATTTGTTCAATCTATTTTGATTATCAATTCAGCTGAATATTATTTGAACACCTTGAACAAAAAAAGAATAATATTTTAAATAAATTGATTTAATAATTTCTTAACATAAAAATATTTAAGATATCAAATTGGATTTTATATTTGGGTATTATTAATTCGTACCATCAAACAAATCAAATGAAAATAATTCTAACCTTATTTTGCCTTTTTAGCATTACACTTCATTCTTTTTCTAAAAATCAGTTCTTAAATATAGCTCCTTGTAATACAAACCAAACACCAAGTAGTTATACTTTCAACTGGAGGACTCCTACATTTACATACTACAGCTCGAATGATCCAGTCTTAACTCCAAGAGTGATACAGTCTCCCTTCTTCTTAAGTAGTCTTACGAATCCTAATGTTAATGAATTCTCACTTTATACTGTCAAAGATTTTAATGAAGCTGACGGGTGGGCACTTATAAAATCTGATTTTGGTTCACCTTCAGCAGGAATTGCTAATCCTTATTTTGTTCTCTATAATAGGCACACCGCAGTACTGCGTATTTTTATTGGAATTACTCAATTGTTAAATCAAAACAACGGCGCTACTATAAATTTGACTTATGGTGACGGTTTGAGGACAGCTCATTTAGAACTCTATGGACAAAATCAGCCTGCATTTAACTCCCTAGAAGACTTTAATAACAACGTCCCGGAAGTATTGATTCCAAACTATTTCGTCAATGAGCAAAATTCTTGGTTTAGTGCAGATTTTAATATGAGTTATGATCCATGTACTTGTAATTCGAAAACACAGTTAGTGTTTGAGGCTTTTCTTTCGCAGTCCTCTAACCTAAGTTTTACAATTGAAGGTCAAGCCCTTCAAAGTTATAATTTAGGAGAATTTACAGATAATTTCGGAAGAATAAATTCAAAGGGGTCGCATTCATCTGCAAAAGGATTGTCAAGTTTTAGTCCTTTCACATTTTTTAAAAATGTTCAAACAGGCGCTAGTTATGCGGGCTCCCTGTTTACAGATAAATGGGAGAATAAAAAAGTCGAAGATAAAAATAAATTGCTCCAATTTTTTAACAATATTGAGACATTGGCAAAAGCTGTTAATGGAGTACAGTCTATAATTGGATTGCTATATGGATCACCAACTACTACCGCTCAGCCACCCTCTTAGCAATGAATATTAAAATGAAGGGTGAGGGCACTATTAGTTCAAATTTTTCTTATTTCACTCTTAACTCTGTAAATCCAAACTCTGATCATACTCAAATTTCATCTAATTTTTTACCTGAGTATAATAATGGGTATGGAATTTTTAATCTTTTGTATACCCCAACTGTGACGAGAACATATGCATACTACGATGAATATGATTATGATGACTACTGGCAATTAAATCCGATTTATTCATTTCATACTTCTAAATTTCAACTTACTTCTGATATTAAATATATCATTAATCCAAATGCTGGATTTGATATTGCAAATAGTGATATACAGGCCTCGCTTATTTTTAATGGTTTCTTTGGTAATGGAAATAATATGACACCAAGGACACTGGAAACAAGTATTTACAAAACTGGTTGTCTCTCGCAGTTAGTTGTACCTTTTTCTGAATTAAGAGATTCTTATTCCATTCCAACATTCGTTGAGGGGTGGACTCCGTCATCGGTTTATTTAAAAGTCTTTGCAAAATTGAGGATTGCGGGTACAACGAAAGATGTCACTTACGTTAATACTTTCAAAACTAATTTAGAATACATTTATGATGACAACTATCAGAATATCAGTTTTCCTGAAGCATTTCCTCCGAACTTATGCTCAACAACCACTCCAGCCGCTAGCGATTTAGAGATTAAAGCTGTTTGTAGTTCTTTTAAATACCAGAGTAAAGCGTCACAATATGCTAGAAATACAACTAGCATAGCTACTAGCTCACCAAGCACAGGCACCGAGGATTTTAAAGTAACTCTTAAAAACAATCCTATTACAAATAAGCAAATTTCACTTTTAATTCAAACTGAGAAAGTTGGAAAATACGATGTTGAGGTGTTAGACCTTACTGGAAAGTTGTTATCCAAACAATTTGTTAATATTACTTCTGCTGGAGAGAGTTTGTTTACGTTCCCTTACTCAACGATCTCATCTAATGGTGTGCTGTTAATTCGTGTGAAAAATGAAAAGAATGGTATTCAACAAGTCGTAAAAGCTGTTTATTAATTTTATGTTTTAAATAAATGGTTGGAAAGTAAAAACATTTTATTAAGTTAAAATACGTATCATGAAATCAACACAAAGGCAAGTTCATATAAAAAACTTAAAGACCCCTTTTCTTTTAATAATTTGCTTATTACTCTTACTTACTAGTTGTAAACGTAGCAATGACGATCTTTCGGGAATATTACCTTCAAGCGATCCTAACAATTTCGAAGTATCGTTTCACATATATGAGCCTTTTTTCAACAATTTCAGGGTTGAGAGCGACACAATAGTTAGGTTCGAGGCCTTGTTTCGTTTTGACCAACCGTTCACAGAATATAGATGGAAAGTAGGTCTAGAGGAGTTCGACACACGAGACGTGTATTTAAGATTTGGTTTAGAGGACATGGATGCACCTATTCCAGTAACACTATATGCGAAAAGAGCTTACAATACCCCCAATGGTAGAATTGTAAAATCTGACAGTGCAACAAGATATTTATCTTTAAAAGTGTTGGACAAATCTAGAGAAGCAGGGTTTTTGTCTCCAGAGAAAGTTATAAGCAGTCCTTGTATTGGCAGTTTCTCTGGGATATTTACAGACAATCCAACAGATACTTTTCCAATAACAATAATTGACCATGGAGATAATCCTTCTCCATCAGGTGGCCAAAAGGCATGGGATGCAAGAATTTATAATCTGCCTAAGGCCTGTGGAGGTATCATATCTGCGGGGGTTTGTTTACAACCCACATTGAGCGATATCATGAATCAAACTTTCGCCCCAAGAATTGATCAGGGCTTTCTTGGTTTTACTTCTAATGGTTCAGGTGTGCCCAATTTTTGTTGCTCATTGGTTAAGGCAAATGGTCAGATAAAAACTAACAATCGTGATTCTATAAACATTGAATGCGAATTCTTGGAAGGTAATGGCCCCGTTAGAAAAAGGACTTTTATTGGGAAGAGAATATAAATGAATTATAAATAACCGTTACAATGAAAATAAAGTCTTTTTTTATTTCTCTCACAATTGTTTTAAGTGTACTATCAACAGACGTTAGTGCTCAGCTTTTTGTAAATGGTCGAAACGTTAATGTGTTGGATAGTGCACAAGTAATTGAGTTAACTGCTGTTAATAATTTGATTCATCGAGTTTCAAAAAATGCGAATTGGTATGATGTTGATTACGGACAATCAACATTCGATGATAATTTATTTAAATATCAAATTACAGATTCATCTAACAACATGATCAAATTCGGCAACACGATTCAAGTAGTGAATTTTATTATTAGTAAAGGATGGGAAGTGTTGAATGTTGTTTATTTCTATACCCCTGCTAGCAGAGGTAGTGATGGTGTACCTTATTATAAGTACATTTTCAAAAAAATAAAATAACTAACACTTGAGGAAAATAATAACATCGGTTTTAAATAATTCTTCTAAGAGAAAATCGGGTTTACCATGTAGAGATTATTTGTTATAAAATATTTGAATATTCTATCCGGTTCCTCCATTCATCTTTTTTCTGTTTTGCATAACATTATTTTGCCGAAATTTACGCAAACAAAAAAAGGACATGAATTATAGATCGATTTTTCTATTGCTGCTAGGAACCAGTTTTGTAACCTTAGCAACAGCCCAATCTACTCGTTGGCAACAGAAAGTGAAGTACACGATGAACATCAATATGGATGTTAAAACAAACCAGTTTACCGGCAAACAAAAACTAGAGTATACCAACAACTCTCCCGATAAATTGGATAGGCTGTTTTATCATCTTTATTTCAATGCTTTTCAACCCAATAGCAGCATGGATGTGCGGAGCAGAGAATTGGGTAAAATTAAAACCAACAATCGCCCCGATTGGGACGCAAGGGTACGAGATCGAATAGCCAACCTGAAAGAAAATGAAATTGGGTATCAAAAAATTAAATCCATCAGCATCAACGGTGTTGCACAACCATATACCTACCATGAAACCATTCTGGAAGTAAAATTGCTAAAACCTATTTTACCAAACAGCAAAGTGATCATTGATATGGAATTTGAAGCACAGGTTCCTTTGCAAGTTCGCAGAAGCGGCAGA
This sequence comes from Chitinophagales bacterium, assembly GCA_038249665.1. GTDB lineage: Bacteria > Bacteroidota > Bacteroidia > Chitinophagales > Chitinophagaceae > Ferruginibacter. Next base: position 17,040 of record JBBSDF010000025.1, read on the forward strand.
GACAATCCAACCACGGGTGTGCGCTACAGCATGAGCCAATGGTATCCCAAGCTTTGTGAATATGATAAAGATGGATGGCACCCCAATCAATACATTGCCAGGGAATTTTATGGTGTGTGGGGTGATTTCGACGTGACTATTAACATCGAAAAATCTTACAAGATTGGTGGTACCGGTGTACTTCAAAACGCTGCAGCTATTGGCTGGGGATACGATAAGCCCGGCACAGAACTAAGGCCTGTCGCAGGCAATACCAGAACCTGGCGTTTTATCGGTAACAACGTACACGATTTTATGTGGGCAGCCGATCCAGAGTACAAGCACGTGGTAAGAAAAGCAGCAGGCGGTGTTACCATCCATGTTATTTACAACGATAAACCAGACGATCTGAAAGAAGATACCGCCTGGACAAAAGTGGCAGATGTTGCAGTAAAAGTGTTGCCGTTCATGGAGAAAAACTTTGGTAAATATGCGTATCCACAATACACGTTTATTCACGGAGGCGATGGCGGTATGGAATATCCTATGGCAACATTGGTCAGTTCCCCGTCATTGGGTACCGCCATTCACGAGTGGATGCACAGCTGGTACCAGATGATGCTGGGTACCAACGAAAGTTTGTATGCATGGATGGATGAAGGGTTTACCAGTTATGCTGAAAACCTCATTACGCAATTTAACAATGGCTATCCCGAAATTGATGAATTAAAGGGTGCCTTGAAAAGAAATCCTAATAATGAGGCCCTCAAAGATCAGATAGAGCATGTAGTGCCAGTGCAACACAGCTCTGCTTATCTTGGATATTTGCGATTGGCGGAAAGCGGGTTGGAAGAACCGTTAACTACTCATGCAGATCATTTCGATAATAACTATTCTTACAGCACTGCAGCTTATTCTAAAGGCGAAGTTTTTATGGAGCAACTGGGATATATCGTAGGCGCTTCTGTAAGAGATAAAATAATGTTGGAATACTATAACAGATGGCGTTTCAAACATCCGAATGTATATGACTTCGTAAAAGTGGCGGAAGACGTAAGTGGTGTTCAATTAGATTGGTACCAGGAGTATTTCGTGAACAGTATCAAAACCATCGATTACAGTATTGATAGTTTGTGGGAAGAAAACGGCATCTCTAAAATCAGGTTAAAAAGAGTGGGTAAGATGCCAATGCCAATTGACCTTCGTGTTACTTTCAAAGACAGCACTACCATCATGCAATACATTCCTTTGAACCTGATGTATGCCAACAAACCATCAGAAAATGAGATGGAAACCAGAACCATTTTTGAGCCTTGGCGCTGGACGCATCCCACCTACGTAGTAGAGGTAAAAGGCAGGTTGCTGGATATAAAAAAAGTAGAAATTGATCCGAGTAAAAGAATGGCTGATGTGAACAGGAAAAATAATGTGCTGGAATTAAATTGGTAAAATAGTTTACCGGATAATACAAAGCCCCTTTAAGCAAAGGGGCTTTGATGTTGAAAGGGTATTCTTTTAACGTCCGAAATATTTGTTCACTGCTTCAACGCGATTAGAAACATGAAGTTTGTTGTACACATTGTACACATGTTTCCGAACTGTTTCGGAACTGATAGTCAGTTTGTCGGAAATTTCTTTGTACACATGACCCTGTGCCAGCATTTGCAAAATCTCTAATTCACGTTTACTGAGTATATCCAGCGATTCATTGCTAGAGGCAACTGGTTTTTGTTGAAAAGCGGATACTACTTTTCTGGCGATCTGGCTACTCATGGGTGCGCCCCCTTTATGTAATTCTTTGATAGCATCTAACAATTTTGAAGGAGCTGTTTTTTTGATGATATATCCGCTGGCCCCGGCGTTGAGTGCTTCAAATATTTTTTCATCTTCTTCATACACCGTACACATCATGAACAAAATTTCGGGATGTGTACTCTTTAATTCCCGTACTACTTCTATTCCATCTATACCGCCAAGGTGTATGTCCATCAACACTACATGGGGTAAATAGATAGGTAATTTAATGAGGGCATCTTCGCCGCTTTCGCAGCTACAAGCGAGGTCAAATTCGCTGTTCATGCTGATGATTTGTTCGAGCGCTTTTCTGATGTCGTGGTTGTCTTCGACGATGGCTACTGAGATTTTCATGTATGTAAAGTTATTGGAATATTTTAAATAAAAAATACCTCAAAGTGGTAAGGGTAATTCGGTTATTTGATGTTGTTCCCAAATTAAGGTACGGTATTAAAATCTGAACGATGTGTTCTCTTTATTTTGAAGTTCAGTGCTGTATTAATAGCAGTATCGTGGCTTATTTCAAGGGCTGGTATAGCATGAATTTTTCTTTAAAATGAGGTTCTTTAAAAATTTTCTCTATTTCCCACACAAAAGGTTTACAACCGCTTTCATAAATTTCTTTTGATAAATCACCTCCTTTTAAACAAATCAGTCCGTTGGGTTCTTGCGCTGCTTTGTTCTTGTTTTTTTTGATCAAAGGTTTGCTCCAAAACCAAAGCTCTTTGAGTGGGGCTACTGCTCTTGATACCACTACATCAAATTGTTGGTTCTTGATATCTTCTGCCCGACTATGTTTGGTTTGAATGTTTGTTAATCCTATTTCCTGCGCAATTTCTTTGATGACGGTCAGCTTTTTGTTGACACTATCTACCATGTGAAAGTTGACTTCCGGAAAAAATATGGCCAGCGGTACCCCTGGGAAACCACCACCGCAACCAAGGTCCATCACTTCGCTATTTTTCCTGAATTCAAATTGAGTAGCAATGCTTAGAGAATGTAAAACATGATGTAAGTAAAAGTTATCAATGTCTTTTCGGCTGATCACATTTATTTTTTCATTCCAGCTGCTGTACAAATCTTTGAGTGCAGCAAATTGTTTTTGCTGCAAAGGCGCAAAGTCGGAAAAATATTTTTCAATTATTTCCATGTTTGTCTTGGTTTTTTAATCAGCGTAGGAGCGAAAATGATGTAATAAAAAAACATCCAGATATCAAAAATAAGGGCGAATGGAATTAAATCTTTTTCACCCATTTTTTTCATTGTTTTGGCATATACGATCATTTGAAACAGCCACTTGATGCCCAATACCAATAAGCTCCATTCCCAACTGTAGAAAATAGCAGCCGTTACCAATAGGGGATAAAATAAAAAATTGCAAACGGCATACAAAGCCAGTAAGAACTTGTGCAAGGGTTTATAAAATTTAGAGGTGCTGTAATGCCGTCGTTTTTGTTTAGTCCATTGCGACCAGCTTTCAGCGGGTACACTCAACGTGAAACTTTCAGGGTCAATATTTATTTTAGTATTGGTTTTGGTAGCAGCCATATTGATGAACAAATCATCATCACCACCCGCAATATGGTTGTGTGCAGAAAATCCTTTATGCCGAAAAAATATTGCTTTTTTATAAGAAAGATTTCTACCTACCCCCATGTATGTCATGCCTGCGAGGGCGTAACTCATATATTGCAAAGCGGTATGAAATGTTTCCCAACGAATCATTTTATTAAGCAATCCTTTTTTCTTGTGAAAGCCGCCATAACCTAACACAATTTCTGTATCTTCCTCGTAAGTATGTTGCATGCTGGAGATCCAGTTTTCGGTAGCAGGTACACAATCTGCATCAGACAGTAAAAGAATTTCATGTTTGGCTGTTTTGATGCCAATACTAAGCGGGAATTTTTTTCCAGGAATCATTTTTGCTTCCTGGGTAAGTTCAACCACATTCATCTGTTTGAATTCTTTTTTTAATTCTTCCAGGATGTATTTGCTTTCATCATAAGAATTGTCGTTTACTACAATTACTTCGTGGGTAGAGTTGTATTGCTGCACCAACACACCCGGTAAATTATTGGCCAGATTGGCTGCTTCATCCCGGGCACAGATGATCACGCTAACGGCATTGGTTCTGGAGTGAAGTTTAGGTGTTGGTTTGTAAAATGCCAATCGGCTGAAAAAGTAAGTGTAATAAAAAAGTAGAGTGGATGCCACCAAACACAGGCATATAAACACAATGAGCTGCCAATGCAGCAATAGCAGTTTAGGTAGGTCCATAACTGCAAAAATACAGGTTCGAAGTTTCCCCGCAAATGAATGAAGCAGATTGTTGGCGGTTATTTCTATCAACACCTCAATTGGTGTTGTTAATAATTATCTTTGCCCTCTTTTAAAAAATAACATGGCAGCACTTAGTTTTTCCATTTCACGTAACGATACAGGTTCCAGAGCAAGGGCTGGTTTGATCTGTACCGATCATGGGAATATAGAAACTCCCATTTTTATGCCAGTAGGAACAGTAGGATCTGTGAAAGCGGTTACCCAGCAGCAATTGATCGACGAAGTGCAGGCCCAGATCATATTGGGCAATACCTATCATTTATACCTTCGGCCCGGCTTAGAGGTGTTGGAAGCGGCGGGGGGGGTGCACCAATTTATTGGTTGGCTGAAGCCTATCTTAACCGATAGCGGCGGCTACCAGGTATTTTCATTGGCAGGCCAGCGTAAAATAAAAGAAGAAGGAGTTGTATTTCAGTCGCATATTGATGGCAGTAAACACCTGTTTTCTCCGGAAAGGGTGATGGATATCCAAAGAATCATTGGCGGAGATATTATCATGGCATTTGATGAATGCCCGCCTGGTGGCAGCGCATACGACTATGCCAAAACCTCCATGGAGCTAACACACCGTTGGCTCGACAGATGTGTTCAACGGTTTAGTGAGACTCCTGATAAATATGGATATACCCAAAACTTATTCCCGATCGTACAAGGAGGTGTTCACCACGACCTACGCAAAGCATCCTGCGAGTTCATTGCCTCTAAAAATGCTACTGGCAATGCTATCGGCGGTTTAAGTGTGGGTGAGCCCATCGAAACCATGTACGAGATCTGTTCGCTTTGTTGCGATCATCTGCCTGCCGATAAACCACGCTATTTAATGGGAGTAGGTACCCCATGGAATATTTTAGAAGCTATTGGCATGGGCATAGATATGTTTGATTGTGTGATGCCTACCCGCAATGGCAGAAATGCGATGCTGTTTACCTCCAAGGGTGTTATTAATATCGATAACAAAAAATGGGAAAAAGATTTTTCTGTTTTAGACGATGGCATTGATTGCCCAATCAGCAATTATTATAGCAAGGCTTACCTGCGCCATCTTATGAAAAGCAAAGAATACCTCGGGCTCACCATTGCCAGCATACACAACTTGGCCTTTTACCTTTGGTTAGTGAAACAGGCCCGTTTACACATCCAGCAAGGCGATTTTGAAGGATGGAAAACAGAGATGGTGGTTCGTTTGCAGCAGAAATTGTAGTGGATAATTTATTGGGTGTGGGCAATATTGAAACGAAATGAAAGTTATATCTTGAGGTCATTCTTCACCCTCAAATGCTCAACTATGAAAAAATTGGTATTGGTAAGCTTTTTTGCAACAGCTTTCGCAGCACAAATGCAGGCCCAAACCCCGGTGGTGCAAAATGCCTTACAGGCCAAAGATGCACAAGTAAATGTAACGGTTACAGATTTTAAGCATGTGCCACTACCCCGTGAAATCATGATCTTTAAAAGCAATTTTAACCAACGGGAATACCAGGGACTGACCGACAGCACGGGTCGTTTTTCGGTTCGGTTGCCAGCAGGCGACAAATACGAGATCTATATTTTGGGTTTCAAAGATTCTACCTCTTATGATATGATGGACATCCCCGATCCTGGTCCAAATGCATCTTATAAAGAACCCTTCACACTCAGTTTTCAATTTTCGCCAGCAAAAACTTTTGTGTTGGAAGATGTAAACTTTGAAACAGGTAAGGCGGTTTTAGAGCCAGAATCTTACACTTCTCTGAACGAACTGGGGGCTTATCTCGTAAGAAAAGTGGACGACCGCATAGAGATTGGAGGCCACACCGATAACGTAGGTACTGCAGCCAATAACCTTAAATTATCTATGGAAAGGGCCACGGCAGTGATGAATTACATGGTTTCAAAGGGGATCGATCCTGCCAGGTTGGAAGCAAAAGGGTATGGAATGTCGGTGCCTGTAGAAAGCAATAAAACTGAAGAAGGAAAAGCACAGAACAGGCGCACTGAGGTAAAAATTCTGGATTAATTCTTTTGAAAAAAATACAGTTATAATAGAGGTCAGTGATAAACTGACCTCTATTATAATATTGTAGACTAATCATTCACAGATTTATGGAACCAGTGTCGATGTTTTGAGTCGGGTGGTACTATTACTATTGCCTATGAGTGTAGAAGTGATTATGCTATTGCTTTCTATCAAACCGTGGTTTGGCGCATAAAAAATATTAATATCGGTTGTTAAAGCGCTTGCGGGTATTCCTGCTGCAGCTAATTTGGTGGATACGCGAATCACATTGTTGTAAGTGATGTTATTCACTACTTTGGTCAAACCTTTTTCTTCAATTTTGTGGGTAACGGTTATAGTTATCGGTAAAGGGAAGCCCGGCACTGTAATAGTATAGGGCTGAGACCAGGTGGCACCTACTGCTGCGCCAGATTTCAGGTAAAGGTTTTCCACATTGAGATTGGCTCCTGCGGCGGCTGGCAGGCTGCCAAAAGTAAAGTGGTCAGTGCCTGAAACATGGTAATATTCACTTCGCCCATTGGTGCTATTGGTGTACACATGGTAGTTTTTACCATTAACGCTACTGTCTCTGTTGGTAGAAGTGAGTGTGTAGGTTGTCGTAGAAACGGGAGGCAAATTGTTGATGACCTCGTAATTCCAGGTGCTGCCTGCTTTCGCATTCATGTAAGACCCGCTGTTTGGGTCTGGAACTGGATCCTTATCTTTGCCGCAGGAAGCTGCAAAAAGAGTACTAAAAAGACCGAGATAAAGTATTTTTTTCATAGTTGATGATGTTTATTATGTAATAATAGGAAATTTTGTTCAGAATTTAAATAATTACTCTTATCTTCGCGCTCCCAAATTTATGGCTAAACAGGCACTTATTAAACAAGACGGAGTTATAATTGAAGCGTTGAGCAATGCAATGTTCAAGGTTAAATTAGAAAACGGCCACGAAATACTGGCTACCATTTCAGGAAAGATGAGGATGCACTACATCCGTATTTTGCCTGGCGACAAAGTTGGGGTAGAGATGAGTCCTTATGACCTTACGAGGGGCAGGATCATTTTTAGGTACAAATAATTTTAAAAGGCTGTTAGCATGCTGGCATCCATTCGCAAATAGATAAAAACAATAACAATGAAGGTAAGAGCTTCAATTAAGAAACGCAGTGCAGATTGTAAGATCGTAAGAAGAAAGGGACGTCTGTATGTGATTAACAAAAAGAATCCACGTTTTAAGCAAAAGCAAGGATAAAACCGGTTTTGGGCGATGGTTGGTAATGATTGCCAGCAACGGTCAGATAAACCACATCAAATATCAAACATCTAAAATAAGAATATGGCTCGTATTGCCGGTATAGATTTACCAAAAAATAAAAGAGGCGAAATAGGTCTTACCTACATTTACGGTATTGGTCGTTCTACTGCTGTTTATATCTTAAACAAAGCAAACATCGACGTAAATAAAAAGGTGAACCAGTGGAATGATGATGAACAAACTGCTATTCGTAACATCATCAACGGTGAGTTCAAAACTGAAGGTGCTTTGCGTAGTGAAACACAAATGAATATCAAGCGTTTATTAGACATTGCTTGTTACCGTGGTTTGCGTCATCGTAAAGGTTTACCCCTTCGTGGTCAACGTACTCGTACTAACAGTCGCACCAGAAAAGGTAAACGTAAAACGGTTGCCGGCAAAAAGAAAGTGGCCAAGAAATAATTATTTATTACGAACTACGGATCATGGGTTTCGGATCGCAGCTTAACTGCGCACGACATTCATCATTCGTATTTCGTTGTTTATACATGACTGATTTTCTTCACCAGCGCCGGATCGCGAAGTCAGGCAGGAGGGTTGGTGCAGGACCTGAATTTTCAGGTTAGTATTTTTTAAGATTACCTATATTTAAAGCAATTATGGCAAAGCAACAAAGCGCAAAATCAGCTTCTAAAAAAAGAGTGGTAAAAGTGGACAGTCATGGCGACGCACACATCACCGCAAGTTTCAACAACATTATTATCAGTCTTACCAACAAACAAGGTCAGGTAATTTCCTGGTCAAGTGCTGGTAAAATGGGTTTCAAAGGGAGTAAGAAAAATACACCTTATGCAGCTCAAATGGCGGCAGCAGATGCAGCGAAAGTTGCGTTGGATGCAGGCTTGAAAAGAGTAGACGTATTGGTGAAAGGTCCGGGAAGTGGTCGTGAAGGTGCTATCCGTTCTTTATCACAAAACGGTATCGAAGTGTACAGCATTAAAGACGTTACACCTTTGCCACACAATGGTTGTCGTCCACCGAAGAAAAGAAGGGTTTAATTTCAATTCTCAGTACCCAGTACTAAGTACTCAGTACTAAGTACTCAGTACTCAGTACTAAGATTAAGGTATTCATACAATTATTTTAACCGGGTGTAACATTCATTTTAAAAGGTCTTTACAATGTTACATCGTCACTAAAAGACCACACAAACAATTATGGCACGTTATACAGGCCCCAAAACAAAGATCTCCAGAAGATTCGGAGAACCCATCACAGGCAATGGCAAGTGGTTAACCAAAAACAGTAACCCTCCTGGCCAGCATGGTGCTACCAAAAAGCGTAAAACGCTGGGTGAATATGCCTTGCAGTTGAAAGAAAAGCAAAAAGCAAAATACACTTATGGTTTGCTGGAAAAACAATTCCGTAAAACATTTGACGAGGCTAACCGTAAAAAAGGTGTAACAGGTGAAAACTTAATCAAATTGTTAGAAGCGCGTTTAGACAATACCGTTTATAGAATGGGTATCTCTGTGAGCCGTTCTGGTGCACGCCAGTTGGTGAGCCACAAACACATCACCGTAAACGGAGATGTATTGAACATTCCTTCTTATAGCTGTAAGCCAGGGGATGTGATTGGTCTTAAAAACAAAAGTGCCGCTAATACCTCCATCACCAGCAACCTGCGTGGTAAAAATCCTAAGTTCAGCTGGGTAGATTGGAGTGAAGCAGAACTGAAAGGTACCTTCATCACCTATCCTGAAAGAGAAAGTGTTCCTGAAAATATTAAGGAGCAATTAATCGTTGAATTGTACTCTAAATAATACCTGCTTCTGTCTCTTTTATAAGATACCCCTGGAGTTTTATGAATTTATAATTACTAATAAGCTTTGTGCCTCCAAAGGAGCTGCGAGGTTAAAACAACATACAAATGGCCATTTTCAATTTTGTTAAACCAGATAAAATCGTTCTTCAAAAAGCAAATGATTTTGAAGCTCAGTTTGAATTTCGTCCGCTTGAACCCGGATATGGTGTAACTATTGGTAACGCTTTGCGCAGGGTGTTGCTGAATTCGCTGGAAGGTTATGCAATCAACGGTATCAACATTTCTGGTGCAGACCATGAGTTTGCTACCGTAAAAGGAGTAACTGAAGACGTAACAGAAATCATCCTCAACCTCAAGCAAGTTCGTTTTAAGGCCAAAGTTGACCATGATGTAAACAATGAAAAGGTTACATTGTCGCTCAAAAATAAAACGGAGTTCACCGCTGGAATGATTGGCGAGGCTTCCCCTACATTTGAAGTAATGAATCCAGAATTGCTGATCTGCACATTAGACAGCAGCGCAAAACTAGATATCGAAATCACTATCGGAAAAGGTCGTGGTTACGTTCCTGCAGAGGAGCATAAAGAAAAAAGTTCACACTTCGGATACATTCCCGTTGATTCTATCTATACACCTATCAAAAACGTAAAATACGTTATTGAAAACACAAGGGTAGAACAACGCACCGATTTCGAAAAATTGGTCATGGAAGTTGTAACAGATGGCACCATTCATCCGGAAGAAGCAGTGAAACAAGCCAGCCGTATTTTAATACAGCACCTGATGATAATCACTGACGAAAACATCACATTCGATACCAAAGAAGATAAAAAAGAAGATCTCGTAGATGAGCAAACTTTGCAACTGCGCAAGATGCTGAAAACTCCATTGGAAGACTTAGATCTTTCTGTAAGAGCATTCAACTGTTTGAAAGCAGCCAAAATCAACTCATTGAGCGAACTGGTACAATACGAACAAGAAGATTTGATGAAGTTCAGAAACTTTGGTCAGAAATCTTTGAGTGAAATTGATCAGGTATTGCATGAAAGAGGTTTGAGCTTCGGCATGGATCTGAGCAAGCTGAAATTAGATGATGAGTAAGATCATCATTTTGAAATCGTAATAAAAATTTACTGATACACCAATCATTGGTTGATCAAATTCACCAAGTACCTCACAAATCCTGACACGGTGTGAGGGAATATAAAATTAAACGTCATGCGCCACGGAAACAAAGGAAATAAACTTAGCAGAACAGCCTCACACAGAAGAGCATTGTTGTCTAACTTGGGTTGTCAGTTGATTACTTACAAAAGAATCACTACTACTCTTGCAAAGGCGAAAGCATTGCGTACTTACATCGAGCCGCTGATCACCAAAACAAAAGCAACAGAAAGCAAAGAGTCGATCATGCACAATCACCGTATTGTGTTTAGTTACCTGAACGATAAATTAGCAGTAAAAGAATTATTTACCGTAGTGGCTCCAAAAGTAGCTGGTCGTCCTGGTGGATACACCCGTATCATCAAATTGGGTGCGCGTGTAGGTGATAATGCCGAAATTGCGATGATTGAGCTGGTAGACTTCAATGATGTGTACGGCAAAACCGCACCAGACGCTGCTGAACCAGCTAAGAAAACACGCAGAAGTGGTAGCGCTAAGAAAAAAACAGACACTGAAGAAGATGTGGCAACTGCAGAAGTTGTAGCAACAGAAATTAAAACACCTAAGAAAAAAGCCGCTAAAGCTGATGATCTTATGATCATTGAAGGTATAGGACCCAAAATTGCCGAAGTGTTAACTGCGGCTGGCATTGTAACTTTTGCTGATCTTGCTGCGACTACTGCAGAAAAAATCAAAGAAATCATGGATGCATCTGAAGGAAGTTTTAATGCTGCAGACACAACCACATGGCCAGAACAAGCCCAATTGGCTGCTGATGGTAAAATGGATGAGTTGAAAGAGTTGCAAGAAAAATTAAACGGCGGTAGAGAAGAAGCGTAATATGCAAAAACTTAATTTATATAAAAGCAAACTTTAAACAGTTTGCTTTTTTTTGGACTTTTTTACACCAACAAATGTTTTTCTTTGCAGCATAATTTAAAAAGATGATCAATAATAAAGCAATACTGATATTGGCCGACGGAACCATCATTCACGGCAATGCTTTTGGCAAAACCGGGACAGCTACAGGAGAGATATGTTTTAATACCGGAATGACAGGCTACCAAGAAGTGTTTACAGATCCCAGCTATTATGGCCAAGTAGTTATTATGAATACCGTACATGTAGGAAATTATGGAGTAAACCCTGATGATGTGGAAAGCAACGGTGTGAAAGTAAAAGCGGTAATTGGCCGAAACCTTGAAGAAAAATATAGCCGCTTTCTTTCCAATAATTCTTTGCAGCAATACTTGGAGGATCAAAATATTGTTGCAATAGACGGGGTTGATACAAGGGCGCTGGTAGCACATGTTCGTACAAAGGGTGCTATGAATTGCATACTGTCTTCTGAAGAAACAGACATTGAGAAATTGAAGAAGCAACTGGAGGAAGTCCCGTCTATGGATGGCTTGGAGTTGGCCTCTGCGGTAAGTACAAAAGAAAGCTACACAATTGGCGAGGAAAAGGACGAGTTAAGAATTGCGGTGCTAGATTTTGGTGTAAAGAAAAATATACTCACTTGCCTGGCGGAAAGAGGCGCTTACGTAAAAGTATTTAATGCCAAAACATCTTTTGCGGAGTTACAGCAATTTAATCCCAACGGATACTTTATCAGCAATGGCCCCGGCGACCCGGCGCCAATGGATTATGCCATCAGCACGGTTAGGCAAATTCTGGCGGCAAATGTGCCGCTTTTCGGAATCTGCCTCGGGCACCAGTTGCTTGCACTGGCAAATGATGTACCTACGTTTAAAATGCACCACGGCCATCGTGGCTTGAACCATCCAGTTAAAAATATTCAAACTGGGAAAAGCGAGATCACAACCCAAAACCATGGTTTTGGGGTAGATCCGGAAGCAGTGAAAAACAATGCCAACATTGAGATCACGCATGTAAATTTGAATGACAATAGCATTGAAGGTATTCGTATCAAAAATAAAAAAGCTTTCTCCGTTCAGTACCATCCTGAAGCCACACCAGGTCCACACGACAGTCGATATTTATTTGATGATTTTATAGAGCTGGTTCGAGGCTAAAAGCGGTTACATCAACCCTTTTATTGAATTAATTTTTTGGAAACCCTGTTTCTCACAAACAATAAAATGGAAAAATGATGTTGGCTTGTTAAGTTTTTGAAAGTTGTTTGTGCAATACATAAGTTGCGATCACTTGTTACTTAAACCTTTCAGCTGTACATTCGTGTTATGAAAATAGCAATCATCAACGGTCCTAATTTGAACCTTATTGGCATTAGGGAACCCGATGTGTATGGCCATGAAACTTTCGAAGATTTTTTAGACAGCTTGAAAGACAAATATCCGTCTGTCACTTTCACTTATTTTCAAAGTAATATAGAAGGGGAGTTGGTCACTGCTTTGCAGCAGTCTGGTTTTTCTATGGATGGAATTGTGTTCAATCCAGGAGGATATACCCACACTTCTGTGGCTATTGGAGATGCCCTTGCTGCTATTCCATGCCCGGTGGTAGAGGTACACATATCCAATATTTTTGCGAGAGAAGACTTCAGAAAAATCTCCCATGTTTCTGCAAAGGCCGTAGGAGTGATCAGTGGTTTGGGTTTGAAGGGCTACGAATTGGCCGTTGGATATTTTGTAAATTAAATGCGATGAGAAACCTTGGGTTTAGTTTACCCTCGGCTAATGCTGAAAGATGACACCCGATTTTGTTGAGCTTTTCCTTCTTCATGCTTTACGAATAAATCGGTAGCTATTTTTTTTGTTTTAATGTAACGCCCATTTTCTTCTAAGGGCACGTACTTCCTTTTTTAGCATATCCATTCCTTTCATCTGCGACTGAATAAAATTATTGTCTTCCAAAGTACCAATTACTTCGTTCATTTCTTCCATTGATTCGTACACCATTTTCCTGTAAGGATTGCTGTAATCTTTAGCCCTTGACTCGTAAATGCCCTTGCACAACCATTCTTTTGTTTTTACCGCTTCATTTAAAAAGCCGGAAAATGACGAAGTTGTAAATTGACGAGAGGTGATACCCACAATTTCCAACAAGCTATTATAGGCATGTTGCCATTTATCTTGTGGGTACCTATCGCCTTCGCTACCATAAAAAATATGTACGTCATCCCAGCTATTAATCACCCCTTTTTTTACATTTGATTTGAATTTTTCGATGGCCGATTTTCTGATCAACTGACTGCCGATGTTCATCCACTCTTCTCTGGCTAATTTGGCCGACAAAGTTTTTTTGAGTTCTTCAAAGCTTCCGATCTTATTGGCTTTGATGTGTTCGAGCAGTTGCGTCACTGCATAATATTGGATCAACTCCCGGTAGATACAAATGGCTTCTTTCACTTTTACAATTTGCGTGGGTATGGTACTGTTTTCCCAACCTTTTATTATGGCAGTACCATCTTCCTTCACTTCCAATTTTTCTAGTATGCTAACGGCATGAAATAATTCATTGATGGTATCCGGTGCGAGGTAATCATATTCTATGAGTTGTATTTTTTCTGTTCTTTTATCGCGGTCTTTGTACTTCCAGGCATTGCGTTCCATTGCATACATGTTGTACATAAACCAATAGGCCGGCATTACTACTAGTTTATTGTTGCTGGTATCATTGCTCACTAATGAAAAGGGGATAGGAATGTTTAATTCATTAGTATAATCACCTTTTGCAATAATGGTGAAGGACGCAAATACAGAATTGTGTTTTAGGCTTACACAAAGGCCTGGCCAGAACCCTCTGCCGGCAATAATTTCACCATCTGCACTTCTGCTATTGTGGTTGCTGCCGATGGTAGCACCGGCAGCTATATTACTTTGCCCCATCACCAGTGCTGCACACAAAAATGAATTGTTGTGGTGTTGCTCGTGTGAAGGAAAAATAAGAGTATTTAATACTTCACAGCAAGAGATAGTGGAGTTGTTTCCCAGGTAAGAGTTGATGAGCCTGGCACCATATTTTAATTGTGAGTGCGAAGCCATTACAAAGCGAACAGCTTTGGCTCCATAAAAAATGCGGCAACCAAAACCAATGATACCATTTACCAATTCGCAGCCCTCCCCAATTTGTGATTTGCGGTCGGCGTCGCTGTTGAGGGTTACATTTTTAATTTTATTGGCACCTTTTAAATAGGCGTCGCTGCCAATGGTTACATCTTTGAGGATACCACAGTTTTTAATGACTGTTCTTTTACCAATTTTTCCGTAATAGCCCCTTTTATTATCTATTTTTTTTTCGGTAAATAATTTAAACTTTTCTAATAATAAGTCGTCGGAACGAAATTTGCTCCAGAGAAAAGCATCCCCGGAAAGCATCCCGTCGAAGGGGAGAATACTGCGCCCACCATTTTCATTGCATACCTCCACCCAAGTACGTACTTTTTCTGATTCCCCTTCTTTGATAATCCCGTTTCCAAATTTAGAATGATCAGTTGTCGCCAACTCATTCACATTTGCAATCATCACGTCGTCTTCGATGATGAAATGGCTAAGGTAATTTACATTGTCTATACAAATATTATTCCCCAAGTCGCAGCTGATGATGGTGCTGTTGTACAATCCCACAGCTAATCTGAGGTTGTGAAACTCCCGGTAAAATGGTTGTAAATCTCCGATACGATTGAGCCCATAAAACTTGCAATTCTTAATAAGCTTGGCGTCAAAATTATTGGTCACTAAAATATTATTCCAGTTGTCGGAGGTATTTCTGTTCAGCACCAGTGTTTCAATCTGAGCGGTCGTTAAGGGTGTGTAGTGCAAGCCAGAGTTGTTCTGAATGTTGCGAAGATAGTATTCATCCTTACCCTCAGGAATATATTTGCTATCGATAAAATGGTAACCTAATTCTTCTACAGGATGTGTTTGAATGATGTTCATGGTTTACAGTAAATTATAATTATAACATAACGCAATCTGTGTTTCTCCACCCTGATTAAAGGTTCTACAAACATACAACAAGGTAAGGGATATTCATTACAACTATCAGTTCGGGCTGTATCGTCCAGCATACACATTTATTCGTTAAATAAGTATTCGAAGCCTTCAGGTTAAAGTAATTCCGCTACCTAAAACGTTGGGTGTAATTACTGAGCTGTTTTATCCATTCCACTCAAACAGAAAGTTATTTATTTGTTCTTTTAAATAATCCCTTTTGATCATTGATACAGCAGTAAAACAGCTTTCGTGCTTAGCATAAATGCTGCCTGATAGGATATTTAAATTGGAGTCCTAATGATTAGGCAAAAGGCCAAATTTTTTCATCTGGTGGTGCATGATTTTAAACCACAAAGGGGGGAACAGGGCAAGAATGATCATGCCAGGATAACCAGTAGGCATTTGAGGTGCATGATCGATATTTCTAAGAATTTGGTATTTGCGAGATGCTAAATAATGATGGTCGCTATGTCTACTCAACTCAAAAAGCATCAATCTTCCAATCACATGATTGCTGTTCCAACTATGATTGGGCATCACTCTTTCATAAGAAAGAGGAGTTGTTTGGTTTCTATTAAGGCCATAATGCTCAATATAATTTATAGTCTCAAGTAAGGTGGCGCCAATTATTGCAGCGGCAATAAAATAAAATAATATTATTAATCCAAAAAACCAACCGACCAAGAATAAAAAAGTAGCCTGAATACACTGAAATAAAAACATTTCATTCATTAAAATTGGCCATTTGTTTTTCTTTTTTCTAGAGTCATTTATGGCAATATGCCAGGCGCTTAAGTAGGTTCCTTTAAAGGTTTGAATCCAAAATGCATAAACAGTTTGATTGTATTTTGCAGTACTTGGATCTTCGGATGTAGCAACATGCTTGTGGTGCCCTTTGTTATGTTCTATGAAAAAATGCATGTAGATGCTACTTAATAAAAGAGCCTTTGCAATAAACTGTTCAAATTTATTTTTTCTATGTCCTAATTCGTGTGCTACATTGATACCAAAAGTACCACATAGTAAACCCATTCCAATGATCTTACCTATAATATCAGTTGTTTCATTTTGTTGATTGATGTGGGTCAAGAATGTGTAGAGTAAAAAATATTGCAGAGGAAGTGTGAGCCATAATAGCAGGTCATAAACTTTATTGGACTTAGCCATTTTTTCTTCTGCTTCATCTAAGTTAGAACCATCTGGCTTGATAAACAATTCAATTATAGGAACAAAAAAAAACGCATAGAGTAAGGGTGTCCAACAATAAAACCCATTGCGTGTAAAACATAGATAACCTAAAAGGTACAGTATAAAAGTTGCGGTATATTTGAATATTTTTATAAATTTTATCATTGTTGAATTTATTTCAAAATAGGATGCTTACAAATATTTATTCAATGAAGTTATTCAACTGTAACACTTTTTGCTAAATTTCTGGGTTTATCTACATCAATGCCCTTTGCTATTCCTGTATAATAGGATAGTAGTTGTAATGGAATCACACTTAAGATGGGTGCAATTAATTCATCAGCAGGAGGAATCGCAAAAACATGGTTGCTTAGGGTAGGACTCACTGTATCACCTTCAGTAATAATAGAAATGATTTGCCCTTTTCTGGCTTTGATCTCCTGCATATTGCTAACAATTTTTTCGTGGTAAGAATCTTTTGTGGCAATAAATACGACCGGCAATTTTTCATCTACCAAGGCAATGGGCCCATGTTTCATTTCTGCGGCCGGGTAACCTTCGGCATGTATGTAGGAAATTTCTTTCAACTTCAATGCACCTTCTAAGGCTATTGGAAAATTGTAGCCACGGCCCAGGAATAAAAAGTCTGATGCATCTTTGTATTGAAGCGCAATGGTTCGAAGTTCTTCTGCATTTTTCAAAATGGCATTCACTTTTTCGGGAACGTCCTGTAATTCAATTAGCAAGTTCCTGTATCGCTCTTCGGTGATGGTTCCTTTTTTGTGAGCAATCTTTAGTGCAATCATCATCAATACGGCTAGTTGGCCTGTAAAAGCCTTAGTAGAAGCCACTCCAATTTCATGGCCTGCGTGTGTGTAAGCACCAGCATGCGAAATTCTGGCAATGGAAGATCCTACCACATTCACCACTCCAAAAATGAATGCACCGTTTTCTTTTGCTTTTTCCAATGCCACCAATGTGTCAGCAGTTTCGCCACTTTGTGAAACAGCGATGATTACATCACCTTTGTTGACGATTGGATTTCTGTACCTGAATTCGGAAGCGTATTCTACTTCTACTGGAATTCTGCATATTTCTTCGATAATATACTCTGCTACGAGTCCAGCGTGCCAGCTGGTTCCACAAGCCACAATCACTATTCTGCTGGCATTCACTAAATGATCAATATGTTCTTCAACACCACTCATGGTAATGGTTCCTGCGACTGCGTCTAGCCGTCCGCGTAAGCAATCGTAAATAGTACTGGGTTGTTCGAATATTTCTTTTAGCATGAAATGTTCATAACCACCTTTTTCGATCGCCGCCAGTTCCATATCTAATGTGGTGATGTACGGTGTAATTTTTTCATTACCCAGATTTTTGAGAATCAATTCGTCGGGTCTAACGATGGCGAGTTCATAATCGTTTACATACACTACTTCTTTGGTATATTCAATAATGGGAGATGCATCGCTTGCGAGGAAGTGTTCTCCTTTGCCAACGCCGATCACCAACGGACTACCTTTGCGGGCGGCGATGATGGTTTCCGGATCGTTTTTATCCACTAGCAAAATACAGTAAGCTCCCGTTACTCTTTTCAACGCAATGCGCAAAGCTTCTTCCAATGAACAGTTGTTGCTTTGCTGAATGTATTCTATAAAATTGAGTAGTACTTCTGTATCAGTGTCGCTGGTAAAAGTGTAGCCTTTGTTGAGCAACTCATTTTTCAGCAAATTGTAATTCTCGATAATGCCATTATGTATCATGGCAAAATTGCCGTTGGCAGACGTGTGGGGATGCGCATTTCTGTCGCTGGGTTCACCGTGAGTGGCCCAGCGGGTGTGACCTATTCCAATATTAGAATCCAGATTTACACCCACCAAAGCTTCTTCTAATTCGGCTACTTTTCCTTTCTTTTTGTGTACCGATAATTTACCGTCTTTGATCAATGCCACTCCGCTGCTGTCGTATCCCCTGTACTCAAGCCTTTTGAGCCCTTTTAATACAATGGGGTAAGCTTGTTTTGGACCGGTGTAACCTACAATTCCACACATATATGGTTCTTTATTTTATTATTAAAGATTTAAGTCACAATATTATCGAAAATTATGGCTGTTTGCTTTTTTTGATTTATTTTATGCACCTTAAATGACAATATTTATGATGAAGCACTTTAGTTTATTGGCGGGTTTTTTTCTGATAGGTAGCATGTTGATTGGTATGCCTGGCAGCGCACAGAATTATCTTGCGGATCAAACAACCTTGTATGTGGTTCGCCACGCTGAAAAGGATACTGGTAATAATCCAGTTTTATCTCTAATGGGCAGGCAAAGGGCGGGAGATTTGTATCGGGTATTTCAACAAAGGCCTGTGGATTTGATCTTGGTTTCCCAGTATCGGAGAACAAGTATGACGGGAGATAGTATACGAATCTATCGAAATATTGAAACCCTGCCTTACAAAGCAGATGCCAATGGCGACGATCTTTTTAATTTGATTGCTTCTTTGAACGGGAAATACAAACATATCCTAGTGATTGGGCATAGCAATACGGTTCCTGTAATAGTTCGAAGGGCAGGAGCTACAAATTACTCAGTGCCAGAGCTGCCAGATGCTGCATACGACAACTTATTTACAATTACAGCGAAAGATGGAAAAATAAGTTGGAAGCTGGAAAAGTTTGGGGTGCCATCCGCTCCTGCAAAAGAAGATATTCAGATGAATATCTTACAGTAAAATTCCTTTCAGGAAAAAGTAGGCTACAGAAAAATACAATACAATACCTGTTACATCTACCAGCGTTGCTACAAATGGCGCTGGTGAAGCGGCAGGATCCAGTTTCATTTTTTTAAGAAACAAGGGCAGCATAGAGCCAACCAGGCTTCCCCATAACACAATCCCTATTATCGAAACAGACACCGTGCTGGCAATGAGTAGCCAATAGGCACCGTAGTTGTAAATACCTAGTTGTTGCCACGTGTACACCCTTAGAAATCCGATAATACCCAATATTAATCCTAGCATAAAACCAGAGATCAACTCTCTGCGCATCACTTTCCACCAATCGGTGATCCTGAGCTCTCCCAAGGCCATGGCTTGAATGATGAGGGTAGAAGCTTGTGAACCACTGTTACCACCACTGCTCACGATGAGCGGGATAAACAGAGCCAGCACTGTGGCAGATTCTAACTCTACCTGAAAATATTGCATGGCAGATGCTGTGAGCATTTCTCCAAATAATAAGATGATGAGCCAGCCCACTCTTTTTTTGATGAGTTTGGGAATGCTGATATCGAGGTATGGTTCTTCTAACGCTTCTGTTCCACCAATTTTTTGGATATCCTCTCCAAATTCCTCATTGGCAATCCAGAGAACGTCATCAATGGTAACAATGCCTAAGAGAATATCATTATCGTCGGTAACGGCAAGGGCTACACGGTTATTCATTTTAAAAACTTCGTTGGCTGTTTCCTGATCGTCGTTCACATTCAACGCGATAAATCTGCCATCCATCAATTCGCTCACTTTTTTATCGGGAGATGCCAGGATGATGTCTCTGATTCGAATATCATCTAACAATACTCCATTTTCGTTGATCACATAAATCACGTCAATCGTTTCGTAAGGTGCAAGCTCCTTACGACAATTCACCGCAGCGTTCTCATTAAAGTTTTCATCCAATAAATTCGTTGTTGGTTTTCCGTTTTGACACTTGCTTTTGATTCAAAGTCGGTTTGTCACTACATTTGTTTTTTCGCCGTGTTTACGGTAGGACAATGTGACATCGTTGACCTTTTGTTTTGGCTGGGATTTTTCGTTGCCTTGTCGTTACTCTTAATCCAATATTTTTAATTGGGCTTCTATTCTGGGCTTTACGTTAAAAAATATCTCACCTGGTGCAATACCTATCAGTTGTAGTCAAACCCTTTTGGATTAGCAAACTGCTTTTTAGTACATATCTTTCCAGAATGAAAATTTTCAACATTGTATAATGAAATATTACGGGCATTCACCTCCGCAATTCAATCCTAAATTTAATTTTAACCAAACTAAAATAATATGAAAAAGTTAGTCATTTCATTTCTTTTAATTATCCATTCAATTTTTGGGCTCGCACAAAATAGACCAATCAGTATTGAAGTAAATCCACTTTTAAAGTTTGACAAGTATAAAGAATTTTATGGGTGGGAATCTGGAATAGGCGGAAAACATTATGTAAAGCCACAAGGTTTATCATATGGAGTAAATATTAATTTAAAGAAAGCATTATTTAAAGACTATAGCTTATCAATAGGGATAGGTTATTTTAAGTATTCTTTTAATGAAATAAGTAGCCGAAGTAAATTAGGGGAAAGTAATGCCAGACTAATTGACTTTCCAAGCCCTTTATTTATCCTCTTCTATACAGACAAATATTGGTATAATACTTTATCCTTGAATATCGGCGTGGATAGACAACTTAAATTAAGAAACAATTATTTTTTAATTACATGTTTAGGATTAAGTAATTATTATAATTTCTCACAGCATTATCACTTAACGTCAAACCCAGAAGGAAGTATGGATTATAAGAAAACAAATAATCAATACTTCGGTTTGTCGGCAGAATTAGGGATAGGGCTAGTTAAGCAATTTAAACAACTTTCTATAGGGCCAAAAATTCAAATCCCAGTATTTTCTAATTGGAGAACAGATAAAACTTTCCCGAACGAAACAAACTCCGGTTCCAGAAGCAAATGGTTTAACGGAGTTGGAGTGGGAATTTCATGCAATTATTCACTAAAAAAACTTAAATAATGAAAATAATTTTATCAACCATAGCTACTCTCTTTTTATTATTTTTTATTCAAGTAAAAGTAAATGCACAAGTAAAAACAAAAATATATTTTACAGGTGTTCCGCAAACAAAAATCTCTAAATTACTGGCCAACGACAAAGAGCTAAAAATTACTGCCCCGCCAAATTTTGAAAATTTGTTAAACAATAAACAGGTTTTGGAAAATGCGATTGAATATAAAAACAAATTTGCCAAATCGGTAAAAGTAGAAATAGATTTTATTAAAACTGCATTTCGAGAAGAACAAAATGGAAACATTATTTATACGCTAACCCTAAATGCCGAAAATGCTCTGAACATATCCTTACAGTTTGATGAATTTAAGCTTTCAAACAACAGTTTTTTAAGTATTTTCACATCTCACGAAATCACTGACAGCATTACGTCAAAAGAAAATAATCCTAAAAACATATGGGCCACAAGGGTATATCAAGGTTCGACTTTACATGTTGTCCTTATTACTCCAAAAGATGAAGAAAGGCAAACTAAACTTAAAATTAACCAAGTTAGCTTTGGGTTTCTTCCAATTGGTGCAGATTTTTTTGGCAACTCGGGAGCATCAGCAACCTGTAATATTAATGTTTTATGTGCGGAGGGAAATGGGTGGCAAAATGAAAGAAATTCTGTGGCTTTAATTGTTTCAAATAGCAATGAAATCTGCACAGGGACTTTAATAATGAATACTTGCGGCACAAATATTCCATATTTGCTAACAGCAAATCATTGTTTAAATTCAAACGTCCAAAATTGGGTCTTTCAGTTTCAAACATGGAGTGCTACTTGCACTCCAAATGGAACATTTAGAGAGGATATCCAATTTAATGGTTGCCAATTAAGGGCTAATAATGCTGCAACAGATTTTGCCTTGGTTGAATTAAATCAAATACCTCCACCAAATTCAGGAATAACATATTCGGGTTGGAGCCGAGCCAATACTCCGGCTACATCCTCCACTTCTATACATCACCCAATGGGCGATTTGATGAAAATAAGTTTATCAAATCAATTAGCAGTTTCCACACCTTGGATAAGTGGTGCATCAAATCATTGGAGAGCAAGTTTTAATCAAGGTATTGTTCAACATGGCTCATCAGGTGCTGCTTTGTTTGACCAAAATCATAGAATTGTTGGACAATTGCATGGTAACCAAGTCAACCAATGTCAGCCTGGACAAAATAATTGCTGGTGTATAACACAAATACCTTCGATTGGGGAGTATGGCAGATTTGACATTTCATGGGCAGGAGGTGGCACAAATGCAACCCGACTCAGCAACTGGCTCGATCCAAACAATACTGGGGCTATGGCAACCAATACAACCGATATGGCTAACCTTATTTCAGTAAGTCCTACTGATTATCTAATTTCTGGCCTAGCTCAATTCTGTACATCAGGTAATTATTCTATAACAAATTTACCTGCCGGTGCTACTGTTCAATGGAATACTACTTCCATTTACGGGCAACACAGCAAAACAATTACCAATAATGTATTAACCTTAAACAGAGTAACCGACGGTAGTGCTATTATTACTGCCACAATTACCCTCTGCGGAAATACAATACAAGTTGCGCCCATGACTGTTCAGGTAGGTGGCACAGTCATTACCGTAACGGCCACACAAACAAGCTGTGATGAAGTAATGTTTAATGTTTCAGGTGCTGCATCATC
Source organism: Chitinophagales bacterium (assembly GCA_038249665.1). Lineage (GTDB taxonomy): Bacteria > Bacteroidota > Bacteroidia > Chitinophagales > Chitinophagaceae > Ferruginibacter. The sequence goes on from JBBSDF010000025.1 coordinate 39,993, forward strand.
TGCAACTTATAACTGGTCATCAAACGGAAATACAATCTTATACAACGGTACAAACATTACCGATTACAGTTCCGTAGGACAAATAAATGCAGTTGTATCAGGTTTCGATATAGCCAAAGTGAATACGACCAACACCTGCGGACAATCTGTTAACGTAGGCGGCGATTATAATCCTTACCAAAGAGAGATTATAGGTTTATATCCCGAATATATTTGTGGCGATCATGTTTCTGTTTCTATAAACACAACAGTATACGATTCTTACTACAAATGGTATATAAATAACACTTTGGTAAAACAGGGTAGCGATGCATTTTTTTACTGCACCTGTGATTACCAAGGTCCCGATGCAAGAGTAAATGCTCAAAATACAATCAAGGTAGAAGTAGAAACCAGTTGCGGAATTACTTCATTTTTTGACGCTGGTTTTTGGATGATTTGCGGTTACTACAAAACACATTCTAATGTAGAATTGTTCCCCAATCCTGCGAGGGACCAAGTGACCATAAATCTTAAGCAAATCAATGTTAAGCAAACTACAGGACAGTTGACAGAAATAAGAGAAGTTCGAATTTTGGACAAGTTGGGCGCAGTTAAAAAAGTACTAAAATATTCTGCCAACACAAAAACCATTAATGTTAATGTGAGCACTCTTTCGTTAGATATCTACTATATTGAAGTTTCAGACTACAAGAATAAAGCAAAGTTGCCATTGAGTATACAGAAATAAATTGATTGACATTTTATAAGGGCAATGGTTGGGACCATTGTCCTTTATTATGTTTTCATGAAGCCTACCCATCACAGACAAACAACCGGTATGTCTACAACAAAGTTTGGTTGTCAGTAAAGTTTTTTACTTGAGCGAAGATTAACTCTTTTTTATGCGAACAATTTTACATTTTCCTCTGCCTCGGTGGGATTTCAACTTATTACTTTTTGTGTTTTATTTGTAACTCCGTTAAGTTTACCGCCAGCACCTTACATTGGTTTGCTACTATGCTGGCAGTAAAATAGTTTCTCGGCATTTTGTTCGCTATCATCATTTGTTCCGGCTGACGATTTACTATTAAGCTTTTGTACATATCTTCAACTCATAATTTTTTATTGGGCTGCGGTTCTGGGCTGACAATTATAAAATTCCAGCACAGCAGCAAGCCCTACCGGAGTTGGTACCGAACCTCCGAATAGTTTCAATCACTTCTTTTACCGAATTGTATTCATACACGTACACGTAATCGGGATTCATCAACCTGCCGACGCTGTTTTCTGGATAACCCAATAATTCAAGGGTAATTTTTCTTTCATCCGGGCCCAGGGTTTTAAGGAGTTCTCTCACGGCGGCTGTGGGTAATTCTTCGAGAAACGATACACGATCATCTGCAGGCAATTCGTTTAATAGTTCTGCAGATGTAAATACCGGCAGATCTTTGATGATTCTTTTTTGTTCGCTAAGATCGAGGATTTTAAAAACGCTGGCAGCTCTGTGGATTGACAGGTGGGCCATGATCTGCGTTTCAAATTCCTTATTGTCGTAAATAAGATCTGCAACATCACTGATGTTCTGATTGTTCAGAAACTCTTTGATAGCCAGCTTGTCTTCCGAGGCGATGACTTCTTCGAATTGTTGTTGAATAGATATTTCGTCTAACTCATCGATCATGCTTTCAAATCATTATTTTCGTTGTACGCAAATTTATCGATTAAAAACCAAGGGGAATGATGTTGGGTGAATATTTATACCTGGAACAATCTAAAAACAAAGGCAGGGCTGTTTTTACCAACAGGGCATTGGAGCCTGATACCATTGTTGAAATTGCTCCGGTGATTGTGATGAGCAAAGAAGAAAGGGTGCATTTGGATAAAACATTGTTACACGATTATATTTTTGAATGGGGGGCCAATAAAGACGAGTGTTGTATGGCACTTGGCTTGATACCGATGTATAACCATAGCTTTGAGAGTAATTGTGAATATTATATGGATATGGAAGAAGCCTTGATGATGGTGAAAACAGTGAGGTCTATTTCAGCTGGCGAAGAATTAACCATTAATTATAATGGTGAATGGAATGATGCTAAAAAATTGTGGTTTGAAGCAGAATGATTGGTTGGTTTTTAGCTAAATATTTTTATGCCGATCCATCTTTTAAGGGTAGTGCTTTAATTTAAAAATTATGTCTGCTGTTGCTTTTATACTGTTGCTTTTAATTGGTATTTACACGATTTATTTTTTTAGTCGAAGTGGTAAAGTTGCTGAAATGGATGTTGAAACCAGTATCGATAAAAATTTACTGGAACAAAACGTTTTGTTTTACAAAAAGCTGGATGAGACTGGTAGAAGGGATTTTGAAGCCGATGTCCGTTTTTTTCTTTCTCACACACGCATTACCGGTGTTGATACCGAAGTAGAAGAGTTGGATCGGGTGCTGATCGCTTCAGCAGCATGTATTCCCATTTTTTATTTTGCAAAATGGCGCTATTATAATTTAAAAGAAGTGTTGTTGTACGATGATGCCATTAATCATCAGTTTGAGAGCAAGGGCAATACCGACCGGAATATATTAGGGATGGTAGGAGATGGGGTATATAACAATATGATGTTCATCTCTAAACATTCATTAAGGCTTGGGTTCAGCAATACTACAGACAAACACAATACTGCTATTCATGAGTTCGTGCATTTGATTGATAAAGCTGACGGCGCAGTTGACGGTATTCCTGAGTTGTTGTTAGAACAGAAATTTGTACTTCCATGGATTGAACTGATGTATGAAAAAACAAATGAGATTGTTAAGCGGAGATCGGATATCAATGCCTACGCTTATACCAATAAAGCAGAATTTTTTGCAGTAGTGGCTGAATATTTCTTTGAAAGACCAGCACTGCTAGAAACGAAGCATCCAAAGTTGTATGCCATGATGGTGGAGATATTTGATACGGAGTGAAATATTAAAATTGGTTTGCCAAAATAGTTGAAGCTTGGGGAAAAACAATGGTAACTACAACCATATAAATTCCATTGCGACCCGTTAATTGTGGAGGGTCGTACCGCTGTACAAGTGAGTGACACAACGATGTTGCTAAGAGATGTAGATGCTGGTAAATAAAATAAAAATAGATTCAAATCACACTGTAATTTTTTGGTACACACTAATTCCGTTTCGCAAGGAGGGAACTTTGTTAAAGGATTTAAAGTAAACAAAACAAAATTTTATTGGCAATAAAACCTTGATTTAGTGCTTAATTAGGTACTTAAATGAAAGTGATTAATTATATAGATTTCCGCAATAATCTCGCAGAAAATTTGAATACGGTAAATGATGACGCTGATATTATTGTTGTTTCCAGAAGTAAAGGAAAAAATGTGGTAGTGATGAGTTTGGATGAATACAATAGCATGAAAGAAACATTGTACCTCATGAGCACAAAGGCCAATCGAAATCAATTAGAAGCAGCCATTGATAAAATGGATAAAGGGAAGTCTCAAAAACGCAAGTTAATGATAAAGTAATGGAACTTGTTTTTCAAACCGTAGCGTGGGCGCAATATCAATATTGGCAGGAGGCGGATAAAAAGACACTATTTCGCATCAACGACCTTATCAAAGATACCTTACGTTCTCCTTTTAAAGGTATTGGCAAACCAGAGCCGCTGAAAGGAAATTACTCAGGATGCTGGAGCAGGAGAATCAATGATGATCACAAGTTGGTGTATGCTATTCGAGACAAACGATTGCATACTTTACAATGTAGATTTCATTATGACCAGTAAATTGATCAGGATAGAACGGTAGTACAAGTGAGTGACACAACGATGTTAGATTGAAATACAAATGTTGGTAAACCCCAATAAAAAAGTTGCAACTTACGCTGCAACTTTTTTTATTTTAGGGAATACCCTGATTTTGAAATTCTTATTTATTTCTTTCCGCGAATTCTCTTCGGATGATGTTTAATGCTGCACCTGCTTTGAACCACTCAATTTGTTGTTCGTTATAAGTATGATTTACGACAACACCATCCGTACTTCCATCGGCATGATGCAAAACGATGGTGAGGGATTTGCCTGGAGCAAATTCGGTTAGTCCAAGGATATCAATATTATCATCTTCCTGAAACTTTTCATAATCTGCTTTGTCGTCGAACGTCAGCGCCAGCATACCTTGTTTTTTCAGATTTGTTTCGTGAATGCGGGCAAATGACTTCACCAATACTGCACGAACGCCGAGGTGACGTGGCTCCATGGCTGCGTGTTCACGGGATGACCCTTCACCGTAGTTTTCGTCGCCTACTACAATAGAACCAATACCAGCAGCTTTGTAAGCTCTTTGGGTGGTTGGTACTGGCCCATATTCGTTGGTCAATTGGTTTTTAACCAAGTCAGTTTTTTCGTTATAATAATTAACTGCACCAATCAACATGTTATTGCTGATATTGTCGAGATGACCACGGAATTTTAACCAAGGGCCAGCCATAGAAATATGATCTGTCGTACATTTTCCTTTTGCTTTGATCAGCAGTTTTAATCCGATTAAATCACGTCCTTCCCATGCAGGGAATGGATCGAGAATTTGAAGACGTTTACTGTCTGGTGCCACCAACACTTGCACGGCAGAACCGTCTTCTGCTGGTTGTTGATATCCGGCATCTTCTACTGCGAAACCTCTCAATGGTAGTTCATCGCCCGTAGGAGGATCTAATTTTACTTGTTCACCTTTGTTGTTAGTTAGTGTATCTGTTAATGGATTGAAGCTAAGATCGCCGGCAATAGCCATCGCCGTTACAATTTCCGGGGAACCTACAAATGCAAAAGTATTGGGATTACCATCTGCGCGTTTTGCAAAATTTCTGTTGAAACTGTGTACGATGGTATTTTTTTCTGCTTTTTCTGCACCTACTCTTGCCCACATTCCGATACAAGGGCCGCAGGCATTGGCAAAAACGGTGGCACCAATTTTATCGAAGGTTTCTAAAAAGCCATCTCTTTCGATGGTGTAACGTACTTGTTCACTACCAGGGGTAATGGTAAATTCTGATTGGAGGGTTAATCCTTTTTCAATGACCTGTTTTGCTAAACTAACTGAGCGACTGATATCTTCGTAGGAAGAATTGGTACAACTACCGATGAGACCCACTTCAATTTTTGTGGGCCAACCATTGGCGGCTGCTGCTTCTTTCATTTTAGAAATTGGAGTCGCCAAATCTGGAGTGAAAGGTCCGTTCAGGTGCGGTTCTAATTCGGTCAGGTTTATTTCAATCACTTGGTCGAAGTAAGCCTCAGGATTGGCATATACTTCTGCATCGCCAGTTAGATGTTCTTTTACATGATCAGCCATGCCAGCAATTTCTTTTCTTCCTGTGGCTTTGAGGTAGCGGCTCATGCTATCGTCGTAGCCAAAGGTAGAAGTGGTAGCACCAATTTCAGCACCCATGTTACAGATCGTTCCTTTACCAGTACAACTCATATTTACAGCGCCTTCGCCAAAATATTCTACTACTGCGCCTGTCCCACCTTTAACGGTGAGGATACCAGCTACTTTTAGAATAACATCTTTAGGGGCCGTCCAGCCATTTAATTTACCAGTTAGTTTTACACCAATCAATTTCGGCATTTTGAGTTCCCATGGCAAACCAGCCATTACATCACAAGCATCGGCACCACCTACTCCAATGGCGATCATTCCGAGTCCACCAGCGTTTACGGTATGACTATCGGTACCGATCATCATACCACCGGGGAATGCATAGTTTTCTAATACTACCTGATGAATGATTCCAGCACCAGGTTTCCAAAAACCGATGCCGTATTTGTTTGACACCGATGCCAGAAAATCGTACACTTCACTGCTTTCATTCACTGCACGATCCAGATCTGTTTTGCTATTTACTTTTGCTTCAATTAAGTGGTCGCAATGCACGGTGCTGGGTACCGCTACCTTGGTACGGCCGCTTTGCATAAACTGCAACAATGCCATTTGAGCAGTTGCATCTTGCATCGCAACGCGATCTGGTGCAAAATCCACATAGCTTTTGCCTCTTTCAAAGGCGTTGATAGCATTACCCTGCCACAAGTGGGCATACAGTATTTTTTCTGTAAGGGTTAGGGGCTTGCCAACAGCGGTGCGGGCTGCAGCAATACGTGCCGGAAAGTTTGCATATACTTTTCTGATCATTTCAATGTCGAAAGCCATAGTAACAATTTGATGATGGATAATGTGGTAACCAGCTGACATGCCGTATTTTAGTTTGCTAAAAAAGGGAAACGCCAGTTACCTGTTTCATTTTGTGTAAAATTACTAAAACTAAAGGAGTTTATAAAGTGCTCTTTGTATTAGATTTCTTGTTAATTTAGCAGTATGAATCGTTTTAAACATTTTATTGAATGGCACGTGTTTGGCGTATGCACTGCCATCGGTGAAAAAATGGGTATTGCTACGAGCACCATCCGTAAATATTTTATTTATATGAGCTTTTTTACGATGGGCTCACCGGTGATCATTTATTTTTTTGTGGCTTTCTGGATGAATGTGAAACGTTATATTTTTAATGCACGCCGCAATCCGGTAAGGTATCTTTAACACACCACCCAATTTACTCTTCTGTTAGTGTTTCTCTTTTTTTCTATGGGCGCGGATGTAGCCAAAACAAGTGTTTAAATGAGCCTCAACAATTTTTAATGTTGATCTGATCCAAAAAATGTTTGGTTTACTTTAGATTTACTTTTATGCAAGGAGAGAACTTTGCGTTGTTATACTTCTATATGGAAATGCGTTTTAAATTTTATGTGAGCTTATATAACGGCTTGTCTCAATCTTACCAATTTCTCTAACAATGGCTCTAGTAGATCTAATCGAAGCATGTTGGCTCCATCACTTTTAGCGGCTGCAGGATTGGGATGGGTTTCGATAAATAGGCCATCGGCACCAGTTGCGATGGCAGCTTTGGCAATGGTTTCAATTAGTTCGGGGTTACCACCTGTAATGCCGCCTGTTTGATTGGGTTGTTGCAGGGAGTGGGTACAATCCATGATCACAGGTACATTGATCTCTTTCATCCAGGTGATGTTTCTATAATCTACTACCAGATCCTGGTAGCCAAAAGTATTGCCTCTTTCGATCAATCCTACTTTATCGTTACCGGCATTTTTAATTTTTTCCACTGCGAATTTCATGGAGGGGCCGCTCAAAAATTGTCCTTTTTTTACATTTACAATTTTACCTGTTTCCGCGGCAGCAATCAACAGGTCTGTTTGGCGGCAAAGGAAAGCAGGGATCTGCAAAATGTCGACATATTTTGCGGCGATGGCTGCTTCTTCGTGTGCATGAATATCGCTGGTGGTGGGTACCTGGTATTTTTCACCAGTTTTGCGAATCAGTTCCATGGCGGCTTCGTCGCCGATACCCATGAAGGAGGAGGCACTGGTTCTGTTAGCTTTTCTGTATGACGATTTAAAGATATAAGGTATTTCGAATTGCTTACAAAGAGTGCTTACTTTTTCAGCAACTTCCATGATCAAGTCTTCGCTTTCTACCACACAAGGGCCAGCAATCAGAAAGAATTGATTGCTTTTGTACAATTGGTTTTTGAATAGATCGTTGAGATAATTTGACATACGGCAAAGTTAAGAATTTAAGCGTGAAACTGCGAACCGGGGAGATTGCACTCAGAAAGGGATGAAACTTTTGTGGCGAATAATAAGCTTGGTAGCTCTATAAAAAAACAGGTTGTCATCAAAAATGACAACCTGTTTTGAAGAGTAGGATTTTTTATCTAATCAATCATCAATTAATAGGAAGTGTGAGGCAGGATCCCGCGATGTGGACGGTTCTGCTGTTCTCAATTTTTACCACCGTACCTGTTTTCGCCTGGATACTTGCAGCAACTGCATTGTTGTTGCTGATGATACATTCGTTCACGCTGGTATTGGAGATGATCACATGCGTATTTGCAGTTGGTATTTGGTTGTTGCTCCAGTTGCCCTGTGTATGCCAGTCGCTGCTAACAGCACCTGTCCAGGTAGCTTTTTCGATACCGATTGCCACGGTGGTATCTTTTGTACAGCCAGCGGCATCTCTTATACGAAGGTTGTAACTTCCTCCAGATAGATTAGCGAAGGTTCCTGTTGGAAAATAGTTCACGCCATTGTTGATACTGTATTCGAAAGGAGCTAATCCATTAGAAGCTGTGGCGGTAAAAGTTCCATCGTTGTCATCCAAACAAGCGAGCGGTTGATGAACGATTACTACTGTGAAGTTGGTTACTGTTAAGTTTAATGTTGCGATAGAATCACAACCAAACTCGTTTGCACCTGGCAGCGTCACTACAAAAGTTCCGGCGGCATTGTAATCATTGCCGTTGAATGTGTAAGGCAATGCAGTGCTACA
>JBBSDF010000026.1:0-46416 GCA_038249665.1 Chitinophagales bacterium
CAGATTAAACCTGAATGATATTGGGGCACAAACCACTCTTTGTAGTTTTTAGGGAGGGAAGAATCAAAACGGATGTATATCTTAATCGGACAGTTTTTTACCAGAAAAGGGACTTTTCTGCCCAAAAAATTAAAGACTTGACGTTATCGCTAACAACCGCCCGTGCAAACATGAGTTGGTTGATAAAAAATTTGAAAGCAATTTATCGATTAAAAAAAATTCCAGTATCCAATGAAATAAAAGAATTGAACGAGTACAGGATATATACTTTACGGTTAAACGACTCTATCAGCTTCTTTTTACCCCCGCGTCACATTCGATTGAGAAAAACTGATCCAGCCGTTTTCAGGTTGGCGCTCAATGTCGCCCAGGGGCCGGCAAATGAAACAGTGTATGTCGGTGACGCGGAAATGTTTACGCAAGTAGCTTCCGAAGGAGGCATTAAGATTATTTACCAACAATACAATCTTTGTCTGATGTAGGATTCGCAATAAAATAAATGTTTTTAAGGTTCGAAAGTTATCATATCACTTCTATTAACTGAAACAAAAAATAATGAATTGGTATATCATCATAACCGTTGGCGCCATCGTAATGGCACTTATTATCTTTTTGATCTATCGCAATCAAAAGGATAAAAAAGCATTTGAAAAGAAATTAAACAATGATTACCATAAACATCGAAATAATGAACGAGATATTGAAATAAATGAACTTACGAACAAAATGTATTAAGAGAGCATAAGCAGAATAAATACTTTATCATGATACTTACTATCAGTGGCGGATCTTCTAGTATTAAGTTTGCGTTTTTTAAACCAAGCGACATCCCAAAACAATTTCTGGGGGGAGCCAAAGAAAGCATCGGCACTAAAACGGCGACGCTCCGTAATCACATTTCAGCCACAACACAACAATATTGTTTTTACACAGGGAACGGTGATCGTAATCATGCCACCAATTATTTAATAAATTGGCTCACAAAATTGGAAGACTTTGAATCAATAAATACCATAAGCCATCGCATCGTTAACGGAATGATGCACACCAAACCAGAAATAATAACAGATGATGTATTATGTGAACTAAAAAATATCAGCACTCTTTACCCTGAACACTTTCTGGAAGAAATTAAAATAACCGAGGTACTTAAAACGAATTATCCAGATTTAAAGCAAATAGCCTGCTTTGATACATCTTTTCACACTTCCATGCCCACAGTAGCAAAATTTTTATCCACTCCCCATCGCCACCATACCCTGGGTATTCAGCGTTATGGCTTTCACGGCATCTCTTGTGCATACCTGATGCAAGAACTAGAAAGAATTGCAGGTGAAGAAACAGCAAAGAGCAAGATTATCTCAGCCCATCTTGGAAATGGGGTTAGTCTTGCTGCTATTAACAACGGCAAAAGTATCGACACCAGCATGGGTTTTACACCGACATCAGGTGTAATGACGGGCACACGTACCGGCGATCACTCCCCAGAAGTAAGAAGCAAAATATGTGGCGGACTTGGGTTTCCAGGTATTGAATTAGATGAAATAAAAAATATGAAAAATGGTACCGTTATTTCAACAGAAATAAATAAAGTTCAGGCTTTGTTATACTTACAAATGAAGAATTGATGATCGCAAAAATGGTTTGCGGTGTGTTGGATTATAAAAATGAAAATGACCCATCAATGTCATTTGATATCGAAGAGGTAAAGTGTGAATGATATAACAAATACCAATAATTGTGTAATAGAGAATTTACTAAGAGTGGCTAACTTATTGCTGTTATGATTACATGAAATAACCCGAAATGAAAATATTACGAACTATGTTTCTAGTCACCACATTAGTAAGGCCATTTGCATTTTGCCAGCCGTCCCCAGCTCAGACGGACCTTTTTTCCATCGCTAAAAAAGAACGCAAATCAAGGAAATAATTGCTAACGATACAACGATTTAAAAATAAATGATGCGTACAATGACAAATAACAAAAAGGGAATGATGATGATGCAGCAACAGCTGATGATGTCGACAAACAATCAAACCTTGACAAAAAATACATTGCGAAATAATCCTTGCACGGCGCATAGCATGCTATCTGGAATGAAGGAAATGGCGAGTGCAGGCAGCAGCACCACGGCTGCAATGATTCAAACCATGACAACAAATCAACAAATGATGCGGACGAAAGAAAGGCCTTCAAATATGGGATTAATGCTAAACAACCCATGCATGTCACGGGGCATTAATCCAAGAATCAACTGACAATTTTAAAAAATTTAAATATCATATTATGATGCGAAGCGGCGAACACTATTATTACGGCGGAATGCACATGGGTTGGTGGTTTTTGCTAATTGTAGTTGCATTAGTGGCGGCAGTAGTAGTTGGTTGGTCGCGTAAAAAGAAAGTAGAAAACATCTTTTATAAATCATCCTCTAAGTGATGCAACTAACTTTCGGGTAACGCACCCGTCCAATATCGTTTGAAGTTACGAAATCCGCTATTGATGGTTAATAGTAGCATCTATTGTTTAGACAAACGGGTTGAAAATAAAATTATTAAAGGATACTTAAAAAATAAATTATGACTATTCAATTTAACACAGATAACAATTTAAGCGTGCATGAAATATTTGGCAGCAAGTTAGAAAACATGCTATCGGAAGAGCTTGATAGATTTAGCGAGCACATATCACGTTTAGAAGTTCACTTATCAGATGAAAATGGCGGCAAAGAAGGTGTAAATGACAAAAGATGCTTGCTGGAGGCTCGCCTTGAAGGTCGACAGCCAATTGCAGTGACGGCACTCGGAAATACCTACGAGCAAGCTCTTAATAATTCGATTGAAAAATTGAAAACAACTCTTGAAACTATCCAAGGACGGATTAGGAGTACCCATAGAGGCTAATCAATTGTAGCCTAATTACTTTTTTCTTTTCTAATTCAATTAACAGAAAAAAAATGAATCCGCTAGAAAATATATTAACAGAAGAAAAGGAAGCTTTACAAAAATTTCCGGTGTATGTATCTCTGCTTGCAGCTGCAAGCGACCATATACTAGATGTTGCAGAAAAAAAAGCAGCTATCCAGTTTTCTCACATAAAAACGTATTCCTGCGATCCATTACTTAACTCATTTTACCAGGAGGCAGATCACATTTTTAAACAAAATCTGCTACAACTTGATGATGATTTATCGGAAAATCGAGAAGAAAGAACCGAAGCTATCAAAATGAAATTACAGCAGGTAGAAAAAATCGTATTGAAGTTGCGAAAGGATTACACTTCCGTGATGCGTCGTAGCATGAAATCTTTTAAAGAACATGTTTCAAAATCACATCACAATGTGTTCGAAAATTTTATTTTTCCCGTCCCAATAAAAGGCATTACCTATTAATTTAAAATAATTTAAAATGAAAAATGATTATCAAATAGAAGGAATGAGTTGCGGTGGTTGTGTTAACTCCGTAAAGCATGCATTGCAGCAGATTAACGGAGTGGAAGACGTGGTTGTCCATTTGAAACCCCCAACTGCTACGATTACCATGCACCATCCTGTTGACACCGAGGTTTTACAAGCCAGGCTTACCAAAGCAGGCAATTATAGCATCAGAGCTTCCTGAAAGAAAACTATATAAGTTATGCTCAATAAAATAATAACTCCATTAATACGGCACCGGGTATTGGTTTATTTGGCAAGAGATGTATTACTTCTGTATTTATTAATAACAAAAATGAAATAAAATGAAAAAAGAACAAAAAACAAACCCTGAATTACAGGATAAAAAAAAGACAGGCAAGGGAAGCAATCCCGAAAATAAATTTAAAAAAGGCCAGACCACTTCTGTAGCTGCAATTGACAATATTATAACAAGTGCAGTTGAAAGTGTTAAGCCTAAGTCAGGTAGCGGGTTTACCGATGAAGGCACTGTTGTTTTTTATGACGAGGAACGTTGATCGTTTAGATATGGATTTATCATATTAAAATATTAAAGGCGGTTAGTGTCATATTTCTTCGTAAGCCATACTCAATAAATTGAATTATTTAAACAAACATCCTTAAAAGGTAATTTGATGGACCACTCAAGTATGAACCATAATCCAAAGTCAAAAGGTGAAAAACCTCCGATGGGTCACACCGGGCATAACCATCATGCCATGATGATTGCTGATTTTCGAAAAAGATTTTACCTGGTGTTAGTTCTAACAATACCTATCCTGTTGTTGTCAACTATGATACAACATTTTATTGGAGTAGAGTGGCAGTTTACTGGTTCCTCATATATTTTATTCGCATTATCTACTGTGGTATTTATTTACGGTGGCTGGCCTTTTTTAAAGGGACTGGTCACTGAGCTCAAAAATAAGAATCCAGGCATGATGACGCTAATAGGCTTTGCTATATCAGTTGCTTATCTCTACAGTACTGCAACCGTATTCGGGTTAAAGGGCATAGATTTTTACTGGGAACTCGCTACACTTATTCTCATAATGTTACTGGGTCATTGGATAGAAATGAAATCTATTGCCGGGGCATCTAAAGAGTTAGAGCTATTGGTGCAGTTAATGCCATCAGATGCACATATGGTAATGGGTGATAAAGTGCAGGAGGTAGAAACAGCTTCGCTAAAAGAGAAGGATATTATTTTGGTAAAACCAGGAGAAAAAATTGCTGCAGATGGCATTATTTCCGAAGGTGAAAGTTACTTAAACGAATCCATGCTCACCGGAGAATCGAAGCCTGTAAAAAAGGTAAACGGAGATAAAGTAATTGCAGGCTCCATCAATGGAAATGGTTCCATCAAAGTAACCGTATCGCATGCCGCTAAGGATTCTTACCTGTCTAAAGTAATCAGGCTGGTAGATGATGCACAAAAAGCAAAATCGAAAACTCAATTGTTAGCGGACAAAGCTGCAAAATGGCTAACGCTGATTGCACTGCTCTCAGGTATTATCACTTTTTTATATTGGTATTTAACTGGCCAGCCTCTTGACTTTGCCATAGCAAGAATGGTAACTGTGATCGTTATATGTTGCCCTCATGCCTTAGGATTAGCGGTGCCGTTGGTTGTGGCAAAATCAACTTCGCTGGCAGCAAAAAACGGATTGCTCATCAAGAACAGAACAGCGTTCGAGAATTCAAGAAAAATAAGTATCGTCGTTTTCGACAAAACAGGAACATTAACAGTTGGGAAATTTGAAGTGACAAAAATCGTGTCCCTGCAAAAAGATTTGAGCGAAAATGAACTGATAAGGCTCGCAGCCGCATTGGAGCAAAAGTCGGAACATCCAATTGCATCTGGTATTTTACAAAAAGCAAAAAACTTACAACTCACGATTCCTGAAACCGAAAATTTTAAAGCTATCACAGGTAAAGGTGTAGAAGCTAATGTAGATGGAAAACAAATACTTGTTGTTAGTCCGGGTTATTTAAATGAAAATAATATTAACATCCCAGACGACTTTAAAGCCAATGACACAGAGACTATTGTGTTTGTTCTCATCAATAATACTCTTTCCGGATACGTTGCATTATCAGATGAAATACGTCCCGAATCCGCTGATGCCATTGCTACATTGAAAGACGAAAAAATAAAATCGATATTATTAACGGGCGATAATAAAAAGGTTGCAAAAAGCGTGAGTGAAACTTTGGGAATGGATAGTTTTATAGCAGAAGTATTGCCCGATCAAAAGCTTAAAAAGATAAAAGAGTTACAAAGCAATGGAGAGTTTGTGGCCATGACCGGCGATGGTGTTAACGACGCACCAGCCCTTGCTCAGGCCGACGTTGGTATTGCTGTTGGCAGCGGAAGCGATATAGCAGCAGAAACAGCAGGTATTGTGTTGGTCAACAGCAATCCAAAAGATATCGTGAGTTTAATTTTATTTGGAAAGGCCACGCATCGAAAAATGATTCAAAATTTATTTTGGGCTACCGGCTACAATATTGTCGCGCTTCCATTAGCTGCAGGCGTATTATATAGTTGGGGAATATTATTAAGCCCTGCAGTAGGTGCGGCTTTGATGGCCGTAAGTACGATCGTAGTTGCCATTAATGCAAGTTTGTTAAAAGTAAAATAAAAATGGCTCAAAAAATGCATAAGATATAAATGAGCCCGGCTGAAGAATAGCAATTAAACACTGTTGCACCGCACTCTTGTACTTTCGGGAACAACATGCGGCAGACCGAAGTACTAAACGAGCGGACTGGCAAAATGCAACTTGCTATGCCGATAAATGTTTTCTCGACAAAAGGGCAGACATTGAAACGAAAAGATCTTGTCATAAAAAATAAATACTTGTATTGAAAAGACAACAGAAAAAAGTAAAATAAATTTTATGGAAACAGACCAGATTATAAAAAAATCGAAAACTTTGTCACCAGCGTTATTGCGTAAAACTAACGCGTACTGGCGGGGTGCCAATTATTTGTCAGTGGGTCAGATTTATTTATATGACAATCCCTTATTCAAACAACCATTGAAACTGGAGCATCTAAAGCCTTTAGTGGTGGGGCATTGTGGCACTACTCCCGGTCAAAATTTTATTTACGTTCACTTGAATCGTGCCATCAATAAATATGACCTCAATATGTTTTACATCTCAGGCCCGGGAAACGGCGGTCCAGTGTTGGTAGGTATTGTTTATTTGGAAGGTACCCGGACGGAAGTTTACCCAAATATTTCACAGGATGAAGCCGGGCTAAAAAAGCTTTTTAAACAATTCTCCTTTCCTGGTGGCATTTCCAGTCATGCGGCCCCTACTACTCCTGGCTCCATTCATGAAGGTGGTGAACTGGGTTATTCATTGAGTCATGCTTTTGGTGCGGCCTTTGGCAATCCTGGTTTAATCGTGGCTTGCGTTGTTAGGGACGGTGAAGCGGAAACGGCCCCTTTAGCTACTGCATGGCATTCTAATAAATTTTTAACCCCTATCACAGACGGCGCAGTGCTCCCTATCCTTCATTCGAATGGTTGTAAGATCAGTAATCCAACAATTTTGGCACGAACAGATCAACAAGAGTTGGAACAACCTTATAGGGGCTGCGGTTGGGTACCTTATTTTGTAGAAAGGCATAACCCTGACATCATGCACCAATTAATGGCCGCAGCCACAGACAAAGCAGTTGAAGCAATTCATCGAATACAAGGCAAGGCAAGAGATGCCAACGACAATACAAGGCCCCGTTGGCCCATGATCATTTTAAGATCTCCCAAAGGCTGGACAGGTCCAAAAGAAGTAGATGGTGTACCAAATGAAGGAACCTTTCATTCGCATCAGGTGCCGATATTAGTAGATGAAAAACATCCGGAAAACGTTCGGCATTTAGAGCGCTGGATGAAAAGTTATAAAGCGGAAGAACTCTTTGACGAAAACGGAACGCTTATTCCTGAACTGGCAGAACTAGCCCCTGCAGGCAACCGTAAAATGGGATCCAACCCGCATACCAACGGAGTTCTTCTTATGCATGATTTAATCATGCCAGATTTTCACAAACACGCATTGCAAGTGCCAACGCCAGGCGCAGTAATGGGCCAAGATACCCTTGGCATGGGAAAATATTTGAGAGATGTGGCGGTATTGAATGAACCCCGGCGAAACTTTCGGGTATTTGGTCCGGATGAAACCGTTTCTAATTTACTCGGAGCCATTTTTGAAACCAACAACCGGCAGTGGGTAGTAAAAGAAGAAAAGAACGAAGAATTTCTTTCACCAACAGGACTGGTGCTGGATTCAATGCTAAGTGAACACCAGTGTGAAGGATGGTTGGAGGGTTGTTTGCAGACAGGGCAACATGGATTGTTCAGCAGCTACGAAGCTTTTATAGCTATCCTTGATTCAATGTTTAGCCGACACGCCAAATGGTTAAAGGCAACTTCCGAATTACCCTGGAGAAGAAATAAAGCATCATTCAATTATTTATTAGCATCGCATGCTTGGCAACAGGATCACACAAAATGAGATAAATCGTTTTCATTTGGTGATAGATGTGATCAATCGCTTACCGAATTTAGGCAGTAAAGGCACCTATTTAAAACAACAATTACAGGATAAATTAATCGAGCACAAAAATTATATAATTGAACATGGCAAAGACCTTCCAGAAATTCTTGACTGGACTTGGAAAGCGGGTGACACAAAAAAATAATATTATTCATTCATAAATAAAACAAAGCAACGATGACAACTGAAAAAAAAATAGGTATTTGGATGGACCATGCCAAAGCGCACTTAATGGAGTACACGCAACCAATTATTACAAAAGTTATTACTTCAGCATCCACTCATGAAGAAAAGGAATTTACCCTGCAAAAAGGAGAAAGTTTTATGCAAAGAAAAAACCAACAGCAGGAGGCAGCATACTACAACACGATTGCATCATCTATCAAAAATTTTGATGAAGTCCTGTTATTTGGTCCAACAAATGCTAAAAAGGAGTTATTGAATATTTTAAGAGATGACCTGAGTTTTTCAAATATAAAAATTGAAACAGTGCAGACAGATAAAATGACCGATAATCAAAAGCAGGCGTTCGTAAGAGATCATTTTGCTAAGAGCTGAATGAAGCTTTAAATAGCAGCAGCAAGCGGATGAATCGCAGGTTTTTTGTGGCGAAACTAGATGGAAAGTATTAAGTATTGCTGTTTACTATTTTGATCAGTATTGTTTAAAATTATTATATCACCCGACTGCCTCCGACGCCAGCGCCAGAAATGGAGAATGTAGGGAGACAATAAAACAATCATTTTTAGCTTGTAAAATCTACTGAAAATTTAAATTATTAATATGCAAACAAACACAGTATCACTTGAACAACTGGGGATCGATACCGTTCGGATACTCGCGGCAGATGCAGTGCAAAAAGCAAATTCCGGTCATCCCGGAACTCCTATGGGACTTGCCCCCATTGGTCATGTTTTATGGGCAGAAAGTATGAACTATAATCCGCGTAATCCTGAATGGGCCAACAGGGATCGCTTTATTTTATCCTGCGGCCACGCCTGCATGTTGCAATATAGTTTTTTGTACTTAACAGGTTACCCCGTTACGCTCGACGATATAAAAAAATTCCGACAATTGCATAGTAAAACAGCGGGACATCCGGAATATGGATTATTATCTGGCATTGAAGTAACAACTGGACCCTTAGGACAGGGTTTTGCCAATGCCGTAGGGTTTGCTATTGCACAAAAATATTTGGCAGCTAGGTATAATAAACCTGGCTTTGATATTTTCAATTATAAGATTTACACTATTTGCAGCGATGGCGATATGATGGAGGGCATCAGTTCCGAAGCAGCTTCTATAGCCGGTCATCTTCGGTTAGGTAATATGATTTATTTGTATGATGATAACCACATCACCATTGAAGGAAATACCAACTTGGCATTTGACGAAGACGTGGCCCAACGCTTTGAAGCGTATGGCTGGCATGTACAGGTAATCGCAGACGGGAACGATTTAGACGCGTTGTCAGCCGCCATAAAAAATGCACAAAACGAAATCCATCGCCCATCCCTGATAAAAGTGAGAACACACATTGGTTTTGGTAGCCCCAATAAAGAAGATACGGCTGATGCACATGGCGCTCCTTTAGGAGAAGCAGAAGTGAGGCTCGTAAAAGAAAATCTTGGCTTTGATGCCGAAAAATATTTTGAAGTGCCAGATGAAGTATTGAATTATTACCGTGAGGCAGGCAAAAAAGGAATGGATAAAGAAAAAGATTGGAATGTTCTTTATAAAAGTTACAAGGAAGCGTACCCGGAATTAGCCAATGAATATGAATTATTGTGCCGCGGAAAATTACCGCCTGGATGGAAACAAAATCTGCCGTTGTTTAAGAGCGGTGAGAAAATTGCTACACGCAAAGCCTCTGGAAAAGTGCTAAATGCAATTGCCGCGTTTCTCCCCAATTTAATAGGAGGTTCAGCAGATCTTGCACCATCTACTGACACCTATCTAGGTAGCTATCAAGCTTTTTCAGCGTCGAACTACCAGGGCCGAAATTTCCACTTCGGCATCAGGGAACACGCTATGGGCGGCATCTTAAACGGTTTAGCACTCAGCAAAAACTTCATTCCATACGGGGCTACCTTTCTTATTTTTTCTGACTACATGCGACCCCCTATCCGCTTGGCAGCGATCATGCGCATCAAAACCATCTACGTGTTTACGCACGATAGCATTGCTTTAGGTGAAGATGGAACCACACATCAGCCCATCGAACAACTGATCAGTTTACGCGCTGTTCCCAACTTAACGGTGATTCGACCGGCTGATGCCAATGAAACCACACAAGCATGGCGGGTAGCTATTGAACATTCTGGGGGACCAGTGGCAATAATTTTAACCCGTCAGGGAATTCCTGTAATTGATCAGGAAAAATATACAAGCGCCACAGAACTAGAAAAGGGTGCATACATTCTTTCTGAATCAGACACTACAGCTGACATTATTTTGATTGGCACCGGATCAGAAATTCAATTGTTGCTGGCAGCTCAGCTACAACTAAAAGAAGAAAACATTGCAGCACGGGTGGTGAGTATGCCATCCTGGGAATTATTTGAAAAACAGGATAAAGCCTATAAAGAAAAAATATTCCCTGGCACCTTAAGAAAAAGATTAGCAGTTGAAGCCGGATCAACATTGGGCTGGCACAAATATATAACAGATGAAGGTGACGTAATTGGCATTAATAAATTCGGTGAATCGGCACCAGGTGAAGTCTTGATGAAAGAATATGGCTTTACAATAGAAAACGTAGTGAAGAAAGCGAAAGATTTACTTTCATAAGGTTGCTACTACACTAATAAAACGTGTTATAATTTAAAACAAATAAAAAATGAAGAAGACATTCATCGGAATTTCCGACAAAAACAGAAAAGCAATTGCTGAACAGTTATCAAAAATACTGGCAGATGAATTCGTGTTATACTCAAAAACACTGAATGCACATTGGAATATTGAAGGACCCGATTTCCATGCCGTACACTTGTATCTGGAGACGCTCTATCAAGAACAACAAGAAATTGTTGATACAGTGGCGGAAAAAATACGCGTATTAGGACACTATGCACCGGGCCAGCTTTCTAAATACCTCGAACTTACCCATCTTTCAGAAAAATCGCTTGTTAAGAACGATAGTTCAACCTTTTTTGCAGAATTACTGAAAGATCACGAAAGTATTATAGTATTTATAAGAGAAAACATAAAACCTTTTGCAGAAAAGTTAAAAGCAGAAGGTATCAGTGACTACATTACCGGATTGATGGAACAGCATGAAAAAACGGCGTGGATGTTGCGCGCTCATTTAAGTTAAGAAAAAATTAAACCGGGCTTTTCAAAAATGCTCTCCTCATTTGCCAATTGAGCAGTTATCTTAAAAACATAAAAAATGAAACAGACCAACAATGTCAGATTAACAAAAAATATCGAGGGTTTAAGAAAGGAAACCGAAACATCTACGAATCACATTAAACAGGGTGGCGCAAATTCAACTTTTCCTCAAGAATATGAAGAACAACTCACTGTGGATATACGTATGAAATCTCAACCCTTTGTTAAGCTCAAAAAAAGGGTGGCAAAAAATGATAACAGTGCCCGGAAAAGCAGCCTCAATTTTTTAAGGCATCCGACTATAGATTTTTAGGGAGAAATGACATATAATTTGTTGTTTCTTCTTACTCAAAAAAATAAGGCGACAATGATTAAAACTCAAGGTATAAGAACTCCAGAAAATGTAGGAATTGGTAATACTACTGATTATGAAGAATTTACGTTGAATCAATTAACGGAAAAATGTTATTAGAAGAAAACTATGAAATAATTGATTTTGGCAACTACGAGTTGAAGAATGAAGATGATTACCCCGATTTTGTAATTCCCTATCCCAATGCTACCGCAAATGAAATGGTACATCAGATCATTGCCGTTTGCGACAGAGAACAGAAAATGGCAGCCCGGATAAATTAAATTAATCTATGAAATTAAAATTAATTCCATCAGCACACGAGCTCATATCTAATATGAGAGCCTTCTTTCAGATAAGTGACCATCAACTCAATTATTTAAACGAAGAACCTATGCGGGAGGAGCTTTTTAGTTCTGACCAAATGGATCAATTCGGAAAAACGTTGGCAATCAGGCATGAAGTAAGTGCCCATCCTGGAAAAGATCATTTATTGAAAAGGTTGGCAGACAATGAAGATACCCTTCAGCAGGTCCGTAAATTATTGAACGATTCAATTAAGAAAAATTATCAGGTAACCCCAGCAGGCGAATGGCTGATAGATAATTTTTACCTGATAGAAGAACACATACTGATCGCTAAAACACATTTTCCGAAAAATTACAGCGAAGATTTGCCCCAACTTTTAAACGGCACATCGGATGCGGTCACGCGGAGTTACGATATTGTTCTCCAAATCATCTCTCATAGTGATGGGAGAATTGATATAGAAAGTCTTGGCTGTTTTATTAAGGCATATCAAACTGTTTCCCATTTAAAATTGGGCGAGTTGTGGTCTGTTCCTATTATGATCCGCCTTGCGCTGATCGAAAATATCAGGCGCATTTCAGCACGTATTGCTATTGATAAAGTAGATAGAAATTTAGCAGATTATTGGGCTAATAAAATGATTAGCACTGCCGAAAAAAAGCCCAAAGATCTGGTACTGGTACTGGCCGATATGGCCAGATCTAACCCGCCCATTCAGGGCGCATTTGTATCTGAATTAGTTCGCCAGTTACGAGGCAAAGGCCCAGATCTTGCATTGGTGCTGAATTGGCTCGAACAACAATTGTCGGGAAGCGGCATAACCGGATACGAATTAGTAAATGCCGAAAACCAAAAACAAGCCGCTGATCAGGTGTCTATCAGCAACAGTATTGGAAGCCTTCGGTTACTGGGCTCTATGGATTGGCGAACCTTTGTTGAATCGCACAGCATTGTCGAAGAAATACTGTTACAAGATCAAAATGGAGTTTATGGCCGAATGAATTTTGAAACCCGCGACAGATATCGCCATGTTGTAGAAAGTATTTCCAAAAAAAGTACTTTAAGTGAAGCTCAGGTTGCAGGAATTGCCATACAGTTATCGCATCAACATACACCCGCATCAGACAAAGATGAAAGGTCAGGGCATGTTGGCTTTTATCTTTTAGGGGAGGGCTTAGCACAAACAAAAAAGACCGCCAAAATAAAACTGTCTGAATTTGAAAAACTATGGAACCGGCTCACTCAGTTTGGCTTCCCCATTTATTTGTTACTTATTCTATTGATAACAACTGCTATTAGCGGAGCAATTTATATTAAAGTACAAGCGGCTACAACGCATATTTGGTTACAGGTGTTGGTTTGTTTGCTGGCAGTAATCTGTACAAGCCAGCTGGCCATTTCCGTAGTAAACTTCTTTGCTACATTGCTGGTTAAACCTGATCTTTTACCAAGAATGGATTATTCAGAAAAAATTCCTCTTTCATCCTCCACCATGGTGGTTATCCCTTCTATGCTTACTACCGTTATTGATATTGAAAATTTAGTGGAGGCATTGGAAGTAAGGTTTTTAGCAAACAGGAATGAAAATTTATATTTTGGTCTACTAACCGATTTTACAGACGCTCAACATGAAACACTTTACAACGACCAGCTACTTTTAGATACCGTTAGAAACGGAATTCAATCTTTGAATAAAAAATATCGAAGAGAAGAGAATGAGCTGTTCTTTCTTTTTCATCGGCCCAGAAAATGGAACCCTAAAGAGAATGTATGGATGGGTTACGAAAGAAAACGCGGAAAACTATCAGAATTAAATTCGTTATTAAGGGGTACTGCAAATGAATATTTTTCGCTGATCATTGGAAGTGAATCTATTTATCAGAAAATAAAATATATAATTACGTTAGATGCCGACACACAACTACCGCTTAGCTCTGCATGGAAATTGATAGGAACCATGGCACACCCGTTGAATCGCGCCTGGTATAATGAAAAAAAGAAGCGGGTAACGAAAGGGTACGGAATATTGCAGCCACGCATCACCGTTAGTCTGCCCGACGTAACAGGTTCTAGGTATACACGAATGCACGGGAATGAACCCGGCATAGACCCATACACCCGTGCATCGTCAGATGTATATCAAGATTTATTTAGCGAAGGTTCTTACATAGGAAAAGGGATATATGATGTTGATATATTTCAAAAAGTATTGGAGGGAAAGTTTTTAGAAAACCGCATCCTTAGTCACGATCTGATAGAAGGTTGTTACATACGCTCAGGATTGTTAAGCGATGTGCAACTGTTCGAGAAGTACCCGACAACTTATAACGCAGATATGAAAATGCGGTTGAGGTGGACACGTGGCGACTGGCAGATTTTTTCCTGGGTCTTCCCATGGGTAAAAGGTGCCGACAATCATTTACACAAGAACCCTATATCTGCATTATCACGTTGGAAAATTTTTGACAATATCCGTCGGAGCCTGGTTCCCGTTTCGCTCACTTTATTGCTTTTGTTGTCGTGGATGTTTCTTCCGGCTGCTTTGTTCTGGACACTTGCTGTTACAGCCATTATTATTTTCCCGATCATTGTCACCTCACTTTGGGATACGATTAGAAAACCAAAAGAAGTGGTGCTAAAATATCACATTCAAAATTCTGTACAAAACTTTAAAGACATTTCGGTTAAAACATTATTTACCCTTATTTGCCTCCCCTACGAAGCATTTGCAAATTTGAGAGCGATCCTGCTTACCATTTGGAGAATGACCATCACTGGCAAAAAATTGCTTCAGTGGAACCCAAGCTCACATGTTGTACATGTAAGCGAATACAGTGTCCGGTTCTATTATGTAACCATGTGGATACAACCTATGCTTACCGTAGTGATGGTTACTGTATTATCAGTTTACTCACCCGAAAAATTACCCATAGCCACACCCGTTTTATTGCTGTGGTTGCTGGCGCCGTTTGTTACCTATTTTGCCAGTAAGCCGCTGGAGAAACAAGTCACCTTACTCACCGATAGCCAACATATATTTCTTCAAAAAATGGCCAGAAAAACGTGGAGCTTTTTTGAACATTTCGTGGTGTTAGAAGACAACTGGCTACCACCCGACAATTACCAGGAACAGCCAGCAGAGCAGACAGCACATCGAACTTCACCCACCAACATTGGTCTTTCTCTTTTGGCTAGTGTAAGTGCATGCGAGTTCGGTTATATAAATACCAGTCAGCTAATTGAACGTACCAGAAATACCCTTAACACTATGGGTAAGATGGAACGATACAATGGCCATTTTTATAATTGGTACGATACCGAAACATTGCAACCACTGCATCCAAAATACATTTCCACTGTGGACAGTGGAAACCTTGCTGCCCATTTACTGGTACTTAGGCAAAGTATGTTGGCATTACCTTCTCAAGAAATAATAAGTAGAAAAATATTCGATGGACTTCGGGATACCTATCGGGTACTGTCAGACGCAATAAAGGCTTCAAAGATCGGGTTGCCCGAACAAATAACTTTTGAAATTGATACCATCTGCCATGTTGAAGTAACCACTTTACAAGAAATACAACAACTTTATAATGAGGCAGCAGAAAAATTACTGGGCATCATTAAAAAACTAGACGGCATCCCCGACAACGAAATCAATCGTTGGACGAAACTTCTTTTTGAACAAATAGAACAGGGTAATCAAAATATTCAAATTTTTACTCCATGGTTTTTATTACAATCTGCACCTATTACTTTCAAAAACACTTTCTACCCTGATGTACGTACTACCTGGAATGAATTATTGATACAGGCAACCGAATTGCAGGTAGAGGTGAATAGTCAGCACCAGGCGTTAGCCTCCGGCGATCAGGATTGGCTTCAGTCAATGAACCACGCCTTAATAAAATCTATAGACCAGGCAAGTGAAATAGTTATTGCATCTGCCAACCTTGCGCAAAAAAGTAATGCTTTTGCCGATATGGAATGGGATTTTTTATATGATAAATCAAGTCACCTTTTTACCATTGGCTATAGCTTGCAGGAACATCGTATAGATGCAAGCTATTACGACTTGTTGGCTTCTGAGGTAAGGCTCTGCATTTTTGTTTGCATTGCGCAGGGCAAACTGCCAGAAGAAAGTTGGTTTGCGTTGGGACGGCTATTGACCAATGTAGAGGGTAGCCCCATTCTCCTGTCATGGAGTGGTTCTATGTTTGAATATTTAATGCCGCTTTTAGTAATGCCTACTTACGACAATACTTTGCTGGACGAAACCTGTAAAACAGCCGTTGAATGGCAAATCAAATATGGTAGAAAAACGGACAGACCCTGGGGCATTTCAGAGTCGGGTTACAATATGATTAATGCCAGCCTAAACTATCAATATCGTGCGTTTGGCGCACCTGGCCTAGGGTTAAAACGTGGCCTGGAGGAAGACGCAGTAGTGGCTCCTTATGCATCTGCTATGGCACTCATGGTGGCACCTGAAAATGCATGTGAAAATCTGGAGTTGCTTCAAAAAAAAGGTATGGAAGGGAAATATGGATTTTATGAAGCCATAGACTATACCCCCTCGCGCTTACAGCGAGGGCAAACCAGTTCTATTGTTTATTCATTTATGGCGCATCACAAGGGTATGAGTTTATTATCGTTGGCCTATCTTCTGAAGGACAAGCCCATGCAAAAGCTGTTTGAATCGGAACCACAGTTTAAGGCAACCTTATTGTTATTGCAAGAAAGAATTCCAAAAGCAACTTCCTTTTTTGCACACACAACAGACATCGCAGATATTAATTATGCAGCGGCTATTCAGGAAACGAGATTACTCAACACCCCGGATACGTCCATACCAGAAGTTCAATTATTATCCAATGGAAAATATCATTTAATGATCAGCAATGCAGGCGGTGGTTACAGTCGTTGGAAAGATATGGCTGTTACACGCTGGCATGAAGATGTTACTTGTGATAACCGCGGTACTTTTTGTTACATCTACGATTTGGAAACTGAAACCTATTGGTCAAATACCCACCAGCCTACGCTTAAAAAAACAGAAAAATATGAAGTAGTCTATTCCCAAGGTCGGGTAGATTTTCATATCACTCAAAATGAAATAGAGATTCACACAGAAATCGTTGTTTCGCCTGAAGATGATATAGAGATGCGCAGGTTGCATGTTACAAACTGTTCGCCAGTGCGCAAAACCCTTGAGTTTACCAGTTATGCTGAAGTAGTACTTGCTGCTTCGGCATCTGATTTAATGGCACCCGCTTTCAGCAATCTTTTTGTTCAGACAGAAATTCTGACCCATCAACATACCATCCTCTGCACCCGAAGACCGAGATCTGCCGAAGATCATTCTCCCTGGATGTTTCATCTAATGGAAACAGAAGGAAAAGTAGCTCAGGAAATATCGTATGAAACAGATAGAATGGCATTTATTGGTCATGGCAACTCAATAGTTAATCCAAAAGCTATGAACAAGCCGGGCAAACTAAGTTGTAGCCAAGGATCTGTATTAGATCCTGTTGTTGCCATCCGTTTTAGAATAAGCATTGAGCCGGATGAAACCATTAGCGTAAATATGGTTACGGGCGTCGCTAATACCAGAGAGATTTGCCAAAGTTTAATCAATAAATACCAAGATAATAAATCGCACAAAGACCGGGTATTTGAAATGGCATGGACACACAGCCAGGTAGTACTTCGCCAAATAAATGCCACTGAAGGGGACGCACAATTGTATTCAAAATTGGCAAGTTCAATTCTATTTGCCAATGCATCGTTTCGTGCAGATCCTACTATTCTCCTCAACAACCACCGCCAACAATCGGGTTTATGGAGTTATGCTATTTCTGGCGATTTACCCATTGTGCTTTTAAAAATTGAAAGCCATGACAACATGCTTTTAGTAAAGCAATTGATACAAGCACATGCCTACTGGCGTTTGAAAGGGCTCGTATTGGACCTTGTGATTTGGAATGAAGAACATAACGGGTACCGCCAAGCTCTTCAAAACGATATACAATCCCTTATTCCTGTAGAATTATACGGAACCAAAGGGGGTATTTTTTTAAGGCCCTCCGACCAAATATCAAATGAAGACCGCATATTATTTCAATCAGTGGCCCGCGTGATCATCGCTGATAGTGGCGGAACACTAGCAGAACAAGTTAATAAAAAAGAACTATCAAAAGTGCCCCTTCCATATTTGGAAAAAAACCAAACCCATCCACTTATTATAACAACGATTGAACAGCCAAAAGATCTTATCTTTTTTAATGGACTAGGAGGTTTTTCAAAGAACGGAAAAGAATATGTTATTGTAACAGACAACAACAATAAAACGCCCGCTCCATGGGTAAATGTAATTGCGAATCCAGATTTCGGCACGGTGGTATCTGAAAGTGGATCAGCTTATTCATGGACTGAAAATGCACACGAATTAAGACTTACATCATGGAGCAACGATCCTGTTTCTGATACTACCGGAGAGGCTTTTTACATAAGGGATGAAGACAGCGGACATTTTTGGTCAACCTCCTTATTACCTGCGGCTGGCCAGTCGACTTACATTACCCGTCACGGATTTGGTTACAGTATTTTCGAACACATGGAAGATGGAATACATACTGAAATGACCGTGTATGTTGATATGGTGTCGGCCATTAAATTCATTGTTTTAAAAATACGGAACCAATCGGGAAGGCCTCGTAATTTATCTGCAACGGGCTATACAGAATGGGTGTTGGGTGATAACAGAGCGAAAACCTCGATGCATATTCATACTGAAATTGATCCCGATAGCGGAGCTATGTTTGCAAAAAATCATTACAGCACGGAGTTTAATAGCAGGGTAGCTTTTTTTGATGTTGATTATTTGAAAAAATCTTTTACAGGCGACCGCACAGAATTTATTGGCCGTAATGGAAATTTGAAAAATCCGGATGCTTTGTCTCGATTAAAACTTTCCGGAAAAATCGGACTTGCTTTAGATCCCTGTGCTGCAATCCAGGTTCCCTTTTTCGTTGGAGACGGAGAGGAGCAGGAAATCATTTTTAGACTTGGTGCAGGTAAGAATAGCAATGAAGCAAGTGTCATTGCCAAACAATTCAGAGGAACAGGAGCAGCTAAAGATGCATTGATTAAAGTAAAAAAGTATTGGGAACAAACTGTTGGCACATTGCAGATTGATACACCGGATGTAGCCCTCAATATCATTACGAACGGATGGCTTACTTATCAAACCCTCTCCTCGCGATTGTGGGGCAGAAGCGGGTTTTACCAATCTGGAGGGGCTTTTGGTTTTAGAGACCAGTTACAGGATGTTTTATCGTTGCTTCATACCAGACCAGAACTTGCCAGAGAACAAATTTTACTTTGCGCTTCAAGACAATTTAAAGAAGGTGATGTACAACATTGGTGGCATCCACCCATTGGCCGCGGCGTGCGCACCCGTATCTCAGACGATTATCTTTGGTTGCCGCTTGTAACAGCTTATTACCTGAAACAAACAGGTGATGTTGCCATACTGGATGAATCAGTTGATTTCCTCGAAGGGCGTTTATTAAATCCGGAAGAAGAATCGTATTTCGACCTACCCCTTAATGCCCACAGACCTGCTCCTTTGTACGATCATTGTGTTAGAGCAATCAAACATGGATTTCGTTTTGGCGAAAAAGGCTTACCACTAATTGGTACCGGAGATTGGAACGATGGTTTTGATAAAGTAGGACAACATGGTAAAGGGGAAAGTGTATGGCTGGCATTTTTTCTCTATGAAATCCTAACCTGTTTTGCAGATGCAGCAGTTGTTTACAATGATTCAACCTTTGCCGATACCTGCATTAAAGAAGCAAAAATATTAAAAGCAAATATTGGTAAAAATGCATGGGATGGCGAGTGGTATAAACGAGCCTGGTTCGACGATGGAACGCCGCTCGGGTCAAAAATAAACGAAGAATGTACCATCGATTCTATTGCGCAAAGCTGGTCGGTGTTATCAGGAGCTGGTGATGAAAATTTAATTCATACTGCTATGGAATCAGCCTATAAAAATTTGGTGCAAAAAGACGTGGGTATTATTCAGTTGCTGGAGCCAGCATTTGATAAGTCGGATCTGAATCCTGGATACATAAAAGGATACGTTCCGGGCGTAAGAGAAAATGGCGGCCAATATACGCATGCTGCCATATGGATGATCATGGCTTTCGCGAAGTTGGGAAATAATGAAAGGGTTTGGGAATTATTAAACATGATCAATCCTGTTAATCACGGTAAAACAGCAGAAAGAATCGCCATTTATAAAGTAGAACCCTATGTAATAGCTGCAGATGTTTATTCACGTAAGCCTCATGCCGGCCGGGGCGGCTGGACATGGTACACGGGGTCTGCGGGGTGGATGTATCGCTTAATCACAGAATACTTTCTGGGTTTTCAGCAACAGGGAAATCAATTAAAATTTACCCCTTGTGTCCCGGAAGAATGGGAATCATTTAAAGCACAACTTCAGTATAAAAATACGGTCTATCATATTGAAGTAAGGCATCTTTCTTCCAATAAAACGATAACCATAGCAGTGGATGGAGTGGAGAACGAAGGAAATGTAATTACACTGATGGATGATGGGCTCGAACACCACGTACTGGTAGCCGAAAATACAAATGTTTAAACAGGTTAGTCAGTTTTCAATGCGGTATCGTCACAATTGAAGTAGAAAAGTGCCAGGTAAAAAAAGGGCTTTCAATCAAAATTCTTTTGCGTAAACACCACAGTATGGTATTTAAATTTTAGTTGCCATGTGGCGTAGCCATAAAGGCTATGCTTGTATTATTTATCCCGGAATATATTATCAACCATACGCAGAAGATAATTTCTTACAAAAAATGATTGCACGCCCCCTATCGTTTTGGCATGGTTATAGCCACTTTTCAAGTGGCTAAAATAAACAATCATGTTTAAACTTAAACTCATATTCGCCATCTCTATTCTGCTCTTATTGATGACATCGTGTAATGAAAAGAACACTGATAAGGATATACAGGAGAATGTCACTAAACAATTAAAGGACAATAAAAAATATACAGGCGTTAATTTCACTGTAAAAGACAAGGTGGTCACACTAACTGGAATGTGTGAAGGCGACAACTGCGCCGCCGATATAGAAATAATAGTAAATAATATAAATGGCGTAGAAAAAGTTATAAATAACACAACCAGCAATAATTCAACTGACTTCACTTTGAGAACTTCTGTTCAATCTATCATCATAAAATATCCCGGTGTGCAGGCAGATGTAGCGGATGTAAATGTAGTTCTAAGAGGAAATATCGATGGCGTTCCACTCCCAAATTTGATGAGTAACCTTGCTGCCCTTCATCCTAAAAAAATAGACAACCAACTGCTGATAAAATAAAATAACTCTTTATTTAGTTCAGAAACGTAGAACCTTCACTTAAAATATATAATTATGGATAACAGACTAAATCAGGCCGTGCCTCCTCTTATAAATGAGACAAAGGCAGGCGAAAACAACGAAAGACATTTTAACCTGTTAGTGGACGAAATTCCTTACAGGGTTGAGTTTGAACCGTTTTACTTTAACGACCAGGTGCGGTATTATGTGAGTATAAATGCGAGGTCTAAAGATGTTTTTGTATGGGATAAAAGCATGGAGCAATTCAGAGCTATTGATGATAATGCCGGGGTACTGCCTGTAGCGCTAGAGCAGGCAATCAGTGAAAAACTAAAAAATCAAAACCTTTAGTGATATTAAAGAGGGGCATTCATACTTCTACCCCGGAGATATTTTGTAAATCATTTTCCGGACTGATTCCAGTACGGCTGTAAAAAATGAGCGATTAATTACCTGCGATTATTATTTACTTGGATCGAAAGCTCCCTTCTATTTTTCCTTAAGGTCGTACAACTAAATTGATACTATCATAAAAAATCAAATTCACTTTATGTCCCAAGCGAGAAGTCAAAAACCACCTTCGAACCATCTGGTGCAATGGCAAGTATTTGAATAATTCCGCTTTGAGCAGAGAGTAAAGCCATATCGATGTCTGCCGGATTATTAATTGGCTTCCCATTAATAAAAGCGATAATGGTGCCGGGGGGAATACCAGCCTGGTCAAAGAAGCCTTCTCTACGTACACTTGTTACCATTACACCTGTGGCCAAATTAAAACGTTGCTTGATATCTGCAGTAAGCGGAGCAAAAGTTGCTCCTAGTCTTTCGTAGATTTCTTGAAGCGCCCCACTACTTTTGGCTTCCCGTTTTTCAGCGTTTATCACCACTTCATTGAGCAGTGTAGCAGAGACGCTAGCAGTAGCGCCATTGCGCTGATAGGTTAATGTTACGGTATCACCTGGTTTTTGCCGTGCAATTCTTTCAGAGAACTCCGTTGATGAATTAATTAGCATGCCATTTAAACTTAGAATGATGTCACCTTTTTTAAGCCCCGCACCAGCAGCGGCACTTTGCGGTTGCACACCAGTAATGTAAACGCCTTTGACCAAAGCAGGATTGAGCCCTAAGGCTATCAGGTGCTGGTCTTCTGCATTAGGCGACGGAAAGGACACACCCAGCACTCCACGCTTAACAACTCCGAAGTTTTTTAAATCATCCAATATTTTTTTCGCAAGATTAACGGGTATGGCAAAAGCGTATCCCGCATAGCTTCCCGTTTGTGTAGCTATAGCCGAATTGATACCTATCAATTCCCCATCTGTATTAACGAGAGCTCCTCCGCTATTGCCTGGGTTTATAGCAGCATCGGTTTGAATAAAAGATTCGACAGCCATATTACGGCCAAGCGAAGCATTGTTTTGTCTGGATCGTGTGCCTGGCCTATTTATGATTCCAATGCTTCTGGCTTTGGCACTTACAATACCCGCAGTAACGGTTGTATTTAATGAAAGTGGGAAGCCCACCGCCAACACCCATTCGCCAATCTGTACCTTATCTGAGTTGCCGAATATAACAACCGGAAGGTTATCAGCGTCAATCTTTAGCAGCGCTAAGTCAGTGTTCGGATCACGGCCCGTTAACTTTGCGGAAAAAATCCGTTTGTCTGGAAGTATGATGTCAATTGCAGATGCATTTTCAACAACATGATTATTGGTGGCTATAAATCCATCCTTACTAATAATTACACCTGAGCCAGATGCGCCTCGATCGGGCGCGCCATTGAAACGAATTTTGATGTGCACAACCGCCGGCATCACCAATTTCGCCGCCTTTACAAAATTCCCGCTGCTGTATGAAATATTTGCGTTGGTGATGTTTTCTGTTGGCTCTGGTAAAATGGTTTCTGAAATACCAGAAACATTGGGGC
This sequence comes from Chitinophagales bacterium, assembly GCA_038249665.1. Lineage (GTDB taxonomy): Bacteria > Bacteroidota > Bacteroidia > Chitinophagales > Chitinophagaceae > Ferruginibacter. The sequence continues at coordinate 23,344 of JBBSDF010000026.1, forward strand.
GTTGCTTACTGGCACAACTGTTAGCTAAACCCATTAGCGTGATTAAAATAACCGGAAGCAAAGTGAAATGCGACTTATCCATATTAAAATATTTAAATGAATTGTACGTCTCTTATTTAGGAGCAATAAATCTGCCGTAGTTGTTTTTAAGAATAGATTCGTATGCTGCGCCTGGTTGTTTTGAAGCGTCAAATTACGGTCTGTTTTTTACTTGATCAACTTAGGCCTTTACAGCAACTTCTGATGTATTCGAATTGATGTTAAACTTTTCTTTCTATATCTACTTCTTGCAGGATGATCTTTCTGTGCGCGTGATAATATATATAATCGACGAAATTAAAAATTACTTAAAAACGATCAGTTCTTAATACTACACAGGTGCTTTTGGGTGGTTCAAGCCTCATAGGATCTGCAAGGCGTATCACCTTCAAATAAATACTGTAATTGTTATTGTCATCCTTTTTTACTTTTACCGTTCCTTCAGCAGAAGGTACCACAGATGATGTTTGAAATGCAATTTTTTTAGAACAGGACATCAGTGAAAAAATAACCAAAATTAATGTTGCTATTGAAAATATTTTTTTTGGTGTTTTCCCTTAATGAATTTCATTATTTGTTTTGTTTAAATTAATAAGTTTATTCTTTTAATAGATCTGCCCAGTTTAGTAAATAAGCGATATTTTTTGTAAATAAGCGGGTTAGATTTACTTGTGTACATTATTTAAAAAGCTGAAGAAGGTGTGCAAATCGTCTTTTTTTAAAACCAGAAAAACCTAACAAAATGATATTAAAAATCGTACCAAATAATGCTATGTAACGATAGCAAACAATTTAAACACCGCGGGATATATTTGAGCAATTAAGTACCCATAATCTGCACAATCATATACAATGTTGCCTGATTATTGCTTTTATGGTAAATCGTGCAGCAAGTAACTACTCTAAGCTTCGTAAATTTAGTTAGTGAAAAGACACTGACATTTAAAAATTTCATTACACACTACCGCCTTGTTACAGCATAGTTATTTTTTATCGATCCTGCAAGAGAAATAAATCAAAATCTTATTTGATCATTTTCATAATTTGATAGAAATACTTACGCACTTTATACGCCAACCTTTTTCAATTGGGTGTGTGCCCGCGTCAAAAAATAATCACTTACGTAGATTTCAGTAATACAAATTCCACTCGTCGTGCCACTAAAGTCAATTGTGTTTATGCTTGAATGATGATGTGCAAAAAAATTCCCATTCAGGGAATATAATTATATAATAATCCTTTTTTTGAAATGACTTTTAGCTAACGGGAGGTTGGTCATGATTTTGTTATAACTGATATGATTGATTTTTGGAAGATGAGTTTGTTCGCTTTCATATTTTCATTCAAACGTTATCAAACAAATGGAAACATTCATCATGCCCGCACGATCTGTGTGGCAACCGTTAAAACTGTAAATGTTTGCAATTGCACACACTTGTATAATTAGGAAAATTAAACTTTTCAGAACCTATGAGCGATTTCAATAATTTAGAATCAACATCTCTTTTCGGGGCCGAGCCTATACCCTATTCTGCTATATCAGATATTAGCAATAAGTCAGCGGACCTGATTGTTTACGCCATCCCTGTTTTAGCCATTTTTACCTTGGCCGAAATGATTCATTCCTGGGCTACTCAGAAAAAGCGTTACAACGCTACCGAGGCTTTTGGATCCTTAATTGTTGGATTGGGAAATGTTGCAGTAAATTTATTGGTGAAGGCTTTTTTACTTTTAGGCACACTTTTTTTATACAACCTTATCCCTTGGCGGATGAGCCTCAACTGGTGGACAATCATACCCTGCATTCTGGTGTATGACTTTTGTAGCTATTGGGCGCATCGTGTATCTCACAACAACAGGTTCTTTTGGGCAACACATGTAGTCCACCATACCGCTGAACATTACAACCTTACTGTTTCTTTCAGGTTGAGCTGGGTTCAACATTTTAAAATAATCTTTTTTATACCCATTGTATTATTAGGATTTCATCCAATCATATTTTTTATTGTAAACCAGATAATGGTGCTGTTTCAATTTTGGCAGCATACAGAGTACATCAAAAAACTTCCTGCACTAATCGAATGGGCCATTATTACCCCCTCTAATCATCGAGTGCATCACGGGTCGGACGAAAAATATATTGATAAAAATTTTGGCGTATTATTTACTTTCTGGGATAGATTGTTTGGCACTTATGTTAAGGAAGACAGCAAACCAACCTACGGAATCACTAGTAAAATAAAGCTTTCCTCCAACCCCTTTTATCTCAACTTTCACGAGTTTGCCAGCATCATCAAAGATGTTCGCCAGGCAAAAAATACCAGAGAGAAATTATTTTTATTATTCGGAAGTCCAGCCGCAGTGGAGGCTTTCAAGCGAGGGGAAACTCTTGAAAAGAAACTATTTTAATGTTCCGCATCAATGTAATTCCAACAGAACAACGTTGTAAAAATGCATCCTATTCATTGGTTTGCGGCATAAATTCAGACCGAATTCCTGCCGGCATTGATAATTCCAAAAGAAGAACGGATGATGAGCTTTTCATATACAGATCTATTCACAGAAAGTGTTGATTGCTCGTCTTGTTTACGCAGATGCGCAATGGCGAATTGCTGAATGGTAAGCAAGGGCAAGATAATTCGTTCTCGCATACTGATCGACAATTGTTCCACTGGATAATCATCCATCAACCCTGCTTTTCCCGAAACCAGCCCAACATATTTCTTCGACAATTCATACTCGTCATAAATATTTTGCCAGATGGCAGCATACTTGTCATCTTTTAGCAAGTATTGCGTCAATGGAAAAAAACATTTTTTCATCGCCATCTCCGCATTGCCGATAAGGGTTTTAAAAAACATAGACTCTTTGTACAGCTTCATTACTTCAGTCAGCTTACCTGCTTCATCCGCTTTTTTAAAAGCTGTGCCGAGACCGTAATAACCGGTCACATTTTGTTTCAACTGACTCCAGGCGCCCACATACGGGATGGCTCGTAATTCTTTTAAATCAAATCGATCATTATCCGCCCGTTTGATAGGACGGCTACCTATATTGGTTTCACCATAATACATCAATGGACTCACGTGTGTGAGGTAATCTAAAAAGCCAGGATGGTTTTTTAAACCCATATACGCCTCATAACTACTGCTAGCCAACTCGCTTATGAGCAATTCTTCCCCAGTCGTTAAAGTGGTTTCTTTATTGCCAAACAATTCATTGCTGATACCCGCGTGAATCATCTGTTCTAAATTATAGGTGGCTGCATCGATGGTTCCAAAGCTGGTACTAACGGTTTGACCTTGTACGGTAAGTTGAATTTCTTTGTTGGCAATGTTTTTTCCCATAGAGGCATAAAACTGATGCGTTTTACCACCACCCCTCGAAGGTGGCCCTCCTCGCCCATCAAAAAACACGACTTCAATTTGATGGAGTTTTGAAACAGCAGTCAGTGCTTCTTTAGCTTTGTAAATACCCCAATTGGCCATCAGGTAGCCTCCATCTTTAGTGCCATCACTAAAACCCAACATGATGGTTTGTTTGTTGCCCCTTCTAGCCAAATGTGCCAAATAAACAGCATCCGTGTAAAGTGATTGCATCACTGTGGCTGCATTCTCAAGATCGATTACGGTTTCAAACAATGGAACAATGTCGATGTGACGGTCTGCTGCTGTTATTCCACACAACCCAAACAATCCATACACTTCCATCACATGGAGGGCACTGCTGCACTGACTGATGATATAACGATCACAGCCCCTTGGCCCGTTTTGCTCCTGAATGTTTGCGATGGCTTTGATCGTATCTAAAGTATCCTGTACCAAGGCGTCTTCAAAAATTGAACTACCCGTAACGTCTTCACAAACAGAACTCAACAATACCAATTTATCTGTGGCTGATAATTCAGCATAACCCGATGGAACAACCGTAGTTTGCGCTGATAAATAGCGGAGTACTTTGCTATGGATACTCGCTTCCTGCCTAATATCCAGTGAAGCAAAGTGTAAACCGAAAATGCTTACTTTGTCTATAAGCCCATTGAGTAATTCCAAAAACATACTATTGTGTTGAGATATTAATATGTTTTTTATTTCATACAAAGAAGACAAAATTGCTGTTTTATTGAGTGCTTCTTTTTTACCCGGGATAAAAATATTTTTGTAAAGAACTTCTTCCAGTGCATTCAAAATTGGCTCTATTCCTTTAAAAGTAAGCCTGCGCTTTAGGTTCCTAACGTCCTGATAATAGCATTTTATAATACTTCCTCTTAGCGCTTCTGCCACCTGAATGGTAGTTGCAGCAGTCACAAATGGATTTCCATCTCTATCTCCACCTGGCCAAAAACCCATATTCACCAGGGATACTTTTTCTGATACCTGCGCAGGAAATTGTTCTTTAAAATAAGTAACGATTTTTCCACAGGCTGCGTAAAACACATTTTCCAAGTACCAAATTAAACTTACCGCTTCATCAAATGGCGTTGGTTTCACCTTTTTAAGAAACGCAGTTTTACCTAATTGCTGTAAGTAAGTATTAATGAGTAAGGCGTTGTTTTCAATTAAGGCCTTACTCAGATCATTGATAATACCTAATACCTGCCCCGGATAAAATTGAGTAGGATGTGCGGTAAGTACCATGCTCACCGAAAATGTTTGTAACTTATCTCTTAGTGCAGCTTCCTTTTTTTCGTTCTTAATTTGTAACGTTAATTGTTTTAAGGTTCCCGCACCACCCATATCGTGTACCTCAGTGAATGCAGCATCTTCCAACGCATCAAATAAAACTACTTGTCGTTCAATAAATTGTATAAAACGGAACAACAGATCGAGTTTTTCAGTTTCCTCATCATAATGAGCGTGCTGGCTAAAGAAGATTTGTATAATTTCTGCCGGACTTTTATCATGAGCATATCCTTCCTCACAGGCATCCAGTAACATCGAAAGTAAAATACCCGTTTTCTCAATCTTATGAAAGGGCAACCCCGTAAATAAGCTGTTGTATAATTGAAAACGGATGCCTACAAAATTTTTAAACTGCTGTAGGCCATTTGAATTGTGTTCACTCATGTTGTAAGGTATTTTGTCCATTAAACATGGAAGCATCGATATTTAAATATAAAACAAAAAATGCGGTTGGGCCCTATGCATTTTAATAAACCACGAGTACTGCTGGAACTTGCCGCTGCAATCCTTTATCGCTGGGGTAAATGGTTTCCTGTCCATTGATGAGCATACAACTGCTTCCTCCTCCGTCTAAATTCATCGCTTCAACACAGCCCAGCGATAACATCAATTGGGCACATTGCGTTAGGGAAGCGCCATCAGACACGCCAGCATGTCGACCTTCAATGACCATGACGATCATTTTATTTTTTTTGGTATAACCTATCAACGTTCTGGGATGTTGATCCTGGATAGCATTCCCTGCAAATTTTAATTCTTCGTTGTTGGTTACTAGCAGGCTGTTATTTTGTACCAAAACTGGTCCACCGCCCACCGCCATTGATTTGTTCCAACGCTTCCATTCATTTTGAGATGTGGAGGAAACATTCACAGCAGTTTTAGCAGACTCCAAAGAAAAATGTGCAATTGAATCTTTCGTAACCTTTACCGGGTTTTGAATGGCATACACCTGTTTCATGGATGGTTCAGTGTAGGTCCAGGCGATATCAGCCTTCCGTTTTTTATTAATCCCAAATGCACTTCCAAACACATGCTTGTAAGTCAGGGTATCTTTCGCTTTACCTGGGATGGTGTGGTTGTTGGTGGCGAGTATTTCCCCGTTTTTGATAACCACATTTAAATTTTTGTTGGTTGCAAAAGAGAAGAAGGTAGTGTTTACTACCAACAGCGGTTTTTTGTTTTTTTGATAAAACTGAGTGGGAGTCAATCTGCGGTTTTGACTGGTATCTACCGCCAGTTTTCTTTTTTTATTGTTCAAATTTACCATGGCGTAGTAGGCCAAAAAAGGTTTGCCATCTAACGAGTCTTTCGATTTAAATAACTGCATCCCTTTTGGCAATTTGCCAAACTCAGCAGTTGCGCTTACCCATGATTGCTGGGCTTGTAGGCTATTACCGCTTAACAGAAAAATGCTGCATAAAAGGGATATGTATTTGACCATACGCTAAGGTAGGCAAGAAAGTATTATTGTGGGGATGGATCCTGTTAATGAATATTATTTATTCGTTTAAATAAATGAACATTATCTATGGAAGATAATTGAAATAATCCCTGCAATATTGTTATACCAGCTACAATTGAATATCCATACTATGAGGAGTAAACAGAAGGCCATCTTCCATTTGTTTGATAATATAAATAGGTGGACTGTTTCTTGTTCAGGTGTTGTTACAATGAAATTACTAATCTTGGGAATGAAAGAAAGGTTTTATTTGGAATTGATGGGTAATAACAGACCCTTTAGAATGTTCATTACAAAACGCCTGGTGAGGTATATCTACCTAAAGGCAAAAGTTACGCTTATTGCTTGAACAGCACCAGGATAAAAATGGAATTAAGAGCCTTTTAAAGAATGAACACAGCCAAAATAATATATTATCCCCTTTTTTCCTCCATCCACTTTTTTCTACCCCAATTAGGAATCACGTGTTTTTCGCTGTGGTAAGATGATCTTACCAAGGGGCCGCTTTCTACATAGTCTAATCCAATTTGATAACCGATTTCGCGGTATTCGGCAAACTCATCGGGATGTACAAAACGCTGAACAGGTAAGTGTTTTTTACTGGGTTGGAGGTATTGCCCGATGGTCACTACATCAACCCCGTTATTGTACAAATCGTGTAAGGTTTGCACCACTTCTTCCTTCGCTTCACCCAACCCCAGCATGATGCCGCTTTTGGTGCGCATGCCGCCATCTTTTAATATTTTCAGGGTATCCATACTTTGCCAATACTGGGCCTGTATCCTCACTTGACGGGTAAGTCTTTCAGTAGTTTCAATATTATGACTAACCACTTCAGGTGCTGCATCGATGATACGCTGAACATTTTCTTGTTTATTTTTTCCTTTAAAATCGGGAATCAGGGTTTCGAGCGTCGTATCCGGATTCAACGATTTTACAGCGTTGATGGTATTGTACCAAATAATGCTACCGCCGTCTTTTAATTCATCTCTATCAACGGAGGTGATGACGGCATGTTTTACTTTCATTAAATGGATGGCTTCTGCTACACGCTGCGGTTCATCCCAGTCTACTTCCAGAGGCCTGCCAGTGGCTACTGCACAAAAACCGCAACTACGGGTACAAATATTTCCCAAAATCATAAAAGTAGCCGTTCCTGCACCCCAGCATTCTCCCATATTTGGGCAATTGCCACTCTCACAGATAGTGTGCAATTTATGCGTATCAACCAGGTTACGCACGTGTTTATAATCTTCGCCAATTGGAAGTTTCACTCTCAACCAATTGGGTTTTTTTAATGGAATATTTTCACTGGTCGTTATTTCTGGTGCACAAGCCATGTTGATTCAATTTATTTCGATGTGTAAAGATAAGGCCTTGCAAATGGAGCAAGGCCTTACTAACTAACATAATTTCATTGTAAAAGTTTATTTCCGTCTTCCGAAAACGATGGCCACAAAAGCTGATACAAAAAGCTGACGTTCTTTCTGGTAGATGATCTGTTGTATTTTTTGACTGTAAAACTCTCCCATCAATCCAACTTCAATTGCACTTACCATTTCGTTGTATTTGCCATAATCGAAGCGGATGGCGGGTTTCAAATAAAGGCCAGGGGTTACTTTCATCTTTCCCCAACCGGTTCCAAAACCGGGACCGCCGATAAAGGGGCCATTTAAAAAGAACAAGCTATCAGGTGAATTGTAACCCACAAATTCCCGTTGACCTTGCTTTTCTACTTCTACAAGATAGGGCCTTAATAATCCAATAATAGCACCACCACCAACGTTGCCTGTGATGCTGATACCATTTTTGTTGCTTTTATTCCCTAACAAATATTGGTATTGAACTCCCAATTTTGTTTGATAAAAATAATTGATTTTACCGTATATAATCGGAGCAGTGGTAGTAAAGTTGAACTGCTGCTTCTCTTCTTTTTCGTGTTTGCGTTCGGTGATCTCCAATTGAAACAATAGGGCCGACCTTACAGATTTTGCCCTGCCAATTTCCATAAACGCTCCGTATCCATCCGATGTAATCTTACCGCCAAAAACAGTATGTTTTTTGTAGGTGATAACGCCTTCCTCTTCCAACTTGGTCATGGCATCAATACGCTCTCTTCGGATCCCTTTTTTTGTTTTCTTTGAGGTGGTTTCTTCTTGCGCAACTGCAGCCATCGTTCCAGAAAAGGCTAAGAGTATTAAAAATATTTTCTTCATGTATTCTTTTTACTTGAGTAAATTTATGCAAAAATAGAATGCAGCAATGAATGTTACCCTCTTTTTAACGTACTTAGGGTATTATTCCTCATATTTTAATAAATCTAGAACATGACAGCAACGATTATTTATAAAGGAGAACTCCGATGCGAATGCACTCATTTGCAAAGCGGCACCGTAATAGAAACCGACGCCCCCACAGACAACAGGGGAAAAGGCGAAAAGTTTAGTCCAACCGATACCCTTTGCGTGGCATTAACTACTTGTATGATCACCACCATGGGTATCAGGTCAGCTGATATGGGCATTGATCTTACCAACACCCAAATAGATGTAACCAAACACATGCTGGCAGATCCAAGGCGCATCGCTAAAATAGAAGTAATTTTTCATTTACCAGCACTGGACGTATCAGAAAAAGACAAACTAATTCTTCAAAAGATAGGTGATAATTGTCCGGTAATGAAAAGTTTACACCCCGATTTGGAGGTGATGGCCACTTATAAATGGGGTTAAACGATCTGCTACATTTTGTGAAAAACGAACTAAAAAAAGGAAGTTGTTCCTCAAACAATAATTTTCTGTAGGTCTGATAAGGCAAAAGAAGGCAATCAATTGATTTGAATTTGCGCGCTTTACCCTTTCAGTAATTTTCCCCCAACTGCACATTGCAAACATTTTTTTTCATCACAGTACCATTTTTTTAATTGCAGCAGCGCCTGCGAATCAAAGGCGTTGCACGATGTTGTACCGAGAACTTTAAATCCCCGAACCACGTTGTTTTGCTCGGTACTCAATAGCCTTAACCAATCGATTGCTTTATTTTTAAATGACTCAATATGATGGTAATATCCATAGGCATACAAAACAGGTACGATGGTATTGATACAGATATTATCTATCATAGATTTACCCAATGTTTTTTTACAAAAAGCCGTGGGATGATCGGGCCTGTAACGATAATGCCAATAATCGTTGGCGGTAACATTTAAGTAAGTTTGAAGTTCTTGAATGGTTTCTACTTCTTTAATGATAGAAAATAAATGATGACTTTGGTGTATTAACATCGCCAGTTGGGCTAAACGTACGGTTGGAAAATTGGCCGGGCGCATTCTTAAAAAATAAAGAGGAGCATGCGCTTTTTTGAGCCGATATTTTTTCTGTAAGAAGATGTATTCGCGCCTCAACATATTTGGATAATCATCGTCAAATTTTTTGTCTAAGATAGCAGCCTGGCCCAACAACAAGGCTTCCAATTGCTGGATTTGGTTTTTGTGTTTTGCTAAAAGATTAACGGGAATTGTTTTGGCTATCCGTTCAAATGAATCGTTGTTGATCTTTACCCCAAAATTCCGGGCCAACATCCACCAAAATATTTCTTCCCAGTGATTATTACACTCCTTTAATAATTGTTCAATGTGTTTCGCACGATCTTGGAGCCGTTCAATGAGTAACCGCTCTTTCCAGGAACTAAAAATAATTTCCGGGATAGAAGCCAGGTGTTGCTGGCACGGTATAAAATGCACGCTTTGCATGAGTTCTTCGTATCGTGATAACAAAACAGAAGATATCAAGGGCTGAAGTTCTACTGTTGGAAATGGGTATTTTTTCATTTGATCATGTTTCCACACCACGTGTAAAATAATATTCTGGTAGTTTTGATCACTGCTGTGTTGGTGCAGATCCCAATCAGAGCTTAGCACATGTAGTTCGATATTCCCTGCTAAAGTTGTTGCAGCAATTTTTATTTTTCCGTTTAAAAAATCGGGGCCTTGATTTGAATTAAGGGTCCCTTTATCGAGTATTAATAAAGGGTCTCCGTGTGTACAATGAAGTTGCCTTGTTTCAAAATATTGGTGTTGCCAAATGAAATGCAAAAGTTTCTCTGTCATTTTTTACTAATTGAGGGTACAGAATGATATCTGTTAAATTAGTATAAATGAATGTTGTTGTGCAAGGGAATTCTCCCACCATATCTTGTGAAAATTAGGGAACAAGAAAAGAGGCTATTATTACAACGCTTTCAAACACTGTACTACCCTGCTAACAGGGAGCCCCATCACATTGTAAAAATCGCCTTTCACGGATGCTATCCCAACTACCCCAATCCATTCCTGTATGGCGTAAGCACCCGCCTTATCGTAAGGTTTATATTTTTCGACGTAGTGGCGGATCTCTGTTTCCGACAAAGGATGAAAACTAACCTCCGTGGTATCAGCAAACAATATTTTGTGTGCCTCGTATAGGATGGCCACTCCGGTAATAACCTGGTGCGTATTCCCAGCCAACATTGTAAGAAAAGCAACTGCTTCTTCTTCATCAACTGGTTTGCCGAGAAATTGTTTATTACAAACCACCACAGTATCTGCCGCTAAGATGGGCTGAGCGGTGCCTGCTTTCTCTGCAATTGCTTTTGCTTTGTTGTGGGCAACATAAATGGCAGCTTCTTCAAAGTCCATTGAATCATCAAAACTTTCATCAATATCACTCACCATCACATCAAAAGGTATTTCTGCCCATTCCAGCAATTGTTTTCTACGGGGCGATTGGGACGCAAGTATGATTTTTTGCATATGCTTAAAAAATAAAAAATAACATAGATAAAATGCCTGCCAGAATTACAAACTTCATATGCGTACTCAATTGGCTATAATCATCGGCAACTTTAGCCTTGAACAGCTTTCGTAATATGAGTATCAATGGTAAAATAATCAGTAAAATACTGTAAACGGCAACGGGCCACCAGCCCAATTGTACCGCATATAATTGTATAATAGATAAGGTTGCAATACAAACTACCAACCACACTGCTGTGTACACTTTTGATGCGGGTACCCCCCAGGCGATAGGCATGGTTCTACAATCGTATTTGGCATCACCTTGCATATCTTCCAGATCTTTCACCACTTCTCTGATCAAAGAAACGATGAAAGCAAAACCAGCATACAACACCATGTATTTGAAAAACTTAGTAACGTCAAATGGAATATTAGTTTGTTGCCAATTGATAATATTGGCGCCACAAAAAAAGTAAACTACTATTATGACCCATGAAGTTAACGCAGCTATGATGATATTGCCCGATAATACTTTACGCTTAAAAGTGGTAGAATAAAACCACAGCAACAATACACAAACAATATTAACAACTGCTATCACCCAGTTGCCAATTTTATAACTGATGTATAAGCTTAATACAATACCCAATGCGGAAAGCAATAAATGCCACATAATGGCCCACCTGCGTTTTACAATTTTATTTACCACAACTTTTTGTGGTTTGTTGATGGCATCTATTTGTAAATCAAAATAATCATTGATAATATATCCGGCCGCCGCAATAACTACAGACGCTGATACCAATAAGAAAAATAAAAGATGACTGTGTGGGAATTCAGATGTCAGTAAAAGGTTTTCGAACACGCAGAAATAAAACAAACTTTGGGTAAGCGCAATAAAAAAAAGATTCGGCCAGCGGATCAATTTTAAAAAAGCGGCTACTAATTTCATGAAGCTAATTGAATATAAAAGAAAGCTGGTGCCGTTTTACCTGGATGCAATGTCGCCATCATCATTCCAGTGATTATTTAATTTCAATACTTTTTCGAATACGTCTCTTACGCATCCTTCTCCTCCTTTGATGGGCGAAATATAATGAGAGATCGATTTTATTTCTGCAACCGCATCAGAAGGACAACAAGCCAAACCCACCATTTGCATGGTTTTTAAGTCCGGAATATCATCACCCATGTACAGTACTTCATTCCAACTGATTTGATGTGCAGTTACATAACGCAGTAAAATTTCGGTTTTATTTTTCACGTTCATGTGCACTTCCTCCACCCCTAGTTTCAACAATCGCTCTTTTACTGCTTCTGATTGTCCGCCCGAAATAACCAACACATTGTACCCTTTTTTAATGGCTAACTGTAAGGCATAGCCGTCTTTAATATTCATCCTTCGAACCATTTCACCATTTCCGAAAACCAGTAAGGAGCCATCGGTGAGCACACCGTCAACATCCAGTACAAACAATCGGATTGGTTTAAAATTGGCCAGTAAACTCATAAATAAAGGTTAAGGATCAATTATTATTTTTGGTTATCACGCCACTCGTACACCCAGCTACTTTGAATCATTTCCAGATGTCCTTCATTGCTTTCATCGGGCTTGCCAACAAAATGGGGTAATTCCATCACCCATTTGTGCAGGTCGGTGAAACGAATACGGTAAATTTTTGCTTCGGAAAAGTCATCTCCAAAACGTTCGTACAATTTCTGAGCGATGTCTTCATAATCGTTCCAGTGAATCGGTGGTTCGAAATTCATATTAGTTCTAATGGGCAAATAAGCTAATTATTTATTTGCTGGGTTAATGAATGGTTGAAAGATGCATTTACAAAAAAACGCTATTGCCTCTCTTCTTATTCTCCAAAAAACTGCGATTGATCGGGCAAAGTTACCTCCAGGGTTCCTTCCCCTACCTGCAACACACACTGGCAGCCCAGTCGCGAATTGAGGCGTGGATTAACTGCTCTATCAATAAAATCTTCTTCCCGATCCGTTAATTCTTCCACAAAATCTGGTCCTATTTCCAGGTAGACATGACAAGTACTGCAGGCACAAACCCCACCACAATTGTGGTGCAATTCTATATCGTTCTTGAGTGCTACTTCTAAAATAGATTCACCTGCATCAACGTTACTAATGGTTATCGGTTCTAGTCCTTTCTGTTCAAATTTAAACTTTATATTATACATGAATGCAAATTTCGGAGTTGCAAACCTACTTCAAATTACCAATTAAGGAAAAATTCATTTTTTTAGCCGTTGAATGTATGAAAGAATCGCTATTTTGTTCATCAAACCAAACTACGCCAACATTTCATGAAAAAAAATGCTGCTATTTTAACCCTTGCTTTGCTTTTGTGTTTTGTGCTTTTTTCCTGCAAAGAAAAAAAATCTAACAACATCCCCAATCGCTTACAACCTCCGGTTAAAGTAAAAAAAGACAGTACAGCACCCGTTACCAATGCCGGCCGACCACCCATTATCAACATCGTTGATACCATCGCCCCAAAAAAACTAGTGTTATTCGTCAGTGATAGTGCTGCTACCAGCGAAAGAATTAGTGGTAAACTGAGTTTGATTTTCAAACAAAAACTAGGCGAGTACATAAAAAAACAACAATTACAAACAGATGGGTATCCTATGGTGTGGTACAAAACCAATAAAGCGCCTTTCTTTTTTGAAGCGGGCATACCCATCACCAAAAAACCTGCCAAGCTACCCAAGGGAATCATGGTTAAAAACATCGGAGGTGACAGTGCCATCATTGCACATTACTATGGTCCCTATTCTAAAACCAACATGGCTTACGATGCTTTGGCAGAATGGGCCAAAGACAATAAGAAAAAGAAAAAGGGAAATCCTTACGAAGTATATGTCACCGATCCTATTGGTACAGATGGAAAACCCTTAGACCCTTACAAAGTTCAAACAGACATCGTCTTCCCTCGCAACTAAACTATTATTATTTTACGGGTTCATGATACTGTCCGTTAATCGAAGATACATGGTCCGTAACTTGGGATGTGCCGCTAAAATACGCAGGTGTTTGTCCATGGTAATTATATCTTTTCGCACAGCAGGTCCGGTTTGTACTTTAGAGGGCAATACAGATTGCACCCGATAGGCAGTTTCCAATATGAGTGGTTTCAGCATTCCGAAATCGACGTTTTCCTTTTCACAAAACTCTTCTGCAATCGCATATAGGTGGTTTGTAAAATTACTCACCACCACGGCCGCAGCATGTAATTTCAACCGCTCTTCATCGCCCACCCTTTTTACTATATCAGAAATACTGAGCGCAAAATTTTCTATAAATTTAGTAACATCTTCCGTATTGCCATCAATTAAAAAAGGAATCGGCGGAATGAGCTTCATCTCTTTGCGTAAGCTTTGCAAAGGATATAAAACGCCGTAATTTCCAGACATTTTTTGCAATACATCGATCGATGCAGAGCCCGCTGTATGCAACACCAGTTTGTTGCCCATTTCTTGCTGAGCAAACAAATGTTCTAACGCCTGATCGGCCACTGCTAATATAAAAATGTCTGCAGAAAGATTTGGTTTTCCAGAAAAATCGGTAAATCCGGCAGCAAATTCCTGCGCAAGTGTTTGTGCATTTTGGATGTCTCGGCTAATTACTTGAATGATCTGGTGCTGCTTACTGACCATCAGCCGGCCTAAAACAGCGGCCACATTTCCAGAGCCTATCAATGCTATTTTCATAAGTAGTAATTTTGACAAAATGAATATACAACAAAAGCTGGCAATTCGATTTTTACGAGCGAAAATTAACCTTCTTTCCGTGATCAGTAAACGAAAAGCTGGTGAAGAAGCATTTCGGATTTTTTGTACCCCACCTGCAAAGTACAAAGGTAAAGAAGCTGTTATTTTTACATCGGCTGAGAAACTCATTTTTTCTCTCAATGACAAAAAGGTGATCGGTTATCGCTGCAATGTTGGTGCACCCAAAAGAGCACTCCTATTACATGGATTTTCATCTAGCTGCCACAAATTTGACAACTATGCCGTAGCGTTAACTCAAAAAAATTACGAAGTGTTGGCCTTTGATGCGCCAGCACATGGAGCCAGTGAAGGAAAATCGATACATGCACTAGATTACAGCAATCTGGTTAAAAAAGTGGTAGAATTGTATGGTAACGTGGATTTATTTGTGGGACATTCCTTTGGTGGTATCGCCATCAGTTTGGCAATGGAAGACCTGAAACACGACATCAACACCAAAATAGTGCTCATCGCACCTGCCACCGAAACCAGCAGCGCTATCGAAGGGGCATTTGTGGTATTGGGCTTGCAAAAAGCATCCGTCAAAAAAGCGCTCCACGACGTGATATTTGAGATAAGTGGTAAACCCGTAGAATGGTTTTCAATCAGAAGAGCCATGAATAATATCAAAGCTTCGGTTTTATGGGTACACGACGAAGATGATGACATTACCCCCATTCGGGACGTACGCAAAGTAGAAAAGGACCAGCTTCCTCACGTACGATTCTTGTTTACTAAAGGATTAGGACATCAAAGAATATACCGTGATGCTGCCGTTAAAAAAGCCATCATCGATTTTGCTGATGAATGAAATTTAAACAGGAAAAAATTGAATTTTTCAATTTTAAACTAATATTGCAATAATCTTAGTGTTATTTTCAACCCGGTATTTTGTTGTTTTTCTCCTTAAACTTCAAAAAAAAGGCTTTAATTTCATCACTAATAAATAAAGGAATACCTACTTAAATTCTCTGAGTTTCTAGGGGGAACTATATAATATTATTATGGCGAAAAACTTATTAATAGTAGAGTCACCGGCGAAAGCCAAAACGATTGAAGCGATTCTGGGGAAAGACTTTGAGGTAAAAAGTTGTTTCGGGCATATACGCGACCTCGAAAAAAATGATATGGGAATAGATGTGAATAATAACTTCACCCCAAAATACATAGTACCCCCAGAAAAAGAACGAGTTGTTAAAGAATTAAAAGCCCTTGCCAAAAAAGCAGAAGAAGTGTGGCTGGCATCGGATGAGGATCGGGAAGGTGAAAGCATCAGCTGGCATTTGGCTGAAGTACTCAACCTTGATCCGAAAACTACCAAAAGAATTGTATTTCACGAAATCACCAAACCTGCTATTCAAAAAGCCGTGCAAAATCCACGATTGATCAACATGGATTTAGTAAATGCGCAACAAGCACGTAGGGTCGTTGATCGATTGGTAGGTTTTGAATTGAGTCCGGTTTTATGGAGAAAAATTGGCCGCCAGGGCGGATTAAGTGCCGGACGTGTTCAAAGCGTAGCAGTGAAACTAATCGTAGAAAAAGAAAGAGAGATCAACTCATTTGTACCTGTAGGTAGTTTCAAAGTTGAAGCATCTTTGGCTGCTACAGATTTAAACAACCGATCGGTAAATTTTAAGGCAGAAGGACAACGCTTCACAGAATCTACTGATGCAGAAAAGTTTTTACAGAGTTGCATTGGAGCCAATTATACCGTAAGAGATATTCAGGTAAGGCCAGGAAAACGAACGCCTGCAGCACCTTTTACCACCTCTACCCTACAGCAGGAAGCTAGTAGAAAAATGGGTTATGGCGTAAGTAAAACCATGTTGCTGGCTCAAAAATTATACGAAAGTGGAAAGATCACCTATATGCGTACCGACAGTGTGAGTTTGAGTGATACCGCCATGGATGCCATTAAAGCAGAAATCACCAAAAGTTATGGAGATCGTTACTTGCAAGTACGCAAGTATAAAAATAAAAATGAATCTGCCCAGGAAGCGCACGAAGCCATCAGACCGACTTACATGGAAAATCATACCGTAAACGATCCTGAGTTAAATCGTTTGTATGAACTGATTTGGAAACGCACGATCGCCAGCCAAATGAGCGATGCAGAATTTGAAAAAACAACGGCCAAGATCAACATCAGTACCAACAACGAAGACCTGACCGCCAGCGGTGAAGTGCTCAAGTTTGATGGTTTCTTAAAAGTGTATTTGGAAAGTACCGATGATGAAGAAACGGAAACAGAAGAAGGTGCTGAAAGCAGACTGCCGAATCTTACTATTAATCAAGCTTTGCAGTTTAATCAAATGACGGCCACCGAAAAATATACCAAGCACTCGGCAAGATACACAGAAGCATCTTTGGTTAAAAAAATGGAAGAACTCGGTATTGGAAGACCCAGTACTTACGCACCTACCATTTCTACCATTGTCAAAAGAACTTACGTGGAGAAAAAAGACAAAGACCCTGTTAAAAGGGAGTTTCGCATATTGAAGTTGAAAAACAATGAGATTAAAAAAGTGACAGAGATCGAAAATACTGGCGCTGAGAAATCTAAGTTATTCCCAACAGATCTTGGACTGGTGGTAACCGATTTTTTGAGTCTGCATTTTAAAAATGTAATGGACTACTCGTTTACAGCCAATATAGAAAAAGAGTTCGATGAAATCGCAGATGGAAAAATCAAGTGGAACAATATGGTACACGATTTTTACGAACCCTTTCATATTGGCGTAGCACATACATTGGAAACCGCAGAACGAGCAGTGGGAGAAAGAGTGTTGGGTGTGGCGGATGACGGAAAGCCAATTACCGCCAGGATGGGCCGCTATGGTCCGATGGTGCAAATAGGATCACAAACGGATGAAGACAAACCGAAATTTGCTAAATTAAAGGCCAGTCAAAGTATAGAAACCATTACCCTTGAGGAGGCCATGGATTTATTCAAATTACCACTCACCCTGGGTGAATACGAAGGGCTGGAAGTATCGGTGAACATCGGTCGCTTCGGTCCTTATGTAAAATGGGGGGAGCAATTTGTAAGTATACCAAAAGGTGAAGAACCTACCGAGGTGGAACTATCCAGGGCCATCGAAATCATACAGGCCAAACAGGTAGAAGACGCACCTATTGGATTTTACAACGAAAAACCAATTACCAAAGGAAAAGGAAGATTCGGTCCATTCATAAAATGGAACGATCTATTCATCAATATTCCGAGAGCATATAATTTTGATAGCCTCGCCCAAAGTGATTGCAATGAACTGATTGAGAAGAAATTAGAAAAGGAATCCAACAGGTTCATACAACAGTGGCCAGATGAAAAGATTGCGTTAGAAAATGGCAGATGGGGCCCATTCATTCGTTTCGGTAAAAAAATGTTGAAACTCACAGCTGGCCCCGATGGAAAACGTACGCCCGAAGAATTGGCTGTATTAGACCTGGAAACAGTTAAAAAAATGATTCTGATACAAGAGCCCAAGGCTTTCGATAAAAAAGCACCCGCCAAAAAGAAGGCAGCTGCCAAAAAAGCAGTTCCTAAAAAGAAATAAAACATACACCCCGGCAAGTCCGGGGTTTTATTTTTCCTTTAGCTTAAAAGTAACAGTAGTTTAATAACACCTGTGGAAAATTATTCGTTTATAAACCAAGCAGGAACAACGATCTTGGAACTAAAATAGCATCCCTTGCAAGAAAACCGCGAAATAATAGCTTTACTACACCTGATCGACGATCCGGATGAAGACGTGTACAGTACGGTGAGTGAGAAAATTCTTTCTTTTGGAAAAGATATCATTCCCAACCTCGAACACCTCTGGGAAAACATTCACAATGAGGATACTCAAGAAAGAATTGAGATGCTCATACACCGCGTACATTTTCGCGATCTCACAGACGAATTTGTGCTGTGGAAAAACAATCCTGCAGATCTGATGACGGGCGCTTTAATCGTAGCTCGATACAATTATCCAGATTTACAGATTGAACAAATTAGGCAGGAAATTGAAAAACTACGCCGAAATATTTGGCTGGAACTCAACAACTACCTCACTCCTATGGAAACGATCCATGTTGTGAACAGCATCGTTTTTAATTACTACAAACAAAAAGGAACAGAGATCAGTTACGAACATCCCGATCAATTTCTGATCAACAAAACGCTGGAAACAAAAAAAGGAAATGCCATTGGGAACGGCATAGTATATCTGATTCTTTGTCAGTTATTAGACATTCCTGTTAGAGCAGTGAACATTCCACGACAATTTTTATTAGGCTATTTCGACGATCAATATGAGTTGCTGAACCCCGCTGGCCACCCTTCAGAAAAAATAAAGTTTTACGTTGATGCGCTTACCGGACAAATGTACTCTCACAAAGATATTGAAGCCTATTTTAAACGATTGGCTGTACCGCCCGTTCCCACTTACTTCAGACCAATGAACAATAAAAAGACCATTCAATTTTTACTGGAAGAGTTGAGCAAATGTTACGACAACCAAAGAAATTTATATAAGATGGAAGAACTCCTTTCCTTAGCCAATATATTAGACTCATGATTTACCACGTTACTACGAAAGCCGCATGGCAATTAGCTTTAGATACCGGTTTTTATACCGCTCCTTCTCTCGAATTAGAAGGTTTCATTCACAATAGCACAGCGGCGCAAGTGACAGGCGTACTCAACCGATATTACCAAGGCCAAACAGATTTGTTGTTACTACACATTGATGAAACCAAACTAACGGCTCCGTTAAAATACGAACTAGCTCCATCTGTGATGGAGGAATTTCCGCATATTTTTGGCCATATCAATTTAGAGGCAATTATAAAAACAGTTGATATTATTGAATAATATTTATTTAGATACTTAATATATCGAATATGCAACACTATTTATTTGTAATGCCAGTAGGTATATGGCTATTCACATTCATATTACTGATGATAGTCTATGTTTACATTTGGTTTAGCACCATTTTAGAAATTGCTAACCATGCTTATAAAGGGAAAAACACAAGAGTTTTCTGGTTGTTTTTTACACTCCTCACAGGTTTCTTAGGTATTTTACTGTATTTGATATTGGGTAAAAGTGATCGATTACAAAAATTAGAAATTTAAATGATCAGTTGGGAAGATTTTGAAAAGATAGACCTGAGAGTTGGTACCATACTCGAGGCTCAACAATTCGAAAAAGCCCTCAAACCAGCCTACCAGCTACTCATCGATTTTGGTGGGCTCGGCATCAAAAAATCATCGGCGCAAATAACAAATTTGTACCAATGCGAAGTTCTCATTGGATTACAAGTGGTTGCGGTGCTAAATTTTCCCCCAAAACAAATTGCCAATTTTATCAGCGAATGCTTAGTGTTGGGGGTGTACAATGCCAACCAGGAAATAGTATTGTTACATCCGGGGATGCCAGTGAGTAATGGAGATAAAATAGGTTAAGCTTCGCTAAATTGCTGAAAGTACTGCTCTAAAAGTTTAAAATTCTCTTTATTAATGGAGAAGAAGTTATTGCGACCTTCTTTTCTACATTCGATCAATTCACTATCCGCTAGTAACTTGATATGGTGTGAACAAGTAGGCTGCGATAAACCGGTAAGTGATACCGCATCGCAGCAACGCACTGCACCTTTTTCCAGAATTTCCTGTAAGATGCTCATCCGATATGGATCCGCCACTGCCGACATAGCTTTTTCTATGAACCTGATATCTGTTAACTTTACTAATTCCATTCCCTGCAAATATAGCATTGCAGGTTACTTCTCTGGAACTTTTTTTATTCATAGTTGTTTAATCAATCAATGGAATCTTTCATTTACAACAGTCCCTTAGGTCAATTGTCGATCACTGCAAATGAACATTCCATTTGCAGCGCGCATTTTATTTGCAACGAAGTGCATCTTTCATCTTCAAACTATATCGTTGATTCAGCGTTTCCTTCCTCACCTTTATTCAGGCAATGTCAACAACAGCTAACTGCTTACTTCAATGGTACCAATCTTTTATTCGATCTGCCCCTTGAACAACCGGGAACCGAATTCCAGCAAAAAGTTTGGGCAGGTTTGTTAAACATCAAAGCCGGCGCTACTATGAGCTACCTGTCGTTTAGCAAACAACTAGGCAACAGCAAAGCCACCAGAGCCGTAGGAACAGCCAACGGCAAAAACAACATCGCTATCATTGTTCCCTGTCATCGGGTGATTGGCAGCAACGGACAATTGGCAGGCTATGTCGGAGGATTGTGGCGCAAACAATGGCTCCTGCAGCATGAAGCCAAACATTGTAATGGCGTTGTGCCATTATTCGATACCGAAATTTTTCATCAACAAAGCAACATCTCATGAAAAAATTATTGACGGCCATCTCATTCATCTTCTTGTTTGCCTGCAACAACAATAGTCAAAAAACTACCACAACCGCTACCACCAAGTCCGATACGCTTGCCCAAAAATACCACCTTGATAAAATAAAACTCCCAGAGGGTTTCCATGTTTCAGTGTATGCCGAAGTACCCAACGCACGTAGCATGACAGTTTCGCCTTCAGGAGTGTTGTATGTAGGCAACCGTTCAGAAGACAAAGTGTATGCCATCACCGACATGAACAAAGATGGAAAAGCCGACAAAGTTTACATTGTTGCAAGTGGTTTGTCTTCCCCCAATGGAGTAGCTTTTAAAAATGGTGATCTGTACATTGCCACTATTTCTTCTATTTTAAAACTCACCAACATTGAATCAAATCTTGCCGCACCACCGGCTCCGGTAACGGTGTACGATCAATATCCTTCCGACAAACATCATGGCTGGAAATTCATCGCCTTTGGTCCAGATGGAAAGTTATATGTGCCGATAGGCGCTCCCTGCAATATTTGCAAATCAACCAATCCAATTTACGCCTCTATCACCCGCATCAACGATTACGGCTCCGGCTTTGAAATATTTGCCAACGGTGTTCGCAATTCGGTGGGCTTTAGTTGGCACCCCGATACCAAAGCACTCTGGTTTACAGAAAACGGAAGAGACATGATGGGGAATGATATGCCCTCAGACGAACTTAACATTGCCGCAACTCCCGGCTTACATTTTGGTTATCCATATTGCCACCAGGGCGATGCAGCAGACGCCGAATTTGGAGCGGGTAAAAACTGCAGCGATTATGTGGCCCCTGTTGAAAAATTAGGTGCACACGTTGCAGCATTGGGCATGCGATTTCATACAGGCAACATGTTTGGGGAAACATACCGCAACCAAATTTTTATTGCAGAACATGGTAGTTGGAATCGGACCGAACCGGTCGGGTACAAGGTTACGCTTTTGAAAGCAGACAGCAGTGGCAAGGTTTCCAGCAAATCTATTTTCGCAGAAGGTTGGCTTCAGGCAGACGGTAAAGTTTTGGGCAGACCCGTTGATGTGGCAGAAATGGCAGATGGTTCCCTTCTCATCAGTGATGATTATGCAGGGGTGATTTACAGGGTTTGGAAAAAGCTATAAAAGAGTTCTTAAAATCCAGTGCGTTACTTGTTCATGTCCTCACTACCAAATGAAAATGGCAGTAACTGGGTAGATTTTGAAATAATAAAAACGGATCCTGATTCACCCGATAATATCAATCGAATGGGTTGCGCAGTTCTTTCTTCAAACTCTTTCAGGGCTTGCCTGCACATACCACATGGCGACACCGGCGAGTTACTTGTACCCTTTGAATTATGGTAAGTGATGGCAAGGGTATCGATAGGCTCGTTCGGATATAACACAGCCGCTACGCTCATCAACACCCGCTCTGCACAAATACCCACGGGGTAAGCTGCATTCTCCTGGTTGGTACCTGAAACGGTTGATCCGTTTTTCATTCTTGCCACTGCCCCCACTAAAAAACCACTATACGGAGCATACGCCGTAGCTGTGATGGCTTTTGCTTCTTGCAACAGCGCAGCATCGGATGCAGAAAGTTCATCAACACCTCCGTAAATTTCGTATTCGAATGATATTTCTTCTTTTCGCATAATATTAGAATTAGATAAAAAATCCTCCCTGTATTACTACGGAGAGGATAATTAGTATTTACAAAGTACCTCTTTTTGTGCTATCGTGGTTATTTAATACCGTTAAACAATCGCTTCCATCTGGGGCCACTCTCCCAACTAAACCAAATGAGCGAAGCTTTCCCCACAACATGATCTTCTGGCACAAAGCCCCAGTAGCGGCTATCCAATGAATTGTGGCGATTGTCGCCCATCATAAAACAGTAATCCATCTTAAAAGTGTAGGTCTTGCTTTCAGATCCATTGACCAGCACTTTATCGCCATTC
>JBBSDF010000027.1:0-46289 GCA_038249665.1 Chitinophagales bacterium
ACAACATGATCTTCTGGCACAAAGCCCCAGTAGCGGCTATCCAATGAATTGTGGCGATTGTCGCCCATCATAAAACAGTAATCCATCTTAAAAGTGTAGGTCTTGCTTTCAGATCCATTGACCAGCACTTTATCGCCATTCACTTCTACTTTATTAGCCTCGTACACTTCAATACACCTTCTATAACGGATAAGGTTATCCGCAGTTAACTCAATCATTTTTCCCTTTGCAGGCAGCATCAAAGGTCCATAATTGTCAACACTCCAGCGAACGGTGGTATCGCCATAATATGGAAACAGCTGGCTGGATGGATAATAAGGGTTGCTGTATTCTACAACATAAGGATCTAAAAAATATCCCTGCGGAAGTTGGAGGTTCTCTTTTTCTTTGTTGGTTACATTCACCAGATAAGATCTGTCTGGCATCTGTTGCAGATCACCCTGGCTTTCTCTCACGTTTATCCCCATCGTAGCCAATATATCAGCATCCACATAACCATCTTTCGGTACTACCAGTCGATGGTAACGTTGTGATTCAGGCATTAAAATACCCTTTTCACCGTTCACGAATACTTCCCCATTTTTTACTTGCAATATATCCCCGGCAGCAGCTACTGCACGTTTGATGAAATTTTCTCTTTTATCAACCGGGCGGGTAACAATAATATCTCCATACTGATCCCAAATCTGTGCCCGTCCATTGTCGCGAACAGCCTGGTAGTAAGTAACCCTGCTACCGAAATTTACTTCATCGTTGATGAGTGTATCATTCACCGGGAAATTAAACACCACCACATCGTTGCGTTTTACAGAACTGGCAAACCACCTGGTGTAAGGAATTTTGATGGCTTCCGAATATGATTTGCTGTTGGTGATCGGTAAGGTATGATGTACAAAAGGAACAGCCAATGGTGTATTCGGAATGCGGGGGCCGTAGCTCGATTTACTCACAAATAAGAAATCGTTCACCAACAATGTTTTTTCCATCGAAGGGGTGGGAATGGTATAGGCTTCAAACACAAAAGTGCGAATCAGCGTAGCCGCTACAATAGCGAATGCAGCAGCATCTATCCATTCTCTGGCGCCCGATTTTTTATAATTATCTACTACCTTTTTACCCGCAAATCTTTCGTTGCTGCTAAATCCCAGATAAGGAAAATAAGCGAACGGAGCCAACACCGTTGCCGCATGATGCCCAACGCCAAACCTTCCAAAATGCTCTACAAACTTGATCATGATCCAGATAGTGATAAACTGGCCAGCGATCGGTATCAATTGCAGAAAAAACCAAACTTTTTTCAGTTCCATTTTTTCTACCATGCACCAGGTATTGTAAAAAGGTATCAAAGCTTTCCAACCTTCCATCCCAGCTTTTTTAAACATACCATACAACCCGATATGCCAGCCGAGGGTTCCAAGAATTACTAAAATCCATCCAATGCTCATATTTATAATTTTTCAGTCCCAAAAGTAGTGATGTGAAACCGATTCACACAACAATAATTACTTAAACGGTAAGGGTTTAGTTATACAATTAACGAAATATAAACAGCCTGTTCTTTTACTTAGGCAAAACATACGCTGCTACATCATCTGCTGTAATGCTTTTACCACTTAAAATAATAAGGCGTTCCACCACATTGCGCAGCTCCCGAATATTCCCACTCCAGTTGTATTGGTGCAAGGCTTCCATTCCTTTTTTCTCAAGAGCTTTCACCGGTTGCCCGTACTCCTCTGCAATCAATTCCAGAAAATAATTCACCAGGTGTGGTATATCATCTCTGCGTTCATTCAAAGAGGGAACATGAATGATGATCACCCCCAATCTATGGTACAGATCTAACCTAAAATTCTTATTATCCACTTCCTTCAAAAGATCTTTGTTGGTAGCAGCAATCACCCGTACATCAACATTAATATCTTTCTCAGCGCCCACGCGGGTAATTTTCCCTTCTTGCAAAGCACGCAACACTTTGGCCTGTGCATTTGAACTCATATCTCCTATTTCATCCAAAAACAACGTGCCTCCGTTGGCCTGTTCAAATTTTCCGATGCGTTGTTTAATGGCTGATGTAAAGGAGCCTTTTTCATGTCCAAATAATTCGCTTTCTATCAACTCTACAGGAATGGCCGCACAGTTCACTTCTACCATGGGTCCGCTACTGCGATTGCTTTTTTCGTGTATCCAACGAGCTACCAATTCTTTACCTACACCGTTTTCTCCGGTGATCAAAACCCTGGCTTCTGTTGGTGCCACTTTTTCGATAGTATCTTTTATTTTTTGAATAGGTCCACTTTCTCCTACCATTTCCTGCACCTTGCCCACTTTGCGTTTCAGCACTTTGGTTTGCGTAACCAATTCTTGTTTTTCGGTAGCGTTGCGCAGTGTAATCAGCAATCTGTTTAGATCGGGTGGTTTGCTGATGTAATCGAAAGCACCTTTTTTTACTGCTTCTACAGCCGTATCAATATTTCCATGCCCGCTGATCATGATCACTGGAACATCAGGATGAATCATTTTGGCCCGCTCCAAAAATTCAATGCCATCTAACTTCGGCATCTTAATATCGCAGAGCACCAGGTCGTAATGTTTTTCCGTAAACCGCTTCAGCCCTTCCTCTCCATCCGCAGCTTCATCAATTTTATATCCTTCAAAACTCAATATTTCAGTAAGGGTTTTGCGGATTGCTTTTTCATCATCAATAATCAGAATACTCGCCATTGATTTTTTTTTATGGAATTTAATCCTGGTTGAATCTTAATGTTTGTTGTTGCATCAAAAATACTGATTTTATGTACTCCAAAACGTTTACCCGTGCATATAAGTGTGGCATTTTCGGTTGGCTCATTTGTAGTTGCCAAATTGCTCCCTTACAAAACAAGGAATCTACCAACCCTATTGCCAGTACAAATCCCCCACCCAATACCATTGTGGATATTCCATTACCGGAGGGTTTTACCAGAATAACTTATACCGCTAACTCGTTTGCCCATTGGTTGCGAAAAATTACGCTCAAACAAGACCCTACGGTGTATTTGTATGATGGACGGGTTAAAGCCAATCAAGAAGCCCAATATGCGGTAATGGATATTACTGTGGGCAACCGCGACCTCCAACAATGCGCAGATGCAGCCATTCGCCTGAGGGCAGAATATTTATTTGAAAAAGAACTTTACCATCAAATTGTTTTCACCGATAATGAGTCGGGCGAATACCGTTTTACTGCACCTTATACCCGTACCCGTTTCGATGCTTTTCTACCACGTGTTTTCGGTATGTGTGGTTCTGCATCGTTGGCCAAACAATTACACGCCAAAATTTTAATGCAAATGCAACCCGGCGATGTACTGATTCGAGGTGGTTTTCCCGGCCATGCAGCCACCGTGATGGATATGGCCATCAACCAAAATGGCGAAAAAATTTACTTACTTAGCCAGGGTTATATGCCCGCACAAGATATTCATATCCTAAAAAATCCAACCAACAACATCAGTCCTTGGTACCAGTTAACAGAGCAAGGCAACATCCAAACACCGGAATATACTTTCTATGATCATGAGCTGAAAGGTTGGTAAATCAGGGGCTTTCAACGGTCGTACTAAGCCCGGCATTGGTTCCGGCTTTCCATTACAAGTCCTCGCCTCCTGCGTCGGCTACGGGCTTTCCACTTCAATCCGGCAGCCCATCGGCAACAAAATCTTTACTCCTCCTCTTTGCAGTTTCTCTTCCATAGCTTTTCTGAAAATATAAAAGACCGTTCTTTTTAAAGAACAGTCTTCGTTGTATTTAGTCGGGACGACAAGATTTGAACTTGCGACCCCACGCCCCCCAGACGTGTGCGCTACCGGGCTGCGCTACGTCCCGAATAAATAAGGTTGCAAATGTAAAGCAATTGGAATAAAATAAAAATCTACCTACAAAAATTTGTGAAAAATAACAACAAAGAGTGGGAATAATCACATTGCAAAACTTTTTCCTTTTGCGCAGCTTTGTATCAGCAAAATAAAACTGTACACCCATTTTTTTTAAACAAGATCAGGAATTTTAGCGACCCTGAAATTAAAAGTTTTAAAAGAATTGGTTAGACAGCTAATCACTGCTGGGCTTGAATTATTTCTGACAGCTTTGCCCTTAAAATAGCCAGGTAAGACGCAGCATTGAACTGTGCATGAAGTACAAAACTTCTTCAATACTAACACTCTAATGAAAAAAAAATGAAAAAATTACTTTTAATCCCCGTTCTAATGATTACTTGTTTGATCACTTACGCTCAAAACCCAGATCTGAGCGGCCTTTACAAGAATCTTGGCATCAAACTTTTGGCAGCAGAAAAAGGAGCCCGCACTGGCACCAACTACAGACTGGAGGCTGATAGCGTCTATTTTAATGGGTCTGCAACCACTTTGAACAACGTCCCGGTAAATTTTGAAAAAACTGGAGCTGGTCCAAAAATTAGATTTGGTAGCAGATACGCTTTGCACAAAAAAACCAACACAGATTATGAATTGGTAACAGACGGTGTTTCTAAAATCATCTCCATTTCAGATAAAAATGAATTGGATGCCAAAGAAAAAAGTAGATTCACGATCATGGTTCTCTTGCTGAGCTATATCGATGCTTATTCCTTAAAAAATTATGTTGCAGATCCAGTCTTAGCAAGGGTAAAAAAATGCGGCACATGGACGATAATGGAATATGGCCATAACAGCTCTACAGCTATGTACCACCTTGGGCTATCTTCAGCAAGTTTTGCCAGTAATAACAGCCATTGTACAGCTATTGGCAGCGGTCAACTCGATTGTTTTGCAGGAAGCAATCATGTTTGTATGAGTTCACAATCTTTTAGCTGTGCATGCAATGTAACGATACCATTTTTGGGATTTGGGTGGGATTAATCTATAACAAATAAATTATATTATTATGTTTATGATCGCATTACCAGGTGCATTTGTTTTGATGGGAATTCTCCTATACTATTTAATTGTATTTTATCTGAGTAGAAAACTATTTCAAAGATGGAGAAACAATATTATTTCAACTGTAGAATTTTTGTTTCTAACAATAGCCGCATGGGTAATCCCGCTAGTGGGCCCAGGAATAGCTTATGTTGTAACGAAATACAAGAAATAATGTGCATAGAAAAATTTTAACGGTTAAAATAATTTGTTGCATGCTGTGCAAATAACTAGTAAACAAGGCGTGTAAAACCCAAAAAAACAAAATTATAATCCGCTCCCTTATACTGCAAAGAGGTTGACTCATCATTGAAGTTGACCTCTTTTTTTTTCGAAATTTTTCAAAAAAACATGGCTGCTTACCATAACAGTGATTTATCATTCTTGGATGCATATTTCTTAACATGCTATAGGTGGTTTAACATGCAATGCCATATATAGAAACTGCCATAAATATTTGTAGAATAGAAGAAATTTATTTCAAGCTGTTGCATAAAATCTGCAAAATGTAGTATTATTTTTCCCTGCACCAAAAATAATACCAGTATCTTTGAAAAAATTTTTGTGAGGGTGCAAAAGAATTAATTCGATAAATGAGGGATACAACAAATCCTTTTTCAAATACAAATTGAACAATGTTTTATAAGTTTTTGACGAATATGTCCAGCCATCTTGTTTTTTAGTAGATGCATCGTTGAACAATTATTAAAAATACTTAGTTTAATTGCTTACCATCCATTCAAGTTTATCAACAAAGAGATCGGCATATTTTTATAAATTAATAATAATTTGCCCCTATAACTTTTTTTGGCACCGTTTTGTTACAATAGAGGTATTAGCAAAAAAATCCTTTTACAAATACGGCTTCGTAACATTTGCGTTCATTACACTCATTGATCGCAGGCCGTAACAGCATTTTTTCACCTTCTAAATTGATA
The DNA here is from genome assembly GCA_038249665.1 of Chitinophagales bacterium. Classification (GTDB taxonomy): domain Bacteria; phylum Bacteroidota; class Bacteroidia; order Chitinophagales; family Chitinophagaceae; genus Ferruginibacter. The sequence continues at coordinate 5,894 of JBBSDF010000027.1, forward strand.
CGAATGAATAACATCGTTACCAACAATTTGTTGAAGTACAGATCGTTTGCTTTGCACAATTTTCGGGACATCCCGCAATTAAAAAATCTTCCTCCCAACTTATTAGAAGACATCGTTGTCGTAGGCCACGTGCTCCCTTTCAAATCTAACAATTACGTAATTGAAGAATTAATCAATTGGGATAACGTACCCAACGACCCAATTTTTACATTAACCTTTCCAAGAAAAGATATGTTGATTCCAGCTCATTACGATCGGATGAAACAAGCATTGGATGCTGGTGCCAGCAAAGATGAAATAAAAAAAGTTGCGCATGAAATCAGGCTAGCATTAAACCCGCATCCTGCCGGTCAATTAGAACACAACGTGCCTATGATCGAAGGTCACAAACTCACCGGCATGCAGCACAAATATAACCAGACCGTATTGTTTTTTCCGAGCCAGGGACAAACCTGTCATGCCTACTGTAGTTTTTGTTTTAGGTGGCCACAGTTTGTCGGGATGGACGAATGGAAATTTGCAATGAAAGAAACAGAATTACTGGTCAAATATCTACAGCAGCATCCTGAAGTAACTGATATACTATTTACCGGTGGTGACCCCATGATCATGAAAAATAAGATCTTCGCAACTTATATAAACGCTTTGTTAGACGCAGATATTCCCAATTTGCAAACCATCCGTATCGGTACCAAGGCTTTAGGATACTGGCCATACAAATTCCTCACCGACGATGACGCCGATGATACCTTACGTACTTTCGAAAAAATAGTTCAAAGTGGAAAAAACCTGGCCATCATGGCTCATTTTAATCATCCCGCAGAATTGTCAACAGAAGCCGTTCAACTCGCCATCAAAAAAATTATTGCCACAGGCGCGCAAATTAGAACGCAATCGCCTGTGATGCGTAACATAAATGCCGACCCGGCCATTTGGGCCGAAATGTGGCGCAAACAAGTAAACCTCAACTGTATCCCTTATTATATGTTTGTTGCCCGCGATACCGGCGCACAACATTATTTTAAAGTGCCTCTCGTAGAAGCATGGGATATCTTTAGAAAAGCATACCAACAAGTAAGCGGAGTGTGCCGTACCGTTCGCGGACCAAGCATGAGCGCAACTCCAGGTAAAGTGCAAGTTTTAGGCGTAAGTGAAGTGAATGGAAAAAAAATTATTACGCTTCGATTCCTACAAGGCAGAAATCCAGATTGGGTGGCCAAACCATTTTTCGCAGAATATGATGAAAACGCAGTTTGGCTCGATGAGCTCAAGCCGGCTTTCGGTGAATCAAAGTTTTTCTTTGAAGAAGAATTAGAATCTTTATTTGACGAACACGTTACAAACCCGGAGCTGGTAAACTTTGAGTAAAATATGAATCAACTTCACCACCAACTTCACTTATACATCAATCCAAATGTAATAGGCATTACTGAATCTCCCACTTTGCGCATCAACCAGCTCTGCAAAGAAATGGCTGCAATGGGACGTCAAATCTATAAACTTGGTTTAGGCCAATCTCCTTTTCCGGTGCCCGATCCTGTTGTGAATGCATTAAGGCTGTATGCACCCCAAAAAGATTATCTGCACGTGCAGGGGCTTCCGGAACTGCGCAATACTGTAGCCGCGTTTCATCGAAAAAAGGATGGAGTAAATATTTTGCCAGAAAACGTGATGATTGGTCCAGGTTCAAAAGAACTGTTATTTTTGTTACAAATGGTATTTAAAGGAGAAGTCGTGATACCAAGTCCAAGCTGGGTTTCTTATGTTCCCCAAGCCAAAATTATTGGCAATACCATTCATATCATTCATACCACCGCCGAAAACCAATTCAGATTACAGGCAGAAGAATTAGATGATTTTTGTAGTTCCATTAATTCAAGTGGAAATAAAAAATTAATATTGATCTTAAACTACCCCGGCAACCCTGATGGCTTAACTTATGATGCCATTGCACTTCAGGAAATTGCAGCCGTAGCACGCAAACAAAACATTTATATTCTTTCAGATGAAATCTACGGGCAATTGCACCACGAAGGCAACCATGTGTCTATTGCAAAATTTTATCCAGAAGGTACCGTCATCAGTTCGGGTTTGTCTAAATGGTGTGGCGCCGGAGGCTGGCGATTGGGTACATTCTCCTTCCCGCCGCAAATGCGCAGTATCATGGAAGTGATGGCAGCTGTAGCAAGTGAAACCTATACTTCGGTAAGTGCACCTATACAATATGCGGCGATTCAGGCTTTTTTATGTGACAATGAAATTGAAACTTATTTGTGGCATGTTAGAAAGATTATTAAAAAACTCGGACAACATTTTGCCAATGCACTACAGGTCGGTAATATTGCTGTGAATTCACCCACCGGAGGCTTCTATCTTTTTCCCGATTTTTCGGCACTCAAAGAAAAATTTCATTTCAGGGGTATCTACAACAGTAACCAATTGTGTAACCGACTTTTACAAGAAACAGGAGTGGCAATTTTACCAGGCGTTGATTTTAACAGACCTCTAGAAGAGCTCACTGCCAGATTATCGTACGTAGATTTTGATGGAGCAAAAGCCTTGGCTGCCAGCAGGATGATTCCATTACACCAACCATTACCGGATGATTTCTTACAACACTACTGTGGAAACGTGTTGGCAGCAGCAGATGTAATGGTAAAATGGGCGAATCGTTAAATTGATTATTTCTAGCACGTATTCAACCAATTCAGAACCTTTTATAAAACTCTCCACAAGCCTTTCACTTTCCGGAACTAGCTTCTAAACCCCTCCAACACCTATCAAATCATTTTGCGGGTGGGTGCCATTTACCTGCAGCCTGGTGCCAGATTTTTTGGAAGATCCTGAAATTTTACAGCAAGTAAAAATCGATTCGCATTTTTCCTTTTCCAGAAAATTAGTTTAGCAAAGTAAAAAAACGGCTCCTGCAAAACACATGTTTTTAGGAGACGTTTAAAAAAAATTCTACACCAATTCCGATGCAATCAAAGTTGGGTAATCGGTATACCCTTTTTCGCCCGGCGTGTAAAAGGTAGCGTCATCCCAAGGAGCCAATTCAGCGCCGTTTTCAAATCTTTCAACCAAATCAGGGTTGGAGATAAATGCTTTGCCAAAAGCAACCATGTCTGCCAAACCAACTTCAATGATTTTATTTCCCTTATCCTGATCAAATGCATTGTTGATCATCAAGTTTCCTTTGTACAATGGACGATAATGCCGGGCAATATTCGTAACCAAAAATGGCACAGCAGATACGTCGGTGAATGGTTCAGATAAATGAAGATAGGCCAGTTGATAATCATTTAACCTGCGAACGATGTAGTCGAAAGTTGGGATCGTTTCCTTATCGGCATCCATCCCAAAAGCGCCATGCAAAGACGGATTCAAGCGAATCCCTATGCGGTTTTGAGGAAATACTTCCTTAACAGCATCTAGTACATCAAACAGGAAACGAGCCCTGTTTTCAATAGACCCGCCATAAGCATCCGTGCGTTGGTTAGATGTAGCATTAAAAAACTGGTGAAATAAATAGCCGTTAGAAGAGTGTATCTCTACCCCATCAAAACCCGCTTCTTTTGCATTCACAGCCGCCTGTTTAAAATCAGCCATCGTTTGTGTAATGTCATCAATGGTCATGGCTTTGGGCGTAACCGTATCTTTGAATCCTTCCGGAGTAAAAGATTTGGTATTTGGGTTGATAGCGCTGGGCGCCAGTGGTAACTCACCCCCAAAAAAATCGGGATGAGAAATACGTCCCACATGCCAAATCTGGATAAATATTTTCCCCTCTAACGCATGTACCGCCCTGGTGACCAATTTCCATCCTTCTACCTGAGCAGGAGTATATATACCGGGTGTGTTGATATAACCCACTGCGGCGGCAGACACCTGAGAACCCTCGGTAATGACGAGCCCGGCACTTGCCCTTTGCGCATAATATTGTGCGTGCAGCTCCGTTGGCGCGTTCTCAATATTATCGGCACGAGAACGTGTCATGGGCGCCATGACCACCCTGTTTTTTAATACCAGATCCCCTACCATGATTGGTTCTAATAAAGCTTGTTTTTTGCTTGCCATATTGTAATTATTATTTTTAATGTTTTAACAATGAATAAAAGTGTTGCTAATCTTTAAAAAGAAAAGATTCATCATACAAATCGAAGCATATTATAGCCCCAAATTATGATAGGATCAACTTATCCGTTCAGGAGTATTACTTTTATAACAAAAAATAAGCCACTTGAGCATCAGAATAAATATCTATTGGAAATTTGTCTATTTACTTGGAATAACGTTCATGGGATGTAGTACCCATAAAAATCTTCCCATCGAGACAACGCTCAGAATCGTTCCGAGATCGGGTTGGAATGCCGCAGAACCCAAAGATTATGCCACACAGCAACCAGTGCGCATTACTATACACCACGAAGGAACTGATTTAAAAATATCCGATGATGCCGTAAAAAAAATAAATGCCATTCAACGTTGGGGAATGGGGCCCGATAAAAAATGGGCAGATATCCCTTATCATTATTTAATAGCTCCGAATGGTACTGTGTACGAAGGGCGAAATGTTTTCACAGTCGGGGAAACAGCTACGGAGTATGATCCTACCGGCCATTTGCTCATTTGTTGTTTGGGCAATCTGGAAAAAGACAGCGTACCAGCATTGCAACTTTCCGCCCTCGTAAAAACAATCGCGTATGTATCTCTGCACTATAAAATACCTTTAGATTCATTGGCCACACACAAAGATTACAGTAAACAGACTACCTGCCCTGGAAAATATTTAAGTGCTTATTTTCAAAACGGAACCATTAAAAGAGAAACAGAAAAGCTATTCCGAAAAAGAAAATGACCAAGCTGCCTGGATAAGAGCTTCCAAAACTGAAATAACCTTTTTAGATCATCCAGAACAACCAAATTAAAAATGTTTAGTTCCACAATTCACCAGAAAGAAATATTGGAAATAGAGACCCCCCGTTGTTAATGATTATATGAAAATTTAATTATTGAAACAGTTTTGAAAAAGATCTGAATGAAAAAATCGTTAACAAGAAAATAGAAAAGCGGTTTTGGCTACTTTAAATAAGCGGTTTCTTGAAAATAAGGCTTTACTGTATGCTTACTCAAATAAAATTACCTTTGCCCACATCTTGCATTATGACATTTAAAGATCTTAACCTAAATACTCCATTAGAAAGAGCGTTGGACGAAATGGGCCTGACAACGCCCACCACGATTCAGCAAAAAGTTTTTCCGATTGTAATGAGCGGAAGGGATGTGTGTGGCATAGCTCAAACAGGTACCGGTAAAACATTTGCCTACCTGCTTCCCTGTCTGCGACTCTGGAAATTTTCAAAAGAAAATGCACCCCAAATTTTAATATTGGTACCCACTCGTGAATTGGTGGTACAAGTAACGGATGCAATCAAATCGCTGACCACTTATATGAGTGTAGAAGTAGCCGGGATATACGGCGGCGTAAATATGAATACGCAACAATTGGCGTTGCTACAAAAAACCGATATCATCGTGGCAACTCCCGGAAGGTTATACGACCTGATGCTGAACCTGGCTTTTAAAAAAACGGCCATCAAGCGATTGGTGATTGATGAAATGGATGAAATGCTGAACTTAGGTTTCAGGACACAGCTCAAAAATATTTTAGATCTGCTACCTGAAAAAAGACAAAACCTGCTGTTCTCCGCCACCATCACCGAAGAAGTAGAAACCTTGATCAATGATTTTTTTAAAGCACCAGAAAGAGTAGAAGCAGCACCTACGGGCACGCCGTTGGATAATATCGAACAACACTTGTACAAAGTTCCCAACTATCATACTAAAATCAACTTGCTGCATCTCTTACTTCAAGAGCAAGAAAATATGAGTAAGGTGTTGATTTTTACCGCTAGTAAAGCACTTGCAGATGATCTGTTTGCAGTCATGGAACAATCTTTTCCTGAAAAAGTGGGCGTTATACATTCTAACAAAGAACAAAACCATCGTTTTAGAACCGTCCAGTTTTTTAAAGAAGGTCAATATCGTTTTATCATAGCAACCGATATTGTGGCTAGAGGAATAGACATTGCAGAAGTAACACACGTTATCAATTTCGATTTGCCTGATACGCCCGAAAATTATATTCACCGGATAGGCCGAACCGGTAGGGCGGATAAAAAAGGGATCGCGGTCAGTTTTGTCACTGAAAAAGAACAACCCTATCTCGAAAAAATCGAAGACCTGATGTCTATGTCCGTTCCGGTATTGGAATTACCGGAACAGCTCGACATATCTACCGTTTTAAGACCCGATGAGGAACCCAAGGTTTATATGAAAATCATCCAGCTCAAAATACCTTCAAAGGAAGAATCTGGCCCTGCATTTCATCCAAAATCAGCCAAAAACAGTAAAACTAATTTTGTGGTAAGTCGCAAAGACCGCATGATGAAAAAATACGGTAAACCAAAAACCAGGGGTCAAAAGAAAAAAAAGTAATATCGCCTGCTTGTTTAGGGCCATTGATTATTATTTACTGTAATATCGCTCGCAAGTAATTTGTCGTAAATGATTGATTTTTAATGCTGTTTTTGCGGAATAAAAAGATCTATTTTGGTCTGGCTTTCAGCCAACAGCTATGGATGGGTAAACAAAATGAATACTTTTTTCGATAAGTTTTTTTGCCTCGCGCCTCTCTGGCGCTTAACGTGGAGTTTTTCTTTACGTTACTTTACCAGGTTTGGAGTTACAACTGCTGAATACTTAATGGGAAGATCGGTTACAGTGACTTAAATAGGGTAACTTACAACAATGAAAATTACCTTCTTCAGCACGCAGCCTTACGATCAAACTTTTTTTGATATTGCGAATGAATCGCAAAAATTTGAATTGATATGGAACCAATCTTCTTTAAATGAACAAACAGCCGCTTCTGTTAACGGCGAAGTGATTTGCATTTTTGTTAACGACGTATGCAATGCTGCGGTCATCAACATTTTGGCCAAACAAGGCGTGCAACTCATTGCTCTAAGGTGCGCAGGTTTCAATAATGTAGATCTGGAAGCTGCTGCGGCTACAAATATTAAAATTGTTAGAGTTCCTGCTTATTCTCCCTATGCGGTGGCTGAACACACACTTGCCTTGTTGCTGACCGTAAACAGAAAAACGCACAAAGCGTACAACCGCGTACGTGAGCAGAATTTTTCATTAGATGGTTTGCTGGGTTTCGATTTACATGGAAAAACGATCGGAGTAATCGGTACAGGAAATATCGGACAGGTTTTTTGTAAAATAATGCTGGGTATGGGTTGTAAGGTACTGGCCTTCGACCTGATAGCCAACAAAGAATTAGAACAAACAGGCGTGCATTATACCCACCTCATCGATTTATTTGAACAATCAGACATCATCAGCTTGCACTGTCCGCTCAACGAAAGCACCCAACATATCATCAATACCCACTCATTAAGCAAGATGAAAAATGGCGTGGTGATCTTGAACACCAGTCGCGGCGGATTGCTACAAACCAAAGACGCGATACATTCTTTGAAGTCGGGTAAAATCGGAGCGCTTGCCATTGACGTATATGAGCAAGAATCTACCCTTTTTGCACGTGACCTCAGCACGAGCATTATCACCGACGATACCATACAAAGATTAATGAGTTTCCCCAACGTACTGGTGACCGCACATCAGGCATTTTTTACGGAAGAAGCCCTTACTCAAATTGCTTCCATCACTTTAAATAATATTCAGCATTGGAAAGAAGGCAAAGCAGAAAATGTGGTGGCTTACTAAATCTTATTTCTAGTTTAAAGTCATCGATGATGAGTGTTTCACTGCTTTTTGTGAACATCCTGAACAAAACGGTACTTCTCAAAAATAACGATCCCCATTACTTTCGTAACGGGGATCGAAGTATAAAGTATTTACTAAAATATTAGTAACCCATACCACCCATATCAGGAGCGCCATGGCTATGAGGAGCTTCCTCTTTTGGCTTGTCGGCAATTACGCACTCCGTAGTGAGCAACATACCAGCGATAGAAGCGGCGTTTTCTAATGCAACGCGACTCACTTTAGTTGGATCAATTACACCAGCTTTGAACAGGTTTTCGTAAACTTCAGTTCTTGCATTGAAACCGAAATCACCTTTGCCTTCTCTGATTTTCTGAACTACAATTGAGCCATCAATTCCTGCATTGGAAGTCAATGTACGAATCGGTGCTTCCAAAGCACGGCGTACAATAGCCATCCCGGTTTGTTCGTCTGCAATCTGGCCTTTTACTTTTGGTTCCAAGCTATCAACTGCACGGATATAAGCCACACCACCACCTGGTACGATGCCTTCTTCTACGGCGGCGCGGGTAGCGTGTAACGCATCATCCACACGGTCTTTTTTCTCTTTCATTTCTACTTCAGTAGCAGCACCTACATATAATACAGCTACACCGCCAGCTAATTTAGCCAAACGTTCTTGCAATTTTTCTTTATCGTAATCAGAAGTGGTATTTTCAACCTGCGCTTTGATTTGATTTACTCTCGCAGTAATATCTTTCTTAGCACCTTTACCACCAACGATAGTGGTATTGTCTTTATCGATGGTAACAGAAGCCGCCTGGCCTAAATAAGTAAGATCTGCGTTTTCTAGTTTATATCCTTGCTCTTCACTCACCACAGTTCCTGCAGTTAAGATCGCAATGTCAGTCAACATTTCTTTTCTGCGATCGCCAAAGCCAGGTGCTTTTACCGCTGCCACTTTGATGGTGCCACGCAATTTGTTTACCACTAACGTTGCCAAAGCTTCCCCTTCCAGGTCTTCCGCAATGATCAATAGTGGACGACTGCTTTGCGCAACTTTTTCAAGTATATGCAGGATGTCTTTCATTGCAGAGATTTTCTTATCATAAATAAGAATATAAGGATTCTGCAGTTCTGTTTGCATTTTTTCGCTGTTGGTAACGAAGTAAGGCGATACATATCCGCGATCGAATTGCATGCCTTCAACGATGTCAACAGTTGTATCTGTACCTTTTGCTTCTTCAACAGTGATAACCCCTTCTTTACCTACTTTGGCAAAAGCTTCGGCAATTAGTTTACCGATGGTTTCATCGTTGTTGGCTGAAATAGTAGCCACCTGCTGAATTTTTTTGCTGTCGTTACCCACAGTTTGAGATTGACTTTTCAGATTTTCTACTACCAGGCTTACTGCTTTGTCAATGCCGCGCTTCAAATCCATTGGATTTGCACCTGCAGCCACCATTTTCAGACCTTCACTGATGATAGATTGCGCCAATACAGTAGCAGTCGTAGTTCCGTCTCCTGCAATATCTGCAGTTTTGCTGGCCACTTCTTTTACCATTTGTGCGCCCATATTTTCAATGGGATCTTCTAGTTCAATTTCTTTTGCAACAGTAACACCATCTTTTGTTACAATCGGTGCACCGAATTTTTTCTCAATTACAACGTTGCGGCCTTTAGGGCCAAGGGTTACTTTCACGGCGTTGGCCAGTGTGTCAACACCTTTTTTCATTTTATTCCTTGCTTCGATGTCGAAGTAGATCATTTTAGACATATAAATTCAATTTGAAAATTTTGTAAAATAGTTGTTGAATATGTTGGGTACACTTGCCTTATACGATGGCCAGAATATCGCTTTCTCTCATGATCAGGTAATCATGACCTTCAACAGAAATTTCGGTTCCTGCATATTTACCATACAAAACAGTATCGCCGGCTTTTACGGTTACTGGTTCGTCTTTTTTACCAGGTCCTGCAGCCAATACGGTTCCACGTTGTGGCTTTTCTTTAGCGGTATCAGGAATGATGATTCCTCCGGCAGTTTTTTCTTCTGCCGCAGCAGGTTTCACAATTACTCGGTCGTGTAAGGGAGTAATGTTTAACTTCTTTGCCATAATTCTAATGTTTTGATTTTGGTTAAATTGAAATCCCTTTTTTAGGATAAAGGGTAATTGTCACATATCATACCAAACACCGTAAAAAGAATAACTGGCAGATTACTGTCATGAATGTCAGTTTTTTAGCAGAGGAAGCCCGACAATTTATCACAAATCAATAATAATAAGCCCAAACCTGCCAAGAAAAAAATTAAACCCCTAATTTTGTCGCCTCAATTAAAAGTTCTTCAGGAATGATAAGCAGACGAAATATTCGGGTGAAAGTAATGCAAACCCTTTATACACTCGATAGTATGAGTGGAGATACCAAACCCGGAGAACCACAAAACATTCTCACCAAAAAGATTGATCAATCCAAACTTTTATTTACTTATCTCATTTATTTTATCACAGAAGTTGCTCGGTTTGCTGAAAAAGATGCCCTGCAAAAAGCTAGCAAACACCTCCCAACTGCCGCAGATTTGGCCGTTAACACCAAATTAGCCGGCAACGAATTGCTTTGGAAAATCTTAGAAGACCTCAGCTTTAAAGCAGCCGTTCAAGATGGAAAATTGCAGCACATTACCGACAATGAACTCATCAAAAAAACTTACCAGGATTTAATTGTCACGGAAGATTACAAGGCATATATTGAAGATTTCGGCAGAGATAAAAAAACAGAAAAAAAGATCCTTGAATTGATTTTCAATCAATTGATGTTACCCAATGAGAATTTTATTGGACATGTAGAAGAGCTATTTATCAACTGGGATGACGATGCCGAAATGATGCAAACCCTGGTAATGAACTACCTCAGCAAGCCCATCCCGGAAGCATTTTACGACATTCTTAGTAAAGAAAAATGGGGCTTTGCAAAAGATTTGCTGGAAACTGTTCTCGACAAAGAAGACCAAACGCTTGAATTAATCAAACCCAAACTAAAAAACTGGGATGCTGACAGGATCGCTTCGCTCGATTTGATTATTTTGAGAATGGGGGTTTGTGAATTTTTGTATTTTGAAACCATCCCTACAAAAGTGACCATCAATGAATACATCGATCTTTCAAAAGATTATAGCACACCTCAAAGCGGCCAGTTTGTGAATGGGATGCTGGATAATATTCAGAAGGAATTATCAGCCAACAATAAAATCAATAAAAAAAGTTTTAAAAACAGTACGTTATAAACCCAATCTTATTTACAATGAAAAAATCTCTTTTGATATCAGCAGCCCTTTTTGTGATGATGACCAGTTGTGATGTTCGTACAAAAGATAAAGTAGATACTACAGCACAAGAAGCCATTACTGGAACGACCAACGCTGCCGCATCTTCCGATGCAAATACGGCAGCAACAACCACGGTTCTAATCATCGACAGTATGTACAATTTTGGCACTGTAGTAGATGGTGCTATTGTCGAATTCAGTTTCAGGTTCAAAAACACAGGCCCCAATCCATTGGTGATCAGTAATGCCTCTGCCAGCTGCGGTTGCACCGTTCCGGAAAAGCCAGAAGCACCCATTAAAACCGGCGAAATTGGATTGATCAAAGTTAAATTCGACAGCAAAGGCCGTGTAGGATCTGCCTACAAAACCGTAACCGTACTGAGCAACGCCAACCCAGGATTTCCTGAATTAGCACTGAAAGGAGAAGTAACCGCAACAAAATAATTTAACCTATTTACACATAACCCGCTGTAAGCTACAGCACTAAACAAATGACCATGAATTTATTCAGTTTTTTTTTAATGGCAGATCCAAGTGGTAAATCAAGCAGCACCAGCACCCTGATATTAATGGGTGGAATGATCGTTGTATTTTATTTCTTCATGATCCGCCCGCAAGCTAAAAAAGCCAAACAACAAAAACAGTATATCGCCGACCTTCAAAAAGGCGATAAAATTGTAACCATCGCTGGTATTCACGGAAAAATCAACAAAGTAAACGACGACAACACCATTGAATTGGAAACCAGTCCGGGCAGTTACATTAAAATTGAAAAATCTGCTATCAGTATGGAATGGAGTGCTGCTTTAAACAAACCAGCTGCTGTTGTTGAAGAGAAAAAATAATACTCCTATCATTTTAAAATATCAAAAGACGAAGCCGCTCAGGTTTCGTCTTTTTTTATTTCAACATACTTTACATGCAATTTTTACACAAGATTCGTATATTCATTCCATGAAAATTGGTCTTACAGGCGGCATCGGTTCAGGTAAAACCACCGTAGCTCATATTTTTGAAACACTGGGGATTCCTGTGTACTATGCTGATGATGCTGCCAAAAGAATCATGAATCAAGACAGCACACTCAAAGCCGCCCTGCGAAAAGCATTTGGTGAAAACGTTTACATCCATGAACAACTCAACAGGGCATACCTGGCATCCGTAGTATTTGCAGACAGTAACAAACTCTCCTTACTCAATCAATTGGTTCATCCTGCAACCATCGCTGATGCTGAAAACTGGATGAGTCAACAAACCGCTGCCTACTCCATCAAAGAAGCCGCCTTGCTATTTGAATCTGATGCCTGGAAAAGCCTGGATAAAATTATTGGTGTAGCTGCGCCCGAAGAACTGCGGATTAGCCGCACGATGCACCGGGACCAAATCAGTAGAGAAGAAGTATTGGCAAGAATATCCAAACAAATGGACCAGGAAGAAAAAATAGGTCGATGTGATTTCATTGTACAAAACGATGAAAAAAGTTTGTTGATTCCTCAGGTGTTAGCCATTCATCAGCAAATTTTGTCCATGGTATCAAAATAGCTGGAAGCTATCCAGCACAACAAGTACCACCATTCAACACCTGCTTTAACTCAAATTGTTCAAAGCTTTTTTGATTTTCGCAAACCCTTTCTGAATGTTTTCAATGCTGTTGGCAAAGGACAAACGGATGCAGTTCGATTCTCCGAAAGCCTTTCCACTCACCGTTGAAACATGTGCATCGTTCAACAAATACATACACAAATCATCTGCGTCGTTGATAATCTGACCAGCAATTGTTTTCTTTCCGAAATAAGCTTGCACATCCGGAAAAACATAAAAAGCACCGGGCGGTTCGTTGCAGATCAAACCCGGAATTTCGCCAATCAATTTCATAACAGTTTCTCTGCGTTGTTTAAACGCTGCTACCATCTCGTAGGTGGGTCTTAAATCACCATTCAAAGCAGCAATTGCTGCTCTTTGAGAAATAGAACAAGTAGCGCTGGTGAATTGTCCTTGTAATTTATCAGAAGCTTTTGCGATCGCAGGTGAAGCAGCTATATAGCCCAAACGCCAGCCCGTCATTGCATATCCTTTGCTCAATCCATTGATGACGATGACGCGATCTTTTAAAAAATCAAACTGTGCTATGCTTTCATGCTTGCCAATGAAGTTGATGTGTTCATAGATCTCATCACTCATAATGTAAACAGCAGGATGTTTTTCAAACACCGCTGCCAAAGCATACAGTTCTTCTTTCGAAAACACGGCGCCTGTTGGGTTACAGGGTGATGAGAACATAAAAAGTTTAGTCCGTTCATTGATGGCAGCTTCCAGTTGATCGGGTGTAATTTTAAAACCAGACTCCATACTTGTTTTTACAAAATGCGGAACACCCCCGGCGAGTTTCACAATTTCACTATACGTAACCCAATATGGAGTAGGAATAATAACTTCATCTCCTTCATCTACCAACGATAAAACTGTATTGGCAATGCTTTGCTTGGCGCCCGTACTAACCACGATTTGGTCGGGTGTGTACTCCAATCCATTGTCTCTTTTTAGTTTGTTGCCAACAGCTTCCCGTAAATCGAGGTAACCTGAAACCGGGGTATAATGACTAAAATTATCGTCGATAGCTTTCTTGGCTGCCTCTTTTATATGATCTGGTGTGTCGAAATCCGGTTCTCCCAAACTCAAGTCGGTAATGTCTATTCCCTCCGCTCTCAATGCTCTCCCGAGCTTCGCCATCTTAAGCGTTTCTGGCTCATTGAACCTGTTCATCAAAGAGGATAAAATCATAGCATCTATTTTAATAGAAACAAAAATAACTATTTATCATAGCTAAATTGCAAAGTTGAGAGATCGGGCAGATGATTTCTTTTTCTTTTCAATTCATACTCATACAAAATTGATCCCAGATTTTTTAAAAATGGATAACCTACTTTATCATAATCGTATTGATCATCATTGAGAATACCGTCACTATTGCAATAGATGGTTGCCGAAACAAAAAATTCAATTTTCTTTTCAAAGTCAACCACATAAGCCAGATCCGTTAATTGGCCATAGGCATTTCCAACTTTATTAAAGATTCTGATGGGCGCCGGAAGTTTTCCTTTTTCTGAACCAAACAGTAAAAACTTCACATATGCATCATAGTAACTGGAATCGTAGGAGGGATAAACAGATTCGCCAGGGTATTGCGACATGTATTGAAGTACAAAGCTACGGTCCTCTTCGGAAATATTGAACCTTTTGGCGGCAGGAACCGACTCGGGAAACACCAATGCCATTAACATTTCATGTATATCTTTTAAACTGATTTTATTTTTGGCAGAAAAATCCATCGGCGTTTCTACCAGCTTGCCATTGCTGAAATACCCTTTCCCAATCAACGTTTTTCTAACGGGATAAACATTGTTTGCTTTTAATAATTGCTGCTGATAGATCAACCGGTTGCTGCTGTCAAAAAATTGAACAGGATTACTGTGGCGGTTTTCATCTGTTGTTAAAAATATGCTGAGTCGATGCAATATTTCTGCAGAGGCATACCCTTTTTTTTGCAAACGGGTATTGATGTAATCCTGTCCTAAAAACTCGTACAAGCGGTTAAAAGCATCGTTATCGCTTACCAATAGTATTTTTTTAATGTAGCCTGCAATGGAGGGTGTTCCATTTGCGCTATTGGGATCGTTGTAAACCGCCGTTTGTCCGCTATAGCCTGCTTCCGTAATCATCACACTGTTTCTGTCTAAACCAGGTCTGTTCAGCTCCCTTAACTTTTCTAAGGCCAACAATACAATCGGAAATTTTACGGTAGATGCCGGATAGAAGTAGTCGTTGTCTGCGGTATTAAAATAATGTTGCGTAAAACTGGGCATTCCATTTTTACCTCTATCGATGGTTGTATAAATGATCTGTGCGTTCTGGCTTTTTGCGTTGGACAAAATATCAGCCATCTGATTTGGGTGTGCCTTCAAGAGGTTGGTTAAAAAAACTTCTGAAGGGGGTATCGCATCTATTGGTTGCGGAATAACCGGTACGGATGTCACTTCGATGGCTTTGGATGGTTTTTTGGTGGTTGAACATGACATAAAAAAAAGGAATGTGATACCTATTGATAATAATTTGATAACCTGCATCATAGTTGCTGTAATTTGGCTGCAAAATGGGTAAAATTCTAAAATAAACCATCATAGATTGTCAATTCGTTTTTCCCCTATCTTTGCACACTTATAAAAAAAATTTAACCACAGAGCTAACAAAAGATTTTACAACATGAAACTGAAAGGTTTAGTTTGGTTTTTCACAATTGCATTGATCCTGATATCCCTTTGGGAATTATCCTACACATTGGTGGTGCGCAACTATGAGGCAGAAGTAAAAACACTGGCAGAACGCCTTGTTAAGAAAGAAGCCCCGGGTGTATCACCGGAAGAAAGGAATGCATTGATTGAAATCAAAACACAGCGTATTTTAGACAGCACCAAAGAGAAAGAGATTTATCCGGTATTGGGAACAACCTATCAGAAATGCAAAGAAGCTGAGCTCAACCTCGGTCTAGATTTGCAAGGTGGTATCAGTGTAACGATGGACGTTGCATTGGATGGTTTACTCAAATCCTTGAGCAACAATCCGCAGGATCCTGGTTTATTAAAAGCCATACAATCGGCAAAAGTTAGAAAAGTAAACAGTGAAGAAAACTTTATTAAACTATTCACCGACGAATACATTAACCAAAACGGTTCTGGTAAATTGGCCGGAATTTTTGCAGGTGCCGGAAAGGATGTAAAAGTAACCGACAACGACCAACAGGTGATCGCTAAAGTTAACACCGTTGCAAATGGCGCCATTGATCAGACTTACAAAATTCTTTTGAAGCGTATCGATAAATTTGGGGTGGCACAACCCAATATCAACCTTGATAAAAACAAGGGTATTATCAATGTTGAACTAGCCGGTATCAAAGACCCGGAGCGTGTTAAAGGCATTTTACAATCTTCTGCAAACTTGCAGTTTTGGGAAGTGTACCGTATTGATGAGTTAGCAAAATCTTTGCAAACTGCAGATAAAAATTTGCAAAATTATCTCAATGGTATCAATGCCGGAGACACTGCCAAAGCCAACGATACTACCCTCGCTAAATTAAACCAGTCGCCGTTTTTTAGAGTGATCAATCCCATTGATGTTCAAACCGATGCTTCCGGAAAACAATATTTTGCACCAGCCATTGGCACCATCGCTTTACAGGATACTGCATTGTTTTATACTTACATGAACAATGAAGTGGTTAAAAATGCATTGCCTGATAATGTAAAATTTGTGATGGGGTTAGAAGAAAAAGCAGCAAAGGGCGGTCAAGCATTTTTTCAATTGTATGCCCTTAAAACGTTGCCGGGTTCAGAGAAAGCTCCTTTAGAAGGTGATGCAGTCTCCAATGCCAGACAGCAGTATGATGACAAAGGGAAGCCTTCTGTAAACATGATCATGTCTTCTACAGGAGCCAAAGCTTGGGCTAGGTTAACTGGCAAAAATATTGGCCGTCCGATTGCCATTGTATTGGATGATATTGTGTACAGTGCACCAAACGTGAACGGCGCTATTGAAGGCGGTAACTCTGAGATCTCAGGAAGTTTCACCATCGAACAAGCTACCGATTTGGCACAAATTCTTACCTCCGGAAAATTGGATGCACCTGCCAAGGTAGTGGCAGAACAAGTGGTAGGCCCAACTTTAGGAGCGGAAGCGGTAAGAGGCGGTGGTCTGTCGTTCGGCATTGCATTCCTCGTAATTTTTGCTTTGATGTTATTGTACTATAACAGCAGCGGTTGGATAGCAAATATTTCACTTATATTAAACCTGTTGTTCACCATCGGTATTTTAGCTGCAATAGGATCTACACTTACGGCTGCAGGTATTGCAGGTTTGGTACTTACGATCGGTATGGCCGTAGATACCAACGTTGTCATTTTTGAAAGAATTAAAGATGAATTGGGCAAAGGGAAAACCTACCAACAGGCCGTGAAAGAAGGTTACAGCCTTTCATTGGCACCAGTGTTGGATGCACACATCACTTCATTGATCACCGCAGTCATTTTGTTGTATTTCGGTCTGGGTCCTGTATTAGGATTCGCTACTACGCAAATCATTGGTTTGTTACTTTCTCTATTCTGCGGTATCCTGGTTTCAAGGATCATGACAGATTTCTGGACAAACAAAAATCGTCATCTGGAGTATTTCACCAAATTGTCGAGAAGTATTTTCAAAAATGCTAATTTCAAATTTGTTGAATTCAGAAAAGTAGCTTACGTCATCTCTGCAATCATCCTCATTTTAGCAGTTTCTACCATATTTGTTGGTTATGAACAAGGGGTTGAATTTAAAGGTGGACGTAGTTACACAGTGGCTTTTGACAAAGTTGTAAAAAATGACGATGTCAGAGACGACCTGAAAGCTGTTTTTGGTGACTTCCCCGTTATTAAAACAGTAGGTGACAATAAGCACTTGAACATCACTACTTCTTACAGAATTAGTGAAGAAGGGGTAGATGAAGATGTAAAAACAAAACTTTTCACCGGCTTAAAGAAAGTATTACCCGCAAATATCACGTATCAACAATTTTCTAAAACCAATATTGAAGGATTCCAAACGATTTTACCAAGCATCTCTGATGACTTGAAAAGAGGAGCCATCAAGGCCACCATTTTTGCATTGTTTGCGATTTTTCTCTACATTTTTGTTCGTTTTAGAGACTGGAGATATTCAGTAGGTACCATCTTCACGCTTTTGCATGATGTATTGGTAACATTGATTGTGTTCTCCTTCTTCAAAGACATCGTTCCTTTTCCATTGGAGATCGATCAGCACTTTATCGCTGCAATCCTTACCGTAATTGGTTTCTCTATGAACGATACCGTTATTGTATTCGATCGTATTAGAGAATACAGTCGCGATATGAAAGGTGCTTCTAAAGAAACCATCATCAACAAAGCGATCAACCATACCTTGAGTCGTACCATTATGACATCACTCACCGTATTCCTCACCATTTTGATCTTGTTCATCTTTGGTGGTGAAGTAACCCGCGGTTTTGCGTTTGCAATGTTGATAGGTGTAATTACCGGTACTTACTCTTCTATATTCGTGGGTGCACCAGTGTTGTTGGAGTTTGCTAAAGACAAACCATTGGGGGCTGCCAGAGAAGAAAATAAAAAACCAAAAGAAAAAGCGCCAGAACTATAAGCGTTTTCAAATAGCCATAAAAAAGTCCATCTTTTCAGGTGGACTTTTTTTATTCTTTTTTGTTGAATGTTAGGGTGCAATAGCAAATAGGCTGAAAGTACCTCCATTCACGTGCTTAAACGGCAAAACTAGTTCCGCAACCACAGGTACTGCTGGCATTCGGATTATTGAAGGTAAATCCGCGGGAATTGAGTCCACCTTGCCACTCAACCTGCATGCCCGCCAGGTAAAGCGTATGTGATTTGTCGATGATACATTCGATACCCTGAATGGTAAATCTTTCATCTTTTTCGGTTGGTTGATCAAACTCTAATACGTAGGTCATCCCGCTGCAACCGCCTCCCTTCACGCCTACCCGGAGTCTGGTGCTGTTGTCAAATCCTTCCACGTGCATCAGTCGATTAATTTCGTTGATGGCGCCCGGCGTAAATTGAACAGGTATGTTGATAACAGTTTCCATGATAAAATATTTTTACAAAAATACAACGAAATTTAAAAGACGCTACTATGTATGTTTGCGAAAACAGGAATTTATGAGTACCGTAACAATAATGAATTTTCATGACTAAATTTGCGCTCTAAATAAACAACATGATATTATTAGACGCCACTATTTACTATATCCTCATTCCGGCATTATTTGGTTTTTTATTGGCCATCATCTGGTTGCTGGCAGAATTCAAGGGTATGAAAGAAGCCATCTGGCAAAGAATGGATTTGAACAATGAAATCTCCAGGCTTCAACTACAATCATACGAACGCCTGACACTTTTTGCAGAAAGAGCCGGTTTAAAAAATTTAGTGAGCAGATCCGTAGCCAACGCTTATGAAGAAAGTGCCACTACCATGCACCACAGATTAGTTGAAGAAATTAAAGAGGAATACGAATACAATACAAGCCAACAGATTTATGTAAGTAAAGAAGTTTGGAATGCAGTGACCAAATTAAAAGACCAAAATATTTACATCATCAACCAGCTCGCTGCTACCCTTCCTCACCAGGCCTCTGCGTTGGAATTGAGCAAAACTATTTTAGAATACAGCATGACTGAAAAAGCAGAACTCAATAAAATTGTATTGGATGCGCTTCAGTTTGAAGCGAAAAAAATAATGAAATAATTTTTTTGACCATTTGTAAAACTATAGATATGTCTTCTGATAAAACCATTCATACCGACTCTCAGATAGAGATCAAGAAATTATATACTAAAAATGATATAGATTCTACAGATGATTCTTTACCGGGGGAATATCCTTACACCAGAGGTGTGCAAAAAGATATGTATCGGGGCAGACTTTGGACGATGCGGCAATATGCAGGTTTCTCTACCGCAGAAGAAAGCAATAAGCGTTATCATTATTTGCTTAGCCAGGGCGTGAGTGGCCTCAGCGTAGCATTTGACTTACCCACACAGATAGGATATGACAGCGACCATCCGTTGGCAGATGGCGAAGTGGGAAAGGTTGGGGTGGCCATCGACAGTTTGAAAGATATGGAGCAACTGTTTGCTGGAATTAAATTAGAAGAAGTATCCACCTCCATGACCATCAATGCAAGTGGTTTTATTTTGTTGGCTTTTTATGTGGCACTTGCCAAAAAGCAAGGCGCTGATTTAAGCAAACTAAATGGTACCATTCAAAATGATATTTTAAAAGAATATGCAGCCAGGGGTACCTACATTTATCCGCCCAGGCCAAGCATGCGCATCATCACCGATATTTTTGAATGGTGCAGCAAGGAAGTCCCAAAATGGAATACCATCTCCATATCTGGTTATCATATCAGAGAAGCTGGGAGCACCGCGGTACAGGAAATTGCTTTTACGTTGAGTAACGGTAAGGCATACGTGCAGGCAGCATTGGAAAAGGGTTTAGACATCAACGTATTTGGGAAAAGATTGTCCTTTTTCTTCAACGCTCACAACAACCTTTTTGAGGAGGTGGCTAAATTCAGGGCTGCCAGAAGAATGTGGGCTTCTATGATGACATCTTTGGGTGCAACAGATGAAAAAGCCATGATGCTAAGGTTTCACACTCAAACGGGTGGCAGCACTCTTACGGCGCAACAACCCTTGAATAATATCAGCAGGGTCACCATTCAAACACTTGCAGCAGTGATGGGTGGCACACAATCTTTACACACCAATGGATATGACGAAGCCCTGAGTTTGCCCACAGAAGAAGCCGCCAAAATAGCCCTTCGCACACAGCAGATTGTTGCGTTCGAAAGTGGAGTATCCGAAACGGCAGATCCATTGGCAGGTAGTTATTTTGTAGAAGCCCTTACCGATGAAGTAGAAAAAACGGCCTGGCAACTGATCGAAAAAATTGATGCCATGGGAGGAAGTATCCCTGCTATTGAAGAAGGATTTATTCAGGATGAAATTGCCGCAAGTGCTTACGACTATCAAAAGAAAATTGAGTCTGGCGAAAAAATCAGTGTGGGCGTCAACAAGTTTCAAACTGAAGAAACCTTTACTGCACCCCCTTTTAAAATAGATGAAAGCATACAAATCATACAAACTGAAAAGCTAATTGCATTACGCGCCGAAAGAAACCAGGTTAAGGTAGCTGAATGTTTGCAAAAAATAGAAAACATAGCAATTAACGGGGAAAACCTGATGCCAGCTGTTGTGAACGCCGTAGAACAATATTGTACGTTGGGAGAAATAGCCGACACCCTCAGAAAAGTTTTTGGAGAGTACCGTTGATGCCGGTAATTATTTAAACGGTAGTTAACCATTTTTTTAAAATCCGTAACTTACTCCAAGTTAACTTAAGTGGTTCTCTATGAATTTTACGTACCGTATTTTTGTCCTGCTCAGATTTGTAGCTGTTTTTTTATTTTTTAGTCTCCCGGCATCGGCTCAGCAAAAACTAAAGATCAAGGTGGTGGATGCATCAACACAACAATCTATTGGCAATGTTACGGTTAAGATTCATCAAAAAGCATTTAATGGTATCACCAGCAATGCAGGTTCTTTAACCATTCCCACATTGAATATTTCGAGCACAGACAGCATTGAATTTAGCTGCGTAGGATTTATAACCCTAAAAACTTCTTTTGAAAATATTTTGCAAAGTCCACTCGTTCAAATGCAAGAAGATCCCAAAGAATTGGAAAATATAACGGTAAAAAATTATCAAAATACGTCTGAGATAGGTTCTAGAGACAGTGTAAGTGCCTATTTCAAAGGCTGGTACGCCAAAAAAAATAGCGGCGAAATTGGGCGCATCATGTATGTAAATAGCGAAGATTTTAAATTGGAAAAAGTTAGGTTTAAAATCAACAACCAATGCGATACCTGTGTATTAAGGCTACATATAAGACGTTTGAAAAATGGATTACCTGAAGATGACCTGTTGAAAGACAGTATTTCCATCGTATCCAATAGACTGTCATTTGATGACAAATACATCGAATTTGACCTCAATCCTTCTAATGTAATCATTCAAAAAAACAAATACATATTTGTAAGTTTCGAAACACTGTATTGTAGCAATATTGATAGATCAAGTTGTTCACTTGCGTTTATTGGCACAGAAGAAGGAAATTTTCTATACCGTACCCGCGACTATAGAGAATGGGAAGAAGACGCTAGCCATAGCTTGTACTTGAAAATTTATTTTAAGTTCTGACGAATAGTATAGATATCTCTTGAATCTAAGGAATACTACAATGTTGTGTAATCAAGTTTCCCACCAACAATTACCTGCCTTAAAAAAGTTGTTTTTATTTACCGAAACAATGATCAAAGTCTTCAACGCCGGAAAATAATGGGAACCGAAACGCTAACTTTTTTGTAAGCAGTACCAGCCAAACGTTCCAGGTATTTCAATTCCTACTGCCAACTCTTTAACATTTTTTGCGCATCAACTTTGTGTTGCACATCATCTTCTGTGTTATTGGGAAAAGTTTGCAAGGTTTTCAAAAGGGCTATGGCTTTTTGCTTTTGACCATCCCGTTGGTAAGCTTTGGCCAATTCAATATAATTCAATATAAACAGGGGCTTCAGTGTTTTTGATTTTTCAAAGTACATAATGGAAGCTTTTAAACTCCCCTCAGGAATGCCTCCGTAAAATAATTTTGCAGCAGCTCTTTCAATAGAACTGATGTTGCTGATCTCGAAATTCCATCTTCCTAAAATGTGCCAAGCCAGGTAATTGTTTGGATTGGTTTGAAGGGCAACATCCACACAGCGTTTAATTTCTTTTGCGCTTTTTAATTTTTCCTTTCCACTTTTAGTGAGAGATGATTTTCCTAAGACCATGGCCATACTTACCAGAACCTGATCGTTTCGCGGCGATGCCGACAAACCTTTTTTAGCATACGCTAAGGCCTGTCCATACCATTTTTCGCGGTTGGCAGCAACTGGTTCCCGCGTACCGATACGACTACACAACTCACTGGCCTTACTCAATGCGTAGATGTGATTGGGCTGCAACAACAATACCTCTTTCAGTTTGTTGAAAGAAGCCATCTCATTGGGTAAAACTTCTAACCTGTTGGCCTCTTTCACCATGGCTTCTACATCTTGTGCGAAGGAAGAAATGGTAAAAAAGAGTAATGCAAAAGTATTAACCAAAATTTTCATAGCTAAAAAGATTTTTTATAAGTAACCCCCACAGTTCCGGTAAAATTATGGATGGGTGGGTTTAGTTTTTTTAAAGTGATTTCAATGTGGTGTATTCTCGGGTCATTTTCATAAATTTCCTGGGTTATTTCCTGTGCCAGTGTTTCTAATAAATGTCTGGGGCGCAAAAAATGCTTTTGAACAATCTCAAAAATACGCACGTAGTTCACCGTTTGGTTCATATTGCTGATGGAGCCTGTTTCTTTAAAATCGGCCTTCACGCTCACTTCAAATGCAGCGCCCACGGTACTCTCCTCTTCAAACAAACCATGGTGTGCATAAAACCGGCAGTTGTCTAGTAAAATGCTGAACATAGTCGTTGTTTTGTAAAATCTTTTTATACCCGATTAATGTAATCCTTTTTCGCCTAAATATCTTTCTGCATCCAATGCCGCTATACAGCCACTGCCCGCTGCCGTTACTGCCTGGCGGTATATTTTATCCTGTACATCTCCAGATGCAAAAACGCCCTCGATATTGGTTTTGCTGGTACCAGGCGTGGTGATCAAATATCCAGTTTCATCCATATCTAGATACCCTTTGAATATGCCACTATTGGGCTCATGGCCAATGGCCACAAAAAAAGCACTCACGGGGATATCTGTTGTTTCATTCGTTAGATTGTTTTTGAGGCGCACTGCTTCAACTTTTTTATCCCCCAAAATCTCCTCTGTTTGGCTATTCCAGTAAATTTTGATATTGCTTGTATTCAATACCCTTTTCTGCATTATTTTACTGGCGCGCATTTCGCTTTTACGTACGATCATGTGAACAATGGTGCACAGTTTAGACAAGTACAATGCCTCTTCCGCTGCAGTATCACCTGCACCTACAATAGCCACTTCCTTACCTTTAAAAAAGAATCCATCGCACACTGCACAAGCACTTACCCCATAACCATTTAAACGTTGTTCGCTCGGCAATCCAAGCCATTTGGCGGAAGCACCGGTGCTGATGATCACTGAATTAGCGCTAATCCATTTCTCTTCATCTATTTCTACCAGCAAAGGGAAAACACTAAAGTCGACCTTTGTTGCCAATCCATAACGAATATCCGTTCCCATCCTGGCAGCTTGTTTTTCAAAATGCACCATCATTTCTGGCCCTTGTATGCCTTCAGGATAACCAGGATAATTTTCCACTTCTGTGGTAATGGTTAGCTGGCCACCTGGCTGTATCCCTTGATATAACAGGGGTTTTAAATTGGCTCTTGCAGCATAAATAGCAGCAGTATATCCCGCCGGGCCAGATCCGATGATCAAACAATTCACGTGTTCGCTAATAGTCTTTTCCATGTGTTTTTTTATCTTTTCTTTTTTTAATGGCCAAAATTAAATAATTCGCAGTTAATTACGGAACAATATAAGTTCTGTATTGTGCAGCATATCCGCAAAAAACACCCAAGGCCCCGTCGCTGATATTTCCCAATACTTTATTTGGCTGTGCAAAAGGATTGCCGATGCTATTGAAAGCAAATTCCCAGGTGTTCCAAAAGCGATGGGTTTGTTGGTCTATTTTGCAAAATTTCAAGGTAACAATATTTGCTCTCTTGTAAAACAAACTATCTTCTATAAAGGCGATGTTTCTGTTTACGCCTCTTGGCAAACTGATCTCAAAAGTAGTACCATCCAATACCTGATCGTCGAAAACGTTTAGTCCGGGATAAAAAAGATCGCTGTTCACTTTTGTAAAATAACGGAAATAATCTCCCCTGCCAGCCGGGTCAGTTGCTCGCATGTACATCACCCTTCTGGTAGTATCTTCATTAAAAGGAGCCCTTTGAAACCAAATAGAATCAGGAAACAGCGCAATAGCAGGAATGCTGGTACTGGCAGTGTATGTTTTTCCCTCAGCCAAAATTTCCATGCGGTAATTTCCTCCCAAAGCTCCGTTAAATGAAGTGGTTGGATTTGTAGGATCATTGCTGTAAAAATAGGCGTAGATGCCTGGGATTACAGAAATACTATCTTCCTTTAACACATGGGTTTGAGTACCATTGGAAATACTCACTACAGCATTTCTCACAAAAGAATTGGTAAGTGCTGCTGCATCTAATTGTTGGAAAAAAGAAAAACTTTTGGTGAGTACCACCAGAGGCGGTAAACCGTTTTCAATTTGTGCATCTACCACCAAAACAGGCTCCGCTTCTTCTAAATCGAAATTGATGTCTTTTTCACAGGATGATAGAAATAATATGAGGGCCATGAGCTTTATCCAAACTTTCATCTTATAAAGTTATAATGTTTAAAAAGTAATTCGGGTGTCTGTTCCAAATACAACCTATCGTTAACAATCAAAAACAATCAAATTGGCTGAATGTTCTGCACTTCCCAAATCGCCGGAAAAAGGTAAGAAGGGGCTTTTGTATAAAAAACGGCGCTGCATGCAGCGCCGTTGAAAAATATAAAATCAGTATGCATTTAACCCAAGTAGGCTTTCAGGGCTCCACTATAGCGGGCCTTCTGCAAACGTTTGATTGCTCTTTCTTTAATCTGGCGAATGCGCTCTTTGGTAAGATCATATTTCTGACCAATTTGCTCGATGG
Source organism: Chitinophagales bacterium (assembly GCA_038249665.1). Lineage (GTDB taxonomy): Bacteria > Bacteroidota > Bacteroidia > Chitinophagales > Chitinophagaceae > Ferruginibacter. The sequence goes on from JBBSDF010000027.1 coordinate 31,421, forward strand.
TCACTCCATTTTCGCCATCTAAACCAAAATAGGCGTTTACAATTTCCGCTTCTCGTGGACTCAATGACTTAAGCACGCGACGGATCTCATTTTTCAATGAATCGTGCATTACGTCTTCATCTGTTTCATCTCCACCTTTCAGCAGATCACCCATGGCCACATCTTCTGCTTCGTGCACAGGTGCGTCCAATGAGGTATGGCGTGTATTGCTCTGGAAGATGTTGTTGATCTCTGTTTCGCTCATTTCCAGCAATTCTGCCAGCTCTTCGGTAGATGGTTCTCTTTCGTGCTCTTGTTCAAAAGCCATATAAGCTTTATTGGCTTTATTGTAGGTACCGATTTTGTTCTGTGGTAAACGCACCAGTCTTCCCTGCTCAGCCAAAGCTTGCAAAATAGATTGACGAATCCACCAAACCGCGTAAGAGATGAATTTGAAACCCTTGGTTTCATCAAATCTTTGAGCCGCTTTGATCAAACCGAGGTTGCCTTCGTTGATCAGATCGCTCAAAGAAAGACCTTGGTGCTGGTATTGTTTGGCTACCGATACCACGAAACGTAAATTAGCCTGCACCAATTTATCCAATGCACGCTGGTCGCCCATTTTTATCTTCTGCGCCAAGATCGTTTCCTCTTCAGGAGTGATCATAGAGATTTTGGAAATTTCCTGCAAATATTTTTCTACCGCCTGTGAATCACGATTGGTTATCTGCGTTGCGATCTTAAGTTGCCTCATTATAATGTATTAGTTACTAAATTTAAACACCAAATAGACAATTAAAGTTGGAATAACGTTGCAAATTGCTATTTTATGCTGGAATTATACCTAAAAAATTGTGTGCAAAGCTACTATGAAATTTTCGTTTTTCATAGTAAAATCGATAAAATGGAATAAGTAGTGTATAAATTAACCGGCTTTTGGCTTAATTTTATTTTATTTTGTAATGTGCCGTGCTGGTTTTTGCACGATTTAGCAGTAATCCATCCAATTAACTGCTAAGTACTTACTTTTGTTTTATGATAACAGACTTACGCTCAGATACTTTTACAAAACCGACCCCACTCATGTTGGCCGCAATGATGAATGCCGAAGTGGGTGATGACGTTTTTGGAGAAGACCCTTCCGCGAACTCGTTAGAAGCTAGTGCTGCTCAGATGTTTGGAATGGAAGCAGCATTGTTTTGCCCAAGCGGAACCATGACCAACCAGATCGGAATCAAATGCCATACACAACCCGGCGAAGAAGTGATCTGCGATAAAACCAGTCATGTGTACCTATACGAAGCTGCTGGAATCGCTTTTAACAGTGGCTGCCAGGTGAAACTATTGGATGGTATTCTGGGTAAACTATCCGCAGAATTAGTACAAGCAGCCATCAACCCCAACGATATTCACAAGGCCCCTACCAGTTTGGTTTGTTTGGAAAATACGGTGAACAGGGGCGGCGGCGGCACATACGATTTCGCTGAATTTCATAGAATTAAAGAGGTTTGTATCAATAATAATATCAAATTACATTTAGACGGTGCCCGACTGTTTAACGCGATGGTTGCCAATAAAGAAGACCCAAAAGCTTATGGCAAGGTTTTCGACAGTATCTCCATCTGTTTGAGTAAAGGACTAGGTGCTCCGGTGGGCAGCCTGTTATTAGGCAATGTTGACTATATCAAAAAAGCCAGAAGAGTCCGCAAAGTGCTGGGAGGAGGAATGCGACAAGCTGGTTACATTGCGGCGGCCGGATTGTATGCGTTAGAACATCATATCAACAGATTAGAACTAGATCACATACTAGCCAAGCAAATTGCGCACGCACTATTACGCAAAAATTTTATTGGCCACATGCTCCCTGTAGAAACTAATATCGTGATTTTTGAAGTAACCGATCCTTACACCGCTAAAGAATTTTGTGAGTTCATGAAAAAACGAGGGGTATATTGTTTGCCAATATCACATAACCAAGTAAGAATGGTGACACACCTCGATGTCAAACAACAACAAGTGAATGATTTGATCGATCTCATCGAATCGATGTAAACATTGCTCCCCAAAGTTTTAAAATATTACTATTATGTTTCCCAACATCAACCCTACCAACACAGAAGCATGGAAAGCACTTCAACTTCATTTTAATTTATTTGAACAAATTAAAATGAAAGATCTTTTTTTTAACGACCCCGAGCGATTCGACCATTTTTCTTTGCGGTTGGAAGATATCTATTTCGATTATTCAAAAAATATTATCACAGAAAACACCGTTGAAGTATTACTGGAGCTGGCATCCGAATGTGAACTTTCCTATGCTATACAGGCGATGTTCAGTGGCGAAAAAATTAATGGCACAGAAGATCGTGCTGTGCTGCACACTGCCCTTCGCAACTTTTCCGGGAAAGAAGTATTCGTAGATGGGAAAGATGTGATGCCCGATATCAAAGCAGTGTTGGCACAAATGAAAGACTTTTGTGAGAGGCTGCACAATGGTGCCTGGACCGGGTACACCGGAAAAAAAATAAAGTATATCGTCAACATTGGTATAGGTGGCAGCGATCTTGGTCCGGTTATGGTTACTGAAGCACTAAAACCTTACTGGGTGGAGGGTATTCAGCCCTACTTTGTGAGCAATGTAGATGGAGCGCATATGGCAGAAACCTTGAAAAAAGTTACTCCCGAAGAAACCCTGTTTCTGATTGCCAGTAAAACTTTTACTACACAAGAAACCATGACCAATGCACATACTGCCAGAAATTGGTTTTTAGCGCAGGGTGCTTCGGAGCCCGACATCGCCATGCATTTTGTGGCATTGAGTACCAATAAAAAGGATGTTGAAAAATTTGGTATCGATGCTGCCAATATGTTTGTGTTTTGGGATTGGGTAGGAGGAAGATATAGTTTGTGGAGCGCTATTGGTTTGTCGATTGCTGCCACAGTTGGCTACGAAAATTTTGAGCAGTTGTTAAAAGGTGCACATAGTGCCGACAACCATTTTAAAGAAACTCAATTCGATCAAAATATTCCGGTAATCATGGCATTACTCGGAATATGGTACCGCAATTTTTTCAAGGCAGATACAGAAGCCATCCTTCCTTACGACCAATACCTACATCGTTTCCCGGCTTATTTTCAACAAGGCAATATGGAAAGCAACGGAAAACATGTGGACCGAAATGGAGAAAAAGTGACCTACGAAACTGGCCCTGTGATCTGGGGCGAACCCGGCACCAATGGGCAACATGCCTTTTACCAATTGATACACCAGGGTACTTCGATGATTCCCTGCGATTTTATTGTGGCAGCTCAAAGTCACCACCCCATTGGCGATCATCATGAAAAACTGATCAGCAACTTTTTTGCCCAAACCGAAGCATTGATGACTGGTACCGAACACGAAAATCCTTTCAGGGTGTTTGAAGGCAACCGGCCCACCAACTCTATTTTAGTGAAAAAAATTACGCCCTACACATTAGGTCAACTCATTGCACTTTATGAGCACAAAATATTTGTGCAGGGTGTTATTTGGAACATCTACAGCTTCGATCAGTGGGGAGTAGAACTGGGCAAGGTATTGGCCAACAAAATTTTACCAGAACTGAAAGGACCAGAGAACACCAGTACTCACGATTCATCTACCAACGCTCTGATTAATTTATATAAGACGCTTAGATAGAAAAATAAAAAAATATTTACATCATCCTTTATAACATCAAATAAATAACCATGAAATGTATTGTTATCACAATAATGCTGGTTGGAATTTCGGCTTTCGCCTTTTCGCAATCAACTGCCACCAAGCCTGGAACCGAAACCAAAAACAGCATCCCCCAAAAAAATAGCAAGTCAGATTCGGCATCTCACCGCCCGGAAATAAGTGTTATTTCCATTATTCCAACATTGAGGTTTTGGTTATTACCGGCAAACATTCCCAATCCTTTTATGAAAGATGATAATTGAGCTCTATTTAAATAAATGTATAAAAAAACTCTCCAAATGGAGAGTTTTTTCTTGCGATTAGTTTTGGTTTCTGGTAATTACCATTTGTCAACTTCTTCAGTGCTTCCGTTGTCTAATGGAGTATGGTCTTCCACTTCAGGTGTGCTCACCGGAGTGGGTGTTTCTTCTATGATCTCAGGAACGGCACTGGCTTCTGCTGCAGGCTCAGTATTAGCGGGAGTATAACCACCCTCCTCACCTTCATAAGGCGTATCGTGGTTGAAGGCATCAAAATCAAAATCAGGCATCAAATCCGTTTTTACATAATCTACTGCCTCCGTTAACCCCTTCATAAACTTGTTGAAATCTTCCTTGTACAAAAAGATCTTATGACGATCGTAACCGTCTGAGTCAAAACGTTTGCGACTTTCTGTGATGGTCAGGTAGAAGTCATTACCACGGGTCTCTCTTACATCAAAAAAGTAAGTTCTGCGTTTCCCTGCTTTAATGCGTTTGCTGTAAACGCTGTCCATTTTTTTGTCGTTATTTTCGTACGCCACTGTTGTTTATTTAATTGATTAATTGATTTTTAAGAGCCTCGCAAAGATAAAATTGTTTTTGATATGGCAAAATTTATGAATTGGCAGTTTTCAACCGGTTTATATGGCCTCGTTGGAGGGTGCATCGTTTCGTTGCTGCCGAAAAAACATCTCGGCATAAATGCCATTTTGCGCCATCAACTCGCTGTGGGTACCTTGTTCTGCAATTGCTCCGTCCTGAAGAACAATTATTTTATCGAAATTGAACAGTGAGAATATCCGGTGCGTAATGATGATCGCCGTTTTATGTTGCAAGTATTCGTAAAGGTTAGCAATGATGGTTTGTTCAGTTCGGGCATCCACCGCACTTAAACAATCATCAAAAATAACAATATTGGGATCTTTGATCAACGCCCTGGCAATGGATATACGTTGCTTTTGTCCACCACTGAGTGTCACACCGCGTTCGCCCACCATCGTGTTCATTCCTTCTGAAAAAAAGGCTATTTCGTTGTAAATACTAGCTTTACGGGCAGCTTCCTCTACATCGGCATCTGTAGCAGATTCTTTTCCAAAACGAATGTTGTTGCGAATGGTATCACTGAATAAAAAAACATCCTGGGGTACATAACTGATCTGACTTCGAAGATTACTTAATAATATTTTTCCGATTGGGTGCTGATCGTACAAAATACTACCTAGATCCACATCATACATCCTCAACATTAGCTGTGCCAATGTTGATTTCCCTGAGCCAGTTTTTCCAACAATGGCGATCTTCTCCCCCTTTTTTATATGCAAAGAAAAGTCTCGTATGGCAGTGATGCCTGTGTGCGGGTAAGTAAAAGTCACTTTATCAAATAAGATATCACCCTCTAATTGATGTGGGGCGGCTTCTGCAGTGTCTTCAATGCGAGGTTTCGATAGTAAAAACTCATTGATCCTTCGTTGAGAAGCCACTGCCCGCTGTGTCATGCTGGCCGTCCAACCAATGGCACTTACCGGAAAGGTGAGCATTTGAATATACATCACAAATTCTGCTATCTTCCCCACCGATGCGCCTTCTACCCCATTGATCACATCCAGTCCTCCAACTAGTATGGTGGTTAAGGTACTCAGTCCAATTAACAAGGCCATGCTGGGAAAATAGATGGCTTCCGTTTTGGCAAGACTCAATGCATTGTTTTTATACGCCTCGCTGTTTTCGGAAAAATAGCGCAACATCGATTTTTCTTGTACAAATGATTTAATCACCCTGATGCCGGAATACGACTCTTGTGCATTGCTGGTTAAGCTGCTAAGGAGAGATTGTATCTTTTCACTTTTTTTGTTGATGATGGTATTGACGAAGTAGATGGCGATGGCCAAAATTGGCAACGGACTCAGCGCAACGATGCTGAGCTTTACATCTGACTTGAGCATAAAAAACAAACTAAAACCAATCACCGCTGCCAGGTTGATGAAATACATGATGGCGGGGCCTGTGTACATTCTTACCCTGCTCACATCTTCTGAAATCCGATTCATAAGATCGCCCGTACTATGTGTTTTGTAAAACTGGGTATCGAGTTTTTGGTAATGCGAAAAAATTTCATTTTTTTGTTCATATTCGATAAGGCGGCTCATGACGATGATAGTTTGCCGCATGAGAAACATGAACAAACCACTGATAACAGCTAGAATGATGAGAATAATCCCGGCATATAATATTTTATTTCCAAAAGATTGCGATTCAAAACTATTGATGACAGCCCTTACAATGATATCGTAATTGGCGTTGGCATCCCGAAGATTTTTGGTATTCAAGGCGTTGTTATCCAGCACTTTTACGACTGTGTTCACCACATAACCCGTGATTTGCGGAGCCAGGATGCGAAAATAATTAGTGAGAATTACAAATAACATTCCGAGTAAAAAACGATGCCGGTACTTCCAAAAATATTTATTCAGGCTCGAGAGCTGCTTCATAGGTAGCAAAATTAGTCAATCAATTCTATCCAATAAAATTAACCCACGAAGTTAGCCTCAAGAGTTAATTGGCACATTGAATAAAGAATTGGCTAATTGGCTAAAAACTTTGTACCCACCTGATACCTGGCGTAACCGATTTAAAAAAGTCTTTTAGATACAATACAGGCTGAATGTTTGTTTTACCCTCAAACAACGATAATGTTCCCGCACTGATTCTGGATATCCCTCTTTCATACACAGTACCTTTGGGAGTAAATAAGTGTGACAAGCTAAAGTTGAAAAGGTCGTAATTATGTTTTGTAATCTTTTTGTCTTTAATATACCCCCTTGAATAATTAAAAGTAACAAAGGGATTTATAAAAGTTCTGTTGTTTCCCGAAAGATCCTTTTCAAAACTGAAATGATTTTCTACGCTCAGTCCGAATTCTCTTTTAATATTTTTGCCGCCTAAAACAATAGCTGCGCCAAAGGTGATGGAGGGAACAAAATTGTTTCGATAATTTTGAATGTCTACACTGGCTCTTAATGTAAGGTAATCTCCGCCTGCATTGTAGCCTTTGACAGCATTTGCTTTAATTGCCGGTTCGGCCCGAGGACTGTAGCTATTATCGTCATTGTTATCCCACTTCTTGTTTATATTTTCTTTGATGGAATGTATCTTTTGATTCAGCACATCATTCATGTAATCGGAAAGATCGCTCACCTGATTGAGCAAAAAACGAACTTTAAAATACCTGCTATCGTTGAATCCTTTTCTTAATGGGTATTTGGCTACAAAGTTTATTTTGCCAATAAAATTGACAGTATCCTGAATGGTTTTCAAGCTGGAAACTTCTTCATTCATGATAACGAAACTTTCTGCCTTTGGAAGATATTGGTAAAATCTGAGTTTGCGCTGCGCTGATACTGATATATTGTAATCTATGCGTTTGATGGTTCTTTCATCTGCTAAAGAATCTTTGAATAAACGAAGGTCCTGCAAAAAACCGTAAATAATCGAATCCATCTGTTGGATCTGGTCAAGATCATTGATGTCGTTTACAAAAATCTCAACTTTATTCCCCTTTCCCATATCGAACCAAAAAAAACGATTGGTGCTATTGGGCGGTATGTCAAATGGATATTCATTGGTGTTTTGCATTTGGGCAAAACTTACCTGATTGATGCTGCTAATAAGCATCAATGCGATAAAAATTTGTTTCATGGCTATACTTTAATGTTTAAGGAAAAAGTTTAATTCGAATCAGATCATCTTTGTCTTTTTTTACAGGATGAAGGTTGCTATTACCGTACAGCTTCTTCGTAGGAGTATTTACCGGGAAGTAAGGTTTGCCCTCTTGTGCGGCCAGATCTGCCCTGTTGGCCGGGTAGTTGATATCATTTAAATGTACCACTTTTAATTTTTTGGGTGCACTTAGAACCAATGCGGGCTTGGTAGTTTGAAGGCTATCAATCATTGACAAAGGAAGACTGAATATTACGATTGGTTCTTTACTCAGCAATGGAAGAACCGAATCTTTTTTGGGCATCAAAACTGAAATTACATTCTTTGTTTGCTCAACTTTAGAAACAAGTACGTACTCAGTCTTTGGTGTTGATGTAATAATATCCGGCCCTGTAGACGTATTTTTTAATAGAGAAGGCAATGCTTTCACCGAAACTTTTTGTGAGTCCGTTTGTATTAGAAATCTGTTAAAAAATTGAGCACTTAAAAACACAACGGTTAATAAACAAGCTGCTGCTATCCAATACCAAGATCTTTTTTTAGAGGGCACTGTCTGATTCAGTCGCTTTTGTTGAAAATGTTGCCAGCCTGCTTCAAGATCATACGGGGCAGGATCTTCTTCAAAATGATCGAGCCTTTGTCGCCAGCCTTGTATTTTATGGTCGCTGTTGTTTTGCATAATAGGCTTCTGTTGATTGTATTTTTTTTTGTAAAAGGAGTTTTGCTTTGTTCAATTGTGATTTGGATGTACCAATACTGATGCCTAGGCTAGTTGCAATTTCGGCGTGAGTAAATCCTTCTAGCTCGTACAAATTAAATACCGTTCTATAACCAACGGGTAATTGTAATATCAACTCAAATATTTGTTTTGTAGAAAGTCTGTCCAGCAAATCTTCCTCCATGGAACAGTTTTCAGCCTCAGATTCAGAAACGGTTTTGAATGCTTGTTTTTTTCGTAAAAACATCAGGCATTCATTGATCATAATCCTTTTTATCCAATTATAAAACGCCGCATCGTTTTCGTATCTAAATGATGGAATGGACTGAAATAATTTTAGAAACCCGTTCCCCAACAGCTCCTCTGCGTCTTCTGGGCTTTTAACATAGCGGCGGCAAAGCGTCAGCATCTTGCCAGCATACATCTGGAACATACATTTTTCTGCGGCCTTGCAGTTCTTTTGAGCTTCATGTATTAAATCTTCTATATTCATGTTTGACTAAATCCTTCTAAAGATATAAATGCATTCCGGGATGCAAGGGTTGCCCGCTGTTAAAAAAAAAGTTATAAATACAATCACCAGCACAGCTATCATACCGGCATTAAATAGTTTGCAATCTTTTTTGAGAAAATTTAATTGGGAACCATCCAAAACAAATTGTAACAATAAAGCAATGTTAAATAAAACCAATAACGGAAATATGTATACTTTATCTAAGGTGACACATTGTAATTTTAAGCAGCTGGGTAGCAAAATTAGAAAATAACTACTGGGTGGGTCATGAATATTCCAAAACTTTTGGCTTTATGTTGTTTGTATTTTTACCAACTTTACGGCGATAGTTTAGGGTTGTACCTCAGAAAATAAAATGTTGGCTTCTTTGATTAAATTTTTGTGGCCCAATGCTGAAGCCAAGATTCTTTCTTTTTTAATAGATGGCAAAAAATCAACCAAAAGTTGAGACATAAAAAACAAATGAATTCCTTGAACGTAAATGCGCGTGCAAATCACAATTTGGATAAATAAACGGAACAATCAATTGTGAGTAAAGCACTAACTTTAATACTTGAATTTACTGATTGCAAATAAAAGTTAGTTAATAGATGAAATTTGAAGCCGTTTCCATTAAAGAGTGTGCAATAGAATCAGGCGGTTCTTCATCATATGTTTCAGGGGTACTGCGAAACATTTATAAAACAATTCCCGAGACCAAAAAATTAGAATTGGCCTGTTATGAAAAAATGAACTACCGTCCCTACCATATTCCCATCAATGATTTCAACGATAAAGTATTGGTAGATTTTTCAAATTCCAAAAATTCAGAATTTTTCAATATCAAAATAACGGTGATCAGTCAGCCTGCGTTGGAAATGGGCAAAGCTGCCATGGAATTCCTGATACAGACCATAGACCCGTTACAAAATTCGGAACCCGGGTGATGACACCCGAGCTAATTGGAGCCAAATCATCATTGCTACAAAACAACCATTTGTAAGTTCGATACAAAAAAAGGACATGAAAAAAACAATTCAAATTTTTGCTGCATTGGTGGTAATAGTCTCCGGCAGTTGTTCGGTTTCGCAAAAGCAAACTACCACCGACGACGGTAACATCAAAGTGAATTTTATTCAAATCAACGATGTATATGAAATTGCACCCATCGAAGCTGGTAAGGTGGGTGGCATGGCAAGAGTAGCCACTATTAAAAAAGAATTAAAAGCCAGGAACAACAATACTTATTTATTGATGGCGGGCGATTTTTTGAGTCCGTCGGTTTACAACAGCCTTAGCTACGAAGGCAGCCGCATCAGGGGCAAACAAATGGTAGATGCTATGAACGCAGCCAAAACAGATTTGGTTGTTTTTGGCAACCATGAATTCGATATAAACGAAAAAGAATTACAAACTTGTATAGATCGCAGTGAGTTTCAATGGATAGCTTCTAATAGTTTTAATACAGCAGCCAACGGCGCAATTCCTTTTGGGAAATGGAAAAATGGCGTTAAAACAAATTTCCCGGAAACCTTCCTCCTATCAGTGTCAGATGAAGATGGCACTCATGCTACAATAGGATTTATCGGCATTAACCTCCCTTTCAACAAAGCAAGTTATGTAATTTATACCGATCCTTTGGCTACTGCAATAAAGCTGTATGAACAAATCAAAGATTCTTGTGATGTAGTCATCGCACTCACCCATCAACTGATCGAAGATGATATCAAACTGGCTAAGGCGTTACCCAATTTAGGTGCCATCATGGGCGGACATGAACATGATATGCGTTTTGTAAAAGAGGGAAACGTTACCATCAGTAAAGCACATGCCAATGCGAGATCGGCGTATATAATTGAAATGAAAATCAACCAAAAAACCGGCAAAAAATCGTTTCGTTACACCCTGAAAAATGTAGATGATAAAATTGGTAAAGACAGTGCGACCCATGTAGTTGTACAAAAATGGTCGGACATCGCTACTGCCAATTATGCGTCGTTGGGCTTTAATGCAGCGGAGATTGTAATGGCAAAAGGGCCAACGTTTGATGCCCGCGAAGCCATGGTGAGAGCTGGTTCTACCAATTTCACGAAACTAGTGGTCAATGCCATGGAAGCCGCTTGCCCGAAAGCCGAAATAGCCATCATCAACGCTGGCTCCATCCGATTGGATGATCTATTGACAGCTCCAATCACCAGTTTCGACATCATACGAACTTTACCTTTTGGTGGAGGAATGATAGAATTAGATATGAAGGGCTCCTTGCTGAATGAAATACTTACAGCAGGTAAAAAAAATGTGGGCATTGGTGGCTTTCTGCAGTATTCAACATCTGTAAAATTTGACGCCATCGGACAAAAATGGTTGTATCAAAACATTGCAATTGAAGATGAAAAAATATTCAGGGTAGCCGTTACCGATTTCTTGTTAACGGGTGGTGAAGCGAACATGGGTTTTCTCACAAAAAAAAATGTTGGGATCGTCAAAATATACCCTGTTTCAGACGCATCTACAGCTCTCACCAACGACATTCGCCTGGCAATTGTAGATTACATGAAAAAATTATTTATGGTAGTTCGTTAAAAAAATCACGAGGTTGCTCACCAGCTCGCCTACACGAAAAAATGCCTACAAAAAATAAACATGTAGAACTGAAAAAAAAGTTGTACCACACCTGTTTGCAGGAGTTGGAGAACAAAGTGCGCTCTGTTCAACAGGTATTAGCAGATCTTCATACAAGTGCCGCAAACGAAACAAAAAGTACAGCGGGTGATAAACATGAAACTGCTTTGGCCATGCTGCAAATAGAACAGGAAAACAAACGCCAGCAATTGAGGGTCTTACAAGAACAACAAGCCATTTTAAATCGAATCGAAGTTAATAATATCCCGCAACAGGTGGGCTTGGGAAGTTTGGTTAAAACTTCCACTATTTGGTTTTATATCAGCATTGCCTTAGGAAAAACTACGATTGATGGCCAAATGATCTATGTTATATCAGCAGCATCGCCATTGGCAAAATTGCTACTAGGCAAACAACCGGGCGAAAGTGTGAGCTTTCAACAAAGTACTTATCAGATTGAATCGTTGATCTGACAATGAATTAAAGAGAGCTTTCCGCAATAGATATTTCCATTTGCTGCCGCTTTGTAAACATAAACTTGTTCCTATCCTCAGAAAGTACTTTATTTGAAATAAAAAATTATGGCAACTACCAAATTAACAGTCAACAACAATGGCTCTCTAAAAGTAGATGGCGACTTTGAACTTGTAGATAGAGATGGAAATAAATATGATTTAGGTGGAAGAACCATCATTTCTGTTTGCCGATGCGGCTTATCTAAAAACAAGCCTTTTTGTGATGGCTCCCACAACGGCCATTTTGAACATGAAGCCGTTGCATTCGCATTGCCCCCAAAAAAGACTACTTAAACCCGATTCAGTTCCTGCTGAATAGCGCAGGCCCTACGCGAATAAATAATTATTTTTTACAAGTTACTGTTTATAAGTAACCATAATCTTCTATTTTTACCACTGACTATCAATGCATTATAAGCAGGTGGTTTATAATAAATTTTTCAGGCTTGTCAACGCCAATAAAATCGCTTTTAAGATATGCACAAATTAGGCAAACGGCATGTTTGTTGCTTTTATCGGGCAGAACGTATTAAATCCAATTTCCTTCAATACAAATTAAATATTTGAAAAGACTTGCTCATCCTCGAAATTGACGGTAAGTAAGACCAATTCAAATATTCCAATAACCTATTTTTTATACCAATGAAGAACACGAGTGCCTGTTAGCAGGCACTCACTTTTGGAAAAACCAAGCACACCTATGCAACAACAACCAGCGTTCAGGGTATCGCCAACACAGGTACCGGTGAATGCAACACTGACGGTAATGGCCGCTTCCCAACAATTCACTCAACAACAGTATTTGCTCTCAGATTCGAGTGGTAAAATCATTCGCAAGGGCTACGTGTCGGAAAGACTATCAGAATTTCGTTTAAGTATGGTGGGACTTCCCGCAGGAAATTACGAGTTACAGATGGGAACTAGTTCCGAAAAGTTTTCCGTGATTGTTTAAAAAGTAGACCTCTACATTTAAAACAATTGGCTTTTCCCCCTGCAACACCACGATTGTGGACGTTGGGTAAACGAGATAAAGGGTATTAAAAAAATTCATACATATTGTTAATAATTATCCCGCTTGCTAGTGCTATGTCCCATGCCAAACAATTTCAGAAAAGAATTGCTGTTTACACGCACCGCCCCCTATGAATGACATTGCTGAGAAATCAGGAAAAATTAGACCACTTCTTTTAAAATAATTGTACGCCCGAAGTGCCGGTTTCGTTCCTTTCATTCGCTGGTTTATAAAAAATCCCGTTGTAAACACAACGGGATTTTTTTATGATACGTTGAATCATTAAATGAGTTCTACTTTTTCCATCACATCTCCGCCCTGAATGTCGTCGATGATATCCAGTCCGTCGATGATTTTACCAAAGCAGGTATGTACGCCATCCAGGTGTTGCGTTCCTTGTCTGCTGTGACAGATAAAGAATTGCGAGCCGCCGGTATTTTTTCCTCTGTGTGCCATACTCATCACGCCCCTATCATGGAATTGTTTCTCTCCACTGGTTTCGCAGTTGATCGAATAGCCTGGGCCACCCGCACCGGTGCCATCAGGGCAACCACCCTGGATCATAAAGTTGGGAATCACCCGGTGAAATTTTAGCCCATCGTAGTAACCCTCACTCACCAATTTTTTAAAATTGCCTGCTGCAATCGGTGTAGCATCATCGTATAATTCAAAAGTAAGCACCCCTTTGTTGGTATGAATTTTTCCTTGCGTAAGCGTGGTGATCTCTGACATATTTGTGTATTTTTATGAAGTTTAAAATGGTGGAAAACCAGAGGCTGGCCCCGCAAATGTAAAGCAAATAAGGTAAAGTATCAGATGCTTTTAGAAAGATCTTAATTATCGTACAACTCCAATTTATTTGTATTTTATTTACTGTACCAAGTCATTAAAATGTTGAGGAGGCCAGATTTCTATTCCTTGATCATCTGGAATAAATCGACCTACATCTTCCCTGACTTTCTTAAGGAAAACTGCCCGTATCGTATTTTGTAACAAACTCATGCATTGATTTTTAGTCATATTTTTTTTCTTTCCAATCGACGCCCTGTTGAGCACGGTTTCTAAGATGAGAAAGATGCAAAGGAATCCCCTTTTCGGATATACCATTCTACATACAGTTCTCTTTATATCTGTAACAAGAGTTGATGCATTACCAACTCATCCATTTTATTATAAGGACGTTTATATTCCTTTAACAGATCCAAAAGAATTTGTTTGGTACTCGGTTGTTCCGCATACTCCAATATGGCCTCTTGAAAATTCATTAAATATGTTAAAATTCACACCATATACCGAACACTTTCCGAATAACTGGTACAGACTTAGCATTTTAATGTAAATAAAAGAATGCTTAATTTGGATATTTTACGAATTAAGGATTCTTAGTTTACATCATAGCTCCGTAAACAAACAAATCCCGACTATTAAGCAGAAACTAAAAAATAGTGAATCACTCATTCGTTGAAGCAGAAAATTCAAAGGAAGAGCTGCATTTAAAGTTGGAGATAGCTAGCAAAAAAAATCCCTTGAACATCAAGGGGAAAATTTTATGCGGAGAGCGAGGGATTCGTAACCTACCCCTTTAAACGTAAACTTCATTTAGTTGTAAATCATTGAAACCCCTATCAATACTGCATTTAACACAATGTGAATAAAAATAACAAAATCAGCCTAAAGAAATATTTGCACCCTCAATTGCACCCCTTACCTTTGAGAGGTATTAGGATTTGTAACCTACTCCTTTTAAAAAAGTGGTGCAATTATTTGAAAAGGGGTGCAAATATTTAAAAAATGGGTACTATTCGTTTAGAATTACGCAAAGAGAAAATCAACCAGGAAGGGCTGGCACCTAT
>JBBSDF010000028.1:0-46192 GCA_038249665.1 Chitinophagales bacterium
TATAAGGCAATGCAGTGCTACAAACAGTTACGTTGGTAGTGCTGGAAGAAGTTGGGTTGACGGTCAGATTTAATGTTGCGATAGAATCACAACCAAACTGGTTGGCGCCTGGCAGCGTCACCACAAAAGTTCCGGCAGCGTTGTAATCATTGCCATTGAATGTATAAGGCAATGCAGTGCTACAAACAGTTACGTTGGTAGTGCTGGAAGAAGTTGGGTTGACGGTAACAGTAGCAACATTCGAAATATTAGTACCGCCAGCATTTGTCCAAGCTGCTCTAAACTGCTTGCCATTGTCTGCTAAAGATGCCACAAAGCTGATGCTGTTGTTGGTGGCACCTATGCTATCGAGCCAGTTATTTCCGTTATCAGTGCTGATTTGCCATTGAACGGTAAAGGCGACATCACTCTGTGCTGTGCTAGATAAATTTACGGTGGCGCCTACGCAAACCACGGTTGACAGGGGCTGTAAAGTAATCAACGGAGGCATGCTAAAACTCAGCGCAGGAGCTGGAACTGCCGGACTGGTTACAGAGTTATTGAGTGCATCTACACTGGTAACTCTGTAATAATAGGTAGTGCCTAATGTTAAACCTGTTAATTGAATGCTATGATTGGTAACAAGTGCAGCGTTGTTTTGAGTTAAATTGAGACTAAGCGCATCTGTCCCATAATCAACCACACTTGAGGCGGGAACATCAGTGTTCCAGGCGATCGTACTTGTCCCGTTTACATTTGCTGTCGCAACAATATTGCTAATAACCAATGCAGCGGCAATGCCTGTTCCCTGAATAGCAAATGCATAAGGATTTTCGTCTGTATCATCCGAAGCGATGCTGACATTGGCAGTCTTAAGGCCGAGGCCAACCGGACTAAACAAAACAGTAAAACTGGTGCTTGCTCCAGCAGCTAAAGAGGCAGCCGGTGCATTGCTTACCGAAAACATAGTGTTATCTGTGCCAGTAAAACTAATGGTGCCAATATTTAAAGTTGCAGTTCCAGTATTTGTAATGGTAAATGTTTTGCTGATACCACCCGGTGTAGCATTGCCAAAATCAGTGTTGTCAGCATCTTCTGGATTAGGATCTCCATTAATGATACAATTGTTGTTTCCGCTTACCTGAATATTTGGGAATGTAGCCGCGCAATTACTAGAAGTTAGAATTGAATCGGCCACCCAATTGGATGTGGGTGCATCTAAATTAAAATTCTGTAACACACCGTTGTTCTTATTGCATTTATCCGTTTCGTCAATAAGGCTTGTGATACCAATATTATTTCCCTCACTTACGCCATTACTGAAATTGTACCAAGCTAGTAAATTTGGCTCATCCCCACTGATTTTACAATTGTAGCTGTTGAGTATTTCAGTATCAGTCCTTGCTTTGTTCCAAAAGCGTACCTGATCTATTCTACCAAAAAAGAAATTGGCGTTATTGAAAATACCGATCTTTTGAATGGTTTCTGTATAGTTTGCTACATTATTTGCAGTAGCAACGATCGCACCATTTTTGTATAATTTCATTTCTAATGTTGCAGTGTCGTAAGTAACTGCAACATGATACCAGGTATTAGAGGTAATGGGATTTGGATCTAGAACCTGGTCAAACGACGGACCGTGTCCTGCAGCAATGCGTCCATTGTTTAAAAAGAAAGCTGTTGTTGTACCCGATAGAAGATTCGGAAACCCGAATTGCGTGAACGTTTTTAACCAAACCTCTTTTGTGTAACTTCCATTAATTGTAAATGGAAGATCAATATGGTCGTCAACGCCATCGAAGTCGAGCGATTTCCCCTCATCCGCCTTCGTTCCATCAATGGCAAATGTATAAGTGGTTTCATCTGCGTCATTACTGTTTACGGTTACTGTTGCTGTTTTTAAACCCGCTGCACCTGTGGCATTAAAAGAAATAATAAATGTGGTAGAGCTGTTACCTGCAACTGTAGATGCCGGATTGGTTGTCACTGAAAAGCTGGATGCGTTGGGTCCAGTGATTTGTATCGTTCCAACGTTTAGATTAGCAGATCCTGTGTTTTCAATCGTAAACGTTCTGGTAACAGGAACGGTGAAATAGTTTCCGAATGAGGTAAAATCGCCCAGGCTGGGTGTGATGTCTCCATTAACAATACAGAGCGAATTGCCGGTGAGGTTGATGTTGGAAAAATTGAAAGTGCAGGCTCCATTCAAAGTTGGGCCCGGACTTACCCAGTTAGAGGTATTTCCAGCTAAAAGGGAAAAGTTGGACAAATTTGCGTTGTAAGTCAACCCGCAGCGATCGGTTCTATCAAGTAAAAACACTTCAGTGGGATTGTTGCCACCAGCTGTACCCTGGTTAAAATTATAATAAGCCAGCAATTGGGGCTCGTCTCCCGTAAGTTCACAATCCTTATAATTGCTGATTTCGGTTGCTGATCTGGCAGTTTTCCAAAGACGTACTTCATCCATTTCACCAAAAAAGAAATTTCCGCCTGCAAAGAAACTAAGGTTTTGAGCAGTTTCTGTATAAGTAGGTACACTGCTTGCGCTGCTCACTTCTATACCATTCTTATACAATTTCATTTCATTGGTAGCTGCGTTGAAAGTTACTGCTATATGATACCAGTTTCCAGCTATCAAAGGAGTAGGGTCTTGTACGTTGTTGAATCCACTACCCGCATGACCGGCAGACAAAAGACCAAAATTGAGGTACATGGCAGTAGCGTCTCCTGAAATAATATTTGGAAAGTTATTGATCGAAGCTGCATCTGGTTTTATCCATGCCTCTTTGGTGTAACTGCCGGTTAATACAAACGGTAAATCAACTCTATTGGCAAGGTTCCCGTCGAAGTGTAAACTTCTGCCCGTTTGGGCAAAAGACGAATTTATTTGTAGTAAAAAAACAATGCTCAAAAGGGTGATGGGCAAGGTTAGTTTTCGGCTGTACATGCCTGGGCGTAAAAAATTCATCATAACATAACTTTGGTGTGGAAAAATGAGGAATTTCGAAGAATATGGAGCAGGTAATTGCAAAGGATATGCGGCTGAAATTCCGAGCTCGTAAAAGTAACTTTTTTTTGTTAAAGTTTATAGTTTTTTAGTAGATCTACACCTCAATATTTCATATTTAGTTAGTTATAAAGGGATTACAATTAAAATATTCTTGAATCCATCATTTTATTATATCTAAAATGTTAAACAATTCTAAAATTTTCCCTTAAAAACATCGACGTGTTTGAGGCAGTTTTTTGTAGTAAACCTGATATAGGATTACTTTTTACATTACTTAAAATATGGTCGAAAGAAAGAATTACGCACTCTTTGAGATATTTACTGAATCGAAATTTTAATGCAGAAGCACCTAAATCCCTCGTTGAAGAATGTGGGTTTAATTTCGTGCCATGTAACTTAAATACGTCAATTTATATGGGTGGTAAAGAAGGTTTTTGGGGTTTGTGTTAATGACTGAAGGAACAAACCACAAATGCATTTTCGGTTAACACTCACCAATTACTTTAGTCAAAAAATAGCTACAGATAGAAATTCGTGTAATAGAAAAAATGATTTTATTACTTTGATGGACACCAGATTGGGTTATATCTTCCGAAACAACCAACCTTTATTACAATTTATTTTTACAAAGTTCGTTGAGTGGATGCCAACTTTTGTATTTTTAAGGCGTCCGTAAATTTATATTGATGAAAAAATTAGTACTCTTGGTAATGGGTTGTTGTTTCCTGTTGGACGCTTTGGTGGCTCAAACAAAAGCACCCAAAGGTTTTAAGATAAACGCAGGAGCTTCTTTAGCTATCCCTGCCAGTAATCTGGAATTTAGTACCATCGGGGCAGGATTGGATGTTCAAGCACAATATGGACTTTCCAATTCGATGGTAGCCACTGCAGGAGTTGGCTATACCGGATTAGCAGGTGAAGGCTTTTATCCTTATACCGCCGTAATCCCCATCACCGTTGGGTTAAGGTATTACCCTCACCCAAAAGTTTACGCTGCTGGCAAATTTGGTTGGGGCGTTTATACATTGAGTACCACCAGCATCAACTATACTGCGTATTCTTTTGGAGCTGCATATGTGATCAGCAAAAAACTAGATACTGCACTGTTGTACGATGGTTTTGTCAACGACAAAACTTCATTTGGTTATGTGGCAGTGCGATTGGGCTTTACGTTTTAATCACAAAAAATTGATAAATACATTCACACTTCTTTGAGATTTGTGTTGCCCAACTTATTATAAACCTAACACTTCTTTCATCCCGAAAATTCCTTTTTTGCCTACCAAAAATCTTGCAGCCAGTAACGCTCCACTGGCGAAGCCTTCTCTGCTATGCGCTGTGTGGATAATGGCTATATCGTCGATACTGGATTGATACTTCACCACATGGGTACCGGGAGCCGGATCAATTCTTTTACTAATAATAGATAGTTCCGATGAGGAAGTAGTGAGTTCATTTACCCAATTTTTTTTATCGGGATAGGCTGCTAATATCTGTTCTGCAAGGGTAATGGCTGTTCCGCTGGGTGCGTCTTTTTTAGCGGTATGATGAATTTCTTCAACAGTTACCTGGTAAGAAGGATGGGTATGCATCAGTGCCGCTAATTTTTTATTGAGCTCAAAAAAAATATTCACCCCAATGCTAAAATTGCTGGCATATAATAAACTGCCATTTTTATCCAAACAATACTGCTTCACCTTTTCCCAATGTTCCAGCCATCCTGTGCTGCCACTTACTATAGGAGTACTAGCGTCCATACATGTAAAAATATTTTGAACTGCAGTGTGCGGACTAGTAAACTCAATGGCTACATCACATTGTTGAAGATTGGCTGCAGTTAATTCGTGGCTATTATCCGCGTCAATGATGAATGCAATGGTATGGCCTTGTGCCAAGGCGATTTGCTCGATGGCTTTACCCATTTTGCCATATCCGATCAAAGCAATTTTAAGAGGTTGAAAAGTGGCGTTGCTGTTACTCATTATTTGTAGCTATTTTTTACAAAGTGACAAAGATAAATGAAGCAAACTATAAAAAAGTTAGCCCAACTACCGTAACAATTGTTCGATTAGAAAATAATATCTTAGAAAATAAAAAGTAGCAGGAATGCTTATTTTCCAATGTTGAGTATGATGGCTACGCCATTTGTGTTGGCGATAGGGCTGTAGCCTGCTTTGAATTGCAGACTGAGATTATCGCTTACATCGAAGGTTTTAAGATGTGCGTCTACCGCAGCATCCGCCACATTTAATCCCCAAAAGGCAATGAAGAATAAAACGGAATAATCGATGTTCTGTCTTACAGAGTTTCTGAAAACCCGAATCCGGTCTGGCTGGTCTTTTACCGAAAAATAAGGCTGCTTGATGAGATTGTCGTTCGATGGGTCACCGTCGGTAGCTAAAATATAAGCCTCCCGCGAATCTCTGTATTGTCGTACGTTTCTGAAAAAGATAAAGGCAGTGGTGCCCAAGCCACCATATACCAACGGTAGTTTCCAGTATTTTTTATTGGTAATTTGTCCCCAACCCGGAACCATGGCACTTCTTCGGATGGCAATGGCGGGATCGTATTTTTTAACCGCGGTATCTATACTCGGCTGCTTTTTTTTATTTGATTTTTTTGCAAGAACAACAGCGCTGTCTGGTAGTGGAATTGGTTCTTGTGCATGCAATTTTGAAGCATGTAGCAGAAGTATTACAAACAAAAAAACCAACACTTTCTTCATTGATATCAGCTTACTTTCACGTTTAGTTTTTCTAACAATCCATTCAGTTCTTCCAGAGAATAATATTCAAAAGAAATGCTGCCATATCCTTTTTTGTTGTGGAGTAGCTTCACTTTTGTGCTGAATTGGGAGGCTAAATTATCTTCTATTTTTTTATAAGCGGGCGGCAGAGCTGTTTTTACAGCAGTTTTAACAGGATGGTCTGCCGTGTACATCTTTCTAACCAGGTCTTCTGTTTGCCTAACCGAAAGCGCTTTGTTTTTGATTTCCGAAAAAATGAACAATTGTTTATCTACCAGATCAACATTGATCAGTGCACGGGCATGCCCCATGCTGATGACGCCATTTCTGACGGCTACCTGAATATCGGGAGGTAATTTTAGTAATCGGATATAATTGGTTACGGTACTTCTTTCTTTACCCATTCTTTCTGCCACTTGCTCCTGCGTATAATCAAGGTCTTCCATCAGGCGTTTGTAACTCAATGCAATTTCGATTGCGTTTAGGTTTTCTCGTTGTAAGTTTTCTAACAACGCCAATTCCAAAATCTGGCTGCCGCTGGTTTCCCGAACATATACTGGTACGTCTTTTAAACCTGCTATCTTAGACGCACGATACCTTCTTTCACCTGCTATCAATCTAAACTTTCCATTGCTGGCAGGCATTACTGTAAGCGGTTGAATGATGTTGTGCATTTTAATGGAAGCAGCTAACTCACTCAAAGCTGTTTCATCAAAATCTTTTCTTGGTTGGTTTGGATTGGTTTCAATCTGATCGAGCGGGATGCGATGAACGGCAGTAGATTGTTCAATCACTTCTTTTTTAAGATCTCCTGCTGTTGTTTTCAGGTCTGCATCTATATTTTGCAGCAGACTGCGAATGCCTTTGCCTAATGCGTCTTTTTTTTTTGGTTGCGTCATGTTAACTGTAATAATTTGATATAAAGAACGGCGCATGCTGACGAACTATCGTGAACCGCGAGTATCCAATCTTAAAAATGAATTAAGATCAATTCAACACTTTATCTTCCTGAGAAATTTTGGTGAGGTTGTTTTTCTGTAAAATTTCTTTTGCCAGGTTGAGGTAATTCACTGCACCCTTGCTCTCGCTATCATACAAAATCACCGGCTTCCCAAAACTTGGCGCCTCGCTCAGTCGGGTGTTTCTGTGAATGATACTGTTAAATACCATCTCTTCAAAATGACGCCTCACTTCACTCACCACTTGGTTGCACAGTCGCAAGCGACCATCATACATGGTCATTAAAATACCTTCAATTTGCAATTCAGTATTGAGCCTGTTTTGTACAATTTTTACAGTGTTTAATAATTTGCCCAGCCCCTCCAATGCAAAAAATTCTGTTTGAACCGGCACCACTACGCTATCTGCTGCTACCAATGCGTTCACAGTAATCAAGCCCAGCGATGGGGAACAGTCAATCACTACAAAATCGTATTCATCCTGAATAGGTTCTAAAATTCTTTTCAGTACACTTTCCCTGTTGGGATAATTGATCATTTCAATTTCGGCTCCTACAAGGTCAATGTGCGAAGGAATCAAATCGAGGTGGGGAATGTCAGTTTTCAACAGCACGTCTTTTGCTTCGGCCTCGTTTACCATACAATCGTACAGGCTTTTGGTGATGTTATGAAGATCAAAACCTATACCTGTGGTACTGTTTGCCTGAGGGTCTGCATCAACCAATAAAGTTTTGTATTCCAATATTGCAAAACTAGCTGCCAGATTAATAGCAGTGGTCGTTTTTCCTACGCCACCTTTTTGATTTGCAATTCCGATAATTCTTGCCATGCTGCTGTTGTATTTTGTTGATGTATCGTCCAATCGGTTGTTTAAATCCCGTTTGGCAAACATCGGAATAATTTTACGGTAATTAAGTAAAATGTGTCAAGTTGGCAAAATTAAATAATCGGTCTAAAATTGGAACAATGCTTCTAGATTAATGTTATAGTACAAATATTCACTCAAAACCTAACACATATACATGATTACTATTATATCGGGAAGTAGCCGACAAGACAATAATACCAGAAAAGTAGCCCTCGAATATCAGCGTTTGTTGAAGGATCAATTCAATGAAGCCGCTGTTTTGTACGCATTGGATGACATCAGTGTTGTCAAAAGAGACGAAGCATTTGTTTTGTCGGAACAGTCGTATTTAATACCTGCTACTAAATTTATCATCATTATGCCTGAATACAACGGATCCTATCCCGGCATACTAAAGTTGATGATAGATAATACAGACGTTAAAAAAGTTTGGGCAAATAAAAAAGTTTTGCTTGTGGGCGTATCTACTGGCCGGGCGGGTAATCTGCGCGGAATGGAACATTTAACAGGTTCGCTGCTTCACATGAAAATGTTGGTGCATCCCAACAGGCTGCCCGTTAGCCTCGTTGATCAATTATTGGATACGGACAAAAAATTTCATGACGAGGGAACGTTAAAAGCCATTCAAGCTCAACTGAATGAGTTTATATTGTTTTAATTTTCCTTTTTCCAAATCATTGTCATGCGTAGTCCGATCGGTGTTATCATATTTATTAGTTTGATTTTGTTGCTGGATACTTATTTTTTTCAGGCCATCAAAACCATTACGCAGCCCTATTCTCACAGGTATAAAAATGCTGTTCATACTGTGTATTGGCTGATCACAGGAATTACAATACTCTCTTTTTTACTTTTCGTTTACACCGAACAGGATTTTTTTGGCAAAACAGCCAGGGCATACATGTTTGCTTTTGTAATGGCGGTGTTTCTTGCGAAGCTAATTGGGATTACGTTTTTTTTGGTGGACGATATTCGCAGGTTGGTTCAATTTGGAATTGGAAAAATGATACCTAAGGCGAACGCCATGCCATCTGCAACTGCTGATGGGGATGGTATCTCCCGTTCTACCTTTTTAAGCTGGTTGGGTGTTGCAGCCGGCAGCACTTTGTTTGGAAGCCTCGTTTATGGGTTCACCAACAAGTACAACTACATGATCAAAAATGTACAGTTGTCATTCGTAAACCTTCCTGGGGCATTTAGGGGTTTAAAAATTATACATATCAGCGATATTCACAGCGGAAGTTTTAACGACCCGAAAGGCGTTGCCAAGGGAATTGAAATGATCTTGGAGCAAAAGCCCGATTTGATTTTATTTACCGGAGATCTGGTAAACGATATGGCAATCGAAATGGATCCCTACAAAGATTTGATGAGCAGATTAAATGCCCCAATGGGTATTTATTCCGTGTTAGGAAACCACGATTATGGCGATTATGCCATTTGGCCGAATAAGGGGGTAACCAAGGAACAAAATCTGGTGAACCTAAAACAAGTCCATTCCGACATAGGTTGGAGATTGTTGATGAATGAGCATGTGGTGTTGGAAAAAGGAGGTGAAAAAATTGCTTTACTAGGTATTGAAAACTGGAGTGCCAAAGGACGTTTTCCCAAACATGGTAAACTAGATAAAGCGTATGAAGGAACAGCTTCCTATCCTTTCAAAATATTAATGAGTCACGATCCCAGTCATTGGGATGCAGAAGTAAAGCAACAATATAAAGACATCAATCTAACGCTTAGCGGTCATACCCACGGTATGCAATTTGGGGTAGAAATTCCTGGTTTTAAATGGAGTCCTGTGCAATACCTTTATAAACAATGGGCTGGTTTGTATGAAGAAGCCAACCAAAAATTGTATGTTAATCGGGGCTTTGGTTTTATTGGCTATCCTGGCAGGGTAGGTATACTGCCGGAAATTACATTGATAGAATTGGTGTAAATAATCCATGTGAAGATTTATAAAAATCAAGTCTGCTTTTTCTATAAATTACAAAGCTTTTGGAGAATTAAATCAATCCTCCCTAGATGGCTAATTTTACCAATCCTGCAGAATTTTTTACTTGTAATTTTTATATTAAATAACCACGGTGCTTATTTACTGGATATCAGTTGTAGAGCGGCCCTGTTTTAATTTTTCTCAGTCAGCGTCTTTTGTAATTTTATAATCATTTCCCGGTATTTCGGAACCATCACTTTATTCTGATTAAGATTTGTTGTATTTCCCTAAGAAAGAGGAGGGGTGCGTATTGAAATTTCATAGGAGTAGACAGAAAACGACTCTCTGTGATAATATAATAACCATCATACCAGCGAAACGACCCTTTGTATCTTACCTTATCCATGGCGTTGTATCGACATAAATATTTAAAAAAAAAGCCCTCACCATCCGGGAGGGCTTTTAGCATATTTATCAAAAGAAGATTTAGCTAAAGCTTTTTCTTTCTCTTGGAGCGAAGGTTCTTTTTCTTCCGCTACCTTCATCGTTTCTTGTTGGAGTAAAACCGCCTTCGTCATTTGGTTTTTTAAATCCGCCATCTGCTTCATTCATTCTCACTGTACGATTGTTGTAGCGTTTACCATCAATTGATTTGATCATCTTTGCTGCGTTAGCATGATCAACTTCAATCCAACTATTCATGTCTCTCATGTCTATTTTGCCCAGCACTTCTTTTTTAAGATTGCTCTCGTCTAAAATAAACTGAAGGAAACTTGCTTTGTAGAAACCGTCTTTGGTACCCAGGTTTACAAACAACCTGGTATAACCATTGTCTCTTCGATTAAAGTTGGTTCTATCGCTGCGGCTGCTGTTATCTTTCATATCAGGCCTTTCTCTTCGCCCGGCGTCTCTAGCATTTAGGTCTTCTGCATTTTCGTAATATTTTAGAAAATGATCAAATTCTAAAGCGGCAACTCTTTGCAATACTTCTTCTTTGGTTACATGCTCAAATTTGGTCATGAGGTCTGGAAGATAGGTTTCATAATCCCCGTGAGAAATATCAGCTGTGATGAGTTTATCCATAAAATGGAAAAACTGTTTGCGACAAACATCTTTGCCGCTTGGGATATCTAATTTATGGAAAGTGGCATTCACCATTTTTTCCAATGTTCTTATTTTGAATGTTTCTCTGCTATGGCAGATAGACAAGCAGATACCTGTTTTACCCGCACGGCCTGTTCTACCGCTGCGGTGGGTGTACACTTCAATATCATCCGGAAGTTCGTAGTTGATTACGTGCGTAATGCCATCTACATCGATACCGCGTGCTGCTACATCTGTTGCGATCAGCAACTGGAGTGCTTTGGTACGAAAACGTCCCATTACGCGATCGCGTTGTTGTTGAGTAAGATCACCATGTAGCGCTTCAATTTCATAACCAGATTTTGAGAGGCGTTCGCTGATGTCTTGCGCATCTGCCTTGGTACGAGTGAAGATGATGCCATACATTCCAGGGTTAAAATCGATCAAACGTTTTAAGGTTTCGTACCTGCTGTGCGCAGGTGAAACGAAGAACTGGTGATTGATGTTTACATTACCACTGTTCTTTTTACCAACAGTAATTTCTTTTGGATTCTCCATGAAGTTTTTAGCAATCGCTCTTACTTCTGGCGGCATGGTTGCGCTGAACAACCAAATACTTTCTCTGTTGATGGTATTTTTAAGCACGAAATCGATATCGTCTCTGAAGCCCATGTTGAGCATTTCATCGGCCTCATCCAATACTACATACTTAACTTTTTGTAGGTCGATCGCTTTTCTTTCAATCAGATCAATCAAACGGCCAGGAGTTGCTACAACAATTTGTACGCCTCTTTTGAGGTTCCGGATTTGCATGGTAATAGAAGCACCACCGTAAACTGGTTCTGCTAATATACCGCGACTGTGCTTGCAGTAAGTCACTAAGTCATTGGTGATTTGTAAGCACAACTCACGGGTTGGGCAAACGATTAGCGCCTGCGGAAACTTATCAGCGGCATTCATCAATTGTATCAATGGTAAACCAAATGCGGCTGTTTTACCAGTGCCTGTTTGTGCTAGCCCAACAAAATCCGTAGTGCCAGATAATAATACCGGAACGGCTTGTAGTTGGATAGGAGTGGGTTCAGTAAACCCAAGGTCTGCGATGGCTTGCACGATGTTTTCGTTGAGGCCTAATGCTTCAAATGCATTCATTGTATTCATAAATTTTAAATAAAAAGCATGCTATTGCCAAAATAACAACAGCACATGTGTCAAAAAAAGTTTTTTGATGGTCACATGTAATGCGTCTGGCCGTTGGGGAAAATTGATTAACCGGGTGGTATAAACGATAAAGTATACCTGCTATCAACAGCATCTGAGCATATCATGTAATTCTCAGAAATTCTTAAAATCGGCGCAAAGGTAAGGGTTTGGAGTTACAATCCAACATAAAATTAAATCATCTCCTTTTGCGGCGGCGCATTTATTTGTAGCGTGAACCCATTTGTTTTGATAGAAATGATTTTATAAAAGGAAGGTTAGTGTGGATGAGAACTTTTTGAGAAAATTTTGTTAAGCTGTTTTCCGCCGCTCTTAAAAATTTGTAAATGGCATTAATCTTGAAGCAAATTCAAAAACAAACATCATGAAAATCAAACTCCTTTTGTCTGCAACTTTGCTCATATTGAGCGCAACCAACTCTTTTGCTCAGAAACAGAAATTTTATGTAGGTATTAAAGCCGGAGCCGACATGAATAAAATTGATGGTCGATCCTTCAACGACCAATTCAGTTTTGGATACCAGGTCGGGGCTTTTGCCACCATTCCACTCGGTAAAAAATTTGGCATTCAGCCCGAAGTAATATTTAGCCAGGTGAACATTGATACCAGTAGCAAATTCAGCGAGGTGTATCAATTCAATCAATTGTCGCAAGTAAAATTACAGTATCTGAAAATACCGCTATTGCTCAATTTCAGTCCCAATCCCTTCGTTAGTTTTCAATTAGGTCCACAATTCGGCATACTCATCGATGAAAATACCAATCTATTGAACAATGGTTCCAATGCCTTTTCGAAGGGCGACTTCAGTATGGTAGGAGGGTTACAGTTAAACATTTCCAAGCTGAGGATTTATGGACGATATGGAGTGGGTTTAAACAACCTCAACGATATCGATACTAAAGAGAAATGGAAGAACCAAAATTTTCAATTTGGTATTGGATTTGCTTTGTAGTAAATATATTAAGGCCTAAGGATTTGAATACTGCCATCATGGTTTAATTTGATCACCGTACTCGGTTCAGCGGGTGTTAAATCTTCCTGGCGGTGTTGCACGATGTAGTCAACACCGCTTTTTATTTCAGCATCAATGTCTTCAAAAAGTGCAGGGGGAGGGTAACCCGAAATATTGGAAGAAGTGGATAATAGTGGCTTTCCGAATACCTCTATTAGTGCTTTACAAAACGGATCTTTTACAATCCTTATACCAACTGTACCGTCTTTGCCAATCCCATTCGTTGCCAGATTCCTGGCCCCTTCATAAATAACTGTAGTGGGTTTGAATACGTTTTTGATGTAATCAAAAATTATAGGATTATGGTCATTGGTATAATGTAGAATATCGGCTTCGTTGACCAATAAAATGATCATACTTTTTTCTTGGTTTCTTTTTTTAATGCGGAAAACTTTATCTACTGCCGCTTCATTGGTAGCGTCGCATCCAATGCCCCACACGGTGTCTGTTGGGTACAAAATAGTACCCCCGTTTTTTAAAACAGTAATGGCTTCTTCTATGTCAGTTAAAAAACTCATAGCATTAATTTTTGGTACACATTCATGACCGCAGTTGCGCAGCGTTCTGCTGTAAACCGTTGGGCATGTTGCCAGCCCTTTTCTTTCATGCTGGCTGCTACATCAAGATCTTCTGAAATTAATTTCATTTTTCCTGCCAGATCTTTTTCATCAAAAGGTTGAATGTATGCTGCTGCATCTCCCCCTGCTTCCGGCATGCAAGAAACGTTGGAGGTAATCACGGGTAACCGGCTGCACAACGCTTCCAAAACGGGTATGCCAAAACCTTCAAAGGTTGAGGGATAGATCATCGCTTGAGCCATTTGGTAGATGGCCGGGAAGTGGCTTGAATTTTTAAAAGAAGGATGTTCCATTGCCACCGGATGGTCTGAGAGAAATAAAATTAAATCCTGCAAATCATTTTCCCGTACAAATTGTTTTACTTTTTTTTCATATCCATCACCTTTACCAATCACCAATAATGGGATATTTATTTTTTCTTCTTTTAATACCAACATAGCCTTACAAAGGGTAAGCAAGTTTTTTCTTTCAATGATAGAGCCTACCGTTAAAAAGTATTGATTGGGTAATCCATACAATTGACGAATTTTTTCTTTTTCATTTTCTGGTACTGTCTGCGTATAAGATGGATCACAGCTCTGGTAACAAACCGTAATTTTTTCTTCCGCAATTTGGTAAATGTTGATCAGATCCTGTTTTGTTTGTTGGCTGATGGCGATGACGGCATCGGCGTGCTTACAAGCATGTTTACATTTTCGCCTGTAAATAAAAACATCGATCGGATTGTATTGGGAAGGGAATCTTTCAAAAATGAGGTCATGAATAGTTACCACCGATTTGATGTTGGTGTGTTGTATGCCTGAAGGTATTTCGTGACTGAGCCCGTGGTACAAGTCTATTTGAAGCGTTTCCAATTCTTTTTTTACCCCGCTGCTTCTCCAAGCTGCTTTCAATAGATTGTAAGGAAAATGGGTGGGAGTAATGGTTTGTACGTTGGGGTACAAACCGCTGTTAAAACGCCCGGTTAGTTTGGGCGCAAATAAATAGTATTCAATTTTAGGAAATGTATTTGCCAGTGAATGTATCAGGGTTCTGCTGTAATGGCCCAGGCCGGTTCCATTTTGGTAAGCCCGCTTTGCATCAAAACCTATGCGCATATCATTGTTGTTTAGTAGTAAAAAGCCCTGTCAAATATAGAATATAAATGATAGTTTACACATCTATTGATTTTAGAAGGAACTGTAATAAGTTTGCACAAAATTTTATAAATGGAATTAAAAGCTTTGATACTAGAGGCGTGGCAAAACCGTGATTTGCTAAAAGAAGAAAAATATGTGCAGGCGGTGAGGGATGTAATTGAGCAGGTAGATAAAGGTCAACTTCGTACAGCCGAACCGGTTCCTAATGGTTGGCAGGTTAACGAATGGGTAAAACAGGCCATTTTGTTGTATTTCGGCATTCAGCAAATGGAAACCTACACACTACCTCCTTTTGAGTTTTACGATAAAATGAAACTAAAAAGCAATTACAAAGAATTGGGGGTAAGAGCAGTGCCACATGCTGTAGCCCGTTATGGTGCATACCTGGCTAAGAATGTAGTATTGATGCCATCTTACGTAAACATTGGAGCTTATGTAGATGAGGGCACTATGGTAGACACTTGGGCAACAGTGGGCAGTTGTGCTCAAATTGGCAAGGGGGTACACTTGAGCGGTGGCGTAGGTATTGGCGGTGTGTTAGAGCCTTTGCAAGCGAGTCCGGTAATTATTGAAGATGGCGTTTTTGTGGGAAGTCGTTGTATTGTAGTGGAAGGTGTTCGAGTAGAAAAAGAAGCGGTATTGGGTGCTAATGTGGTGCTGACCCAAAGTACCAAGATCATAGATGTGAGTGGTGCTACGGCGGTAGAAATGAAGGGTATTGTTCCGGCAAGAAGCGTGGTGATTCCAGGTACCTACAACAAACAATTTCCTGCCGGAGAATATGGTGTAGGATGCGCGTTGATCATTGGCCAACGCAAGGCCAGCACCGACTTGAAAACAAGTTTGAATGATGCCCTGAGAGATTTTAATCTTTCGGTATAAGTCGTTATATTTGCCCCCCTGTTTGAAGCAAGGTATTCAAAATGCGGCAATTGTTGTTGTAAAACGATGGTTCTAATTGATCTAAGAAATTGCTTCAAAAAGGGAAGTTGCCCAGGTGGCGAAATTGGTAGACGCACTGTGTTCAGGTCGCAGCGTTCGCAAGGATGTGCTGGTTCGAGTCCAGTCCTGGGCACCCATCACGGACAAATCGAAATTCTGTTCGGTTTGTCCATTTTTTTGTAAAAGTTGTTCTTCTTAAGCGCTTACAAATCCCATTTGCTTTATTAATCACTTTATTTCGCTCATTTTTTGTGCCTTTACATTTGAAATGATGAAGCATTTTTAAATACCTATGAGAAGTTATATAGATTTCTACCCGCAACAAACCCCTTGTTGATAAATCTTTGCAGGCTGGCGTAAACGATGTGACCATAAAACCAATCCTTCGGTACTTTTATCAGTTCGTTCATTTATACGAATATTCTTTAAGTTCGTATAATTTACCGAACTAACAAAAAATTCGTATTTTTATACGAATTTAATATCCTATTTTTGCATTCTATTAATAAAAATCAAAATGGCTATACGTGCCGTACTTACCGGGGATATTGTAAACTCTACCAAACTGTCTGCCACCAAATCGGCAGCACTGAGCAGGCAATTGGAAGCGCTGTTTGCAAATGAGGGTGCAACGTTTGAATTTTAC
Source organism: Chitinophagales bacterium (assembly GCA_038249665.1). Classification (GTDB taxonomy): domain Bacteria; phylum Bacteroidota; class Bacteroidia; order Chitinophagales; family Chitinophagaceae; genus Ferruginibacter. The sequence goes on from JBBSDF010000028.1 coordinate 16,120, forward strand.
AGGGGCGATAGTTTTCAGGCTTATGTAAAAAATCCTGCTCATGCCTTGCGTCTTGCATTGATGAGCAGAACGGCTGCCATCAAATTATCCAAGGATAATAAAAGGGTAATGTCAGACGTACGCATCAGTATTGGTATTGGTACCATTAGCGGTCTGGTCCGATCTTTAAAAACAGCAAAAGGCGAAGCATTCGTTTTGTCTGGCCGAAGGTTTGATGAACTGATCAAAGTTGGTGACCGACTTGCCATACATTCTGCTCATCAGCTAGCCAATGAAGCTTTGCAAATAATGGCCAATTATTTAAATGCTATTTTTAAGGATATGACGGGTAAGCAGGCAGAAGTAATTTTTGAATTGCTAAAAGGAGAACTGCAAAAAGAAGTGGCCAATAAAATAAAGAAAACGAAGAGCACCATTCACCAGCGCATCACAGCAGGCAGATGGCCTGAAATTGAAATATTGTTACTCCAGTACGAAAATATTATTCTTCAAATATCATGACAGCAGCATTCATCTGGTTAACGAAACTTATTTTGTCGCACCTCCTCACCGACTTTATTTTGCAACCAAAGAGTTGGGTAAACAGCCGGATGCAAAAACATTTTGAATCACCCAAATTGTATCTACACGGTTTTGTGACCGCCATTGTTGCTTTGTTTCTGATAGGATTTCAATACTGGTGGGTAGCCTTAATCATTTTGGTGACTCATGTATTGATTGATGGATGGAAATCGTATCAACCACAAACGGTTCGCTTTTTCCTCATCGATCAGTTGCTACATTTATTGGTGATGTTATTTTGCTGGTACCTGGTTTTTATTTCTTGGAAGGATGTAACGGAAGCCTGGGAAGCACTTCATAAAAATTTACCCGTTTGGAAAACCATCACTGCATTCGTATTTCTCACCACTCCTGCCGGTATTTTTATTGGCCAGCTTACCAGGCAATGGCGCGATAAACTTCCCGAAGCAGAAAGCTTGGCCAACGCGGGGAAGTGGATTGGCATCGTAGAGCGGATCATCATTCTTGTATTTGTTTTGTACAGCCAATATTCCGCTATTGGTTTACTTATCGCTGCCAAAGGCATCATCCGATTTAATGAAAAAGACCGGCAAGAAATTAAAACCGAATACCTGGTAGTGGGTACTTTGATGAGCATCGCTTTGGCTATCTTAACTGGCCTGGCCGTTCTACGGTAAGCAATTTGTTTGTATAGATCAGTAAACTCTTTGCCTTGTACTTTTTTAAGTTAGTGCTATAGCTACCATTATTCTATTCAGTCCGAGGCATTTATTAAAGACTACCTTGTTGTCTCAATTCAAGTGATGAAGGAACAGTTTGAAGGGTTGATTCAATCTTATATAGAACAACAGGTGGGCATAGACCAGCATTTTCTCAGTGAAAAACTGGCTATTGGGCTGCGCGAAAATATACTTCAATTGCAACTTGAGGAATTGATGAAGCCAGCTGGAATTGGAAACCAACTAATAAAAGATGACCAACAACAGTTCAGAGGCGATCAGATTTATTGGTTGGATAAAAGCCATGATAACGCCTTCGAACAGGAATTTCTCGCGCAAATAGATGCATTGGTTGTTTACCTCAACGAAACCTGTTACGCTGGTATACAACACACTGAATTTCATTACGCGGTGTATGAAAAAGGCAAGGCATATCAAAAACATATAGATCAGTTTAAGAACGACGATGATCGTCAATTTTCTTTGGTTTGTTACCTCAATACCAACTGGGAAGAAGAGGAGGGAGGCCAGCTATGGTTACATCATGCCAACTATATACAGAAAATTTTTCCACAACAACGAACTGCCGTTTTCTTCAAAAGTAATGAAATGGAACATGAGGTACGCGTAGCTACCCGCGATAGGATGAGTATTACTGGGTGGTTAAAACGTGGATAGGATCTACTCACCGCAAATTTAACTCAACCCTACATTCCTGTGTTTGAACAGGACTTGACATAAGTTGACCTGAGATAGTTTGGATCTGTTTTCTTCAAATAAGCGTGGTGACTTTCAAGAATTCATTTGTTAAAACTGATATCGTTGTTCTAAATCTTATTTTCCAGAACAATAAAACAAACAATTAGCTGTTATACTGTTCACTTACCACTATCTGCCTAAGTTCATTATTCACCCAAATTAAAGCTCAAGGCTATGCACCACCAATTTAATCAGGCTGCGCTACAGCAGCTTACCCACAACACTACTTCTTGGCTTGGCCATCGGAAATCTGATCACAAAAAAATTATTGCAGGTCAAACCTTTGTTGCCAATAAAGATGGACATCTCGAACAGATTGAAGTATTTTCCGAGGTCGTTACTCTCCCAGGCAATGTCACCCTCAGTTTGCACTCATTTGATGCTGCATCACAACAATGGGGAGCTAACTTGGGTTCAGTTGCCGTACCAGTTAACCATGCATGTAACAATCAATGGATGGCTTTTGCAATTCCCGGTTTGACACTTCAAAAGGGCAACGCCTACGGATTTAAAATAGAAAGCAACGATACATTTATTGGACTGGGAGAAGCTGCAGGATGTGCGCAGCAGCCTCCTTTTATATCTGGTAAAGAATGGCGTTTTGTAGCCGACGAAAATTCTGAAGATCAATTCAGTTATTTTAGTTTGGCATTCAAAATTGGAATGAAGGGGGATTGACCTTCGACTCTTTTGATAAATAGTATTTTGATGGCATCACTAGTGATGCCATTTATTTTTTACTCAACTGTTGTTGCATTTTTTTAATTCTGTCTTCCAGTTTTTCTGAGCTCAGGTTTTCTCGGATACTATCTACTTTTATCGGAAAACAAAACGGCGTGAGTTGTTTAGGAAAACGAATCACGATCTTACTTTGCTGAATACGTTGCAACATATTGCGAAGTCTTGCTTCTTCCATTTGTTGATCAAGTACTTCGTTAAAAGCTTGTCGCAGCAAAAGGTTATTGGGATCGTATTCTGAAAATACCCTGTACAATAGGGATGCAGAAGACTGTAAGTGTTTTTGTTTTACAGTTTCTCCCGGCATACCCTGAAATATCAATCCGCCAATTACAGCAATGTCGCGGAATTTTCTTTTCGTCATTTCGGTGGCATTCACTGCTTTTTGAATATCGTTTAAAAGGTTGTCTTCCGAAAACAATTCGTACACATTGGTATCGTCTATCGGGATCGGCTGATCGCTGAGCAATTCAAAACCGTAGTCATTCATCGCTACCGAAAAACTAATGGGGGTAATATTACTGATCCGATACGCCAACAATGCAGCCATGGCCTCATGTACCAATCTGCCTTCGAAAGGATAAATAAATACATGAAAGCCATCCTTTGTTTCTATATGTTCTATCAACAATTCATTACTGAGTGGAATGTGTGAGAGCTCCTGTTGCAGATTGAGTAAGGGTTGCAGCGCCAGTATCTCTGCATCTTTATTTCCGAAATTGCCTTCGGCGGCATCCGTTAATTTTTTGCGCAACATTTTGCCCAGGTTTGAACTGAGTGGCATGCGACCTCCCATCCAACTGGGAACAATCGATTTTTTTGCGGTCGATTTTTTTACCAGCACCACCATGTCTTTGATCATCACAAATTCCAAATTTCTACCTGCAAGCGTAAATACATCACCAGGTTGCAAACGGCTGATGAACCATTCTTCGATGACCCCTAAAAAGCCACCTCCCATAAATTTTACTTTCAACATGGCATCGCTTACAATGGTGCCAATGTGCATCCGATGCCGCATCGCCATTTTTCTACTGGTAATTCTATAAATACCGTCAATGATTTCTACTTTTTTATAATCATCATATTGCTGCAAAGCTTTACCTCCGTTCGTGAGAAATTGCAGGAGTTGGTTCCATTCTTCGCGGGTAATTTCTTTGTAACAAAATGTATTTTTTACTTCTTCAAAAGTTACCTCACTATCAAAGCCTTCGGATATGGCGAGTGTGCAGAGGTATTGTAGCAACACATCAAAACAAAGCGTGAAAGGCGTTCTGCTCTCAATGATCATTTGTTCCATCGATTCTTTGAGTGCGGCGGCTTCCAGCAATTCTAGTGAGTGGGTGGGTAAAAACCAAATGTTGCTTTCCGCATCTGGCTGGTGGCCGCTTCTTCCGGCACGTTGTAAAAATCGGGCAACACCTTTCGGAGAACCCACTTGAATCACTGTTTCTACCGGTCTAAAATCAACACCCAAATCCAAACTCGACGTGCAGACAACCGCTAATAAAGTGCCGGTATGCAAAGCATCTTCCACCCATAAGCGCAGTTCGGGTTCGATGCTGCCGTGGTGCAATGCTATTGCTCCTGCAAGCGAGGGATCGATGCTGAGCAAATGCTGGTACCACACTTCACTCATTCCCCTGGTATTAATGAAAACGAGTGTGGTGTGATTCTGGTGAAGTATGGGTAATATTTGTTCAGCCATTTTAATTCCTAAATGCCCCGACCATGGATATTTTTCCATTTCTGCTGGAATGATGGAAGCGATGCTAATTTTTTTATGTATGGCTGCTTTGATCAAGGTTCCCTCTGTTTGAAGTGGCGCCATCAATACTTCCATGGCTTCATCTAAATTTCCAATAGTAGCAGATATGCCCCAGATACTTATTTTTTTTGGGCTGAATGTTGTTTTGCTATTTGCATAAACTGTATTGTATTGTTTTTGCAATCCTACCAATCTGCTCATGGCCAATTCTACCTGAACCCCTCTTTTGCTTCCCAGCAATTCATGCCACTCATCAACTGCAACCGTTTGCAAAGTTTTAAAAGTTTCCGGATAATTTTTTTGCGCCAATAATAAATGTAAACTTTCGGGCGTGATAATTAAAATTTCCGGCATCCGCCTTTTTTGCCTGGCTCTTTCGTTGGTAGAAGTATCGCCGTTTCTAATACCTACTTCCCACGCCATACCCAATTCTGTAATGGCCGTCTGCATTGCCCTGGCAATGTCTTTGGCCAACGCTCGCAGTGGAGTGATCCACAGCAGTTGTAATCCATTGTTTTTTTGCTGTAGATATTTTTCCGGATGCTGGTTAATGAATTGTATCACTGCGCCGAGGAATACCGAAAACGTTTTTCCCGAACCAGTGGGTGCATTTACTAGTCCGCTTTTTTGTTCACTAACCGCTTCCCATGTTTGTTGTTGAAATAAAAAGGGATGTTTGTTTACAGCTAATAACCATTGTTCTATAACCTGGTAACCTACCGATTTTTTAAAATTATTTTTTTGGCTGCTCCGTTGCGCTTGTTTCATTTTTATAAAGTTCCAACATTTTTTGTAAGTCTTCTAAACTGTTGATATCTTCTAATTTTTTATCTTGTCGCCACCTGCTCATTCTTGGGAACCGAAGGGCTACACCACTTTTATGTCTTTTGCTGGCTGCTATACCTTCAAAAGCAATTTCAAAAACCAGTTCGGGTTTTACAGTGCGGACCGGACCAAATTTTTCGATGGCATTTCTTTTTACAAACGCATCTACAGCCGCAAATTCTTTGTCCGTGAGTCCGCTGTACGCTTTCGTAAAAGGCACTAATTTTTCCCCGTCTTTTACGGCAAAGGTATAATCGGTGTAGAGGTTGCTTCTGCGACCATGCCCTTTTTGAGCGTATATCAACACTGCATCAATGGTGAGCGGATCAATCTTCCATTTCCACCAATCACCTTTTTTCCGGCCCACCTGGTAAACCGCGTTTTTATTTTTGAGCATAATGCCTTCGCTTCCTTTTTCACGTGCATCGTTTCTAAGCAATGCTAAGGCCTCCCAATTGTCGAAAATAATTGCAGGTGAAAGCTGAAGCGATGGGTGGTTTATTTCTTGAACAATCTGTGTTAAAAAACTTCGTCTATCCTTTAACGTGATACCTCGTATATCCTTGTATTCAACCTCTAACAAATCGTAAGCAATAAAACTCACGGGAGCTTCGGTGAGTTGTTTTTTAGAAATGTTTTTTCTGCTGATCCTCGTTTGCAACAGGGAAAAGGGGAGTGGTTCGATGTTTTGTGAAGTTGCATTTGGATTCAACACGATCAATTCACCATCCATCGCTACACCATTTGGCAATAACGCTGCCAGGTGATGGAGTTCTGGAAACTGGGCGGTGAGCAGTTCTTCGCCTCTGCTCCAAATAAACAATTCGTTCTGCCTTTTGATGATTTGTCCACGGATGCCGTCCCATTTCCATTCTGCCTGCCATTCTTCCAAAGGTCCCAGTTTACCAGGTTCGGTTTCGAGGGCATACGCCAGATAAAAAGGATATGGTTTGCTGGTATCGTTTTCCTGCGTTTCAGAATACAACAAATCTTCCCAGTGGGTGTTAGCAGGGTCCCATTTTCCGGTGATGCGATGAGCAATTACGGCGGGTTCTTTTCCGGTGGCTTTGGCCAATGCATTCACCATCATTTTTTGTGAAACTCCAATCCTAAAACCGCCAGTAAACAATTTGTTGAAAACAAAAATTTCGTCGGTGCTCATGCTTTTCCACGCATCTTGTACAAATGCCCATTTGTTTTCGTCGGTTTCACCTGCTAACCACTGCAGTTTATTTAAATACCAGCTTAAGCTTTTTTCATTTTCTTCAAAATTAGTTTGTGGGGGAAGCAGCAAAGCAATGGTTTCTGCCAAATCGCCTACCGTGTGGTAACATTCTTCAAACAACCATACCGGTGTTAGGGTTATTTGAATGCAGGCTTCTTTCAACATAGCAGTACTCATGGCTCTTTTGGGTCTTCTCCCGCTGAAGATGGCGATCACCCATATCCTGTCAGCTTCATCGGCTGTTTTGAAGTAATGTTCCAACGCCTTTATTTTTACATTTACTTTACTACCGGTGGCGAGTAAACGAATGAGTCCTGCAAATTTTTTCATGCTATACTGTTGAGGGTCAAACCTTCCTTGGCGTCGTTTTCTTCTTCGTTTCCAAAAGCCGTTTTTACTTCTGCGGCTTCAATGCCCTGTTCGTTCAGGTATTTGCTAAATGCACTTTGAAAACCGTGTGTAGTAAAAACCTTAGTGGCTCCGGTCGCTTTTACTGCAGAGAGCAATCCGTTCCAGTCTGCGTGATCGCTGAGTACAAAAGCGGCATCGGTATTTTTTCTCCTGGCATTGCCTCTTACTTGCATCCAGCCGCTGCAATTGCCCACTGCATAGGGGGTTAATTTTTTCATCCACGCGGTTCCATCCGCTCCTGGTGGCGCTATCACAATTTGTCCTTTGATGTCTTCTTTGTTAGTGGCTGCGGTAATACGTTCTATGATTGGTAAATCCCAACCATGTTGTACCAACGTGTCATGCACGTTGCAGATGGCGCCGTGGGCAAATATTTTTAATCCGGTGGCTGCTAAGGCTGGTAAAATACGTTGAGCTTTTCCCAGGCTATAAGCGAGTAAAACGCTGGTTATTTTTTGCGCATGGTTTTGCCGGATCCATTCCTGCATATCCTCAAAAATAATGTCTTGATCCTTCCATTTGTAAATGGGTAGTCCGAAGGTGGATTCTGTAATAAACACGTTGCAAGGCACTGGTTCAAAGGGTTCAGAAAAGCCGTCGTTACTGGTTTTGTAATCGCCGGTAAACACCCAGGTTTCTCCTTTATAGCTCAGTTTTACCTGAGCGGAACCGATGATATGGCCTGCTGGGTAAAATGAAACTTCCACTCCATTGATAAAAATTTTTTCTCTCCATTCGGCAGTTTCAAAATGATGATTGCCCAGCCGAAGTTGCAGCAACGGTAAGGTTTGGGGTGTGCACAAATAAGATTGGCTTCCGGAACGGGCATGGTCGCTGTGAGCATGGGTGATAATCGCCTTATCAACTGGTTTCCATGGGTCTATGTAGAAATCGCCCTGCGGGCAATATAAACCTATGTCGGTGAATTGTATCATAGAGTAATTACAACAATTGAAGGCTGATGTTTAAAGATAGATGTAATTATTGTTGATGGGAGGTGAATAAAACGAGCGCGTGGCATCAATTTTATTTAACAGTTGGTGAACTATGGGAGGATTGTCTTATTTTGTGTTACCAAAATTTTAAAAAATGAAGAAAATTTACACAATTATCTTAACGATCTTTATCGCTTTGTTTGCCGGATTTTCAGTAAGTGCCCAGAACAATTTTTTTTCTGACATTAACGAAAGGTCTATCCAACTCAATGGAAAAAATCGAGTAATACATCCTTTAAAGCTGCGTACTCTAAGTTTAGAAACGCAAAACCTTAAGAATTTTTTATGGTCTTTGCCAAAAGAAGATCAAGTGCGCTACAACAGAAATGCAGCGCCAATTCTTACGCTTCCAATGCCAGATGGCAGAACAGCAAATTTCCGAGTTTGGGAAAGCAGTATTCAGGAGCCAGCTTTAGAAGCAAGGTTTCCTGAAATCAAAACCTTTGCCGGACAAGGAATTGATGATCCTGCTGCAACCATTCGCTTGGATTTCACCCCACGTGGATTTCATGCGCAGATTCTAACCGTAAATGGAAGTTTTTATATTGATCCATATGCTGTTGGTTTAACAGACTCTTACATGAGTTATTTTCGCACAGATTTATCTAAACCTAATAGCTTTACCTGTACAGTAGAAGAAAGTACCACCCCAGCGGTTTTTAGAAAGGAACTATCAGTTGAAGCTGATTGTCTCGGAACTAATCTTCGCACCTATCGTCTTGCCGTTGCTAATACTGGAGAATACGCGCAGGCTCCTGGCATAGGCGCCGGTACAAATCCAGCCATTTTACATGCTGCCATTGTTACAACTGTTAACAGGGTAGTGGGGGTGTATGAAAAAGAGGTTTCCATAAGAATGGTGTTAATTGCCAATAATAATGTTATTGAATATTTGGATCCAGCAACAGATCCATTCACTGGTAATTTTAATGGCAATGTGTTGATAAATGAAAGTCAAACGGTCATTACAGCTAACATTGGAGCAGCCAATTACGATATCGGGCATACTTTTAGTACTGGTGGCGGTGGAATTGCCCAACTTAACTCACCATGTGGAACTGGTAAAGCAAGAGGCGTTACAGGTTTACCGAATCCAGTGGGAGATGCATTCGATATTGATTTTGTAGCTCATGAGATGGGTCACCAGTGGGGTGGCAATCATAGCATGGCAGGTTGTGGAGCTTCACCTACCAATACGAAATATGAGGTAGGTAGCGGTACTACTATTCAAGCTTACGCGGGTATTTGTGCCGCTGAAAACATACAGCCCAATAGTGACCCGCATTTTCATGCAATAAGTTTTGATGAAATTAGCAATTTTGTAACGTTTGGAAATGGATCAACCTGCGGAGTGTCTACCCCAACCGGGAATACTTTGCCAGTTATTGCTCCGCTATTAAATAATGGTTTAACGATCCCTATTAGCACGCCTTTTACGCTAACGGGGACTGCCAGCGATGCCAATGGTGATGCACTTACCTACAATTGGGAGCAATGGGATTTTAGTGGTACAGCCGCCTGGAATGCAGGAGCCACAGCTGCCGCCAATAATACAGTTCCTTTGTTTAAATCACGTTTGCCCAAATTAACTGGCAGCCGTACTTTTCCTGATGTGGCTGTTATCAATGCAAATTATCCTGCAAATCCCGCCGCAACAATGGGAGGTTTAAAGGGAGAAACTTTGTCACCTGTTGCCAGAGCAATGAAATTCAAACTTACTGTTAGAGACAATAGAGCCAATGGAGGCGGAGTTGCATCCGCAGGCGCTGGTGGTTGTCAAACAAACACTGTATTCCAAATAAATGTAGGAGGTACTACTCCGTTCATTGTTACAGTGCCCAACGGAGGTGAATCATGGGAAGGAAATACCAGTCGTACCATTACTTGGAACGTTGCAGCTACCAACGCTGCCCCCTTCAATACTCCTACAGTTAGAATTCTTTTATCTACAGATGGAGGGTTAACCTACCCTACGGTGCTTTCAGCTAGCACAGCAAACGATGGAACAGAATCGTTGACCATTCCTAATACAGTAACAACGACTGCTAAAGTAAAAGTAGAAGCAATTGATAATGTATTCTTTGATGTTTCTAATGCGAACTTTACTATCACTGCTGCAGTGGCTGGTTTCTCTTTCACTCCAACAACAGCTACTACCATTGCTTGTGCTGGTCCAACGTCAGCAGTAGTTAATCTTGGTACATCCTCTCTTGGTGGTTTTGTTACCCCAATTGTGTTAACATCATCTAATGTTCCAGCGGGAACTACCGTTACATTTACACCAGCTGTTGTAACGCCAGGCTCTGCTACTGTGGTTACATTAAACAATGCTCAATCCTTAGCTGCAGGCACTTACAATGTTACCGTAACCGGAACTGCTGGTGCGGTTGTACAAAATGCTATTGTAACCTTCACTGTTTCTCCAGGCACCGCACCTACCATTGATGCTGGGCCCGTTTCTTTAGCAGTATGTGCAGGTTCGAATGCAATTTTCTCTGTTGCTACATCTGGTGCGGCTGTAACTAGCTACCAATGGCAAGTGAGTATTAACGGTGGTGTAACTTTTACTAATATTGCTACCGCTACTGCCGCATCTTATACAGCCACTGCGGTTGTTGCAGGTATGAATAACAATCAATACCGTGTAATCGTAACTGGCCAGTGTGGTGCAGCTACTTCTACTGCTGCCATACTAACTGTACAAACGGCTCCTGCTATCACTGCTCAACCACAAAACGCGGTAGAGTGTGTGGGCAATAACGCTACTTTCAACGTTACTGCTACGGGTACCGGTTTAACCTATCAATGGCAGGTGAGTACTGATGCGGGTGTTACCTATATCAACATTGCTACTGCTATCAACCCCGCTTATACGCTGACGAATGTGCAGTTGGTGGCCAACAACAATCGTTACAGAGTAATTGTAACGGGTACTTGTCCTTCTCCTGTTACTTCTAATGCTGCTACCCTCGAAGTAGGCAATGCAGCTGCTATTAATATACAGCCAGTAAGTGTAACTGCTTGCGTGGGCACCAATGCTTCCTTTACTGCAACTGCTACCGGATCTTCCCTTACCTACCAATGGCAAGTGAGCACAGATGCCGGGGTTACTTACACCAATATTGTGGGTGCAACAGCTGCTACCTTCAGCATTACTGGTGTGGTGGCTACACAAAACAACAACAGGTATCGCGTAAATGTATTTAGCTGTACACCTACACCTATTACCTCAGCTGCGGCTACCCTAACCGTCAATACTTTGGCGGCCCTCACTACTCAACCTACATCGGTCGTATTGTGTGAAGGCAACACCGCTTCTTTCACGGTGGCTGCAGTTGGAACAGGAGTTACTTTCCAATGGCAGGTTTCTACCACTGGTTGTGGAGGAACCTTTACCAACATCGCAGGTGCTACTACGAATACACTTGCAGTAGCAAATACCATCGCTTCTCAAAATGGATATGCTTACAGGGTCGTAGTAACCGGAACTTGTAACACAGTTACTTCTGCTTGCGCTACGCTAACTGTAAATACAGCAGTGGTAATTACTACACAACCAGCCAGCACTTCTGCTTGTTTGCCAACGCAAACATCCGCTTCCTTTAGCATTGCTGCTACTGGCACCTTGCCTACTTACCAGTGGCAAGTAAGTACCAACGGCGGTACCAGCTTTACCAACATCGCAGGTGCAACTGCTTCATCACTAACTGTGAACAACCTCACTGCAGCTATGACTGGTTACCAGTACAGAGCAGTTTTGAATGGTACTTGTACTGTTAATTTGAATTCAGCAGCTGCCACTTTAGTGGTAAATACACTAGTGGCTATTAACGACCAACCCATCAGCAGGAGCATTTGCGCAGGCGCTAATACTTCCTTTGCAGTAACTGCTACTGGTAGCACCATTACTTATCAATGGCAGGTGAGTGTAAACGGTGGTCCATTTGTAGACTTAACCAATACTGCGCCTTACAGCGGTGTGGCAACGCCAACATTAGCCGTAACCAATGCAGCAACTATCCTGAATGGTACCCGTTACAGAGTAATCGTTGCTGGTGTGCCTTGCGGAAGTGTTACTTCCAGCATCGCTAACCTCACGGTAAATGCATTACCAACATCGGTTTTGGTTGCAGCAGAATACAGCAATCTTACACCTGCTATCAACAGTGGATTATACACCACGGTGAGTCCTGCAGGTTCTTATGTGTACCAATGGTACAGAAATAATAGTTTGTTAGGCGGCGTAAACGGATCATCCTATCTCGTAAATATCGATCGTTTTGGAGAATACTATTCTGTTGCTACGGATGTGAACGGATGTTCTGCTATCAGTAACAGGGTAACCATTTCTGATTCGGTTAGCAACATGGTGTTTGTATATCCTAATCCAAGCAGCGGTCAGTTCCAGGTTAGATATTACAGTCCAAGAAACCTTACCACAGGTTACACGGTATCTGTTTTTGATGGCAAAGGAGCCAGGGTTTGGAGTCAGCAATACGCGATTACCAGAACTTACGAACAAATGAACGTGAATCTGTTGAATGCTCAGGACGGGGTTTACTTCCTCGAAGTGAGAGATGCAAACGGCAAACGTTTGGCGAGCAGTCAGGTATTAATTATAAGATAATACATCAACATACTTTCATTCAAAGCGCCGCTCCTTTTGGGGTGGCGCTTTTTTGTGGGGGATCTTTTAAATTTAGATGAAGATGTTTGATAAACTATGCCGCCGCCCCCCTTTCAGTGTCAGGTGATTTTTAAATGGATGCTGATAGGAATTTTAATGAATTGTACGATGAAACTTGATGTCTTGTTCCACAATGATTTTATACAACCGCTTCATTTTCAGATGTTGCCTTCTGTAAAATCAAATTGGGCCGCAAAGCAACGGTGACACGATGGTTTAATCATACAGAGTAAAAAGCAATCATTTAGCAGCTTCAAATGACTGAAATCGTTTCGCCCACGGCCAGCTACGAAGGCACATCCAGGCCTCCCAAAAAATTGCTTAAAAAAAATCCAGAGGAGGAATGTAAAAATGAAATTGTTGCTACATCAGCTTAAATAGATTGTTGTTGGATTGTAAGTCGCACATAGCTTGGCTTTGCAGAGCTGTTGTGACTTATTTCATTTGACACCCGACGAAATATTTTTCTTGTCCTGCATGGGCGCAGCGAAATCGGGAAGCTTTTTTTCGGTAGCCCTTGAGTCTGCCTGACGGCAGACTTGTCTGCCGATAGGTAGATAAATTTTGTTTCTTTTTTTCAAGAAAAAAAATAGTCCCGCGGCAGGCGATAGGAAGAAATGTGCAGAAAAAACTTTGAGGCGTAAAGCAAATTCTTTGCATAATTTATGCTTCATTTTTTCATGTGCTAATATCAAATGCCTAGAATGATGTTGATTAAAAATACAAAGCAATCATAGCCGTTGGTTGAAACCCAGGCGCGGCGGCAGCCTCATATATATCTTTGATGTCAATGGCTTCTGCAATTTTAATTTGCATACAAATGGCAATAATATTTTGTGGGACATGAAACAATGTGTCGAGTAGCGACTCACAATGAATGTTTCCTACCACGCCTTGCTCACATTCCCATTCAACATTTTAAGAAAGTAGAGATTTTTATTTTCGAAATAATCGGGTAGGGTACTTTCTTTTTTCTGGTGAACCGGTTTAAAGCGGTAATCGCTAAAAACTTTCTGATTGTAATCGTTGAGGTGACTGAGCAAATCATTTGGATACAGTTGTAGCAATCGAATAAATTGCATGGTGACTTCATATCCCTTGTAAGTCATGTCTGAAGGAACTCCTTTGTATTTTTGGAGATAAACGTCTTTTATTTTTTTGCTACATTCATCTGCCTTATTGTTGTAATAGGGCGTAGTGTAGTACACGGGGAAGTCTTTCAGTTTTTTATTTTTTGCTAAACTTGCAAACCCATCCCAGTTGGGCATTCCGATTAATTTGATAGAATAAGTATTGCTTACAGATTGTGCGTAGGTTGCTAAGTTGTTGGCGAATGCTTCATTTAGACTTCCACCAACAATAACGGAACTTCTATTGCTATCAAGTTTGTTTTTGATCACAGAAAAATCTTCATTTACATTGATCACTTCTATTTTCAATAAGGGCTTACCATCCGGACTATTTATTTTTTTAAAAAGATCTTCTACCATGTTTTCTTGTGCACCGGCTTTTCTGACCAGGTAAATTTTATCAGTTCCATGGTTCTGCAGGATGTAGGAAAAAATACCTTCGCAGTGCGCTCTTAAGGTTGCATTTACGATCACCATAAAAGGATTGGCAGTAATACCACCATCGTTCGGGTGAGTGGCCGATATAAAGGGAATGTGTTTTTCTTTAGCGAAATCTGCCAGCTGAATATATTCCTGATCTTTCACAGCTCCAATGATCAGATCCAAACTGTCGAGACTTTTACTGTTGATTAATTGTGGCACACTTTGCGAAAAAGATTTAGAATCAAAAATGCTAGCCTTTATTTGGGTATTTAGTAGCGACAAGCTGTCTAATGCTATTAGAGATCCTTGAACAAAGTCGAGACCCGGTACTACAAATTTTGGAAAATTTTTACCATATTTATAAGCATATCCCGTAAAGACAGAATCAATATAGAGGGGAGCAAAAATACCAACCCGATAGGTTTTATTCATCGGGGCTTTCGTCGTATCCGCAGTGTTTTTTTCCTGCGCTATGCCAGCAGAGGATGCCAATATCAGCATCAAAAGGAGTATAATTGTTTTCATGTTTTTTTGCATATTCAGGGTTGCTTAGGTTCTTTTATTCCCACTCTATTGTTGCAGGTGGTTTGCTGCTGATATCATACACCACCCTGTTGATTCCTTTCACAGAGTTAATGATATCATTGCTAACGTTGGCCAAAAAGTCATAAGGCAAATGTGCCCAATCTGCCGTCATGCCGTCTACCGAAGTCACCGCTCTCAATGCCACAGTGAATTCATAGGTTCGTTCGTCGCCCATAACACCCACACTTTTTACTGGCAATAAAATGGTGCCGGCCTGCCACACTTCGTTGTACAAACCAGATTTTTTTAAATGATCGGTATATACCTTGTCTGCATCTTGCAATAACTGTACCTTTTCTTCAGTTACTTCTCCTAAAATTCTGATGGCAAGGCCAGGGCCTGGGAAAGGATGCCTGTTCAGCATCTCGGCCGGGATACCTAATTCAGCCCCAATTTTTCGTACTTCGTCTTTAAAGAGAAAACGCAGGGGTTCTACCAGTTTCAGTTTCATGGTCTCAGGTAGGCCGCCCACGTTGTGGTGACTTTTAATAGTAACAGACGGGCCATGCACAGAAACGGATTCAATCACATCCGGATAGATAGTGCCTTGTCCCAAAAATTCGATGCCAGTGATTTTATGTGCTTCCTGATCAAATATTTCGATGAAAGAACCGCCAATAGCTTTTCTTTTTTCCTCAGGCATTACTTTTCCTGCAAGCTTGGTATAAAAATGTTCTTTGGCGTCAACGCCTGTTACATTCAAACCAAGTTTGCGGTATATTTCCAATACTTCTTCAAATTCGTTTTTGCGCAGTACGCCATTATCAACAAAAATACCATACAAGTTTTCGCCAATAGCTCTGTGAATAAGGGTAGCTGCTACGGTACTGTCTACACCGCCACTTAACCCCATCACCACTTTGCTATTGCCCAATTGTTTTTTTAAGGCAGCTACGGTGTCGGTGATGTAGTGCGCGGGTGTCCAATCCTGACTACATCCACAGATGTTTACCAAAAAGTTTTTCAAAATGTTTTTGCCTTCGGCAGAATGATACACTTCCGGGTGAAACTGCAAACCGTATATTGGGTTGGCAGCGGTGGTGGCAGATTTAAAAGCAGCTACCGGAATACTTTCAGTGGTACCCAGCAATTCAAAACCTTCGGGTAATTGTTTGATGGTATCACTGTGGCTCATCCATACTTGCGAGTTGGTGGGAATGTTTTCTAACAATGCATCGGTTTGCGATACCTCAAAATTTGCCCTGCCATATTCTCTCTTATCACTTTTTGCCACGTTTCCGCCAAAAATTTTGGCGGTGAGTTGCGCACCGTAACAAACTCCCAGAACGGGTATTTGATCCGCTATGGATTTAACATCTACCATCGGTGCCTTTTCTTCGTTGACTGAGAAAGGAGAACCAGAGAGGATGATGCCTTTCAGCTGGGCATTGTATATAATTTCTTTGTGAAAAGGAACAATTTCGCAGTACACGTTGGCTTCTCTCACTACGCGGGCAATCAGCTGCGTGTATTGGGAACCAAAATCGAGAATGAGTATCTTATCTGTCATAACGCTGCGAAGGTAATTCATTCAACTTTTATTTTTTTAGAATATGGTTTCATCAAAAGATGGATGCGGAAAAGATGTGTAATACTTAAACTTTGCATATTAGCAGTTGGAGAAAATAAATCAGGTTAAAGCGGGGGCCAACGGTAAAAAGCGCGTAGGAAAGGTTTGTTTTATAAGATTAAATAACAAATATTTGTATTTAAATAAAAGATATGAAATACTTAATCACCCTTTGTTGTCTTTGGATCCTGTTACCTGGTTGTAGCAACCGCACTGGAAGTGGAAATATGGTAACCCGTGTAGAGGATGTAGCATCATTTAATAAAATAAGCGTATCAGGTGCTTTTTATGTAGAGGTGGTGCCGGGTGCTGCCGAACAGCGGGTTCAGGTACCGGCCGATGATAATATTATGGAAGATGTGCTGGTGAGTGTAGATGAAGGGGTCCTAAAAATAAAGATGAGGTCTGGAGTGAATTACAACAACGTGTATCCCAAAGTGATCATCAATACATCAGCCCTCAAAAAAATAAGCGTATCAGCTTCCGCCAAAGTGCAGGTGAAAAATACCTTGAAATCAAGCGATAAAATACAATTGGATGCTTCCAGCGCAGGTACCATCATTGCCAATGTAGATGCACCAGGCGTTGATGCAGATGCCAGTAGCGGATCAACAGTAGAACTAACCGGTAGAACTCAAAATTATAAAGCACAGTGTAGCAGCGGCAGTACCATCGACGCTGCCGAATTGCTCAGTGAAAATACCGATGTGCAAGCCAGTAGCGGCGCATCTGCCAAAGTACACGCCAGTGTATCGTTGAAAGCACAGGCCAGTAGTGGCGGTGAAGTAGATTATAAAGGAGGCGGCACAGTTTCTGCAAAAGAAAGCAGCGGCGGATCTATTTCAAAAGTAGATTAACCGGATGCGCTATTAATATATATTGGTAGGGCAGCCCATTTTTGATCTTTTGCTACCCGAGCCATTGTTGCCGCCACCGAATCGGTAGTTGAATCGGATGCCGGCGGTAAAATACCAGTCTTTGTTGGATGGGTTTCCTCTTATGCTACCCTCTGCAGGATAGGGCGTATTTGGGTCCAATTCTTTTCCGCGGAAAGCAAATGCTGCCGCTTGTGGCCCCCTGGCCCCGGCTAAAATGCTAGAATCGGCGTACGTGCCACTCACATCATCCAGGTAATCGGTGAATAATTTTCGAAGACCCACTTCGATGCCCAGTTGTAGTCTGTCTGACAAAGCCAGTTTGATACCACCCCCAAAAGGAATAGCGAATTGTTTGTTTTTGTACAATTGTTTTTCGGGATAAGCTGAAAGTCCCTGCCCTTCGGTAGCCAGCGAACGCAGGAACACTTTATTTCCCGTGCTGTCGTATGCGTAAGGGTTGTAATGAAAGGCGGCGATACCGGCAAATACGTATGGACTAAACCCTCGTTCTTCTATATCTAGTAATTGGTATTCTACTGCCAATTGTGCTTCCCATACCGCGGTTTTAAACATCAGGTTACGATCGGTAGAACTTTTACTGGCACTTGGTTTGACGTCGGCGCCATATAATCTAATATAGTTAGCAGCTCCTCTAAGGCTCCATTTTGGGGTAAAAGCGTAGGAAAGTCCCGCACCAAGCGCTATTTGTGCCTGGTTAAGGTCGAATCTTTTGGTTTGCAAATCACCGGCGTAATGGCCGGTACCTGCGTAGATATCGAAGCTAAAAGGTTGAGCGCTAGCAAATAAGGAAAGACCTACTGCAACTGCACAAAAGAAGAATTTCATGATAAAAAAGTTAGTGATGAAATACACTCCTCTATTTTGTCCAAAAACCGTTCCTATTTTTGGGAAATGCAATTTGTTTGAAATAGTTTAAAAAAACTTTTACCAACTCTTTGCTATTTAAAACAGTACCCTTACCTTTGCACTCCAAATTAAAAAACGGAATTCTAAAGTTCTTTAAATATGTCACAACGAATCAGAATCAAATTACAGTCTTACGACCACAATTTAGTTGATAAATCTGCGGAGAAGATTGTAAAAACTGTACGCAGTACAGGGGCAGTGGTAACAGGTCCAATTCCTTTACCTACTCACAAGAAAATTTTTACCGTGTTGCGTTCGCCACACGTAAACAAAAAAGCCCGTGAGCAGTTCCAATTGTGCACACACAAACGTTTGTTAGACATATACACCAGCAGCAGCCGTACGGTTGACGCTCTAAGTAAATTAGACCTGCCAAGTGGTGTAGATGTTGAGATCAAAGCCTAATGAACCAACTCCGGCCCAATACATCGGGATCTGGAGTGAGGCATGGGTAAGCTCTTAAAAAGAAAAAATATGAACACCTAACTCCTGCTCAACAGCAATGTTGAAGGAGCGCTGGGTATAAAACAGATACAATGAAAAGTATTATTGGTAAGAAGATTGGGATGACCAGCATCTTTGGAACAGACGGTAAACAAACCGCTGTTACCATTATAGAAGCTGGCCCCTGTGTAGTTACACAAAAGAAAACCGTAGAAACAGACGGTTACAATGCTCTCCAAATAGCATTCGGCGACAAAAAAGAAAAACACTCCGTTAAAGCCGAAATCAGCCATTACGCAAAGGCTAACACCGCTCCTAAAAAATTCGTAAAAGAAATCCGCAATAGCGACTCAGACAAGAACGTTGGTGAAACCATCACAGTAGATATTTTCACAGAAGGTGATAACGTCGAAGTAGTAGGTACCACCAAGGGTAAAGGTTTCCAGGGTGTGGTAAAACGCCATGGCTTTAGTGGTGTGGGTGAACAATCTCACGGACAGCACGATCGCCAGAGAGCGCCAGGTTCTATCGGTAACTCATCTGATGCCAGTCGCGTATTCAAAGGCATGCGCATGGCAGGCCGCATGGGTGGCGATCAGGTGAAAATGAAAGGACTTAAAATAGTAAAGATTTTCGCTGAGAAAAATTACATATTGGTGAGTGGTTCCGTTCCGGGCCATAATGGTTCAATCGTTTTGATTAACAAATAATAAAAGCGTAACCGGAACTGGAAAGCGGTTCTATAAAAAAAAGTACAATGCAACTAGATATATTAAATACAAAAGGCGAAAAAACCGGCAGAACAGTAGAACTCCCGGAAGAGATTTTTGGAATCGAGCCAAACGATCACGTTATTTATCTTGCGGTGAAGCAATACCAGGGCGCACAACGCCAGGGTAACCATAAAGTAAAAACTCGCGCTGAAGTAAAAGGTTCTTCTAAGAAACTACACAAGCAAAAAGGTACCGGTGGTGCCCGTAAGGGTAACCTGCGTAACCCGCTCTACAAAGGTGGTGGTACTATTTTTGGGCCAAAACCACACAAATACGATATCAAATTGAATCGTAAAGTGAAAGATTTGGCTAAAATGAGCGCACTCGCTTACAAAGCAAAAGAAAATGCGATCGTTGTGTTGGAAGACATGAACATGGACACTCCGAAAACCAAAACCTTCAGTGGTATTTTAAATAGCCTGAACATGGGTCGTAAAAAAGCGTTGGTAGTTATTCCAGAATACAACGATAACCTGTACCTAAGCTTGCGCAATGTACAAGGTGTGAACGGAACCGTTATCAGCGATATGAATACTTATGATATCCTGAATGCGAACGTCATGATCTTAACGGAAAGTGCTGCTAAACTGTTTTCTGTAGAAGTTGCAGAAGGAGAGGAAGCATAAGATACGAACACTAGTGAAGTGTTTAGAACTAAGAATTTGATTTAAAAAATAGCAGCTTTGCACATTTGCAAATTTGCACATCGAAAAAAGTTATGAAACTGTCTGATGTATTAATTAAGCCTGTTTTATCTGAGAAAGCCAACAAGCAATCAGAAAAAATGAACCGTTACACTTTTGTTGTAGACAGAAAGGCTAATAAGCTGGAAATTAAAAAAGCTGTTGAGCAGTTTTACGGCGTTCAGGTAGACGATGTGAACACATCTGTTGTTCCTTCTAAGCTGAAAGCTAAATACACAAAAGCTGGATTTATCGTAGGTCGCAAGCCTGCTAAAAAGAAAGCCATTGTAACCGTTGCAGCTGGTGAAACAATTGATATCTACGGAGCAACTGTTTAACGCAGCATCCGAAGTAACCAGTATTACAAATTGAAATGAATGGTGGTCAGCACCGCAAAGTTTTGACAAATAAAAAGTAAAAAAGAAAATGGCACTTAGAAAATACAAACCTACCACAGCCGGTACTCGTTGGAGAATTGGTAATGCGTATGCAGAAATCACTACCAACAAACCAGAAAAGACTTTGCTGGAGAAGCAAAAGAACACTGCTGGCCGTAATGCTCAGGGTAGAAGAAGTATGCGTTACATGGGTGGTGGAAACAAGACCATGTACCGTCTGGTAGATTTCAAAAGAAACAAGAAAGATATTCCAGCTACTGTAAAAACAATTGAGTACGATCCAAACCGTACAGCGTTCATCGCTTTACTGCATTATGCAGATGGTGAAAAACGTTACATCCTTGCTCCACAAGGTTTACAGGTTGGTCAAACTGTTATCAGTGGCGACAATGCTGTTCCAGAATTAGGAAATGCGTTGATGTTGAAAAACATGCCATTGGGTACCAACGTACACAATATCGAAATGCAACCTGGTCAAGGTGGTATCTTGGTAAGAAGTGCAGGTACATCTGCACAATTGAATAACAAAGAAGGTAAATATGCGGTACTTAAAATGCCAAGTGGTGAGTTGAGAAAAATCCTCATCAATTGTTATGCAACTGTTGGTGTAACCAGCAACAGTGATCATAGCTTAGAGAGCATGGGTAAAGCAGGTCGCAACCGTTGGAAAGGTATCCGTCCACGTACAAGAGCAGTAGCGATGAACCCTGTAGATCACCCGATGGGTGGTGGTGAAGGCAGGGCTTCTGGTGGTCATCCACGTAGCCGTAAAGGTAAATACGCTAAAGGTCAGATCACTCGTACAAGAGGTAAAGGTTCAGACAAAATGATCATAACCAGAAGAAACGGTAAGAAATTACCTAACAAATAAAACGTTCCTCGGCAGTAGCTGAAAACATAGTTAAAATGGTTCTGGATAACACCGGGGCAAATCAACAAACAAAGAGCTGGAAGACACATTTTTTCAGGTCGCAAATTTAAAATAACACATGGCTCGTTCATTAAAAAAAGGTCCTTACATCGAATTAAAACTAGAAACGAAAGTTTTAGGGATGGCTGAAGGAAAAATTAAAAAAGGGGTGATCAAAACCTGGAGTCGCAGAAGTACGATTTCTCCAGATTTCGTTGGTCAAACATTTGCAGTACACAATGGTAACAAGTTTATCCCTGTTTATGTAACTGAATTTATGGTAGGTCATAAATTAGGCGAATTTGCACCAACCAGAAATTTCAGAGGTCACTCAAGCAAAAAAATGTAATTAACACCATTATTCGTTTGTGATTTTTGTAAGAGATGATTTATTAAATGACAAAAATCAACAACAAACGAGTAACAAGAAACATCATAAAAATGGAAGCAGTAGCAAAATTGAATAATTACCCGACATCGCCACGTAAAATGCGTTTATTGGCTGATTTGATTCGTGGTATGCAGGTAGAAAAAGCATTGGCCGTGCTGGAGTTCAATCCAAAACACCCGGCTGTTCCTTTGCGTAAACTGGTGATCTCTGCCATTAGCAACTGGAAAACAAAAAACGAAGGTGCTGACGAAACTACCTTGGTGGTAAAAACCATTTTTGTAGATGGCGCAAGAGTGATCAAGCGTATGCGTCCTGCTCCACAAGGTCGTGGTTACAGAGTTCGCAAGCGTAGCAATCACGTTACAGTTATTGTTGATGCTGGTGTTGAGCAAACAAAGAAAGTGCAGAAAGCTGCTACGAAGGCTGAAAAAGCTGTTGTAGTAACTCCGGCTTAATAATTGAGAAAAGTAATTTTAGAAAACAGAAACTAAATAAAAACTTTCAGGCTCTTAACAGAGTAACATCGAAAGACTAAATTAATACTATGGGTCAGAAAACAAATCCAATAGGTGCAAGGTTAGGGATCATCCGCGGTTGGGATAGCAACTGGTATGCTCACAAAAAGGATTATGCAACCAAATTGATTGAAGACGATAAAATCAGGAACTACCTGAATGCTCGTATCAACAAAGGTGGTATCGCCAAAATTGTGATTGAGCGTACGCTCAACAAGCTGATTGTCACCATCCATACATCTAAGCCTGGTATCATCATTGGTAAAGGCGGTGGAGAAGTAGACAGAATAAAAGAAGAGTTGAAAAAATTGTGCGGAAAGGATGATGTGCAGATCAACATCCTGGAGATTCGTCGCCCAGAATTGGATGCCAACATTGTGGCTGATACTATTGCGCGTCAATTAGAAAATCGTATCAATTACAAACGTGCCATCAAAATGTCTATCGCTTCTGCCTTACGTATGGGTGCTGAAGGGATCAAGGTAAAAGTAGGCGGTCGTTTGGGTGGTGCTGAAATTGCACGTAGCGAAGAAATCAAACAAGGTCGCACACCATTGCATACTTTGCGTATGGATATTGATTATGCAAATGTATTTGCTCTAACGGTTTACGGCAAAATAGGTATCAAAGTATGGATCTGTAAAGGAGAAGTATTAGGTAAAAGAGACTTGAATCCCAATGTAATTGCAGGTGCTAAGAATGAAGGACCAGACAGACAACAAGGCGGTTTCGACAGAAGAGATGATCGTGGTGGACGAGGTGGTGGCGACAGAGGCGGTCGTGGTGGTGATAGAGGTGGTCGCGGCGGAAACGACAACCGTGGTGGTGCAGGTGGAAGAAGATAATCAATCAGGAGATTATCAAATAATCAAATTTTTAGAATTGACAAATTAAAATAAGATGTTACAACCAAAAAGAAGCAAACACAGGAAAACACAGAAAGGTAGAATGAAGGGCGATACCAAAAGAGGTGCCATACTTGCATTCGGAACATTCGGTTTAAAAGCGCTTGACAGCGTTTGGTTAACAAGTCGTCAGATTGAAAGTGCCCGTCAGGCAATGACACGTGCGATGAAGAGAGAAGGAAATGTGTGGATCCGTATTTTTCCAGATAAGCCTATTACTGCTAAACCAGCAGAGGTAAGGATGGGTAAGGGTAAAGGTAACCCAGAAGGATGGGCTGCAATCGTACAACCCGGTCGTATCTTGTTTGAAGCGGATGGGGTTCCGGAAGAAGTGGCAAAACATGCTTTTGGACTGGCAGCTCAAAAGTTGCCGATCTTGACAAAATTCATCATCAGCAGAGATTACAAAGCCTAGTGCAGTGCGTTGGTAACAACAAATACAAACAGTTTACAAGGCGATAAGCAATTATCAAATAAGTTCATTATCGAACGATCAAATAAAAAGAACATGTCTAAAAAAGTAGATTTCATCAAAAGCGTTCAGGGATTAAGTGAGGCTGACCTGGTAGCAAAAGTAAAAGAGGACGAAACCCGTTTGAAAAAACTGACTTTCGCCCACGCTATCTCTCCATTGGAGAACCCTCAGAGCATCCGCTCTTTGAGAAGAGATATCGCTCGTTTAAAAACTCAATTGAAAAAAAATCAAATTGGAGCTTAATCCAATAAATTAAAATACGATGGCAGCAATAGAAACTACAACAAGTGTTGTAAGAAATTTAAGGAAAACAAGAGTCGGGATCGTTTCCAGTAACAAGATGGACAAAACCATCACTGTTAAAGTGGAAAGAAAGATCAAGCATCCATTATATGGTAAGTTCCTGAAAAAAACAACCAGCTTTCATGCTCATGATGAAAAGAATGAGTGCAGTATTGGTGATACCGTAAAAATTATGGAAAGCCGTCCAATGAGTAAAACAAAACGTTGGAGATTGGTAGAAGTGGTTGAGAAAGTGAAGTAATTAAAAAGTACTTAGTACTGAGATTTACAATATTAAATTTAGAACTGGTCTAAGTACTTAATACTAAGTACTTGATACTAAAAATAAAAAAATGATTCAGCAAGAAAGCAGATTAAATGTTGCGGACAACAGCGGTGCAAAAGAAGTATTGTGCATTCGTGTTCTGGGCAATAGCGGCCAGGATTATGCAAAAATTGGTGATAAGATAGTCGTTACCGTTAAAGATGCAATGCCTGCCGGTGGTATCAAAAAAGGTACCGTGAGCAAAGCAGTGATCGTACGTACAGTAAACAAACTGCGTCGTAAAGATGGATCCTACATCCGTTTCGACGACAACGCAGTAGTGTTGCTGAACAATTCTGATGAGCCAAGAGGTACCCGTATTTTCGGGCCAGTAGCTCGTGAGTTGAGAGACAAAGGATACATGAAGATCATTTCTCTTGCTCCTGAAGTTCTTTAAGAAAGCAAATGCTGGTAGTTAAAATCTATGAGCCCTGCATATACATTTCAAGTTAATCAGCTAATGGCTTCATGCTAAAGGCTAAAAGCTAAATAAATAAAATGAGTACAAGATTTAAACCCAAATTCAACATTAAAAAAGGCGACCAGGTAGTTGTGATTACTGGCGAGGACAAAGATTTGAAGAAGCCACGCAAAGTGTTGGAAGTTATTTTGGAAAAAGCGCGTGTTTTGGTAGAAGGTGTTAACATCGTAACCAAACACACTAAACCTACTGCTGCTAATACCAAGGGTGGTATTGTAAAAGTAGAAGCACCGATTGCTATCAGCAACGTTATGTTGTGGGATGCAAAAACCGGTGGTCCGAGTAAGATCAAACGCACTCGCGATAATGGTAAACTAGTTCGTGTAGCTAAAAAATCAGGGGAGGTAATCAAATAATGAGCACAACAAATACTACTGCAAGACTTGCAGACAAATACAAACAAGACGTCGTACCTGCTTTAATGAAGAAGTTTGGTTACAAATCTGTAATGCAAGCGCCTAAACTAACTAAGATTTGTTTAAATCGTGGTGTGAACGGTGCTGTAAACGATAAAAAACTGATCGACATTGCTGCAGATGAGTTATCTACCATCACTGGTCAGAAAGCTGTGGCTACCATGTCTAAAAAAGACATTTCTAATTTTAAATTACGTAAGAACATGCCCATCGGTACCCGCGTTACCTTACGTGGTGTAAAAATGTTTGAATTCTTGGATAGATTGGTGTCTGTTTCTCTTCCACGCGTGCGTGATTTCAAAGGTATCAACGATAAAGCGTTTGATGGCCGCGGAAACTACACGTTGGGTGTTACAGAACAAATCATTTTCCCGGAAATCGACATCGATAAGGTGAACAAAATTACTGGGTTGGATATCACTTTTGTAACAACTGCTTCTACTAACGAGGAAGCTTTTGAATTGCTGAAAGAATTAGGTATGCCATTCAAAAATGTCAAAAAATAAATCAACATTCTAAATACAATCATTTAGAATTTAAACACTAGAACGTACAATTATTATGGCAAAAAAATCAATTGAAGCCAGGCAAAGAAAAAGGGTCAAAATGGTAGAGAAGTATGCTGAAAAAAGAGCTGCTCTCAAAGCCGCTGGCGATTATGCAGGTTTGGATCTTTTACCAAAAAATGCTTCTCCGGTAAGGTTACACAATCGTTGTCAGCTGACTGGCCGTCCTAAAGGCTACATGCGTCACTTTGGTGTAAGTCGTATCATGTTTAGAGATATGGCGCTACAGGGAAAAATTCCTGGTGTTACCAAAGCCAGCTGGTAAAATTTAGAACTGAGGACTTGGTACGTTGTACCAAGACTTGGATATCGCATTGTAAACAAATTATTTAAATCAATTAACTACACATAACAATGGTTACTGATCCAATTGCAGATTATTTAACAAGAATTCGTAACGCACAAATGGCTAATCACCGTATTGTAGAGATACCCGCCAGCAATTTGAAAAAGCGCATCACGGAAATTTTATACGAAAAAGGTTATATCCTTAAATATAAATTCGAAGACGATAGCAAACAAGGTTTGATCAAGATCGCATTGAAATATGATCCAACCAGCAAACTGCCTGTTATCCAAAGTTTAGAAAGAGTGAGCCGCCCAGGTCTGCGTACTTACGCAAAACCCGGTGAATTCAAGCGCGTTAAAAACGGTTTGGGTGTTGCCATCATTTCTACCTCTAAAGGCGTTATGACTGACAAAGAAGCCAATGCTCAAAACGTTGGTGGAGAGGTTCTTTGTAACATCTTCTAAGAAAAAATAGCATGAATGTAAACTGTAGATACATTAAGCTGAAACTATACTAAGCTGATCGGTCTGCAGAATTTTAAATAAATAAAAATCATTAACATGAGTCGTATAGGAAAAAAGCCAGTGGAGTTTCCGGCAGGTGTAAATATTACCCTCACAAAGGATAACCAAGTGGTAGTAAAAGGCCCTAAAGGTGAATTGAAACAAAATATTGACAGAGATATCAAAATTGAAATCAAAGACAATACCGTTGAATTTGCTCGTCCAACAGACCAGATACGTCACCGTGCTTTGCATGGTTTGTATCGTTCACTGGTTAGCAACATGGTAAAAGGTGTAACAGAAGGATTTACAAAAAAGATGGAACTGGTAGGGGTAGGTTACAAAGCCTCTAACCAAGGAAATTTATTAGACCTTTCCTTAGGTTATTCCCACAACATTGTTTTGGAAATTCCCGCTGAGTTGAAGATCACTACTGCACAAGAAAAAGGTAAAAACCCAGTGATTACTCTAGAAAGTATCGACAAGCAGTTGCTTGGTCAGGTTTGTGCTAAGATCCGCAGCTTGCGTAAGCCAGAACCATACAAAGGTAAAGGTGTGAAGTTTGTAGGTGAGGTGTTGAGAAGAAAAGCAGGTAAGTCGGCAGGTAAATAATTTACCGGATAAACAGGTATTCATCTGTCTGTCCATCCATTTTAAAATAGATTTCCGGCAGTATCGGAGATTGTAAAATAAAATACAATGAGTAACAATAAATCAAGTGCAAGACAAAAGATCAGGTATCGTATCCGTAAAAAAGTTAGCGGTACACCCTCTAAACCACGTTTAAGTGTTTTTAGAAGTAATACCGATATCTATGCTCAGTTGATAGATGATAGCAATGGTGTTACCATCGCTGCCGCATCTTCAAAGCAAAAAGATATCAGTGCACAAAAAGGGCCTAAGATCGAAAAAAGTAAAATGGTAGGAGAGTCTTTGGCTAAAAAAGCAACTGAATTAGGTATCAAAAGCGTAGTATTCGATCGTAGTGGTTATATCTATCATGGTCGGGTGAAGGCTGTGGCAGAAGGTGCAAGAGAAGGCGGATTAGATTTCTAAGATTTCGGATGGTTAACAAAAGTTGCCTTCTATCATAAATCAACAATCAACAATCGTAAAACGATATAAATGTCAAACTCAATAACAAATAAAGTGAAAATCGGTGACCTTGAATTAAAAGAAAAGGTCGTTGCTATCAATCGTGTGGTGAAAACAACCAAAGGAGGACGTGCTTTCAGTTTTTCTGCACTCGTGGTTGTAGGCAATGAAGCTGGTGTGGTAGGCCATGGTTTAGGTAAAGCAAAAGAAGTTCAGGAAGCGATTACCAAAGGAATTGAAGATGCAAAAAAGAATTTGATCAAAGTTCCGGTAATGCATGGTACAATCCCTCACGAACAATTGAGCAAAGAAGGTGCTGCTAAAGTGTTGATCAAACCAGCTGCTCATGGTACTGGCGTAATTGCCGGAGGTAGCATGCGTGCTGTTTTGGAAAGTGCGGGCATAACCGACGTTTTGGCTAAGAACCTTGGTTCAGCTAATCCACACAATGTGGTAAAAGCTACCATCAAAGCTTTGGCTACTTTGCGCGAACCAATTGCAGTAGCAAAAACACGTAACATCTCTTTAAAGAAAGTATTTAACGGATAATCTAAGTGCTGCCAACTAAGTATAAATTACTTTAAAACAGTGCTCCAAAATTGAATAAGATGGCAAATAAAATTAAAGTTACCCAGGTAAAAAGCGTGATCGACAGATCAGAACGTCAGAAGAGAACGATGATTGCTCTAGGGTTGAAGAAAATGAATGCTACTGTAGAAGTAGAAGCTACTCCACAAATTCTGGGTATGGTAAACAAAGTGAGCCACCTGGTTAAAGTGGAAGAGCAAGCTTAAAAATGAAGCAGCTGCTGAGCGCAATCTTCTGATAAAAAAAGATTTGTCAAAGCGCTTTCATCAAATAATTAATACATCAAACAGCGAGGGGTGATTCCCCGTAAGTTAAAAATCAAATAAAAGATGAAATTACATACACTCAAGCCTGCGAAAGGCGCAACGCATAAAGAAAAAAGAATTGGCCGTGGTGAGGCAAGTGGTAAAGGTGGTACCTCTACAAAAGGTAACAAAGGTGGCCAAAGCCGTGCAGGTTACAAGAGTAAAAAAGGGTTTGAAGGTGGTCAGATGCCGATTCAACGTCGTATTCCAAAGCGTGGATTCACCAATATCAACCGTGTAGAATACAAAGTAATCAACATTGGAAAAGCAGATCATTACGCAGAAAAATATGGCATTACAGAATTCAGTCTACAAAACCTTTACATCAATGGTTTAATAGGTCAGAATGATCTGGTGAAAGTACTGGGTAATGGAGAAATTAAAGGAAAATACAGCTTTAAAGTAAATGCAATAAGCGATAAGGCAAAGGTTGCCATCGAAGCTGCCGGAGGTACCGTAGAAATAGTTAAATAATTTCCCGATATTTGCCGACGCACAAATACTTTATGCGTCTTTTTACTTTTAGAGCAATTAACTATTTAAACTGATTAAATTCTGTGAAGAAGTTTATAACAACACTTAAAAATATCTGGAGCATTGAGGAACTGAGAAATAAAATTATTTTCACTCTTATTTTGCTTTTCATTTATCGGCTTGGTTCTTTTATCGTATTACCTGGTATTGATCCCAATAAATTAGATAATCTTCAGGCCAATACGGAAGGTGGCATGCTGGGCTTACTCAACGCATTTGTTGGAGGAGCTTTTTCTAAAGCATCTATTTTTGCATTGGGTATCATGCCCTATATTTCTGCTTCTATCTTTATGCAATTGATGACAATCCTGGTTCCACAGGTGCAGAAAATTCAGAAAGAAGGAGAGAGTGGTAGAAAAAAAATTAACCAATGGACGCGTTACCTTACTGTAATTGTAACCGCGTTTCAAGCTGCAGCATACATCGGTTATTTAAATAGCCCGGGCATCCAGGAAGCATTGATTCCTGCATATGGCAGATTTTTCTGGGTATCCACCGTTGTGATTTTAACCGTAGGTACACTATTCGTTATGTGGTTGGGCGAAAAAATTACCGACAAAGGATTAGGTAATGGTACTTCTATCATCATCATGATTGGTATCCTTGCACGTCTTCCACAATCATTTATGGAAGAGTGGTCGAGTCGTTT
Organism: Chitinophagales bacterium; assembly: GCA_038249665.1. Classification (GTDB taxonomy): domain Bacteria; phylum Bacteroidota; class Bacteroidia; order Chitinophagales; family Chitinophagaceae; genus Ferruginibacter. Next base: position 45,809 of record JBBSDF010000028.1, read on the forward strand.
GGCTGGCAACGGTGCAGGAGGTTTGTTGATCATGTTGGTAGAGATCCTATTTCTGATCGCAGTGATCATGGGATTGATTATGTTAGTGCAGGGAACCAGAAAAGTTCCTGTAGAATATGCAAAACAAATTGTTGGCAATCGCCAGTTTGGTGGCGCCCGTAACTTTTTACCGCTGAAGGTGAATGCTGCAGGAGTGATGCCGATCATTTTTGCCCAAGCTATCTTATTTTTGCCTACCATCTTTACTGGTTTCACCGGTGAAGGTTGGGCTAGATATTTTACAGATCACACCAATTTTGTTTACATGATTGTGTATTCCATTTGTGTAATCGCATTTACTTTTCTTTACACTGCTTTGATATTTAATCCAAAGCAAATGGCAGA
>JBBSDF010000029.1:0-46008 GCA_038249665.1 Chitinophagales bacterium
AATCTAAATTTTCAACGCCATCTAAATTTCCGTAAAGCTGCACCACTTCTGGTATGTAGGCCACAAACTTTTTTGTGGCCGCATCGTTGGGCTTAACCGTAACTTCGTTTATTTTAGCTTCGCCGGAAGTGGCATTTGTAAAGCCGAGGAATAAATTAATGGTAGTGGTTTTACCAGCGCCGTTCTGGCCTAGCAGGCAAAATATTTCCCCTTTTTCAATTGATAAATTGAGATTGCTTAATGCAGCAGTACTATGGTACTGCTTACCAAGCTGTATTGCTTGTAATACAGGCATAAGTTTATGATTTAATGTGTATAAGATGAATTATAAACGCATCATCCATTTCTGACACTATCGGTGAGATAGAAAAAATCAGGCTTTAGTGGGAGGGCCCCTACTCGTTAGAGAGAAAATAGTGTTGCGTAGTATTGAGAGAGTGTTATATTTTACTTTTGATGAAAAAAGGAACGTAGCAGCAGCAGGGAGGATTTCTATGTCTTCTATGTAAACAGAAAAATGGTGGGAGCAAATCTCACAATTTCCCTGAGTTACTGTTTCAAGCGATGTTGAGACTACATCGTTTTCGGTTGAATGGGAAATCAAAAAGGCTGGAGGATGTCCGTGTTGGTGCCACAATCCTATAGGGGTAACTATAAAGAAATACAATGCCATCAAAAAAGCACCAATAAAAATTTTATATTTCTTCGTCAATATCAAAATAATTGCAATATTGTTGCAAATATAGCATTTTGGATTGCATTACGTAAAGTTTATTTCGAAGAACAATTTATTTTTTCAATTTGTAAATTTTGGCCTCAGCAGTCATAAGAAGAACCTGACTGAATATAGAATTTCACAATGATATTCCCTGTTGTTCAGTTCGGAAGAAGAAAATTTTACCCAGCACCTTGATGTCAGAAACATCGTATTTCACAATTCTGCAGTATCTAACCTTTCAATATTTTGCACTCTTACTGACTCTTTGATACCGGACATATAAGGCAATAAGGTTTGTTCTAAACTGGCTGCCGTAATATTCAATGCTGACGGATTGGTTCGTAGTGCCATCCATGGTTTGGGGCCATCAAACGGATACGTACCAAACACCACAACGGGGGTGCCTTTAGAAAGCAGTGCTTCTTTGTCACTTAATTTCCACTGTTCGGCCCAATTGTACAACAGTTTTGCATCGGCTTCCCGCAGTCGCAAGCAACTATGCGAAGCCGGATAACCTGGTAAGGCATATTGATGAAAACCAGTACCCACTTTGTTTTCAATATTGAAATTCCATTTCAGTTCCCACTCGTCGTTGAAGGTACTGATGGTTTCTTCTGCCTTCCAGTTACAGAAGTACAGTCCAACAGGAGTGGGGTCTGCTTTTCTACCCATGTTGGTAGGACCACTGTAAGTTAATTCACCAAAAGCGTAGGCCGCAAATGTTTGGGTGGCGTAATTAAATAAAATGATTTTATCCACTGCATTTAAAGCAGGCACCTGCATGGGAAAATGAAGGTAATATCCAATATCACCGGTTAAGGAAGTGGGTACAAGGATACTGTCAAATGATTTCAAATTGGCTACATCTGTTCTGTTCACTGCAGTCACAATATCCATAGTGGAGGTGTTTGGAGTAGCGTTTTGTTCTTTGAACCAAGCTTTTGTGTTCACCCAATTATAGGTAAAAGCAGGCGGTTGGTTTCGTTGTATGACGGGTCTCTTTTTGGTGCTCCCCATTTTTTTGTCGGAAGAAGTACAACCAAGCCAAGCCAAAGGAATAACAGCCGTGAATAAAAATAATGCGATGTATTTTTTAAGAATCATGTGGTTTTGTTTTATGTTAGAGTGGCAATTCCGTGCCAATTAATAGTATGTGAGCAGACATGGAGCTGTAGGCCGCATTGATAAAAAATAAGGGGAATTATCTCTACATTTTGTATGAAAAGCGATTGTTTAATATAACGATGCCTCTATTATACTGGCTATACTTACTCTGGCATCATTCTGTATATACATATTGCTAAGGAGATACCTCTATTGACATTTAAAATTTCTAAAAATAGCATCATGGATAAAAAAGCAACAAACGTAACCGAGAAGCAAACGTCTACCCTTAAACCAGACCCGGAAACTCTGCACAAGACTGACCCTCAAGATGAGATGAAAGGACCTATCTCTTCATTGGTGAACGGTGCAAAGGAGAATATGGAAGAAGGCAGCGATGACAAAAAAGAGGCCGATCAAAAAAAGGATTCCAACAAATAGCCACCACAAAGCCGGTCTTCTGTACTAAATAAAGACGGGGAGTTTCAGCATGAGCAACCCAGATTAAACGAGCCATTGTTTCCAAAAGAAGCAGTGGCTTTTGTATTTACTGAAAAAAATAGTAAAAATCTTGTAACAATTTTACCATTGCTGGATCAAAAGGAAAATTAAAACTATTTGATATGAAAAAGATCAGCAAAGTATGTACCGTGTTATGGATGATATGTTGTATAACTTCTACCAATGCGCAATCACCGGCTTTTAAAGTAGAAGTAGCAGGCAAAGGAGCTCCCGTTTTATTGTTGCCAGGTTTTGCTTGCACTGGCGCTATTTGGGATTACACTGTGAAAGAACTTTCCAAAAGTTACGAATGCCACGTATTTACCTTCGCAGGCTTTGGCGGTGTATCACCCATCCAACTGCCATGGCTGAGCACCATTAAAGATGAATTAATTCGTTATGTAAAAATAAAGAAATTAAATAAACCCAGCATTATTGGTCATAGCTTAGGCGGCACACTAGCTTTATGGCTGGCAGCAGAAGAGCAAGATCTGTTTGCCAAAGTATTAGCGGTTGACGCGCTGCCTTGCACTGGAGCGTTGATGGTGCCCAACTTTGATCCCGCCAATATGCAGTACGATAATCCTTACAGTAAACAAATGTTAAATATGGACAGTACTGAATTTAGAAAAATGGCCGCACAACAAGCTGCTTTTATGATGCTGAACAAAACCAAGCAGGACACCATTATAAACTGGATGATTCAGGCAGATCGAAACACGTTTGTGTATGGTTACGTTGATTTGCTTAAATTAGACCTTCGGGAAAAAATTGCGGATATTAAAATTCCGGTAGTAATATTTGCGGCCACTTTTCCTGATAAAAAAGCTATTGAAAAAACGTACAATACTCAATTCGAAAAATTGAACAATAAAACGATCTTTTATGCGGATGCCGCTGCACATTTTATCATGCTGGATCAACCAGAGTGGCTCATGAATAAAATAAAAGAAAACCTGTAAACCAGTGGATACAGAAGAACAATTCAACCAAATATATACCCTGCATTACCCAAAAGTATATCGCCTCTGCAAAGGTTATTTTAATGGTGATGACGGTCATGCCAGCGATGCTGCACAGGAAGTATTCGTCAAGGTATGGCAGAAATTAGATCAATTCAGACAGGAATCTGCGATAGGCACCTGGATTTATACCATCACCGTAAATACCTGTTTACTACAGCTTCGAAAACCGTCGTTCAAAAAAGAGATCAAAACCGAACAACTACCAGAGGGGGTTGCAGAAAATTATAACTTTCGGGAAGAAGAGCAATTGAAAAAAATGTATCAATGCATTCAAAAGCTTGATGAAACCGGAAAGATGATCATCTTAATGGTATTGGAAGGCGTCGAATACGAATCTATTGCCAGCGTGATGGGTATTACACAAGACACGTTAAGGGTAAAAATTCACCGCATCAAAAAATCACTTTCAAACTGTGTACAATAATGGAATCATTTAACAACATGCAAGAAATATGGAAACAACAACATACGCCCAAACCGACTATACCTTCGGCTGAACTGATGGCCGCAGCCCAGAAAAATGGCAAAAAAATAAAACGCAAACACGTATCCACTCTACTGATACTCACTATTACCGTATTGGTGTTGGTAGCTTACTTTTTACAATTCAATAATGGAAAAATGAACCGGTTTGCTATAGGATTGTTTTGTATGATCGGTTCGCTTTTTCTAAGAATTTTGATAGAATACATCAGCTTTAGAAAATTTCAACAGATAGATGTCGGGCATTCTTTTTCTCTTTATACAGCAAAACTCACCAGCTTCTATAACATTCGAAAAAAAATACATTTTGTCATCACACCAGTACTCTATGCCTTGTATTGTGTTGGGTTTGCCATACTACTGCCAATTTTTAAAGCCAATTTTTCTTTTGGATTTTATATTTATTTACTATTTTCTGGTACTGGATTTTTAGTTGTATTTGCCTGGTTTATTTTTAAACAAAACAAAAAAGAAATGGCATTGCTCGCTTTTTTAAAAAACGACATTGATACCCATAAAGCTGAATAGAACTACAGCACATTCAACTGATATTAAAAAAGATCCACATAGGTATGCCGTACAAGTGTGCGACGCAAGGATGCTGAAAGTTGCGCTGCTGCTGGTAAACAAAGATGACCTGCACAACTTGAAACAATTGTGTAAAAAATAGTGAGGAGGTGTACCCTATTTTCCCGAAATTTACCTGCTCACACTTCTGGTAATCAGCAGTACGTAACCATCATTTTTTGAATCAAGCACATGAAGTTTTCGCATCTACACGTACATACACAATTCTCTTTATTAGATGGAGCCGCCTCTATCAAAAACCTATATAAAAAAGCAGTGACAGATGGGATGCCGGCACTTGCCATCAGTGACCATGGCAATATGTTTGGCGCTTTTGATTTTGTGAAAGAAGCTTACAACCACAAAAATGATGATGGTACTTTAAAAGTAAAACCCATCGTGGGCTGTGAGTTTTACATCACACAAGACCGCACCCGTAAAACTTTTAATAAAGAAGAAAGAGATCCCCGGCACCACCAAATTTTACTGGCGAAAAATGACATTGGGTACAAAAATCTGGTGAAGCTGACTTCGCTTGGATACATTGAAGGCATGTATAGCAAGTATCCGCGCATTGACAAACAACTGATTCATAAATATCATGAAGGCCTGATTGCCACTACCTGTTGCCTGGGTGCGTTGGTACCACAAACCATTTTGAAAAAAGGAGAAGAGGAAGGAGAAAACGAATTTAAATGGTGGCTCAATATTTTTCAAGAAGATTATTATGTAGAGCTGCAGCGGCATGGTATGGCAGAACAAGACAAGGTGAACAACATCTTGCTAAAGTTTGCCAAAAAGTACGACGTAAAAGTGATTGCCAGCAATGATAGTCATTACGTAGATCAGCAAGACTTTAATGCGCATGATATTTTGTTGTGCATCAATACCGGTGAAAAGCAGGCTACGCCCGCCATGCGCGAATTTTCGGACGATGATGTGAGTATGAAGAACAAAAGGTTTGCCTTTCCGAACGATCAGTTTTATATGAAAACAACGCAGGAAATGAGCAAGGTATTTGCAGACCTTCCGGAGGCCATTGACAACACGAATGAGATCGTTGACAAAGTGGCTTTGCTGGATCTCAAAAAAGATATTTTGTTGCCACACTTTGTGGTGCCAGCCAATTTTAAATCACAGGAAGAATACCTGGCCAGCATCACTTGGGCGGGTGCCCGTAACCGTTATCAAATACTAACCCCGGAAACAGAAGAACGCATTCAGTTTGAATTAGGCGTGATAGAAAAAATGGGGTTTGCGGGTTATTTTTTGATCGTTAGTGATTTTATACAAGCTGGTAGAGATATTGGGGTGTTTGTTGGGCCAGGACGTGGCTCTGCAGCAGGTTCTGTGGTAGCGTATTGTATTGGCATCACCAATATTGACCCCATCAAATACAATTTGCTGTTTGAGCGTTTCCTGAATCCTGAACGTAAGAGCATGCCCGATATTGATACGGATTTTGATGACGAAGGACGCCAGAAAGTAATTGATTATGTGGTGCAGAAATATGTTAAAAATCAGGTAGCACAAATTATTACCTATGGTACCATGGCGGCCAAAAGCAGTATTGCCGATGTGGCAAGGGTGATGGATCTTCCACTACCCGAAAGCCGTATGTTGACGAAGCTGGTGCCCGACAAGCCAGGTATCAACTTAAAACGTTTGTTGCAAGCGCCGCTAACGGATAAGGATAAAGGCAATTCGAAAGAAAAAAGTTTAGAAGAAAAAGAACAGCTTACTTCTGAGGATGTAGAAAATGTAAAACGCCTGAGAGAAATTTATGCGGGTACTGACCTGAATGCAAAAATTTTACGGGAAGCCGCTGTATTGGAAGGCTCTGTTCGCAACACGGGCATTCATGCGGCGGGGATCATCATTGCCCCGAAAGACCTTACCGACCTGATACCGGTGGCCACCTCTAAAGAATCGGAACTATGGCTAACACAGATTGATGGAAGTTCGATTGAGGAAGCGGGCGTTATTAAGATGGACTTTTTGGGGTTGAAAACACTGAGTATTTTGAAAACAGCTTTGTCATTAATCAAACAAAATCATGGTATTGATATTGCGATTGATGAAATCTCATTGGAAGATGAACTTACTTACAAATTATACCAGCAGGGCGATACCAATGCAACGTTTCAGTTTGAGAGTCCGGGCATGCAGAAGTATCTGCGGGAACTGAAGCCCGATAAATTTGACGACCTAATTGCGATGAATGCACTGTATCGTCCCGGACCTATCGGATACATTCCAAAGTTTATTGCGCGTAAGCATGGCCGTGAGGAAGTGAGTTATGATTTGGAAGACATGAAGGAATACCTGGAAGAAACCTATGGTATAACTGTGTACCAGGAACAGGTGATGCTGCTAAGCCAGAAACTGGCAGGGTTTAGCAAGGGCGATGCCGACGTGTTGCGAAAAGCGATGGGTAAAAAGCAGCTGGCAGTACTCAATAAAATGAAAGTCCAATTTATTGAAGGGGCCACTGCCAAAGGACATCCGAAAGATAAGCTGAATAAGATCTGGACCGATTGGGAGGCTTTTGCGCAGTATGCGTTTAACAAATCGCACAGTACCTGTTACGCATTTGTGGCTTATCAAACAGCCTACATCAAAGCACACTATCCGAGTGAGTTTATGGCGGCCGTATTGAACCATGCAGGCAGTATCGAAAAAATAACCTTCTTCATGGAAGAATGTAAGCGTATGGGGTTAAAAGTGTTGGGGCCAGACATCAACGAATCGAACAATGGATTTGCAGTAAATAAAAAAGGTGAAATCAGATTTGGATTTAGTGGATTAAAGGGGGTGGGTGAAAACGCCATAGAGAACATCATTGAAGAACGCAACAAACGTGGTGTGTTTAAAGACATGTTCGACCTGGTGAAAAGAGTGAACCTGCGATCGGTGAACAAAAAATCGTTGGAGAGCTTGATCTACAGCGGCGCGTTTGATTGTTTTAAAGAATTGCACCGGGCTCAATACTTTTTTGCACCTTCAGGCGATATTCCTTCCTTAGAAAAAATTTTAAAATTCGGATCGGTGTTTCAGGCACAATCTGCCAACACCGCCAACACTTTGTTTGGCGATTTGCAAATGCCTGATATTGTACCGCCGAAATTGCCCAATTGTCCTGCTTGGCAACTCATAGAACAACTCGATTTTGAGAAAGACGTAACGGGTATGTACATGAGCGGGCATCCGCTCGATAATTTCAGGTTTGAATTAGACCATTACAACATCACGTCTATTGCAGATTTTTTAGAGATCAAAAATGCGGTGGGATTTGTTCCTCCTGGCAGAACGTTTCGTTTGGCAGGATTGGTCATTGACGGACAGCACAGGCTTACCAAAACCGGGAAAAATTACGGGGTGTTGTTTATAGAAGATTTTACAGGTAAAACGGATTTCTTTTTATTTCAGGAAGATTATGCCCGTTACCAACATTACTTCGAAAAAGGAATGAGTATTATGGTGGAAGGCGCTTTTAGGGAAAAACGTTTTAAACCGGGTGAATATGAATTTGGCATCAACAAAATGCATTTGTTAGAAACGGTGAAAACGAGTTTAACCAAACAGCTGATCATTGATATTACGCCGGAGTTTATAGACGATGCTTTTATTGATTTCATTGATACCAATATCAAGAATAACCCGGGTAAGGCTTCTATCCGTTTCAATATAAATGATACCTCAACTGCCCAGAAGATCAGTTTGTATTCGATAGATAATGGCTTTACCATGAACGATGACATGGCTGTTTTTCTAAACGAAAATCAGTATTTTCTAGTGAATGTGTTAACGTCTTAACATTTAACTGCCGTTTCTACCATTTCACACTGTCAATAAGATTGTGGATATGTCATTCTGTATGAATCATTATAATGGTTTTAAATTTGCAAATAAATAGTACATTCATCAACAATAAAATAAATTATCATGGCTTTAGAATTAACAGACGCAAACTTCAAAACAGAAGTATTGGATTCAGATAAATTGTCCGTAATAGATTTTTGGGCAGAATGGTGTGGTCCCTGCCGTGCCATTGGTCCGGTAATCGAAGAATTGAGTAAAGAATACGAAGGAATTGTAAAAATTGGGAAAGTAAATGTGGATCATAACCCACAGGTTTCTACCAATTACGGTATCACTAGTATTCCTGCCATTTTATTTGTAAAAAACGGAGAAGTGGTAGATAAGTTAGTAGGTGCACAGCCCAAAGCTAATTTTGTAAAGAAAATTGAAGCGCATAAGTAATTGTTCTCCATAAAATTTTAGAACCCTCTGCCTTGGCAGGGGGTTTCTTTTTTACATTCCTGAAACAAAACTCTTCGCTGAACTACAATTGGCATTAAACGATTTCGGGTAGCCAGCTTATTTAATGACTAACCTTCCCAATGGCGTTGGGATCGTGTTTGTATTTGAACACGAAGGGGAAAACGATGGCAAGCACCAATGCATAGCCTGCAAAAGTGAACCAGATAGACTGCCAGTCGCGGATACCGTTGTTGGTAAAGTGGTCAACCACCCATCCGCTCAAAATCCCACCAAAAAATGCACCCAAACCATTGGTCATTAACATGAACAAACCTTGGGCGCTTGCTCTAATTTTTGGATCTGCTTCTTTTTCAACAAACAACGAACCGGAGATATTGAAGAAATCGAACGCCATTCCATAAATGATCATGGAACCAACCAGTAGGTAAAGGCCCTGGCCGGGGTCGCCGATGCCAAATAAACCAAACCTGAGTACCCATGCGATCATGCTCATCATCATGACCCTTTTGATACCAAACTTTTGCAGAAAAAATGGAATGGTTAAGATAAACAACGTTTCTGAAATCTGGGAAATGGAGAGTAATAAATTAGGATGTTCTACCCCAAAAGTGCCAGGATACATGGTTTTAAAATCGTCGAGGAAAGTGCCGCCAAACAAATTGGTAATTTGAAGTGCTGCACCCAGAAACATGGCAAACAGAAAAAACACCGCCATTTTCCTAGATTTGAACAATACAAACGCATCCAGTCCAATAGAAGATGCCAGTGATTTGCTTTCCGTATTTTTGAGTGGCAATCTTGGTGGCATGCTGAATGAATAAATACCAAGTATCAGTGCAGAAACAGCGCTCACATAAAGTTGCATAGAACTTTTAGTAAAATCCAACAAGTCAACCATCCACATAGCAAATATGAACCCCACGGTTCCCCATACCCGGATGGGGGGAAATTTTTTGACAATGTCCATGCCGTTTTTTTCTAAGGCGTTGTAAGAAACGGTATTACACAATGCAATAGTGGGCATGTAAGCCATCGCGTTAAAAAGCATTATAATGTATAAGGTTGGGTAATCGGTGATGTTAGATGCCAACAATAACAACAAAGCGCCGGCGATATGGGCTAAACCCAGCACCCGCTCTGCATTCATGAATCGATCAGCTATAATTCCCAACATCGCAGGCATAAACATAGAGGCTACCCCCATGGTAGCGTACACGCTCCCAACCTGAACACCCGTGAAACCAAGCGTTACAATCATATATCCGCCCAACGATATCAGCCAGCTTCCCCACACAAAAAACTGTAGAAAATTTAATATAATCAGTCTGAACTTTATATTCATAAGCAAGTTTTAACGATCTATGTTAGAGTTCGAAAGATAGATATTTATTTGATACCAAAAATACTGACTATTAAACTTTAGAGCGCGTGATTCGTTTATATGATATTGATCAGTAACAACAGAAAATAGCGTTTTCCAAACAGCATTACACGTAAATTTGCAAAAAATACCACATGAGTCATCCAATAGATTTTATCCTCTCTTCTGAATCCAATACAGCCCTACAAAATATTGCTCAAAAAGTGAAAGAAGGTACCCGCATTAGTGATGAAGCATGCCTGGTTCTATTTGAAGAGGCAAGTCTGGGATTTGTTGGTGCGCTCGCCAATTACATCCGTGAGCAAAAACATGGGGACATTACATATTTCAACAGAAACTTTCATATAGAACCTACCAACGTTTGCGTATTCAGTTGCAAATTTTGCTCTTATTCCCGCCTATATGCCAACAAAGAAGAAGGCTGGGAATTGAGCATTGACCAAATGCTGGACATAGTAAAAAGTTATGATGGTAAACCAGTTACAGAAGTACATATTGTAGGCGGTGTTCACCCTAAAATGAATATGGCTTATTTCATTGAGCTGATACAAAAGATACATGCACACAGACCTGATTTACACATCAAAGGTTTTACAGCGGTAGAATTGGATTATATGTTTCGTAAGGCAAAGCTAACGGTAGAAGAAGGCATGTTGCAATTAAAGGAAGCGGGTTTACAATCGTTGCCAGGCGGAGGTGCAGAAATTTTTCATCCGGAAATAAGAGATATCATTGCGGGCGATAAAGTGAGTGGCGATGGCTGGCTGGCCATTCACGAAGCAGCACATCATTTGGGCATGAACAGCAATGCTACCATGCTCTATGGCCATGTAGAAAAGTATAGCCACAGAATAGACCATATGCGGAAACTCAGGGATCTGCAAGACAAAACCAATGGATTTAACACGTTTATTCCGTTAAAGTTTCGCAACAGCAACAACGATATGAGCCATATACCGGAGAGCAACATCAACGAAGACATGCGCATGTATGCTATCTCCAGAATTTATCTTGATAATTTCCCACATCTTAAAGCTTATTGGCCGATGTTGGGAAGACAGAATGCACAACTTGCGCTTTCCTTCGGTGTGAATGATATAGATGGGACTATTGATGATTCTACGAAAATTTACTCAATGGCGGGAAGTGAAGAGCAAACACCTACGATGAATACGGAAGAATTAGTTCAACTAATCAAGCAAGTAAATAGAATGCCTATAGAAAGAGGCACACTGTATGAGGTCATCAAAGACTACAGCAAGGCTGAGGTAATGACTTAAAGGATAATGAACAAGTTTGAATATTGATAGAATTTATTGAAGTGTCATTTTCAACGAAGATCAGCTAATTTATAAGCTGCTCTTTTGAATACACTACGTTGTTAGATTTAAAACAAAGCTAGTTTGCACTATAAAGGACTACGCTACATACCAAATATTTTACAAACAATATAAAATTACAAAGCCCCCTGTTGTACCAGAGGGCTTTGTTGTATTAAAGTTTATAAGAGGATCAGAAATTTCTAACCGTCATTTCAGTTCTTCTGTTTTGTGCACGACCAGTAGCGGTAGTGTTCTCCGCAACTGGTTTTGCTTCGCCGTAACCGGTAGAAACCATGCGGCTTTCTGGAATGCCCCTGCTTTTGAGGTATTCTCTTACAGACGCTGCTCTGTTTTCAGATAGTTGCTGGTTGTTTTCATCGCTACCTACGTCATCAGTGTGACCATCTATGTCTAAAATAAGCGACTCATCCGTTTTCATCAATTCTGCTACTTCGTTGAGTGACTTGTAAGACTTAGCCAATAATTTATAAGAACCTGTTGCAAAAAATACATTTTTAGCAGCCATGTTTACTTTTTCAATTACTTCTTTTGCAATTTCAGGACAACCTTGGTTGCTTACCGGGCCAGAACGTGTAGGACATTTGTCATCTTCATCTGCTACACCATCATTGTCTTGATCAGGCATAGGGCAACCTTGATATTTGGCAAGACCAGCAACTGTTGGGCATTTGTCTTGTTCGTCGTTGATACCATCCTTATCAGTATCAGGGATTGGACAACCTTGGTATTTTGCAATACCTCTCACGTCTGGGCATTTGTCATCTGCATCTGCAATACCATCGCCATCTTTATCAGGGCAACCCATCAAACTAGCCAATCCTGGTGTGTCAGGGCATTTATCAGTGTCATCAGGAACGCCATCATTATCGCGATCAAGGACCACTGGTGGTGGAGGAGGAGCCATTACTTTTGGTGCAGCTTCAGAGCCAAAATTGTGGGCAATACCTATGGAGTGCATTAAATGGTCACCCAGTACATCTTTGTCTAGGCTCCAACGATAGTTGCTTTGAATCATTAAATAAGTTACGCTCGTAAAGTTTACCTGTACACCCAGGCCAGCTGGAACGTACCCACCGAATTTGCCCGTGTAAAGACCTGCTCCAATACCTGCAGTTAGGAAAGGGTTCACCAAAGCTTTATCACTAAAGGGGCGAAAGTTTAAAGTAGGCTCTAGTTCTAAACCGGCTTCCGTTTGGGTAGTAGTTTCAAATCTTGCTCCTGCATAATTGCGTAGAATGGCATTGAATTTTGCCGCGAAATCAATTTTGCTGGTCAACCCTCTCCAATAAGAAAGCGTCAATCCAAAATCCATATCTCTTAGCCCGGCGAATTTCCTTTCGGTATTATTATTTTTAAATGTTTCAGGGGTAACAAAATCTACTGCATTGAGGTGAATACCAAATAATGTAGGCTTTTTGTCGGGCGAACCACTGTTTACCTGGGCCACTGCACCAGTGGCCAGTAGGGCCGACGCTAATACCATTGTAAGTTTTTGTTTCATAAACGCTTTTTTAATTTTTAAGATTTTCCTCGTGATTAGAAGAATAAATCGGGTTTTGACAAATGTAATGCCTAATCATATATAAATCAAGCAATTCCTTAACAAATATATAGTTTTATTTTTTCTTGTTTCTTGTGAAAATTTAGTATATGGAAGTTTAAGAGAAATTTCGTTCATTTTTAAATTGCTTTTAAAAAGACACTGAGAATCCCTATATTTGCCACCCAAAATAACCGTTGAAGGTTATTTTAAGGTTCGGTAGCTCAGCTGGATAGAGCATCAGCCTTCTAAGCTGAGGGTCATTGGTTCGAATCCAATCCGGATCACAAAGCCCCTGGTATTTCAGGGGCTTTTTTGTTTGACTAGTTTTTTTCACAGAAATTATAAGGCGGAAATATATTAAACTACTGATTCGCTCAGCCGTGTGGACCCTCCCGACCACAGGTGGGGAGGGTCATTGGTTGGAGTCCAATTCAGATCACAAAAGGACAAACATTTTAATGGTGCACATTTTTTATTCAACAATAGCAACCAACATTTTCTTCAAAGTGTACTATCCGCCGTTCCTTAAATACCGCCAATTTCCCTTCTCCAAATCATTCCGTCGTACTTTCATTAAAATTTTATCATGGAAGTTCAAATAGATCCTTCGTGGAAAGCGGTATTAAGGCACGAATTTACCAAACCTTACTTCCAGCAGATCGTCACCTTTTTGCGTTCTGAAAAAGCAAGCGGAAAAACCATCTATCCGCCAGGCAACTTGATGTTTAATGCCTACAACCACACCCCCTTCGAAAAGGTAAAAGTAGTGGTCATAGGGCAAGATCCTTATCATGGCCACGGACAAGCGCATGGACTGAGCTTTTCGGTACAAGATGGCATCAAACCACCGCCATCACTGGTAAATATTTTCAAAGAATTAAAATCAGATATTGGAATAGACACCCCTACCAGTGGCAATTTACTGCCATGGGCACAACAAGGGGTACTGCTGCTGAATGCCGCCCTTTCCGTTAGAGCCGGAGAGCCATTTAGTCATGCCAAATACGGTTGGGCAGATTTTACCGATGCTACCATCCAAAAAATTTCTGACGAAAAAGAAAACGTGGTTTTCCTGCTATGGGGTAAATTTGCGCAAGAAAAGCAGGCATTGATAGATGAAGGCAAACACCATGTGCTAAAAGCAGCACACCCCTCCCCTTTTTCGGCCGACAAAGGTTTTTTTGGTTGTAAACATTTTTCTAAAACAAACGACCTTTTGATGAAAGATCATTTGTCTCCGATTGATTGGAAATTATCATAACAACAACTAACAGCAACGCATACATGAAAAATATTTTTGGTAGAATTTGGGCATTTTGGGGTATCCTTAGTTTCATCAGTACTTTCCTGATCATTTTTATTCCTTCGATGTTATCGTATCTTTTTAAAGATGAAAAAAAAGGACAGGATTACTTCATCAAAGTATCCCGTATTTGGATGGAGTTTTGGCTAATGCTCATTGGCTGCCCTGTAAAAGTGACTGGCAAAGAAAATTTTAAAAAAGGAGAAAACTACATTGTAGTGTTTAATCACAACGCACTGTTAGACGTTCCCCTTTCTGCCCCATTCATACCCGGACCCAATAAAACCATTGCAAAAGCCTCATTTGCCAAAGTGCCCATTTTTGGTTATTTCTATAAAAGAGGTTCTGTGCTGGTTGACAGAAAAGATGAGAAAAGTAAAATAAAAAGTTTTGACTTAATGAAAAAAGCCTTGGCGAATGGCATGCACATGTGCATCTATCCGGAGGGTGCCCGAAATAGAACAAATGAACCCCTTAAAACCTTCTATGACGGCGCTTTTAAGTTAGCCACTGAAACTGGCAAAGAAGTAATTCCTTGTGTGATCAAAGGCACCAGAGAAGCCATGCCCATTCAAAAAAACTTTTTCCTAGTGCCGAAAAAACTAAGAATGCAATTTTTAGCACCCGTGTCATCTGCCAACATCCCTTACAAAGAATTAAAAGAAAAAGTATTTCAGCAAATGTGGGATGTATACGTAAAAAACTGATTTCTTTCACCCTTTTTTGATGACTTAAAAGAACATAAAGAAGCCGATTGTACGAAACACAATATTTAACCTAAGACGGACTTCTTATTTTTGTTGATCACCAGTATCTTAGGACGGGTAATAAGCCTGTTTATTTTTTTACAAAAAAAACAGACCAATTCCGCCTGTTTTTTCCTTGGAACGGGGCGACTATTTTTTTATTTTGATCTATTTATTATACAAGCAAATATCTTAGAGGATTAAAAAACAGCCGTAAATAATCTTACAGTCAGCTGATGAACTAGATTAAGTTTATTCTTTTTAATTACCCATTTTTAAAATAAAATATCAAACCCTCAACACACAGCAGCGTTTTTACAAATCAACAAACGACCTTGTACGATTTACTCTCAAATCTCTTAGCATACCTGATTTAGGACTGAGCGAAATATTGAAAAATTTGAATCTCCCCACGGGCGAAACGTTTATGGCCAACTGCCAGCAATGCATTTCTCTCGATAAAAACATGCTAATGGTTCCTAACTCGTTTTCAGTGATATTGTAAAAGCCAGTCACGCCGATTTTCCATTTTGGAGATAGATTGATAGAGCCATTCCAGTTCACATCCTGACTGACCGTTTTTTGTACCTGCTGTCCCGGAAATTGAGTTCTATTGTAACGCAAAGAGTAATTCAGACTTACATCCCAGGGCACAGAAAAATCTACAAACTCACCCGGATTATTGTTCATATAAGATAGCTCCCGTTGGTATTCATCTAATGGCATTCCTGTAACGGGATCTACGTTGTTGAAGTTATTTTGTTGCTGCCCGTTGGTAGTAGTTTCGTCCGCTTTTTTCTTATCGCCTCCCCTAAAAGATGTTTGCAAGGACACATTTGCATTGGTAAGTGTTCCAAGCGTAAACTTTTTCTGCTTCCAAATAAGTTGGTCAATTCTTCTGCCAGAAGCATCTGTTTGATAAGGATCAAAAATAGCCCCCGCAGTAATGTTTATTTTTTCGAACAAACTACTCCTGGCTGATACATTCAACACATCCAGCTTAAAGGAATCACTTAGAAAATTATAACTACCAGTTATCCCAAAACCATCCAAAATATTCACTTTTTTCATTGCGTCTGCACTGGTATCTTTTTTATCCCGCACTTTCATTGATAGGTTATTGTCGATCCCAAAACCTATCCCTCCAAATTCACCGGGAGAATAAGTGCCATAAATACTACCCTCATAAATAGATCGGGAAATTTTGTTGCCATTCGTATCTATTTGTAGATCATACCAATCTTTACCATTGATATCAGGTTTGTAACTTACTGACACAAAGGGACGGATCTCATGACGGATGGCTTGCACTTTGCCTCTATCGAATGTGTACAATCCAAATACCCTGGTGCTGGCACTAATAGCAAATGACATATCGTAAGCACGGTAAAATCCGTTATTGATGTTGGTATCAACACTAAGGGTGGAAGCATTCCATGTTTGCAACAATTGTTGCTGGTACCAGGTTTCCTGGTAACTAATGCTCGGTGCAATTTGGAAGGGGCCTACTTGTGGCAAACTCAATGTGATAGGTACAGTATGCCGTGCACCCCATTGCAATCGATCTACAATCTGGCTACCTATATTACCTGCCGTATCATAAAAAGAAGTAACACTTCTTGCGTTTGTGTTCAGCGCCACTCCCAAATTTTCGTACCACTTACTCTCTCCCACCGGTTCTTTTTTTCTAAAAGGATACAGCGTGTTTACGTTAAATGCAATATCGGGTAAGTTGAGATTGATCAATCTTTGCACCGTATTCTGGTTGTGGTTGGCACTCACCGAAAGGTTGTAAGGTTTGTCTTTCCACACTTTGGCATAAGTGATGGAAGAAGTAAGCTGGTTTTGAAAATTTCTGGCTGGACTATTCGGCACCTGCTCATTGAACTTACTGCTACCCGCATTTACATTGGCACTAAAGGTAACCCCAGGGCGGGCTTTACCATCTGCGCTATGCGTCCACCGAACGTTGTAAGCCTGGTTAGATTGAAAATCAGGATCTCCTTTGAAATTGGTTTTAAACCGCTGTAAGTCAAGTAGCAAACTTCCTTGGTAGCGATATCGTTTCATATAACGTGGGCTAAAATTGACCGTCCAACCTCCATAAGAATACAGCGTAGCGCGGGTGGTAATGTCCCAATTATCGCTGAGCACTTTGTAATAACCCAATCCTTCCAATGCAATTCCCATTTGATCGTTAGCAGAAAAGCTGGGGGCGAGCAAGCCGGTTTTACGATTACCCTGCGACAGTGGATAAATTCCAAATGGCAACACGATGGGAACAGGCACGCCTTCAAACTCGGGATGAACCGGACCTGTGAACGCCATTTTTTTATTGATGAATTTTATTTTGTGACTCACAAATGCAAAGTGGGGGGTATCAAGGTTACAGGTAGTAAAACGTCCGTCAAGTGCATAAAAAACGTCGGCGCTCTCTTTTTTGATGGTCTTACCATACACAAATATCTCTCCCTGTTTAGTATAAGTTCCCTTGGTAATGCCTCGCTGGGTTTTCATATCGAACTTGATCGTATCACTCTGCGATTCAAATTCTGCCTGCTTAAAGTTTGGATAGGCAATTACTTTCCCCAGACTGTCTTTGGTAAGATGAGCGGTAACCAGGTTTGTGGTTTGATTGTATTCGATGGTGGGTGCTTCGAGGTTCACATCGGTGTAAGCCACCGTCGATTTTTTCCCATATAGTTTGATGGTTTTTTCCGGAACACTCATCACCATCGAATCGTCCGCATGGTATACAACAGGTGTGTCCAATGCGCCTTTTGCAATTTTAAAATTAAAAGTATCTATTGTGTTTACAGTGACAGAATCTTTACTCCCTGCAGGAACGGTATCCAAAACTTTAGGAATTGAAGTTGCTTTTGGCAAAGCTTTGAGGATCGGATCTGTTGAATTTGAAGCAGGAATTATTATTTGAACAGGCGTGGTATCTACAGTCGTTAATCGAATGTGAAATTTGCCTGGATTGAACCCTATGCTGTTATTACAAAACGTTAATAACAGCATCATAGTGGCGCAGATCGTTCCTGAAAAAAAATTTGCCTTACCTTTGTTAGTGTGGTTCATATAATATGATGCGCAAAAATAGCCATTAAAATAAAACTATTGTTGGATAAAAACAATTATAACAAAACCTATATAACCAGGAAACCAATGATAAGCCAGCAAGCAAAAAAAATAGTCGGTATCCTCTCTTTGATTTTAACGCTACAAGTGATTTGTTATGCACAAAACAGTAAAGGACTGAGAACCGTGATAGTAGATGCAGGGCATGGCGGGCACGACGCTGGCGCTGTAGGACAGTACGAAAATTCGCTGCGTTCCAAAGAAAAAGATGTTACACTCGCCATCTCCTTGAAAGTGGTAGCAGAATTAAAAAAACAAATGCCCGAACTGAATGTGATTCCCACGAGAACCACAGATGTGTATCAAAACCCGAATGAAAAAGCCAGGTTGGCCAACGAATACAAAGGCGACCTTTTTCTATGTATTCATGCAGACAGCGGTCCGCTGAAAACCGGACGCCGCCAAATTGGTACACGTACCGTAACCAAATACAAAGTTACCTACGTAAAAAAAGGCTCCAAAAAAGTAAAGAAATCAACCCCCTATACCGTTCAAGAGCCAGTATATGAGTACTTCAAACAACCGCTCAAAGCAAGCGGCACCAGCGTATATATATTTGCGGCGCATAAAACAAGTGATAAGCTCAAAGCCATCATGAAGGAAGTGGGTGAATTTGAAATTGAGACCAATGAGGGAGATTCCACCTACGCTCCAATCGATTTTAGCACGCCTGGCAATAAAATTATAGCAGACATTTATGCCAAAAGATACCAGGAAAAAAGTGACTTGCTGGCTACATTGGTGAACGATGAAGTGGGTAAAACAGGCCGGGCCTCCCTGGGTGTAAACCAACGCCAGATTGGAATCGCAGTTTTGCAAGCTACCAACATGCCCGCAATACTGATTGAAACGGGATTTATTAATAATCCGGAAGACGAGCGTTATATCAACAGCGAAGCTGGTCAGCAAGAATTAGCGGAAGCCATTACCCAGGCCGTAAAACGTTACAAATTACAATTGGAGAACGCCGCTAAAGCAACCGCCAATAACAATAATCCCTGATAAATTCATTTCAGGCATAGATTTGGTTTATTTATGTTTGAAAGAATGGATATTCGTTGAATCATATTAACCCGTTAAATTAAACAAAACAACTACTAGTGAAAATATCAAACGAAACCAAGGTTGGGGCCATTGCTGTGGTGTCTGTGGCGCTACTCATTCTCGGATTTAATTTTTTAAAGGGGAAAAAATTACTCACCAGCAGCACAACCCTCTACGCCAGTTACAATAATATCCAAGGGCTGCAAAAATCAAATCCGGTTTTAATCAATGGATTGCAGGTAGGTACCGTGTACGACATCCGTACCGACAAGAACATGCGTAATATCATGGTTGAAATCAACATCACAAAAGACGTTTACATTGCAAAAAACTCTGTGGCCGTTGTAAAAACCAACCCAATTTCTACTCCAAGTATAGAAATCGTTTTGGGAGATGCGACAGATCACCTCAAAAATAAGGATACCATCAACACCTCTGCCACAGGAGGTCTACTGGGCAATTTGATGGAAAAAGTAGATCCCGTGATTACCCAATTAAAAAGGACGATGGTTTCACTGGACACTTTATTGGTGAACTTTAATACCGTTTTAGATCCGAACGCTAAAGGCAACATCAGCTCTGCCTTAAAAAATATGAATCTCATCACCACATCTATGATTCAATCTACCGCATATCTCAACGTATTGCTGAATACACAAACAGGAGCGTTGGCCAAAACATTGAACAACGTTGAATCTATCACAGGAAACATGGCCAACAACAACGAAAAAATCAGCAACGTGATGAGTAGCCTGGATAAAACCACCACCAAAATTTCTGAACTTGAATTTGAAAAAGCCGTGAATACGCTCAATGCAACCCTGGCTGATTTTCAAAAAACAGTTGCCAAATTAAACAGTACCGATGGCACCATGGGGAAAATATTAAATGATCCGTCGCTGTACAACAACCTTGCCTCCACCGGCAACAAACTCAACTTATTACTAGACGATGTACGCATCAACCCAAAGAGATATGTAAACATTTCTGTGTTTGGAAAAAAAATAAAAGGGAGCCCGCTTTCTACCCCATTACCCGATACATTAGACTCGCCTTATCTTATTCAAAAAGTAAACTAGGCCGATTGCAGATCAAAGCTTATTACTGCAGCAATCCATCATGAAACAACGTTATTTTTTATATTATTTTAAAACGATCCTGTTTACTACAGGATTGTTTTTTTTATCAAGTGCTACAGCACAACAGCCTTTACCCCTCCCCGTTAACCAGCCAACCTCGGATAGCACTACACCTATTACGATCATCTTTGCCAGAAGTTTGCGGATGTTTACTCTACCCAACGGTACTGAATTGCAAACACTGGCTGGCAACGCAGCCGTGAAACAAGGCAACACCATTTTGAAAGGAGATAGCATTGTACTGAACCCAAGTACCGGCATTGCAGAAGTGTTTGGGAATGTGCACATCAATGATGCAGACAGTGTGAATACTTATGCTTCCTATTTAAAATATTTGGGTAAAGAAAGAATTGCTTACCTGAAAAAAAATGTGAAACTGACCGATGGTAAAGGTACTTTGCTGACCGAAGACCTGGAATATAATCTGGCTACCGGTATTGCGAGCTATAAAGGAGGCGGAAGAGTGGTGAATGGAAAAACGGTTTTAACCAGTACCGATGCGGTGTATTATTCCAATACAAAAGACGTTTATTTTAAAAAATACGTGCACCTCACCGATCCTCAATACGATATAAAAGCAGATAGTTTATTATACAACACCTTTTATAAAACGGCTACTTTCATCTCTCCTACCACTATCAAAACAAAAGACAGTGGCACTATCAGAACCACTTCTGGCACTTACAATCTGGAAACCGGCGAAGCCATTTTTTATGCTCGTACGGCTTACAGCGATAGCACACGATCTATCGTGGGCGGTAAAATTGCTTTTGATGAAAAAAGTGGTTTGCTACAGGTAGAAGAAAATGGTAAACTGGTAGACAGTGTGAACAATGTGACCGTGCTGGGTGGACAAATTTTGCTCGATAAAAATAAAGGCACTTTTTTGGCAACCAGAAAACCAGTAATGATATTGTACCGCGGAAACGATAGTACGTATGTGGCTGCGGATACATTATTTTCGGGCCTTAGAAAATACGATACCACCCAAAACGTTACCATCAGCCGAACAGATACATTAAACAAAGTATTGGCGGTAAACATGGATCCTGTGGCAGACACGGTTTCATTTAAATCAGATTCACTTTACAAAGCCACCGATAGTAGTATTATCAAACCGACCGATAGTATTCGGTATTTTTTAGCTTTTCACCATGTAAAAATATTCAATGATTCGTTGCAGGCGGTTTGCGATAGTTTGTATTATTCAACAGAAGACTCTGTGTTCAGAATGTATAGAGAACCTGTTTTCTGGAATGGCAACACCCAGGTAAACGGCGATACCATTTATCTGTTTACCAAAAACCAACAAGCAGAAAAATTATTGGTGTTCAACAACGGAATGGTTGTAAATCAAAGTAATCCGCAACTCTACGACCAAATGGGCGGAAGAACTATTACCGGCTATTTTGTAGAAGGAAATATAGATTATATTCGAGTAAAAGGATCTCCTGCCGAAAGTATTTATTATCCGCAAGATGAAGACAGTGCCTATGTAGGAATGAACCGAAGTAGCGGTGATGTGATCGACATCTTTTTTATTAACAAGGAACTCAACAAAGTGTTGTTTGTGAATGATGTAAATGGAACGTTGTATCCATTGCGACAAATACCTCCGGGTGAAGAAAAATTAAAGGGTTTTATCTGGCTGGATAAAAGAAGACCAAAAAATAAATTTGAGCTCTTTGAATAAAACACAAATGTTTGTGCTCATTTATTTTATCTATTTTTAATTCAAATAAACGTATCGCATTTTTACATCCATCCAGTTGTTGCATGAAGTATTATCTTCTTTCTGTTTTCGCCGTTTGTGTTTTGGTAACGGGTTATGCCCAAACAGATCCTTTTGTTGGTACCTGGAATTTTGAAAAATTGGATGCAGAGAAGATTGCTACTTATCAACTCACTTTACAAATATCATCACCCGAAGAAGCTACCTTATACCCTGCCCTGCTCACCATATCGTACGCACAGTTTATAGGCGTTTATCAGGTTTTGCTGGTGAAAAAAAACAACCGGCAACTGGCTATCGGCCGACAAAAATTTCCGGTAAAAGAAGAGCCCTTCGGATTGGGCGCATACACCATTCCACTCAATGGAACGCTTGATATCAGCGGAGGTAACACACTTACCGTAAACAGAATCAAAGCCAGCAGATATGGTTTTGCTGTTCCGGCTTTATCTAAATATGAAGAGACCAATAAAATGACCGTGCTCAGGATATCTGAATTTTTACGAAACGATGCCCTGGAATTTCAAAAAAAAGACGCACTTCCCTGGCGCAGTGCCGCAGCCAATAAGATGTTGTATAGTTATGAAGCCCCAACTTACTTTGGACTCACTGATAGTTTTTATGTAAATACTGCTGAAGGTTCCATTAGTTTTACCGACAATAACAGAAGCGATGACGATACGGTATCTGTATCCCTAAATAAAAAAATGATCATTGAAAAAACAGACATCCGTAAAAACATTGATGCATTAGATATTAAGTTGGATACCGGAATGAACATCCTTTGTTTTTTTGCTGACAATTATGGGAAAGTGCCACCCAATACTGCCAGGTTGAACCTTCGCTTTGGCAACCAACAATTCACATTGGATTACACTATTAAAGAAAATATGTCTGCCACTTTTATTGTAGCGAAAATTTTTCTTTTGCGCAATCAACAGCAAAAAGAGCCGGTTGATATTGTCGCCCGAAAAACCATCATACAAAAAATTCAACAAAGAACCACCAAAATCATCGATAGTATGAGGGTCGGTTCACAAGAAGTAACCTTAGCTATCTGGGACGATGCGGTAGAAGATGGTGATAGCATTTCTTTGCAGATCAATGATGAAATATTTATGCCGGGCCTTGCGGTAAAAAAGAAACCACAATTTATCAAAGTGAAACTTTACCCTGGTGAAAATAAGATCATCTTCATTGCAGACAACCTAGGTAGCATCGCTCCCAATACTTCTATTTTAGAGATCATAGATGGTAAAAAAAGAAGGGCATACAATATCAACACCAACCTCGGGCAGAACAACGCCATTAAAATTATTTATGAGTTATAGCGGGCTATCTTTCTCTATCCCGAAGCGATACAATAAACTCAATTCTATTTCTGGTCAAAATTATTGGTTTCAATGAATCGCTTTGTTGTTTGCATGACAGAAATACTCTGTGGGTGCCTCCCATCTGCTGAAGGTATCTATTGCGAAATGATAAGAGGTCACCACCACCTTGCTTTCAACCGACCCCTATGGTTGGATGAACGAGATTGATGTTACCGTAAAAGCTTTTTGCTTCGCACTTTTCTATCGCCTGCCGCGGGCTTCTTTTCTTTTTATTGATATTTTGTTTACTTCGAATCTTCTTATTGCCTGCCATACTTCTCTGTTCCGAAATAAAAAGAGGTCACTGCCCTTTAGACTTCGATAATCGGGCAAAACAATGACGTCAAATTATTAATGAGTTATAACGGCCACCGCTTTTTAATTTTATGGCTTCCTTTGATCAAATGATATACAGGAAATGCAGAAACTACCGCTCCCACATAACACAGCGTTTGCCAGTGGAGTGTCCCTGAAACAAAGCTTTCTCCATCGAAATAGGTATGCGGTGCATCCAAGGCTGGATAAAAATATAAATAAACGGCCAGCGCAAACAAAAGCAAGCCCAAACTCAACATCAGGTATAAGGTAAAACTGCGTTGCTTCGGAATGGGTGGGTCTTCCTGCAGGATAGCCCCGTTTTCTATTGCTGCCAAAGAATTAATGAATGGCTCCTCATCGTTTGTAATTGACATACCTGGCGTATTTATTATTTTGTTTGCCCGAATTAGAACCCGGGGCCGAAGCAAATAAACGAACCAGTAGCATCCCGGCTAAAAATCCTCCGATATGTGCAGCATAAGCCACTCCTCCTCCCTCTCCGTTTTGACCCAAACTACCCCAGCCACTCCAAAGCTGCAACCCGATCCACAGCCCCAACGTAATAAATGCAGGTACCTTTATCACCAATGCAATCAAAAATACCCTCACTTGGTTTTTGGGAAATAATACTAAGTAACCTCCCAATACCCCAGATATGGCGCCAGACGCACCCAAACTTGGTGTTAACAGGTCTTTTTGAAGAATAAAACACAATGCCACATGACAGAAAGTGGCAATGATTCCAGTAAGTAAATAAAAAAGCAGGTATTTCAGATGCCCCATTCTATTTTCAAGATTATCTCCAAACACCCATAGATACAACATATTACCAGCCAAATGTGCTATGCCTCCATGCATAAACATAGCGGTAAAAATGGTGAGCTGCACAGGTATCGGCGTAGCCCCCATCGTTTCATTAAATAATACGTCTTTACCAGTAACAATTTCGTGTGGAATGGCACTGAAACTTAAAGTAAAAGATTGGTCAGCCCCCATTTGTTGGTAGTACACAAAAACAAGCAAATTGAGCGCTAGTAATATATAATTTACATAGGGTGTTCGTATCCTGTCAGAATTATTATCACCTATTGGAATCATAAAAAAAAAATTTGAAAGATGAAGAACTACAGCGAAAATATTATTTTATTCAATACCTATTGTGCTGTGCTATTAAAATTAATGTTTCGAATCTAAATCTTTTTCTGTTGAAATCGCCTAGGTAACATTTGCTACTTTATCTTCAATCTCAGTAAAGATGTTGCGATAAATCTATTGCAGCCAGGTGCGGAGTACAGAGAAAATTGATTGCAAATTCATTTACATATAAACGTAATAGAAAGATTAGGTGGGCGTAATTGTAAAATTTTATACTACTTATAAAAAGAAATTTGAAAAAGAACTATAAAACTACGTAATGCGTTTAAAACAAATTATACTACCACTACTTTTCATAAATTTATTCCTTTTTTTCACTGCCGATTCAGAAGCTTCTTCCTATGTTGACCAACCTCCTGCTAACAATTTATACTTAACGCCAATAAAAGGCACCAAAAAAAATACTATGGCACAGGACAGTACATTACACTATTTACGGACTAAAAAAAATTAAAGTAAAAATAGTAGTCATGCAACAAGATTCAATTATAATAAATACTAATAAAAAAAAATAAATACAGTAGCCATCAGGGATCTGGATGCCATACAAAATAATAATAAAAAAATAAGAAGATGTTGGATATCTACCCTTTTGGTTTTGATATTATTAACAGTTGGAGGCCTTTAAGCAACATATATTTTAGGTTCGTTGTTTTTTGGTGCCAGTTGTTTCTTTATTTACCTTATTCCCCTTTTGGTTGTTTAGGTGGAAAGCAGAACCCTTCTCAAAAAAAACCATTAAAAAAGGATGGGCATTTTCGGCTCAACAAAAATAAGTTTTTATTGACCCTGTGTTAGAAAAAATGGGATACCGGATATAGCTTCAAATTCGGTGCTAATGACATTATTTCTGACCAATAAAACCGTTTCCAACTGGTCCTTATCTTCAATTAATTGGTAAACTCGGCAAAACGTGTCGAAAACGGGGAGATATTTATCCATTATCTATTGTCACTATTCTTTCATACTTAGCATTTTTCCCCTATTTTTGCCCACCAAAAATTAGAACAACTATATTATGGAAAATTTGATTTATGTAGTTCCGGCGATGGGCATTGTAGGCCTGTTATACACGCTGGTGAAGTTCATCTGGGTATCGAAGCAAGATGCAGGTACACCCAGAATGATTGAGATCAGCAACTATATTGCAGAAGGTGCCATGGCCTTCCTTAAAGCAGAATACAAAGTACTCACCTACTTCGTTGTGGTAGGTGCTCTTTTATTAGGCGTGATGGGTTATAGCAATGAAAACAGTCATTGGAGTATCGCCGTTGCTTTTGTGATCGGTGCCGTGTTTAGTGCACTGGCTGGCTTTATCGGAATGAAAGTGGCTACCAAGGCCAACGTTCGAACTGCAGAAGCAGCCAGAACCAGTTTAAGCAAAGCCCTTAAAGTTTCGTTTACAGGTGGTAGCGTAATGGGAATGGGTGTTGCGGGACTAGCCGTTTTAGGCTTGGGCGCACTGTTCATTATCTTAAAACAAATTTTTGCAAATGGCGCTCCCGTTGATAGTGTCGAAATGGAGCGCACCATAGAAATATTAACGGGCTTCTCTTTGGGAGCTGAGTCTATTGCTTTGTTTGCTCGAGTTGGCGGCGGTATTTATACCAAAGCAGCAGACGTAGGTGCAGACCTTGTAGGTAAAGTTGAAGCAGGTATTCCTGAAGATGATCCTCGTAACCCTGCCACCATCGCAGATAACGTAGGCGACAATGTAGGCGACGTTGCAGGCATGGGTGCCGATTTGTTCGGTTCTTACGTGGCTACGGTATTGGCTACTATGGTATTGGGTAGAGAAACCAATGCCATGACCGACGCATTTGGTGGCATGAGTCCTATTTTATTGCCCATGCTGATTGCAGCCATGGGTATCATCTTCTCCATCATTGGTACTTTGATGGTGCGCATCAGCGACACCGCTGGTTTGAGCACACAAAAAGTACAGAATGCTTTGAACATGGGTAACTGGGGTTCAATGATCATAACAGCAGTAGCGTGTTATTTCCTGGTAGATTTTTTATTACCAGAAACCATGGTACTCCGCGGTTTTGAATTTACTAAAATGGGTGTGTTTGGTGCCATCATAGTTGGTTTGGCTGTTGGAGCCCTGATGAGCATCATCACTGAATATTATACCGCCATGGGAAAACGCCCTGTAATGAGCATCATCCGTCAAAGTGCTACAGGACATGCTACCAACATCATAGGTGGTTTGGCCGTTGGAATGGAAAGTACTTTGTTGCCGATTCTTGTGT
The DNA here is from genome assembly GCA_038249665.1 of Chitinophagales bacterium. GTDB lineage: Bacteria > Bacteroidota > Bacteroidia > Chitinophagales > Chitinophagaceae > Ferruginibacter. Next base: position 27,159 of record JBBSDF010000029.1, read on the forward strand.
TGGCTGCTGGTATTTATGGTTCTTATGCTTGCGCAGGTTTATACGGTGTAGCCATTGCTGCAGCCGGTATGATGGCAACCACTGCTATGCAATTGGCCATTGATGCATTTGGACCCATTGCGGATAATGCAGGTGGTATTGCAGAAATGAGCGAATTACCTGCTGATGTTCGTGAAAAGACAGATATACTGGATGCTGTAGGTAATACTACCGCCGCTTCTGGGAAAGGTTTTGCAATTGCATCTGCAGCCCTAACCGCACTGGCGCTTTTTGCGGCTTTTGTAGGTATTGCTAAAATTGATGGAATTGATATTTACAACGCCGACGTATTGGCTGGTTTATTTGTAGGAGGTATGATTCCTTTTATCTTCTCTGCCCTGGCCATTCGCGCTGTAGGTGAAGCCGCCATGGCAATGGTAGAAGAAGTTCGCCGCCAGTTCCGTACCATTCCAGGAATTATGGAAGGTACCGGTAAACCAGAATACGATAAATGTGTGGCCATCTCTACACAGGCTTCTCTCAAAAAAATGATGATGCCCGGCGCCATCGCCCTTATCTCTCCATTGATCGTTGGATTTGTTTTTGGACCCGAAGTACTCGGTGGTTTCCTTGCCGGTGCTACGGTGAGTGGTGTATTGATGGGTATGTTTCAGAACAACGCAGGTGGTGCATGGGACAACGCTAAAAAATCATTCGAAAAAGGCGTGGAAATTAATGGTGAAATGTTCTATAAAAAATCAGAACCACACAAGGCTTCTGTAACCGGTGACACTGTAGGTGATCCTTTTAAAGACACATCTGGTCCATCTATGAACATTTTGATCAAGTTAATGAGTATCATCTCTTTGGTGATTGCGCCTACATTGGCAAAAATTCACTCAGATAAGATTCAAACAAAAAGAGATGCAAAAATCAAAACTTTGCAGGAAATGACACCGGTAAATGCACCCCATACAAGCCTTTACCCTACCAAATAAAAAAGTTTCTTTTACCTATTCTTCCCGGCAGAAAATTCTGCCGGGATTTTTTTGCAAATGTTAAAAAAAGGATGAATGGGTCATTGTTTTACGAAATGATTCCTATATTGCAGTACGAAATGTTTCGGAAAACAAATCAGCTCTTATTTGAATTAAAATAATAGTTATGGAAAAAACAAAAACGATCAGACCTACTGAAGGCGAATTGGAGATTTTAGGTGTTTTGTGGGAGATGGAAACGGCCACCGTTAGAAACGTGCACGAAGAAATTTGTAAATCAAAAGATGCAGGCTATACCACTACCCTCAAGCTGATGCAGATCATGTTTGAAAAAGGATTGGTAAGCAGAGACAGTAGCAGCAAGACGCATATTTATCAGCCGGCAGTTACCAAAGAAGCTACCCAACAGCAATTTGTACACAAAATGATCAACAGCCTTTTTGCTGGTTCTAGTGCAGAATTGGTGATGCAGGCATTGGGTAATAATAAACCAAGTACCGATGAACTGGATAAAATTCAGCAACTCATCAACCAACTAAAAGCAAAATAAAAACCACACTACATGGAATCTGTAATCTACAGTTTCATTTTAACCCTTTTGAACAGTATATGGCAATCTGCACTGTTGGCAGCACTGTATGTTGGCTTCCATCAATTATCAACTGCTCACTCCCCTTTGTTCAAAAGAAATTTATTGTACGCGCTGTTGGTATGGCAAATAGTACTGTCTATCCTGACTTTTTTTATTGTTCATTTCAACCTCGCTCCTTTTTATGTGGATGAAGTCAAATCGATGGTAGGAGGTTTTGCGATCAACGATTGGATGCAAAAAAATAGCGGTTGGCTGATAAGTGCATATCTTTTAGTGGTCGCCTATAAAGTGAGTATAGCCTTGTGGCAACGTCATCGGTTATACTCGTTTTACAATGCCCAACTTCAAAAACCATCAGTTGAATTAAGGTTGTTTACAAAAGAAAAAGCGTTTCAGTTTGGTATTTTTAAAACCGTGGAAATATGGTTGAGCAACCGCGTTCAAACACCGCTTACATTCGGTTTCTGGAAACCAGTCATTTTACTTCCTGTTGCTTTAATCAACCAACTAAGTACGCAAGAAGCAGAAGCATTGATCCTTCATGAACTCACGCACATCAAAGCCCATGATTACCTGCTCAATTGGTTATTAATAGGCGCAGAATCTGTTTATTTTTTCAACCCTTTTGTTCTCCAATTGGCGCAGAAGATAAGGATGGAAAGAGAGAAAAATTGTGATGTTCAGGTACTTCGATTCTCGTATTCCAATATTTTATATGCAGAATCTTTATTGAAAACAGCACAATACAAACAAGAAAAGCTGAACCTTCAGTTGGCTGCTTTTCAAAACAAAACACAATTGTTGCAACGTATTCAATTTTTTACTAGACAAGAAAATCTTGAATTTCGTAACAATGGTCAAAAGCGCAGCATCGTGGCGATGCTGTTCATTGCATTTATTTGCTTAATGATAGTCAGGGTCGGTTCTATACAAACTTCGACTGAAAAACCTTTATCAACTTCAGTGTTTTCTATTAAAAGTAAGAACCCAAAAATATTTCTACCAGAAGCTGTTCCAACTTATTCTACTCTTACCCTGGCAAGTTCGAAAGTGGTGGAAACCAAATCGATCGTAGCACCTAAAAATAAATCAACATCTACTCTATCATTATCCCTTCAAAAAACCAAAGGCATCATCAAACCTTACAACGATGCGGAAATATTGGGAAGTAATGCCGATAATGAAAATCGTATCAGCGCCATTGCGGTAACAAATATAGAAACCAACACAGACGAAGAAAAGCAAATCATTATCAATGAAGAAACCAACACTGGTAAAAAAATAACCACCGCCTACAGGGTAATATTGATCAATGGAGAGTGGTATTTGGAACCTTTGTGGATGGTGAAAGACGAGCAGAAACCTATTACTGATAGTCTTCGACGCAAAGGGGTTCCTACCAAAAAAGACTCTGTGATTGTAATCATACCTACCGTTCAGTAAGCAAAATCAGATGGTAGTCTTCATCTGGACTTTGACCAATTTTATGGATGGCTTAACAAGATGAATACTTTTTCCTCGACAAGTTTTTTTGCTTCATATGTTCCCGTCTCCTGCATCCGCTTCTGTTGCAAAATAAAAAGTGCTGGTTTGACACCTGTCTTTCAACCAACCCTATGGATGGATGAATGAGATTGATTTTACCATAAAAGCTTTTTGCTTCGCATCTTCCCAACGCCTGCCGCGGGCTTCTTTTCTTTTTTGCTTCTCCAAAAAAGAAACAAAAAAGGAGCCCGCCAAACGATAACACCCCGTTTGCCGGCGGTACCCTGATGGAGCTTTCGCACTACCGTAAACTGAAAATCTGTTCCTTGATGCTGAACGAAAACAGCATCTGCTTTAATCTTCCGAAGGCACAAAGTTTTTTTCCTTCAGTATAAAAGAGAAACTCGAATTTAATCACACTAATTGGAGACAAACACACTACGAAGCTGAAAGCCGGGCCTCAGAAAAAATTGCGTTAAGAAAATCAGGAAGAGGGATGTAAAAATGAAATTAGAGTTACTGAAGCTTGGAGATATTCTTTGTTGGTAAGTCGCACATAGCTTGGAATTGTACAAAAGATCGAACTTATTTCATTTTACACCCGATGATTGATTTTTAGCTTTTTTTTCTGCAGCCCTTGATTTTTGTTTCTTTTCATCAAGGAAAAGAAAAAAAGCCCGCGGCAGGCGATAGAGAGATATAAAGTAAAAATCTTATTGTAAAAAATATTCGTCTAGTTCATCCATCTAAGCTTAAGAAAAAAGGCGAAAAAATATAAATGATGCCTTTGTAATATTAAAACAGCCACTACTTTAATATTCCGAAGGAATGAAACTTTGTGCCTTCGTGGCAAATCAACTTCTTGCCGAAAACTCCTTTATTGCGAAATAAAAAGAGACCACCGCAGTCTGATTTTCAGCCAATAGCTATGGATGGATGAACAAGATGAATACTTTTTCCTCCGTGCTTCACAGTGTAAAAAAAAGTCGCCAATAAGGTGACTCTTCTGTATGAATGCTTTAAAAGGAGATTACCAGATATTTCTGGGACAAGTATCGCCGTATTTGTTACCAATGATAAATCCTATTTGTATTTCGTGTGTGTCGCCGGTATAGGCCCTCAATCGGTTGGTGGTGGCCACTTCATAAGCATAACTGATGTTGAAAGTATTGCCAACATTCACACCAGCCATTCCTGAATAACCCGATACCAGATCGCCGTAACGATAACTCGCTCCTACCCACAACAAATCGCGGTACTGCAATTTTGCATTGGCGTGTGCCCCCAACAATTGCGGTTGCCAATATTGCAACATCACGGAAGGTATAAGATTCAAATCATTATTTAATAGAAAACGATAACCGCCTGTTAGGAAATAATTGGGCGTGTAATAAGTTGCATAATCGTTGTTGGCTACAAAACTCACTTTACCCGGAACCACATTCTGCACTGCAAGCCCTATAAAATAATCGCGGGAATACAACCATAAACCAGCTCCCAATTCTGGTTTTACTCTTCTAAGATCGCCGTTGGCAAATCCAATGGCAGGATCATTAGGATCCAAACTGGCAAAATCTATTTTTGACCTGTCTATGTTAACGCTGGTTACGCCTGCATTAAAACCTGCAGATAAAGTAGTTCTCAGTCCGAGAGGTTGGTGATAAGCATAAGAAGCTGCAACAGACCATCGATTGATGTAGCCAGCCTTATCATTTAAAGCCATCATACCTACGCCATGATGGGCCTTAGGTGCCGTATATTGTTCCCAATACTGTTCTCCTCTTGGATTTTCTCCAGGTACTTCATAGGAAGTGGCTGAAGTTCTAAGATCAGATTTGTTGATGGGCGCATGAATACTGAAATAAGTTGAAACCGGAGCACCACTGATACCGATCCACTGATTGCGGTTGCTGATTTTAACGTCGGTATAGTTTTCAATACCCGACAAAGCAGGATTGAGTATATAGTTGTTCAGCACATATTGTGTGTAAGACGGCTTGGCCTGTGCGGTTGCAGAAAAAACGCCCAAACAGCCGAGTACCAGGATTCCCCAGCTTTTATAAATAGTCTTTTTATTTAAAAACGTCATGCTTTTTTTTTATAAATTTTTCAATGGCTACTGTTCCTTATTTGATGATGGTTACATATCCCGTAATAGGTTTGCGGCCATTCTCAGGTTCAATGATGTAATAATAGGTATCTATTGGTAAAGGTTTGCCATTTAAGGTCCCGTTCCATGGAGTATTGTATCCTCTCGACTCAAATACTTTTTGTCCGGTTCTGGTAAATACCTGCACCCTGCAATTGGGATAGGTATCGAGGAATTCTATCACCCACCTTTCATTAATACCATCACCATTCGGAGAAAAAGTATTCGGAATTTTTGGCCCGAGCAATACTTTCACAAAAATATCGTCGCTGGTGGCACAACCACCCCTTCCCGTTACCGTTAGCGTGTAGATGATATCCATTAGTGGCGTACTGGTAGGCGCTTCAATGCTGGGATTGTTGAGGTAAGTAGCGGGTGTCCAAACATACTGCGGTAAAGTAGCAGTAACAGTGGGCTGCAATATTATGCTTCCTCCTTCCAATACAAATTTATCAACGCCCAGGTTAACGACTGGATAAGTATTTACCGTAAACAATTGTGAGGCAGTATCGCTACAGCCTAAACTATTAACAACGTTTAAAAGCACGGTGTATTCACCAGGACTGGTATATAAGTAAGTAGGTGTTTGGTTCAAGGCTTGAAATCCTCTACCATCACCAAAGTTCCAGTTCCATTGCTGCAGCGTTCCATTGGCACCGGTACTTTGGTCGCGAAAAGATGCATTTTCACCTACACAAATACCGTTGGGTTGCAACAGATCAAATGCTGCAACTGGCTGCGGATTAAGATTGTTGAAAACAATGAGGGTATCTTTCGCACAACCTGCACCACTGGTTACCCGCAAGGTTACATTAAAAGGACCAGCGTTGTTGTAAATATGAGTTGGGTTGCGAGCAGTAGAAGTGTTGGCTGCACCACTGGCAGGATCTCCAAAATTCCAGCTGTATGTAAATGCGTTTTCAGTTCCATCTGCAATACTGGACACATCTGTAAACTGTACATTGGCAACAGGTAAACAAACGCTGGCCGGGAAACTAAAGTTGGGCACAGGCAATGGATTCACTACCACGGGCAAAGAAAAGATGCTGCCGTTGCAACCATCGTTAGTAGTAACCGTTAGTGAAGCCGTGTAAGTCCCAAAGGCTGCGTAAGTATGCGTAACCGGATTTCCTGTGTTGCTAACAAATGGCAGAGTACCATCTCCAAAATTCCAGGTGTAGGTATTGATAAGCCCGTCTGCTGAGCTGGATGTTTGAGTGAATGTTATGGTTTGTGTTTCGCAGTTAGGATTGCCAACGGCGAAAGAAGCGACGGGCGCTCTTAAAACGGTTAGTTGTTGAGCAGCAGAATCAACACAACCTGCCGTAGAAGTAAATAAATAACGAATGGTATAAGTTCCGGGGCCCACCGAAGATGGATCAAATAAACCTGCGGCATTAACTCCTGGTCCACTGAAAACACCAGTTCCGGGAACGCCGCCCGTTTCTGTTGCCTGCGTTATTTGAAACGGCACCAGGTTTAAACAGCTATTTGGGATGGCAGCAAATTGTACCCTTGGAGAAGCATTCACAGTGATATTTTGTAAACGATCGTTTACGCAAACACCTCCGGAATATGCCCTGAACCTTATTTGAAAAGTGCGGGTAAGGGGTGTTTGGAAATCAGGATATTGATGACGGTAAATTCGGTCAAATACGGGGATATCATCTGTTTCGAACACTGTCGGATTGCCAACGTTGTCCCAGTATATTTCCACTTTGGTAATATTTCCAGAACCGATGGTTGATTTATTTTGAATGGCAACAGAATCGTTGGCGCAAAAATTTGGCGGGGCAAGAGCGATAAAATTTGCAGCGGGATTACCCCCATTTACGGTAAGAACCTGCGTGAGCGTATCGGTACAACCAGCATTCGTAGCGGCCACCAGTTGAACATTGTAGTTTCCTACTGCGGAATAAGTATGCTGTGCATTTTGATTGGTAGAGGTATTAAGGGGACCACTTGCTGGATCACCAAAAGTCCACGACCAACCAGTAATGGTTTGTGGTGCTCCCACGCTGCTGGTATCTGTGAAAACAGCGAATGGATCGAGCAAACAAACTTCCGGCAAAATAAATCCGGCAGATGGCAATGCTGATACTACAAAAGTTCTCGAGAACAAAATGCTCACACATCCTTCGTCATTGGTTACGCTAAGGGTTGTTGTATAAGTGCCGGCGCTGCTGTAAACATGTGAAGGATTTTGTAAAGTAGAAGTATTGGCTGCCCCACTGGCAGGATCTCCAAAATTCCATGCCCGGTTCGTTATGACTCCCACTCCAGGTGTGGAGGCATCTTGAAACAAAGTAGTTCTGGTAACGCAGGTAGCACTAATAATAATAAAGCTGGCTACAGGTAATGGAAACACCGTTACAGTAACAACCCCTGTTTGAGGTTGCCCACAAACAGTGGAACTAGCATCGGATACACTTAAAAGATTGTACACAAAATTACCAGATGCAGTTGTAGGTACCGTAATAAGTGCCGTATTGGCTGTGCTTACAATGGTTTGCTGCGGCCCCCCATTTAAAGTATAAGTAAAGGTGTAAGGCGCAGTACCTGCTGCTCCGGTAAATGTTACTACGGGTGCTGTTGAACCTACACATACTTCTGTTGTGCCTGCAATGGTAGCGGTGGGCAATGGATTTACTAAGATGGTAGTAGAGAGATTGGCTGCTTGAACACAAGGAGTTGCACTACCATCGCTTACGCTGACCAAGTTATAAACAAAACTACCAGCTGATGCAGTGGGTACATTTAGAGTAACGCTATTTCCGGAAGTAGTGCTAATGGTTTGGGCAGCACCCCCATTGATATTATAGGTAAATATATAAGGGAGGTTGATAGCATTGGCACCTGTGAACGTGATGACAGGTGGTGCCGCATTTTGACACAAGGCTACACTGGATGCGCTGATGCTACCAGATGGCAGTGGATTGACAGTTATGACCGAAGTGTCGGCAATATTTTGATTACAACCATTGGTACCTGCCGCATCTCTTACATTCACGAGATGATAAGCGAAGGTTCCGGTGGTGCTGGTAGGAACGGCAACTGAAATACTGTTACCTGCAGTGGTAACGGCGGTTAGCGCCGGGCCGTTATTGATATTGTACGTAAAAGTAAATGGAGCGATGCCTACTGTACCAGTGAATACCAACACCGTTGGAGCGTTTTGGCAGGTAGAAATACCAGGCCCAACATTGCCTATGGGCAAAGGGTTTACAATGACCTGTCTGGTAAAGGTATCACTCAAACAACCCGGTGTGGTGATGCTCGCAAATCTTACATTGTAGGTTCCGGGTCCAGAAAAAGTATGTGAGGGGTTTTGAAGAACAGAGCTGTTGCTGGCTCCAGAAGCAGGATCTCCAAAATTCCACCACCAACGATAAGTAGGTTTGGTGCTGCTGGTTTGATCAGTGAACTGAACCAGACTGCCGACGCAACCGTTGTGCACTTCTGTAAAACCAGCTATCGGGGGATTAGAAATTTGCAGCTCAAAATCAATGATTTGTTCATTTCCACATCCGTCGGTGTTAGCCGAATACGTGGTGATAGAAACTGGGAAAGTACCCGTAACAGCAAAATTGTAAAAATTAGGAAGAGAATACCAATAAACCGTTCTGCCATTCACCACAGTGCTGGAGTCTGCATCGGAAGGTACCGCAGGATTTGAATAAGTGATCAGCACGTTTGCCGGAGATCCTGGAAGATTGCTAAGGTTCCATCTAATAGAATCTGCGAGGTAAGGAAGCGACACTTTGAATTTAAACGCAGAACCTGTACAAACAGACGGTGTATTTTCTATACTCAATGGTGAAGAAACCCCTACCTGCTGGTAAAGATCTTTAACGTTGGTACCAGCAGAATATGCATAAGATTCGTTGGCGCCCAACCCATAAGCAATAGCATTAAAGCCGCTGTCTGCGGATAACCTCGCAGAAGTTCCTGATAATTGATACCTTAAATATGAATATCCTGGCAAGTTGGCCATGGCCAACCAGTTAGCGCCGATAGGCACCACATTGTTGATTCTGAAACTAGGAACGGCGGCGGTTTGCAATAACACGTTCACAAATTGTTCTGAAATAGCTTGGCGGGTAGAAGAAAAAATAGTGATATCGCTGATATTTTGTTCTATTGGATTTAAGATCACCATATCCGGATCGCCTTGCAGGCTTCCCCTACCAGAACAAGCATTGCGTTGCATAAACTGACTTACGCAAATAGGTTTATCAGAAGTAATATAAGTTGGTGAACTTATTACAATGGGTGTAGAGGTGTAGGTACTCGGATAAATTTCTCCAGCGTTGAGCGTAGCCACCTGCGTACCATTAAAAAATACATTGGTATTGTTCTCGCTAGCCATTACCCGATAAGGATTGCCATTCGGGTATCCTTCAAAAGGAACAAAGCCAAAATTTTTACCCCAGGTAGAAGCGGGATATAATTGTTGAAACAATGGGTCGAAAGAATTGCCATTGGTACAACCTGCAATCCCAAAAGTAATATTGGAAGAACCAGAAAATACTGCGATTGGCAAACAACCCCCTGTACCGGACGCTACAGATTCTATCAATGTACCGGTGATATCCTGGATATTAGCCAATGCGTCTGTTGACTGATACTGGTACATGTCCCCTGCATTGGGTAGGTTGATGACGAACGGCGTTCCCAAAACGCCATTTTTACGTGGGGTAATTGATACGTTGGTATTTGGCTTCACCGCAATGATTTGAAATTGCGACCGCGCTATAAAGGTTTGAAAGTTACTACCTGTTTGGGTAAAACTTGCCGCATAGTATTTTCGTCCCAATACATTTGCGGGGAGCAATAATGTGGCAGCACTCCTGGCACCGGCCCATTGTTGGGCGTAAGCAACAACAGCTGGCTGTCCAGCATTTGTCTGAATCCGAATAGATTTGTTGATTACGGTGTTAGACTCTGCGTTACTGATATGAACATTGGCATTCCAGGGAATTTGTATTTCCTGAATACCATTGGCCGCAATATTAAACGTTCCGTTAAAAGCAGCGTTGGCCATACTAATAGTTCCACTACTTGCTAAGTCAGAAGTAATAAATATACTCAAGGTGGCCAGATTGGCTGTTGAATTAGGTACGTGCTGTGGGAAACATAGGTAAAAATCCTTGCCTTTATTCGAAAAATCCTGAGCAGAAAGCTGCATAGTAATCAATAGGGAAAGGCACAATAATAATCTTCTCATTATTTTGGTATAATTATGTGAATGTCAGGCTGGCGTTAGCAATTTCAGAGAATATCTAATCGGGCCACTAATTTACCAAAGAAAACTGAAAGAGAGGTATATAAGATACCATTTTTATGAAACTTATTTACCAATGGTAAACAAAAGAAGATCACATTAAAAAAATAAAAGCTGCATAGAAATGCAGCTTTTGTTAAGAACCTCTTGGTTCTGTAACCCCCAAAGAAAACATCGTGATTGCTTTATGCTATTTAAAAGCGAAAGCGGTTCATTATTTTGAGATACCAGTTGCCTCGCTCGCGACGGCAGTTTCAGCTGTTAGCTGTTGCAAAACCCTGAAGTGTTGCATACCCGGTTTCATTTTAGTTATTTGTTGTTTAAAAGCATAGCCCCCTCTCATTCCCTTTGGATTTCCTCCAAGCACATAACCAATGGTGCTGTAGTTTATACCATCATCACTAGCCTGTACTTCAAAATCTGCATTGTTGTTTGTGCCAGCACTCTGCCAGCTCATGTACAATTGGCCTTTTTCGATGGTGGCTTTTAATTGGTGGATAGAAGCAACCTGGTTGTTTGCTTGCGCTTTTGCGTTTATATTGATAATAGCAAAGGCGATTAAAATTAAAAACTGTTTCATTATTGTCATTGCGTTTAAAAATGCTGAATAATACAGATAGCCTCCTGGCGACCTATGTTGCAATGAATAATGGATTTGACGAGGTTTTAATGATAATTGGAAAATGAACGAAAAGCGGCTCCCCTACTTGGTAATAAAGATGGGCTGTAAAGTAACTTTTTTCGTTATCTGATATCCTGGAAAAAAATGCAATTGAACTGCATTGATCAGGTCGATTATAAGAGCGGGAAGAATAGTGTACAATTTTGACATTACTTGTGGTTTAGTTTTTAAATAATTTCGGGTTTTCAGACGATGCGTCTGTTCAGAAGAAATTGGAAGAGGTAAAGAAATCGGCCCAACAGAGGTAATGTTGTTATCCGTTTCGAATGCAAACATAAGAACTGTTTTTAATAAACCAAAATTATTTACCGTAATTTCCGAATATTTAGCGTACTTATACAGCCTAATAGCTAAGGTGTTGAAATATTTCTAACATAAATGCTATAAATCGTTGCCATGTCTAACGGATGGAAGTTTTATTCAGATTGCATCTAATGAATACCCGAAACTTTAGTCCCTGTACCGAATTTTTAAAAAATCAGACTTTTTGTCTGTGCCTTCTCCAAATTTTACCCATCTCCATTTGCAACGATTTAAAAGGCGGCTAGCCTTATTGCTTCCAATACTCAATGAAACTGAAAATCGGTCAAATAGGAGGAAATAGATCACATTCTATTGATATATTTTTGTAATACATTTATTTATATAAATAAATAATATCGATAAATCCTTCATATAATTGAATATCATATTTTTGTGGCAATTTAATTAATAATTTATGTAATTAATAAATTCAAGTTAAAAAGCAGGTTTTTTCGATTAAATAATGTTTATACACTTAATTTATATAATAATATAATTGATCTTAAATATTTATTAAACAAGTAGTTGTATAGATTTTTATAAACTAAAATTAGTAGTTGCTTTTTTTTCCTATTCTACAGTAAGTCCGAAGAAATATGCTACTTTATTTAGTACAATTTTTTGAATCCGTAAAAATCGAATTCAGTCGGTATATACCAAAATCGTATATTGCAGTATAAAAAAAATGTTTACATGAAACCACCCTCCCACTTTAAGCTGTTATTTGTTTTAGCTGTTCTATTCATGTCATCCTGTCGTACACCACAAGATCTGGTGTTCCGCGATTTTAATAACCTGGCGCTTGATAAGCTAGGATTTTCGGCCAGTATTTTGAAAGTTGACCTAATTTATTACAATCCGAATAATTTTGGAATGGAGTTAAAAAGAACAGAATTGGACATTTATGTTGACAGTACTTTCCTGGGACACTCCAGTCAGGAGCTACAAGTGGCCATCCCCAAAAGAGACGTTTTTACAATTCCATTAAAGGTGGACCTGGATATGAAAAATTTGTTTAAAAATGGATTGACTTCACTTTTCAATAAGACCGTTAACGTACGGGCTGTGGGTACCATTAAAGTGGGGAAAGCTGGCGTATATAAGAATTTCAACATCGACTATACCAGTGAACAAGAGATTCCGCTCTTTAAATAAGTGGACAGATTCATCAAAAGAAATTCCTTTTCGCACATTATTTAAGGACCATTCATCTATATAACAGATAGAGCTCTTTGCAACGCAATGAATATTTTACTCCGCTTACGTGCTGTTTTTAAGTCTTCCAGATCATTATCAGGACTTCAAATGCAGGATCTTCACTGATTTCAACACAACATAAAAAGGGCCGCTTCAAAAGCGACCCTCTCCGTTATCATCATTCAATTTAATTGTTTGTACTGTCTTTAATTGCTATTGGCATCTTACAGCTTGGAGGAAGTTTTTTATACCCAGTTTCTTCTTTGGTTACATCATCGGCGTCGTATCCGACCGTTGCAATCGCCGCCTTTACTTCTTCAATATTAGTGCGATCCGGGTACCAGGTCACCAACACCGTTTTCTTTTTTACATCTACTTTCACAGAAGTAACTCCATACTGGCGACGCACATAGTTTTCTATCCTTGTTTTGCACAATTCGCAGTTCACACCGGGGGTACTGATGGTCGCTTTTCCAGGCTTTGACTGTGCGGAAGCAGTTTGAAACACCGAAAAAAATAAGACCAAACCCAGAGCCAAATATTTCATACGCGTTCTATTTTTTATAAAGTTATTTTATCTCCCCCATTCTGAAGGATTGTTTCGCCAATTTAACAAGTCTTTTACCTGCTCGGGTGATAACCTATTTTTTTCTTGTGCCAGTTGAACCAATACTGAATAGTTGGTGAGCGATACAAAGGGAATACCCGCTTTTTCGAAAGCGGCAGTAGCTTCCGGAAATCCATAATTAAAAATAGATACCATGCCTATCACTTCTACGCCCGCTTGGCGGAGTACTTCGCAAACCTGCAAACTACTTTTGCCCGTAGATATCAGGTCTTCGATCACCAACACTTTTTGTGCTGGAGTATAAGCCCCTTCAATTTGGTTGCCCAGCCCATGTTCTTTGGGTTTGGGACGAACGTACATATAAGGTAATTTCAATTGATCGGCTGCCATAGCGCCCCAGGCAATTCCGGCAGTAGCAACACCCGCCAATGCTTCTGCGCCTGGAAACTGTTCAAAAATCACGCTGCTGAGTTCGCTTTTAACAAAATCCCGAACGTAAGGATACGACAACACCTTTCTGTTATCGCAATAAATCGGACTTTTCCATCCGCTGGCCCAGGTAAAGGGATGTTCAGTATTGAGCTGCACCGCATTCACTTGTAATAATTTTTCTGCAACAGCAGCTTCGTTTGATGTCATTTGGAGTGGTTGTATAAGGTGAAATCCTCTGTCATTTTGCCCGCAAAGATAGTATTTGAGCCTTTTAATCTGATGACAATCCACTATTTTTACTACTGAAATCAAGCATTATGAAGATCAGTATTTATTTTGATGAGAAACCCGTTTATCTCTGTGATGTGCTCGACCCAGCATTACAGGAGTTGGTGAAACATCCAGATACTGTGCTGGTGGAAGAATGTTCAACCCCTGCCATCAATGCATTGCTGCATGAGATCAAAAAAGACAATTTCCACGCAGGGGTACTTTGCTTTGAGAATTTTACTAAACTAAAAAAAGCCTTCTTCAAACATTTCATGGCCATTGAAGCTTGTGGAGGCGTGGTACAAAACGAGCAAAAAGAATTGCTCTTTATTTATAGAAGAAACAAATGGGACCTCCCAAAAGGAAAATTAGAAGCCGGAGAAACGGAAGTTGATTGTGCCCAAAGAGAAATTGAAGAAGAAACAGGAGTTAAAGACCTTACCCTTAAAAAGAAGATTGGTGAAACTTACCATACATACAACGAGTACGGCAAACATTTTATCAAAACTACACACTGGTTTTATTTCACTTGCAGCAGCAAACAGGAGTTACAACCCCAAACAGCGGAAGATATTACCTCCATCAAATGGGTTTCAACTAAAAATATTCAGGAGCCCATGAACGATACTTACGAAAACATTCGGGAAATCGTGCGGCGTTTTTTTGATGAACCTTGAGGAACATTACTTCCCCTTTTTCTTCAGAATCGCCACTGTTAGCCTGCTCACACAAACCAGCTTGCCAGCCTCGTTGTGAATTTTGATATCCCACACATGCGTGGTAGCCCCGATGTGCAAGGGTTTGGCCGTTGCAGATACATAACCATTTCTTACGCCACGAATATGATTTGCATTGATTTCGAGCCCAACGCACATGAATTTTTCTGTGTCAATCACCAATGCGGATGCTACACTCCCTACCGTTTCTGCCAGAGCACAACTAGCACCGCCGTGCAATAGTCCATAAGGCTGATGAGTACGATGATCGACCGGCATTTTCATTTTCAGAAAATCGGGACCGATATCCTCCCACTCCATCCCAAGATGTTGCCCGAGCGTTGCGGGTGTTAGGGTATGTAAATCTGAAATGCTGAGAGCTGAATTAAACCAGATCGTTTTATTTTCCAATGCCATTTTGTTTAATGCTTTCATTGACCTCTGATGGTAAAAATCGGGATACGTCTCCGCCATTTTTAAGAACATCTCTTACCAATGTACTGGCCACAGATGTGTATTGAGGGAGACAGGTCAGAAAAATGGTTTCGATATCATCTTCCAAACTTCGATTCATATCTGCAATGGCTTTTTCATATTCGAAGTCATTGACGTAACGAATACCCCTTAAGATAAAATTTGCACCCACCTGCTTACAGCATTCAACTGTGAGACCATCATATGCCACTGCGGCCACTTTGGGATTGTCTTTGTAAATATCTCGGAGCCATTGCAAACGCTGTTGTTCGGAGAACATTGGCACCTTATTGATGTTGCGGCCAATTCCAATTACTAGTTTATCAAACAAAGGTAGCGCCCGGTTAATGATATCGGTATGCCCTAATGTAACCGGATCGAAGGTTCCTGGAAATAAACAAATTCTTTGCATAAATTGATATATCAGATTTTACAATTAAGTGAGCAACTGCGTATAACCGTTATAGTTACACGGAGGCAGGGTTTTAGAAGATCAACCATCTTTTTTACCGGCCAGCAAATACAACACAGCCATTCTTACTGCTACTCCGTTTTCAACCTGCTGCAATATAATAGATTCGTGGCCATTTGCCACATCGCTGTCTATTTCAACACCTCTGTTAATGGGACCGGGATGCATAATTACGATCTCTTTTCCTATTTCGTCTAGTAATTTTCGAGTAACCCCGTATGCTAGGCTGTATTCTCTCAAAGAGGAAAACAATACCTGGTTTTGTCGCTCCAGTTGTATGCGCAACACATTGGCCACATCGCACCAGGCCAGTGCTTTTTTTAAATTGTACTCTACCTGTACACCCAGGGCTTCTTTGATGTAAGTAGGAATCAGGGTTGGCGGGCCAGCTACCATCACTTCCGCCCCCATTTTTTTGAGCAAATAAATATTGCTCAATGCTACCCTTGAGTGCATAATATCCCCGATGAGTACAATTTTTTTTCCGGCCAATTCCCCCATTTTTTCTTGAATAGAAAAAGCATCCAGTAATGCTTGGGTGGGGTGTTCGTTGATGCCATCTCCTGCGTTTATGATAGCGGTTCCGGGCAAGTGCTTCGAAAGAAAATGAGGTGCCCCGCTGGCACTGTGTCGCATCACCACCATATCTACCTTCATACTGAGAATATTATTCACAGTGTCCAAAAGTGTTTCCCCTTTACTGACCGAGGATCCGGATGCCGCAAAATTGATGGTATCTGCACTCAGCCTTTTTTCTGCCAGTTCAAAAGAAATACGGGTTCTGGTGCTGTTCTCGTAAAAAAGATTCACAATCGTCACATCACGAAGAGACGGCACTTTTTTGATTGGCCGCTGTAAAACTTCTTTGAACTGTGCTGCTGTTGTTAAAATAGTCGAGATATCTTCTGCTGGAAGATCCTTAATGCCAAGTAGATGTTTGGTAGATAGTTGCATTAAGGGTCAAAGCTAAGGGAAAAAATTTATGTGCGCAGTTCCTTTTTCAGATCAAAAATAGAGGGTGAGCAATCTTTCCAGGAGATGCTCCTTCATTCAATAAAACAATACGCATCTAACTCGCCCAACCAATACAAGTTGGGCACATGTACGTTACAACAAACCTGGCGAAAGCCTGATAGTTGAAACTTTGGTGTACGAACGTTTTTATGCAACGCTTAGTACATGATCACTTCTTCTCTATCCCACTCAACTTTTACTTTTTGGGTCACCTCAGAATCAATGGCAATACCAAAATAGTCGGGTTGGATCGGCAGTTCACGGTTAAAGCGCCGGTTGACCAACACACAGAGCTCTACTTTTTTTGGGCGCCCAAAATCCTGGAGTGCGTCCAACGCAGAACGGATGGTTCGGCCGGTGTACAACACGTCATCTATTAGCACCACGATTTTATCTTCTATTGAAAACGGTACCCTTGTTTCGCTGGCAACGTGAAACGCTTCGCGTATATCATCTCTGTAAAAAGTAATGTCTAAGATTCCGTAATGAATATTTTCGTTCGGACAAATCCTCCCAATTTCTTCAACGATCAATTCACTCACTCGAATACCTCTGGGTTGAATCCCAATAAACACCACATCGTTTAAAGAATGATAACTTTCAATCAGTTGGTGCGAAAGGCGTTTGATGCTCAATTTCAGTTGTTGTGTAGAAAGTAATAATTGCATGGTGATGTGCTGCCTTTAAATATTTACACGAATGTAGTTCCATTGCGCCAAAATAAGAAAAGCCCTCGCGGGCTTTTCTTTAATCAAGGGTTGTTATTATTTTCCTCCTTTGAGTTGTTCCTGTAGTGTTGCTAATTCTTCCCACTTTCCTGCTGCAGCCAGTTTGGCTTGCTTCGGCCAGCTGGCGGGATTGTGCATGCTGTATTGATTACCCGCATCCTGCAATAAACTCCCCAGATTTTTGATGGTTGCTTTACTAAGATCTTTGTATGTGGCAATACCTGCTTTTTTCAACAAAGCGGCTATCTTTTTTCCGATCCCTTCTATTTTACTGAGGTCGTCAATTACCACTTCTTTTTTAGTGGCTGTTTTGGTTGTTTTTTTTGCCGGAGATATTGAAGTTGATGCTTTTTTTACTTTGGGCAACGGTACTTCTACCAAACAATTTTCAACTTGCATACCATAAGCTTCTGTCCAGGTGGTGGTTCGTTGATCATTCACCCATCTTCCATCATTGAGTAAATACCTGTATTGGTAAGTACGACCAGGGGTCAAAACGATCTCCGCTTGCAAAGATCCGTCTTCTTTTTTTTGAAGCTGTACTCCTTCTTCAGGATTCCAATTGTTGAATTCCCCTAATAAAATCCCTTGGGATGCTTGGTTAACATATTCGGCAGGTAAAATAAAATTAATTTTTGATGTCATGTGTAAATGTTCTCGTTAAAAAAATAAAATTCATATAAACATTAATACCAAAATGGCTGAAACGTAACCCTGGCGTTATTCACATCTTTTGCACGCTATTTTTTTTAAATAAATGAGAGGAAGCCGGGTATACATCTTATTAAAAGAGGCTGTATGATATACAGCCTCTTACAAATATAAATAAGTCGATTATTTTTCCAACAGGAATGGATATTTGTAATCTACCGGTGGATTAAACGTTTCTTTAATGGTTCTTGCACTTAACCAACGATATAGATTTAAAGCCGAACCCGCTTTGTCGTTTGTTCCGCTAGCCCTGGCCCCGCCAAATGGTTGCTGACCCACCACGGCACCCGTTGGCTTGTCGTTGATATAAAAATTACCTGCACTGTTGCGTAGCTTGCTGGTAGCTAGTTCTACGGCAAACCTGTCTTGTGCCAACACCGCACCGGTTAATGCATAGGGCGAAGTACTATCCACCAGTTTGAGTGTTTCTTCGAATTTATTTTCGTCGTAAATATAAACGGTGAGCACAGGTCCAAACAATTCTTCACACATGGTTACATACAATGGATCAATAGCTTCGATAACGGTGGGCTCGATAAAATATCCTGCCGTTTTATTAGTTTTTCCTCCGACCCATATTTTGGCCTCCCTGTTACTTTTGCGCGCATTTTTAATATATCCTTCCAGTTTGTCAAAACTTTTTTCGTCTATCACCGCATTCACAAAATTGGTAAAATCTTCTACTGTTCCCATTTTCATCGACTTCACTGCTTCGATGAGCTTCTTCTTTACTTCAGCAGCCATGTTAGAAGGGATATAAGCCCTGGATGCTGCGGAACATTTTTGTCCCTGGTAT
>JBBSDF010000030.1:0-45361 GCA_038249665.1 Chitinophagales bacterium
GGATGTATATTACGAAGGACCAAACCCAGTGAAAGAATTTTATCTTTCCATTTTACTTGATAGAACCAAAGGTCAAAACGTGATCATGTACAGCACTGAAGGTGGTATGAATATTGAAGATGTGGCACATGATACGCCAGAGAAAATATTTAAAGAATGGATTCATCCCGCAGGAAAATTAGAAGCGTTTCAGGCACGAAAAATTGCTTTCAATTTGGGTTTAACTGGCGAAGCAATGAAAAATTGCGTAAAATTTGTCACCAATTTATACAACGCTTATGTTGGATTGGATTGTGGAATGTTAGAGATCAACCCCTTATTCAAAACGAGTGATGAAAAAATTATTGCAGTAGATTGTAAGATGAATGTTGATGACAATGCCCTCATGCGTCATCCGGATATTGCGGCGTTGAGAGACATCAGTGAAGAAGATCCCACGGAAGTAGAAGCAGGTAAATTCAACTTGAACTTTGTTAAATTAGATGGTAATGTAGGTTGTATGGTGAACGGTGCAGGATTGGCCATGGCTACTATGGATATGATCAAATTGAGTGGCGGCGAACCTGCCAACTTCCTGGATGTAGGCGGCACTGCCAATGCACAAACTGTTGAAGCTGGTTTCCGCATCATTTTAAAAGATCCAAAAGTAAAAGCGATCCTCATCAATATTTTTGGTGGAATTGTGCGTTGCGACCGTGTGGCACAAGGTGTAATTGATGCTTACCAAAGTATTGGAAACATTGAAATTCCCATCATCGTGCGTTTGCAAGGAACCAATGCTGATGTTGCAAAGAAACTGATTGATGAAAGTGGATTAAAAGTACAAAGCGCCATTTTATTAAGTGAAGCCGCTGCTCTGGTGAATAAAGCAGTTGCCTAATCAACAATATTTAGATATAAAAAATCCCATCTGCAGAGATGGGATTTTTTTTAAAGTAATAAGAGAAATTTTTATTTTGAAATGGATATTTCAAAAGCCATGCCTTTACAAGTTTTTGATGTTCGCTTTTTTTAATTCCTTGCACTGCTGCATAATTGAGTGTAGCTAAACAAACTCAACTTGCCATCAACTTCAACATTAAATTCCTACTAAAACTATTGCTTGTCAATCACCAAATTTTCGGTGTAAGAGCTCAGGTTGCTGATCTTGTAGGTAGTTGTAACTTTGGTGGTTCTGTTGGTTACCTCAAAAGTGGTACCTGTGATTCTACCTATATCTTCAGCATCTAACTGATATGTTCGGTTGATCTGGCTTCCTTTTAATCGCTCACGAAAAAGAATTTCGCCATTGTCTTCTTTGATAGTGATGTTGTAATCTTCTACCCCGCTACTTTTGATCACCAACCTGAACGTAGGCTGGTTGTTGACCTTACCGACATATTCAATTTCAGCAACTGCATTGCTGTTTTTTTCGATCGGTGTTACTCCGTTTGCTACAGCAATGTTGCTGAACAACAAAGTGAAAGCTCCTGCTGCAATGATGCTTACAGTTCTGATGGTGTTGTTTACTTTTTTCATAAAAATTTCCATTTTAGGTTGATTAATTGTTTTGTTAATTCTACTTTAAAAAAATATGTATATGGTGCAATTCAATTGTTTTGGCAAAAACCGAAGTATAGAAGAAATCGAAGATATTACCGGTACGTTGTGCAGGCGTTGTATTCCCTGCACTCTTTTTTTGTTAATGCAAATATAGATTGGATGCCAGTGGCTAAAAACCCATGTTTGAATAGGTATTGGTATTTCTAAATCAAATCGAAATGCCTCAAATCCTTTGCTGCAAAGGATTTCAAAATTTTGATTACATGATGCCCAAGCTAATTTTAGTTTAGCAGAAGCCCTTTGATTTTACTTTTGCTTAACATAGCGGGTCAACTGAACGAAGAAAATTTATGAAAAGCCCTGGATGTACTAAATTGCACAAAAGCTATTTCATGATTTACAGAAATGCCCAGCTCAATGATTTAAAAGAAATTGTTGCTATTTACAACAGCACCATAGAAGGCAGAATGGTAACTGCAGATACCGCTCCTGTGAGTGAAGAAGATAAGCTACCATGGTTTCATGAACACAACAGCAACACAAGACCACTTTGGGTAGTAGCGGATGCAGGCAAAATAATTGGTTGGGTAAGTTTTAATAATTTCTACGGCCGGCCGGCCTATCAAGGCACTTCAGAACTAAGCATCTATTTGCATACCAGCAGTAGAGGCAAAGGTTATGGGAAAAAAATATTGAAGCATTGTATCAACACTGCTCCCTCCTTACAAATCCACACCATTTTGGGTTTTATTTTTAGCCACAATATTCCTAGTATTCAATTGTTTAAAAATGCTGGTTTTGAAGAGTGGGCCAATTTAAAAGAAGTTGCCAGGATGGATGATAAATACTACGGTCTTACCATCATGGGTTTTAAAACCAGCTTTAATACGATCGATTTTGAGGAGAAATAGGATTATTTTTTTTACAATTTCTCTATCAATTATTATATTACTTTTTAAAAAATAACAGCCACTAAAAGTGGCTGTTATTTTTTATCTATAGTCGTTGTCTGGCTTAGGTTTTGGTTTATTATTTTTATTTTCTACAGCGCCCGGTTTTAAAGCAGCTTTTGGTGTTTTGACTGGTGGGTCTTTTTTTTCGTCTGATTTTTTTTCGGTGTTGGTTTTCGGTGTGTTGTTGGTATCAATCGGTTTTACGACAGGCATCTCAGGATCCCCATAACCCTCATTCATAAAGTCTAGCGCGTCGCCGTTGCCGTTGTCTTCGGTTAAACTATCATCCATATTAATCAAAGTTGCCAGATCCGTATCAGCAGATATAGGATTATTGGCCACTTCAACAGGCACATCAAAATCTTTCTGACGAGGGAAATCTATTTTTTTGTCGGCGTAAACTTTTTCCATGAATATGCCCCACTTGGGCGCGGCCATTTCAGAACCACCTGCGTTGGATTGATAAATAGGAATAAAAGGATCACCACAACCTACCCAAGTACCTGCCAACAAGTCTGGCGTATATCCGATAAACCATCCATCGGTATTGCCGTTGGTGGTACCCGTTTTGCCAGCTTTTTGGACAGGAATATTGTAGCTATTCAATCTTCTGGCGGTACCCTTTTGAACCACTCCCATCATCAATTTTGCCATCGTGTATGCATCGGCTTCTCCAATCACTTGTTTGCTTTGCGCCACTGGAAACTCGTGCACCAGGTTACCATTTTTATCTTCAATCCTTGTAACATATACTGGTGAAGTATTGTAGCCCTTATTAGGAAACATGGTATAAGATTGCAACATCTGCATAATCGGTATGTCAGCAGATCCTAGAGCAATAGAAGGTACACCAGGTATTTTGGCCGTAATACCACATTGTTTGGCAAACTCTATTGTTCTGGAAACACCGATAATCGACATCAGCCTCCAGGCTGCATAGTTTTGAGAAAATGCCAAACAGCTGGCTAGGCTTCCACCTTTTCCAGAAATTGTTTTGCCGTTCATGGTTACAGCACCACCTGGTATTTGTGTTTCGGGCGAATATCCAGCGTCTGTTACAGAAAGAGTGTACAACAATGGTTTAAAAGTAGAGCCTACCTGACGTTGTGCGGTTACGTGATCGTACTTGAACCATTTGTAATTGATTCCTCCCACCCAAGCTTTCACTTCACCCGTTCGCGGATCCATTGCTGCAAAGGAGGTTTGTAATAATTGTTTGTGGTATTTGATAGAATCATTGGGAGTCATCACTGTGTCCAACTCATGTTTATCGTTCCCTTTCCAGGAAAATATCTTCATTTTAACGGGCACTTTAAAAGAAGCAATGATATCTTTTTCGTCCATTTCATCTTTCTTCATTGCCTTCCATCTTTCAGAATACTTCATCGCATTCTCTATGATATTGTCTCTACCCATCCACAGATCTTTTTTGTATTTAAAATAATTATCCAGTTTTCGCTGTAGCTCTGGCATGTGTTGCTCTACTGCCTGTTCAGCGTAGGCTTGCATGCGCGAGTCAATGGTGGTGTACACTTTCAGTCCATCTCTGTATAGGTTGTAGGGCTCCCCTGTTCTGGGATTGGTGTTGTTTTTACACCAGTCTTTCAGAATATCAAGCAATGCTCTTCTGTAGTAAGGTGCTATACCTACCACTTCATCAATGGGTTTGTAATTCGTGATCAAAGGTTTGGCTCTGAGCTTGGCGCCTTCTGCTTCAGTAAGAAATTGCTGTTTCGCCACTACCATTTGATTGATCACGGTATTTCTTCGATCAATTGAATTTTTCGGAGACCTGATCGGATCATAAATAAAGCCCTTTAGCATTCCTACCAACACGGCTGCTTCTTCAATTTTAAGATCGGCCGGCTCTTTTTGAAAATAGGTTTTGCTCGCATTTCTGATTCCAAACAAGTTGCCCCAAGGGGCCCGATTCAGATATAGTGTAAGTATTTCCTCTTTGGTAAAGTTGCGCTCAAGTTTTACCGCCACGATCCATTCTTTTACTTTTTCCAGACCTCTTTTAAAGATGTTACCCCTGCCTTGATCCAAAATCATTTTTGCCAACTGCTGGGTAATAGTACTTCCTCCCCCTTTGGTGCCTGCTGTAAAAGCTACCCTTGCCAAAGCCTGTGCATCGATGCCGGAATGTTCATAAAAACGTTCATCCTCTGTGGCAATAAGTGCGTTAATCACATTGGGTGAAATTTCGTGGTATTTAACCTCACTCCTGTTTTCGCTGTAATATTTGCCCATGAGCTTTCCATCCGCGCTGATGATTTCACTAGCCAAATCAGCCTCTGGATATTGTAATTCAATCACGGAGGGCATTTTGCCGAGTAACCCAAAATTGGCTCCCACAAATAACAGAACCAGCAGGGCAAATCCAATAAAAAAAATGCGCCACAATATTTTTACAGAACGCTTCATGTTAAAATTTTAGTTGTTGTGATCAGGTGCAGTTTTGTTAGCAAAAAGCAGACCTAAAATTTATTGCCTAGGCTTTCATTCAGCAATTTTCGGTATCCTTCTAGGTCTTTGTTGGTTTTTAAAAGTTGAAGATTATTTTCACTGATAATAAAGAAACTGTATTTGTTAGCCGGCAACCACGACATTTCTCTGGGGGCAGCTTTTTTGAGTTTATCCATGTAGGTGATAGCAGAAGACGCATCGGTAAATGTCGTTAGCAGGAACATGGTTCTGGAGGCATCCAGGGTATCGCGATTGATCATCAATTTTGAAGTAGCCATCGATTCTTTGTTGAATCGGGTAACCGCATTTTTGGCTTCGTTGATATACACCCCGTCTACCCTATCTAATAACATCACCACATAGTGTGGGATTTCTGGCTGTATGGCAAAGCCAGCGGCCAGTGCTATAGGTTGAATAGCAGCTGAGCTATCTCTTCGGGAAGGCTGTTTAATGCTAGGCTGAACCTTTACCGGCGGCACTATGGCAACAGGAGTAGGTGTGCTTGTTTTCTTAACCGGCTCTTTATCTTCTGCAACAATAATGATGTCTTCCTCTTCTCTGGTTACTTCTAAACTTTCCAGATAGGCTACTATTTCTTTCCTTCTACCGAGCACTTCTACTAGTATTGCTGCCTTTGGTGTTAATGGAGATTCAGGATATAATGTTTGCAAACTATTCAAAGAAGCAATGGCTGTACTGTCGTTGTTTTCTTTAATGTGATGCACCGATTCTATATACAACAATTGAGGCGTCCAATAATTAGTGCCATGAATACTGTCGGCTTTTTTCTTTTCAGCCATTGCGGCAGTAAAATCTCCTTCAATAAACATGTTGTAAATACTTTCGTAACGTGCAGTTACTTCCGGATTTTTTTCATTCGGATTTAGCAGTGCGGGGTTTTCGATCAACATGGCCTGCATGCTGCCGGAATGTTTAGAAGTCAATTGATTTTTATAATAATTGGCTCTTCCAGTGTTTCCGATTTTGGTATAGCTATAAAACAAACCGATGTAAGCATCTGCTCGTTTTACATGACCTGGAAAACGTTCCAGGTAAGCCTCGTATTCATTAATGGCAGCAAAATATTCCTGCAAATCATTTTTAAAAATTTCCCCCTTCTCAAACATGTTTAATGCGATGATAGCATTACTGCTGTCTACTTCTTCGGCGGTGAGCGGAAGATTATCCATCAACGCATCAAAATTGATGGCAGTGATCGCATTGGCAGAATCGATGGCAGCATTGGGTGCGCTCGGGTCTCCTCCCGGGCTGGTTCCTGTTTGAATAGGGCTGGCACTTTTTCTTCGCCAATTATCTGCGTTAGTTCTTTTACCCCATTTCCTTCCAAACTCGGCAAATCCTTTACCTCTTAAACTATTATTGTAAAAATACCATTCGCCTTTGCTATTGTTATCGAATAAATCTGTTACAATATTTTTATCATTTCCAAAAATAATAGGTGCAGATCCACCACTGTTATCTTCTTCTTTAACACCTTTTTCTTTTCGCAGTTTTTTTACCAATTTCTTGATGTAGGCATCTCTCTCTGCCGGACTAAGTGCTGCAATCAATTGCAGACTGTCTTCCCTTTTAATATTTTCGATTTTGAGTACCAATTTTGCCAACCCATCTTTGCGCTCGTTCAATTCTTTTATGTCAACAAAATCGTCTGTAGCAGACAATTGTAAACTATCGTAATAGGAATGGGCGCTTTTAAAATCGCCAAGGTCATAGGCAAGGTTTCCCAGTTCGAAAAAGCTTTTGTTTTTATAGGATAAATTAGCTGGATTATTGAAGCTGGTAGCCTTCAACAAATAAGCCATGGTATTGATGGTATCAGGTTTTTTGATCGCAATTTGAGCAGCGGAATAATACAGAATGTCTCTGAAATTTTCGTAGCGGTCTTTTTTTGCCATCGCCAACAAGTTGTTGATGCTTTTATCTAACTGTTTTGGATCGGCGCCTTCTCTGAGCATTTTAGCGTCATTTAAACGGGCGTGGATATCTAATACAGGGTCTATAGTATGTTTGCTGGCGTTCACATAATAATCAGATGCTTTATCGTATTCGCCATTCATTTCATACAATTGCCCCAACAAAAATTCCCACCTGCTTTGGTCTTGTTTATTGTCAGAAGCAGTGAGTGCTTCTTCTAAATGAACCGCAGCAGAATCGTAGTTGTTTTGTTTGAAGAACCAAAAAGCAGTAACTTCCTGTAAATCATTTTGTAGTCTCCCAGGAAGATTTCCGTCATTTTGTAAAATGTTGATGAGCCCGGCCGCATCACCAAAAGCCTCCTGATAAGTAAATGTTCTGGCCAACCAAATCAGTGCATCGTTTCTGCTGGGCGGCAGTGATACAACTTTTTGTAAAATATTTCTTTTTTCTTTATTGGCTATAGACAGGTTGCCCGTGCCTGGTGCATCATTGGTACCTACAATTCTGTTATCGTCTTCTTTCTTTTTTCGGGGAAACAGATTATAGTTGATGAACTGGAAAGTGAGTGCAGCTGAGTCCATTTCATTTCGATAGAAATAGGCCTTGCCAATAAGCAGATACATATTATCTACCCAATCACTCCTAAGGTCGTGCAGTAAAATACCGCCAGTGGCTTTAAAGATCACGGAGTCTAGTTCAATTTGTTGACTAGAAGTATTTTCCAATGAATAAGGGTAAAATGGTAACAATTTGGAGAAGTCTTCTTTCTGGGCCATCTTGGCTCTCTCTACAACGGAATTTAGCTTGTTATTGGCATTAAAATAATAATTGTATCTGGTAACATTGTTTTGAATGAAGCGCTTAAATGTGGTAAATTTTTTTTCGCCAGTTTTTTCTGAAGCCAATTGCTTCTCCTCATATTCTACTGGTTTTTTTTCTTTACCCAATGCATCGATGGTCCATGTTGGCTGAGCAAAAACAGACGAGGAAAAAAATAAACCTGGAATTAATAAAATTCCTGGATGGAAGGGCTTCAATAACATGTAAGATAGATGTAATTTGTGCAGTTAAATATCGGCTTTTTTTTTCAATTCAAAGGTTAAAGGTAGTTAGCCTCCACTTTATAACAACGTCAGGAAGTGCTACTTTATGTTAAAATAACCTGTTAATGTTTTTGAATATTATATTATGTAATATTAGCAACATTCCTTTCTGTTTGTTATTTTTAGAGACTAAAAATGTTTCATGTCCAAACAACAACCGCTCAATACACTTAAAAGACTTCGAAATCACTACCGATTGGTGATTATGAATGAGGATACTTATGAAGAAGTGGTTAACTTTAAGCTGAACAGAACAGGGGTGTACATAGGTTTTAGTACACTTTTTATTTTATTGGTAGGTTTAACGGCTTCTTTAATCATTTTTACGCCTTTAAAATACTATTTACCCGGGGTTGGTTATGGCAATGTAAAACAAATAAAGGAGTATAGGGATTTGAAAATCAGGACCGATTCGATGGAACAGGCCCTCAAATACCAGCAACAATACTTTGAAAATGTACAAAAAGTATTGCAGGGCACTTTGCCGCGTTTGGATACTGCTACCCTTGCTTTGCCTAAGGTAGAAACCAGCGACGATTGAGAATAAAATAAATTTTTCTACGTTAAACAATTGCTATCCTCTTTTCCCATCAACATCAATAACTATGTTTACAAAAAAAAATAAACAAGATTCGGCCGAACAAGCCTCCGTATCTGCTACCATCATCGGTGCCGGCCATTTCATCACTGGCAACATTGAAAGCCAGGGAGATCTTCGCATTGATGGCCATATTAAAGGCAACATTCATTGTAAAGCAAAGGTTTTGATTGGTCCTGGCGGACAAGTAGAAGGCTCCATTCATTGCCAGGAAGCAGACATTTCGGGAACGGTAATCGGAGATGTTAACACAAAGGGTTTACTTTCGCTTAAAGGAAATTCCAGCATTTCTGGCGACATTCATACCAACAAACTGATGATGGAACCAAGTGTAAGCTTTAATGGACAATGTCACATGGGTGCCAATATTGTAGAACTAAAAACAGAATTAGCTATGACGGGCAATGAATAAAAAAACAACAGTTCTTTATTAAAATACGCAGCAACGGCCACCCAATATTTGGTGGCCATTGCTGTTGGAGTGTGTGCAGGCAAGAAGTTAGACAAATGGATTGGATTTACCCGGCCATTTAGCATCTGGTTGTTACCTTTACCGCTCATTACCGGGGTGATTGTAATCATCATACGGGATATTTCTACCCCCAAATAAAATAGAATGAACACGTTATTGAAGCTGTTGCGGCCCTTGTTGATTGTTTTTATAATGCTAACGGGAATTATTTTTGCCGCTGCAGGATTAATCGAAAAATACAAAGCAGATAAAAATACTTTGCTCATAGCGAACGGTCTACTTTTGGTTCTGTTTATACTGGTGTTGCTGCTTCAGAAAAATGCGCTCACCCACAGTAACCCCAATGTTTGGATGAGAACTGTAATGCTCGGCATGATGCTTAAAATGTTGATATGCGCCATAGCAGTACTGGTATATGTAAAAACTATAGGAGAAGATTATAATAAAAAATCGGTATTAATGGCCCTTTTCTTTTACCTCATTTATCTTTTCGTTGAAGTGAAAACGATTACAAAACTCAATCCCGGTAAAAATGCCTAAAGAGCGGGTTCCGTTTGAACAATTAAAACAATACCTCCCGGAAGGTAGTTTTGAGGACGTATTGCGCTACCTGCTGCATTACAAAGTACAGCTAACGGTAACGCGCCAGCGACAATCTATATTAGGTGATTATCGTCATGCACATGCAGGTAAAAATCATCGCATCAGTGTAAATGGTAATTTGAATGCTTATTCTTTTTTGATCACACTGCTACATGAGCTGGCACACTTGTTTACTTACGAAAGATTTGGCAATCGGGTGCCTTCACATGGCAAAGAGTGGAAACAAGAATTTGGTAAAATACTGGTAGAGTTCCTGTCTAAAAATATTTTTCCTGACGACGTTGCCAACACTTTGGCAAGAAGCCTGCACAATCCGGCTGCCAGTAGTTGTGCGGACGAACATTTATTGAGGGTTTTAAAAAAATACGATCCAGTCAAGATTGGACATGTATTAATAGAGCAACTTACACCGGGAAATTTGTTTAAAATTAAAGGAGATCGCATTTTTAAAAAAGGAGAAAAAATCAGAAAACGCCACAAGTGTATGGAACTTTCTACTGCTAAATGGTATTTGTTTAGCGGTGTGTACGAAGTGGAAATAATCGAAATCTAGTATAAGATTTACAACGGCTTCATCATCCAGATATCACAGCCACCATGCCCGCTGTTTCCCAACGGCTGTGAAAGATACTGAAAGCCCATTTTTTCGTACAAGGGAATGGCGATCGTTAATTCTGGTAAAGTTTCTAAATAAATAAAACGGAAGTTCAGGCTACGTGCGGCGGCCTCACATTTCTCTATTAACGAACGCCCCAGTCCCTTACCCCTGGCGGCTGGAGCCAAATAAAGTTTTACCAATTCACAAATGTCAGGCTTTAATCCAACTGTTGGGTAAATGCCAGCCCCTCCCATCAGTTGACCGTTTATAATCAAGGTAAAATAGCAACTCCTCTTTTTTTCAAATACCGTTGAAAGCCGGTCAGTAGTTTCGTCGAAAAAAACGGTGCCCGGTTTAGCTGCGTTGAATTCTGTTAATGAGTTTCGTATAATGCTGGCGAGCGCCCTATTATCTTCGGGTTGTATGGGCCTGATCATAATGTTTGGGTCTGTCTGCATTTGAACAATCAAAATTTGGTACTACAAAACTAAACTGATTCTACCCACTTCACCATAAAACCATTCCAACAATGAGCTACTTATTTGGTTAGAGTATCCTCATTGGGGTTCATATTTTAAAAACGTTTAATAGAAAAAATTAGAATTGGCAAAAAACTACTATTTTCGATTTACATTCATATTAAATAAATTTTTTGGCAGAGACGAAAACATATACTGAAGACGAACTTGTTGTGAAACTACAAGATGGTGATCAGGTTGCTTTTTCTTATTTGTATGATAATTATTCCGGCCCATTAAATGGTGTGATTTTTAGGATGGTGGAGGATACCCAGCTATCCGAAGATATCTTACAGGAGGTTTTTATTAAAATCTGGAACAACTTCAAACAATACGACAGCAATAAGGGCAGGCTTTTTACCTGGATGGTAAATGTCACCCGTAACCTAACAATAGATACCCTGAGAAGCAAAGGTTTTAAAAAACAGCAAAAAATCTCCCAGGATGAAAATTCCGTAAGTGCTTATAAAGATCCCAATGCCACAGCCGACAGATTTGATACAATGGGATTGAGAAAGCAGGTAGCATCGCTGAAACCCGACTTAAAACTCATCGTAGATATGGCTTATTTCTCGGGTTACACCCAAGATGAAATATCCAAAGAATTGGGTATCCCGCTGGGTACCGTTAAAACAAGAATGCGAACCGCAGTTATGGAATTAAGAAAAATGTTACAATAAATAAAGTGGAAGTAAAAGACATCATATCATCCGGATTATTAGAAATGCACGTCATGGGGATTTGTACAGAGGCAGAGTCTGCACAAGTACTAGCCTGGACATCACAATACCCGGAAGTAAAAGAGGAACAGAATGCTATAGAATTGGCTATGGAATCTTATGCAGCAGCATATGCCATCACGCCTAGCAGGTCTGCAAAAGAAAAAATATTGACTCGCGTCAATTCGCCAGAAAACACCACAAGCAACAGCAACTTTAAACATACTGCCCTGCAAGCTCCAGTGGTTTCCATCAACGGACCCATTTGGAAATACCTGGCTGCGGCTTCCATCATATTATTAATTGGAAGCTCCATTTTAAATTATACCTATTATAATAAGTTAGAAGTAACAACTACCGCTTACGAACAAACGAAAACAGCATTGCTGGCTGCCAATGAAAAGGTCAATTACATGAATGAAGACCTTAGTATAGTGCGTAATAAGTACAGTCAGCCAGTATCCCTTAATGGACTGCCAGCTGCACCTGACGCAGCAGCGAAAATTTTTCTAATGAAAAATACAGGTGAACTTTACATTGATCCTGGCAATTTGCCAGATGCACCAGAAGGCAAACAATACCAATTATGGGGCATCGTAGAAGGCAAACCGGTTGATGCAGGTATGATATTAACTACAAAGAAAGACAACAAGTACAGGATTCAGAAAATGAAAACACTTGGTAACGTTGCCATACAAGCATTTGCAGTTACACTCGAAGATATAGGAGGCAAACCTCAGCCAGAAGGATCGATGTTTGTGATGGGTGAAATGTAGTCCTGCAAAAATATTAATATACCAAAAGGCCTTTTTACAGGCCTCTTTTTATTTCAATTATTTATTACTTAATATTCATTCAATGAACAAGTATGTGTTGTTCTATCAACCCTATTAAACATTTGATTACTTTCATTTAACCTAAAATGATAAATTGTATTTACTGTTTTGCTCCATGTTGACTTAGACCGCCATTGAAGGTATTTAAAAGAAGTTGAAGAGAATTGGCTGGTACAACTACGTCCTAAGCAAAATACCAGGTTTGAAGGTTGGTTAGTTTTTCAATGTAACTCTTGCTTTTTTTCCTTTTAATGGCTAGTTCTCTATTAAAAGTTTCTGCTCTTGTGATAAAGTTTCCTAGTAACAAATTTGCCAGGGGTCATATTTTTTCGTAGAGGCAACTCCTCCGCTGGTGTGACGCTACAACCTTTTGTCGTTATCTTCTGTAGATTCAACATAAAAGCGATTGCGTGAGGGCGAGTATAGAATGTATATATAAAACATATAAAACATTGTTTTGCTGCTAACAAAATAAACAATGTCTCAAAAAAAGGCAAATTGATTGCTGCTCTGATGTACTCGGGATGGGAATTGAACCCACACTTGCATTGCTGCG
This sequence comes from Chitinophagales bacterium, assembly GCA_038249665.1. Classification (GTDB taxonomy): domain Bacteria; phylum Bacteroidota; class Bacteroidia; order Chitinophagales; family Chitinophagaceae; genus Ferruginibacter. The sequence continues at coordinate 12,906 of JBBSDF010000030.1, forward strand.
AATCCCGACTAAGGTCAGGACCTGTTTACCAGTTCCACCAATCGGCATAAGTTAACCGCTCGCAAACGAAAAAAAGCAGCAAATCGATTGCTGCTTTAAAGTACTCGAGATGGGAATTGAACCCACACTCGCATTGCTGCGAACAGGATTTTAAGTCCTGCGTGTCTACCAGTTCCACCACTCGAGTGAGACATAGAGAAAAAAAATCCCGACGTTGTCGGGATTTTTGAGCGGAAGACCGGGCTCGAACCGGCCACCCCGACCTTGGCAAGGTCGTGCTCTACCAAATGAGCTACTTCCACAGAATTATAAAGAACTTCCCCCTTTTCTGTTTTGATTTTGGGATTGCAAAAATAAGGCTTGTAGTTTAACTACAAAATTTATTTGCAAATAAATAGAGAAATTATTTATACTTAGGATTGTACAAAGTATTCTCTGGCACATTTACTTCCGGTTTCCCTTTATAACGGTGAGTATATAAACTGTAACAGCCTCCTAAAACAAAAGCCAATACCAGGAATATCTGGCAAAACCAGATGAATCTCGAAGATGACACCCAATTATGTCCAAAATCTTTTTTAGAATTATCTATAATTTCCTGTTCCATTTATTAGTTTTTACGATTGCAAAAATAAGGTCTTCAAAGTTAAAAAAACTATTTGTCTCCGATAATTTCAGAAAAGGTTTTTTTCTTCCTAATAAAATAATCCCATACGATCGATCCTTTAAACCATCCATTCCGAATTGGAAGATTATTTTTAGAAAAGGTAGACCTTTTCTGGTGTAAGAGTACCCATAACACAAATTGGACATGTGACTTAACCACTGCTGTAAAAAAACCCGGATCACCTGAAAAAAGAGCTTTATAGGCAGCTATGGCATCTAAGCCTAACCGAAAAGGTATGACTAAAACCACTTTACGTAAAGGGAGATTTTTATATAACATAATAAGGTTGTTTCTGAAATTTAGCAAAGTTTTTCGGCTATTCCCTTTGGGTAACGTACCGCCACCAACGTGGTACACCACCGATGATGGCACCGCGTAGATCTGGTACCCATCTAATTGTAAACGCCAACACAAATCAATTTCTTCCTGATGAGCAAAAAAGTATTCATCGAAACCATTTAATTGCTTAAACAAATCTGCCTTAACAAAAAATGCAGCTCCACTAGCCCAAAAACAAGGCTGAGCCTTGTTGTATTGTCCAAGGTCTGTTTCACAATCATCAAATACACGTCCTCTTGCAAAGGGATATCCAAAACGATCTATCCAGCCTCCTGCAGCACCCGCGTACTCAAATCGCGTTTTTTCTTGCCAAGAAAGTATACTGGGCTGTGCGGCAGCAATTGTTGAGTCAGATTCCATTACTGCAACCACTGGTTCTATCCAGCCAGGTGTAACTTCTACATCGCTGTTAAGCAGCACATAATAATCTGCCTTTACTTGTTTTAAGGCGGTATTGTAACCCCTGGCAAACCCTTCGTTACTGTTATTGATAATTATTTCAACAGTAGGATAATTGTTCTTCAACCAGTTTACTGAATCATCTGTAGATGCATTATCGGCCACCACCAATTGTAGATTTTTGTACGTGGAAGCCAACACAGAGGGAAGAAACTGTTCCAGGAATTTTCTACCATTCCAGTTCAAAATAACGACCGCAACCAACGGCAAAGTTGAAGCAGAATTTACACCTTCGTCATCAGATAGGTTGGTGTCGTAATGTTCGTTTGGATGCATGATGGAATAAATAAAACACAAACTTAGTTTATTTACAATTTGATACACTCGTACGCGGGGTAGTTTTATATTGCTTAATTTTAAACCTATGTTACAACAAATTCTAAACTGGCGAAGTTTGCTAGCATTGATTGCCATTGCAATTGTATCTGCCACCATTTTTTTTTCCAACTACCTCAGTGAAAAAATAGCCCGGGAAGAGAAACAAAAAATAGAGCAGTGGGTAGAGGCTGTAAAAGAAGTAAGTAATAATCTTACTAACCAAACAATGTTGTCTGCCAAAATATTAACTGAAAATAGCAGCGACATACCCATGATTGCGGTAACGGAAAAAGACAGCATATTAGATCACTACCACCTCGACAGCGTAAGAATTGCAAACGAAAAAAACTTTTTACTTCAAAAACTGGCAGAATTCAAAAAATTGAATGCCCCCATCATCTGGAAAAATCCTTTCGACAGCACACAAAACAACAAATTATATTATGGAGAATCATCCTTACAAAAACAAATTCGGTATTTTCCCATCATACAGTTAGGTGTAGTCGCACTTTTTATACTCGTTACACTGATCGCCGTTACCACTCGCAATAAGAGCACACAAAACCAAGTTTGGGCCGGAATGGCCAAAGAAACGGCGCACCAATTGGGAACACCACTTTCCTCACTGCAGGGCTGGGTAGAAATGTTGAAAGAAAAAGAAGGCACTGAAAAAATTGCTATGGAAATAAGCAAAGATGTAGACAGACTCAAACTAGTGAGTGATCGTTTTGGTAAAATAGGCAGTACTCCGCAATTGGAGTTGACGGATGTTGTGTTACAGGTAACAGATATGGTGAGTTATATTAAAAGAAGGGCACCGGAAAAAGTTATCTTTCAAGTTCAACATACTGAGCATGATATTCCAGCCATGATCAATGCGCCTTTATTTGATTGGGTGGTAGAAAATTTACTTAAAAATGCACTAGATGCAACTGAAGGCAAGGGTACCATCGGTGTTGACATTAAAAATGAAAGTACTCAGATTGTGATAGATGTTTCAGACAGCGGAAAGGGCATTAGCAGCAAAAATATTGGGAATGTGTTCAAACCGGGCTTTAGCACCAAAAAAAGAGGTTGGGGACTTGGGTTATCTTTAAGCAAACGCATCATCGAACAATACCACAAAGGAACCCTGTTCGTAAAGCAAAGTGAACCAGGGAAAGGCACTACTTTCAGGATCATTTTAAAAAAATGAAGAAAGGGGTTCGTCAAATGAGTGTTTTAATTTTTTTATAAATTGTTAAACATATAAATTTGCATTCCTCAAATGCGGCGATGGCGAAATTGGTAGACGCACTACCTTGAGGTGGTAGCGCCTATAACTGGGCGTGGGAGTTCGAATCTCCTTTGCCGCACCAACCTCTCCCGATCGGGAGAGGTTTTTTATTTATCTTGTATTAAAATTCAGAACAATGGCAAATGAAATCAAGTGCCCTAATTGTGGACATAGCTTTGAACCCAATGACGCCATCAGAGATGAGGTGCAAAAAGAATTAAGGATAAAACTTCAAGACTGGCAGAAGAAAAAAGACGATGAATATGCTCTAAAACTGGAGCAAGAAAAGGGCAACCTCAAAAAAGAAATGGAAGAAAACATGCGCAAAAACATTGCGGCCGATTTTGAAAACAAATTAAAAATGCTACAGTCTGCCAATAACGACAATGAAGAGAAATTAAAAGAAGCCAGAAAAAAAGAACTCGAATACCTGCAAAAAGAACAACTGCTAAAAAACAAAGAAGCCGAGTTAGACATCACTGTGCAGAAAAAACTTCAGGAAGAAAGAGTTCAGCTCTCCGAACAAATTCATCGCCAGGAACTAGAGAGATCGGCATTAAAAGAAACACAGTTTCAGCTGAAACTGAAAGAGATGGAAAAACAGCTGGATGAGCAAAAAAAACTCGCAGAAGAAATGCGCAGAAAAGCAGAACAAAGTTCCATGCAGCGACAGGGAGAAGTACAAGAATTATTGCTGGAAGAAATTTTAAAAGAAAATTTTCCATTTGATTTAATAGAAGAAGTGGGAAAAGGGGTTGAAGGCGCAGATTGCATTCAAGTAGTTAGAAACGGAAGCGGAAAAGAGTGCGGCAAAATTATTTATGAAAGCAAGCGTACAAAGGGATGGCAAAACAACTGGATCGATAAACTGAAATCGGACATGCGTAGCCGAGGGGCAGACATTGCCATTTTGGTGACACAAACTTTTCCAAAAGATATGGAACGTTTTGGAGAAAAAGATGGCGTTTGGATATGTAATTTTGCAGAAGCAGCCAGCGTTTCGGCACTCATACGCAATAGCATCATCAAAGTTTACGAAATTCAGCGAAGTGAAGAAAACAAAGGAGACAAAATGCAACTCTTGTACAACTATCTCACTGGCGTTGAATTTAGAGGACAGGTAGAAGCTATTGCAGAAGGCTTTCTAGCCATGAAAAATAGCATCACAAGAGAACGCATGCAGATGGAAAAAATGTGGAAGGAAAGAGAAAAACAATTAGAAAAAGTGCTCATCAGCACCAGCGCTTTATACGGATCTGTTAAAGGAATTGCTGGCGCTTCCGTCGGGGATATACCTTTGTTAGATGGTGCTGATAGTATCAATGAGATTGAATATTAAAAAATCTATGCCCCAGGACAGCCTTATTGAAAACCCCTTTAAAAACTTAGATGCCGCCGGCGCTACCATCAATTGGCTGGATAGTAATCACGTTGAAATAACCTATGCGCAAGTTGTGGTAGAAAGCGATGCCGAACTTACCCCGGCTATGATCTCTTTTATTATATTTTTTATAGCCCTGTTTGTAATCGTAGCATTGCGGTCACGAAAATTATTACTAAACATTCCCAACATTTCTGCAAAGCCTGATTTAGGCGCATACAGCACAGGAGACGAACAGGAATTTTTCGTATATGAAGGAAGAAAATTGGGGCTGCGAGTAACTGATTTTGAAAATATTCTATCCAAACACTTTTACTTTTATCAACAACTTTCCGCGGAGAAAAAGAAAGTTTTTGTAAAACGTTGCAGTGCATTTATTCAAAGAAAAATTTTTACCATTCACAGCAGCGAGGTACTAAAAGAAATGCCGGTACTGGTGGCGGCTACTGCCATACAGCTAAGCTTTGGGCTGAAAAAATACCTGTACCCTCATTTTCTTCACATACATATTTGCCCGCAAGAATTTCTCCGTGTTCATCCTGTAATTTGTTTTTTGGAAGGAAATGTTTCCGGCCACTGCATCCGGCTTTCCTGGAAACATTTGTACGATGGGATTAAGAATTACAGCAATGGTCAAAACCTGGGCTTACATGAAATGGCGCATGCATTGTACTACCAAACCTTTGTTACAGAAAAACATGTTGATAAAGATTTCAGGGACTTCTTCTTCGACTTTAATGATGATGGAAACAAAGTATATGAAATAGAACAAGCCTTGGAAGCAGGATTGTATAGTCGGTATGCGATGCAGGATTTTCAAGAGTTTTGGGCTGAATCTGTAGAAATATTTTTTGAAAAACCGTTAGCGCTATTTAAAAAATACCCCGACCTCTACTATGCCATGCGCAATATCTTAAATCAGGATACCATCATTGCTTAATAAGTAACCAACCAGCTTAAGCAATTTCCATTAAAAAAAATGCCATTTACTTTTAGCTCTACCGAATCATGTTTCCTGAAACTACAAGAGGCCACAAACTGATTGTCTGAAAAACGTATTGCTTCTATGTGAATATGGTCTTTAAAATCAACCTTGCCAGCAGCATACCACTTAAACACTGTTTCTTTTACACTCCAGGCTAGTGTAAGGGTTTTTAATTTTTGATGAGGGTACTGTTCTAACATCAATAATTCCGAATCATTTAAATACTTGTGTTGAATATTTTCAATTTTCATTTGTGGAATTTCTATATCAACACCTACCCTATTTTCTTTGCTAACAATTGCGGCAGCATATTCGCCGCAATGCGATATAGAAAATTGAAAAGCATTATTTTCTAAAAAAGGTTTCCTGGTATCTGCAATCTGGATTTGGTTTACAGGAAAATCTGGAAACAATTCTATCAAGACAAGCCTGCCTGCCAGGTGTTGTAATCTTTTGTGTGGATGGGTAATGTTTTGTTGAATCCGGATACGTTCCGAAAAAAAATGTTCCCCTTCTGCTATGTGCCACACCCCCAATTTGGTACATGCGTTGATATTTTGTTGATAAACCAGCGGCATATTGAAACAATTTGTGAAACGGTCAACCTTAAAAAAATTACTTTTGCAAATAAACGAATAAACCAACTAACAATGATATTGAGTGATACACGGATAATGGAAGAAATCGAAAACGGTACAATCAAAATCGTTCCTTATGACCGGGAATGTTTGGGAAGCAACAGCTATGATGTGCATTTAGGGCCGCATCTCGCCACTTATGAACATGCAGAATTAGATGCAAAAAAACACAATACCATTGTACATTTCGATATACCTGAAGAGGGTATTCTGTTGCTACCTCATCTGTTTTATCTGGGTGTTACAGCAGAATACACTGAAACACATGCCCACGTGCCATTTTTGGAAGGTAAATCCTCTACCGGACGTTTGGGTATAGATATCCATGCCACTGCCGGCAAAGGAGATGTTGGATTTTGTGGTAACTGGACGCTGGAAATATCTGTAAAACAACCCGTGCGGGTGTACAAAGGAATGCCCATTGGTCAGTTGATTTATTTCCCGGTAGATGGAGAAATTGAAGTGAAGTACAATCAGAAAAAAAATGCCAAGTATAGCGGACAACCCAACAAACCAGTAGAAAGCATGATGTGGAAAAATGAATTTTAATAAGATGGCATCAGCGGTATTACAGACAGATAAAATATAGCACATGAAAAAAGGATTGATGATTGGTTTGTTGTTGCTCTTCATGAATATTGCCGGCACGGCTCAATCAGTAGCAGATTCTTTGTTGAATTTTGTTGCTGCTAATCAACAAAGGGCTGCTCTGTACATCGTGTTAAACGACACCATGATTGCCAAACAAAATGAGAATAAAATAATGCCTTTGGCCAGCACAGTAAAAATCATGGTGGCCATCGAATTTGCCAAACAGGCAGCAGCCAATGTATTTGATGAAAACAGATATGTATCACTTGCTGAACTTGAAAAATATTATATCCCCCATACCGATGGCGATGCGCACGCTGGATGGTTGGGTTATGAAAAAAAACTTTCGCATATTAAAAATGATAGCATCAAACTCATTGATGTGGCCAAAGGAATGATGATGTTTAGCAGCAACGCCAACACTGAATTTTTGATGGACTTGTTAGGACTCGACAATGTAAAAAATAATATTCAATTGTTAGGCGCACAAGCACATACCTCCATTTATCCGCTGGTTGCATCCCTGTTTATGTACCAAAACCCAAGAAGAAAAACAGAAGAAAGCATCCTAAAAAGCATTAAAAAACTATCGGATGAGCAATACAGTCGTTATATATACGATATGCACAAGGCATTAAAATATGATACCTTGCTAAAAACTAAGTTTAATCCTGGCGACTTCACCCTTAAAATGCAACAATTGTGGAGCGATCGCCTGCCAGCATCTAACGTAAAGGCATATGCGCATATTTGCAATGTGCTCAATAACCGGCGTTTTTTAAACGAAGAAACTTATGCAATTTTAGCCGATGTAATGGAGTTTATGATGGAAAATCCCGCAAACCGTCAATGGCTGAAACATGCAGGAGGCAAGGGAGGTAGTACCCCTTTTGTATTTACCAAGGCTAGTTATGCAAGCACCAAAAAAGAACAACGATTCGAAATAGTATATTTTTTCAATAACCTAACGGTGGCAGAAAATGAGCGATTACAAAAATGGTCAAACGGATTTGAGCTGGCCATTCTAACCAACAATACTTTTAGAGAAAAAATAAAAGCAATGTTCCCTTAATCAAGGATTCAACTGCCAAATTGAATAATTGAGAACCGAAGCAAAACTCACCCAAAGTAAGTAGGGCACCAATAGCCAACCGGCTGGTTTTGAAATTCGATAAAACAGTGCCAATGTAGCTACAATAGAGGCCCATAAAAATACAATCTCAATAAACGCCAAATCTGGTCGTTCTTTGTAAAAAAAGATAAATGACCAGCAAAAGTTCAAGAACAATTGTATAAAGTACATGATCATGGCTTTGCGCTGTTGTGCCTTATCTGTAGCTTTTATCCAAATAAGGTAAAATGCAATACCCATCAGGATATATAGGGTTGTCCACACAGGCGCAAAAATATAACTCGGAGGATTGAAGGAAGGTTTGTTTAAAGTAGTAAACCAAGCCTTTACAGATGAAGCCGTAAAATATCCGGATATAGCTCCTACCAACACTGGCACCAACACAGAAATGATCAATTGAAAAGGCTTGCGCATGAAAATAATTTTGATCAAAAAATTAGAGCTCTCCAAATTTACGGTAATAAGCTATCATAAACCCGGTAACTTCATCGTAACTTAAAATACCTTGAGGCTGTTGGTTATTTTCTAAAAATTTCCCGTAAACCCAAGTGATCATGGGCTCAAAAAAACCCCGGTGATCTTGATTGAATTTTCGCCACTCTTGTAGATCTTTAAGCACCGGCACCGCTAATTGTTTTTGAACGGTCTTCGCTGCTGTGCTATCTGTTAGATATAAATTTTTATTGGCATACAGAAACAAATCGAGGTAAACAGAATATTCAAACAAAGGCTGATGAGATGCTTTCGCAGCCAGATAACCAACAAAATTTGCTTCTCTCTCTTTTGCGTATCCTAGTTGATGTGCTATTTCATGGCAGGAGGTAAACGGCAGTAAAAATTTTGGGACAGTGGTATTTACTTGCGCTTCGCCAGTAAAAGGATTGTAATAACCCGTAAAACTTGCATAATTACCAAACCATCCCCATAAAGAGGTTTTCAGCGACACTGGTTTATAGGCTAGAAATGAATAAGTTTTTTGTAAAGAATCGTAAGCGGCGGAAGCTTGCTGAAAGAGCACTTTGTCTGAAGGATAAGAAAGTCCGGATTGTATCCATTCAGCTTTACTACTGTTTACTTTTTGCAACAACATTTGATTCAGTAGTTTTAATTCTTCTGTAGAATACGTTACTGTCTCTAGTCCAATTTGCCAGGCAATTCCCTTTCTGTTATAATTGATGCCCCAAAATAAATTGAACACTATATACAATCCAGCTCCCCATGCAAGCAAACGGTAGAACCCGTTTTTGGCATATTGAACTAATTGAGCCCGATTAGGTTTGGCAAAGAGGAAACGCATCATTTTGATCAGCTGGAATAATAACCAACCGACTAATATCCCGTATAATATATCCCCGATGCTAAAGGGAAAAATTCCTGTAATACCCCGAAAAAAACCTGAAACCAAAGCAAAAATGTGGGTACTGTAACCTGTTTCTACCCGTTGAGAATTGGCAACGTACATTTTAATGATTATGATTAGAACTAATAACAGAGCCATCATTTTCCATTTTTTTCCCGTTTTCATGGCTTTAAAATTAAGGATTCGATACCGCAAAAGCTCATTTTGGCATAAAAAACTGCAATTTTACTATCCATTATTCATATTTTTCTATTACCTTCGCCGTCCTTTAAACTGAACACAATGGCTAACAGACGTGCATTTGAGATTGCTTTTGTAGGTTTAAAGCCCGGCGATCATGAGTTTGAATATGATTTGAACGACGAGTTCTTTGTTGAAAAAGGCGCAGAAGATATAACAAATGTACATGCAAACATAAAGCTGTCACTGGAAAAAAATGCCGGTTTTATGTTGTTGAAGTTTGAAATCGGAGGCAAAGCCGACGTTTCTTGCGACAGATGTGGCAATCCACTTAAAATGGAACTTTGGGACGAATTTAAAATGCTTGTAAAATTGGTAGACAATGCCGAGGAAATGAACGAGCAAGAAGAAGATCCCGACGTGTTTTATTTGGCAAGAACAGAAAGCCATCTAGACGTTAGCAATTGGTTGTACGAATTTGTTTTACTGAGTGTACCCATGCAGCGCATGTGTTCACAAGAGGAAATGGGTGGGCCAAAATGCAACAAAGAGGTATTGGAAAAATTGAAAGAAATGGAGACAAGGGCACTGGAACACAATGCCAACAACTTGTGGAAAGGGCTAGACAAGTTTAAAGAAAATTAAGAAAATAGTAGAATATTCATATTTATAGTAACTTTTAAAAATAAACAGTCATGCCAAATCCAAAAAGGCGCCATAGTCAACAACGCAGTGCAAAAAGAAGAACGCATTACAAAGCTTCTGCTATAACATTGAGTACGGATTCAACTACAGGCGAAATTCATGTACGTCATCGTGCACATGTGAGCGAAGGAAAGTTATTCTATAAAGGAAAGCTTGTTGCTGAGAAAGCTCCTTTGAAGGCATAACAACATTTGCTTTAAAGAAATTGATTCCAAAATAAAGATTGAGTAACTTCAACCTTTGTTTTGGAATTTTTAATTTTAAATTTTCTTGCTATGATCCGAATCGGACTGGATATGATGGGTGGCGATTTTGCCCCGCTGGAAGCAGTAAAAGGTGTTGCCGCCTTTTTCGCAGAAAACAATGCAAGCGTTCAATTGGTTCTGATTGGCGATGAAAATAAAATTAAGGAGCAATTAATAGCTTTTCCCATTTCTTCGGAAAATTATCAGATTGTTCATGCGCCCGAAGTAATCGAAATGCACGAGCATCCCACTAAAGCACTCAAAGAAAAACAACAGTCCTCCATTGCCATTGGATTTAAACTATTGGCCGCTGGCAAAACGGATGCTTTCATCTCTGCGGGTAATACAGGAGCGATGATGGTGGGTGCCCTGTTTAGTATCAAAGCCATTGAAGGCGTAAACCGTCCAACGATTGGTGCTTATATGCCGAGAGAAAATGGATCCTTGGGTTTGTTGTTAGATGTAGGATTGAATGCAGATTGTAAACCAGAAAACCTCCAACAGTTTGCTGTACTGGGCACTTTGTATGCCAAACACATCCTAAACATCAGCAACCCAAGAGTTGGCCTTTTAAACCTCGGAGAAGAAGAAGGCAAAGGAAACTTATTGGCACAAGCCGCCTTCCCACTTTTGAAAGAAAACAAGCTGATCAACTTTATCGGAAATATTGAAGGCAGAGATATTTTAATTGACAAAGCAGATGTGATGGTCTGTGATGGCTTCACGGGTAATGTGGTACTAAAACTAGCCGAAAGCATCTACGATATCAGCAAAAGAAGAAATGTGACTGATGAACATTTTGAGCGTTTCAATTTTGAATCCTATGGTGGTGTCCCGGTTTTAGGGGTGGCAAAGCCAGTTATCATCGGTCATGGTATTTCTCAAGCCGCTGCTTTTAAAAATATGATCAACATTGCCTGCAGAATGAATGAAACAGACCTCAGCGGAAAAATAAAAGAAAGCCTCGCAACCGAATCCTAAGTGTTCGATCAAGAGCTGAATAGAAAAATGCATGGCTAAATTCCATGCATTTTTTTTGTTCACCTCCTACTGGTTTTCTTGCAGAAATTGATCCAACACTGCGATGGTTTTATCCAGATCGGCATAGCTCAATGCATTATTTAGAAACCAACTTTCATAAGCAGATGGTGGCAGGTAAATCCCGTTTTTCAACATGAAATGAAAAAGCTTATTAAACATCGGAATATCCGCCCTGGAAGCGCTTCCAAAATCTCTAATTGGTTCTTTGCTAAAATGAACGCTGATCATCGACCCCAACTGATTGATCACGTAGTCTTTTCCGGATTTTTGCAGAACTTCGTTTAACCCATTCCGCAAGTAAGTAGTTTTATCATTTAATTGCTGATAAAGCGAAGGATTGTTTTTTAATTCATTAAGCAAGGTATATCCTGCAATCATGGCGATGGGATTTCCACTCAGAGTGCCAGCCTGGTAAACATTTCCAAGAGGGGCAATATGCTCCATTATTTTTCTTTTACCACCAAAAGCCCCCACGGGCATACCCGCACCTATTACTTTACCGTAGGTGATCAAATCTGCATCTATGCCAAGTACTTCCTGAGCTCCACCAGCGGCTAGTCTGAAGCCTGTCATCACTTCATCAAAAATGAACACAATGTTTTCTTCATCACACAAAGTACGAATGCCTTTCATAAAACCTTCCTCTGGTAAAATACAACCCATATTACCTGCTACGGGCTCAACGATGATAGCCGCGATTTCATTTTTATGGGCAACTACCAGATCTTGCACCGCCTTCAAATCGTTATAGGGTGCCGTTAGTGTATCGTTACTCACCCCTGGTGTAACGCCTGGTACCGTTTGAATATTTAAAGTTGCCATGCCACTTCCTGCCTTTACCAAAAAGGAGTCTGCGTGCCCATGATAACAACCTTCGAATTTAATGATCTTGTTTTTCCCTGTGTATCCTCTTGCTAATCGTACTGCACTCATACATGCTTCTGTACCACTGCTTACCATTCTGATGAGGTCAACATTGGGCGCCATCGAACGAATCAGTTCTGCCATTTCTACCTCCAACAAAGTGGGAGCACCATAAGAGGTAGATAGCGAGGCATATTCTTGAATTTTTTCTACAACCGGTTCATAGGCATGCCCCAATATCATTGGGCCCCAAGAGGCTATATAATCGATGTACTGGTTGCCATCTTCATCATACAAATAGGCACCCTTTGCCTTTTTAATAAACAAGGGTGTTCCTCCCACACTTTTAAATGCCCGCACAGGAGAGTTCACCCCACCAGGAATAGATTCCTGTGCCCTTGCGAATAGTTCCTGACTTCTACTGGTATGCATATCTTTTAATTTAACATCGTTATTCTATTTGTAAAAATTATGTATTTCATCTTTATTTAGGATCTCAACAACATAGCCGCATCTTTGGCAAAATAGGTAGCTATCAAATCGGCTCCTGCTCTTTTTATTGACGTGAGCGTTTCAATGATGGCTTTGTTTTCATCGATCCAACCCCTTTCTGCGGCTGCTTTTATCATTGCGTATTCTCCGCTAATGTTGTACACACTCACAGGAATTTCCACTGCATTTTTCACTTCCCGAACAATATCCAAATAGGGTAAACCGGGTTTCACCATCACAATATCAGCGCCTTCTTCTACATCCATCAATGCCTCTTTCACAGCTTCTGTTCGGTTGGCAAAATCCATCTGGTAAGTCTTTTTATCCCCAAACCCTGGTGCACTGTCTAAAGCATCCCGAAAAGGTCCATAAAAACAAGAAGCATACTTGGCACTATAAGCCATGATTCCAGTATTGGTAAAATTATTTTCTTCCAATCCTTGTCTTATAGCGCCTATACGTCCATCCATCATATCACTGGGCGCTACCATCTCTGCACCAGCAGCAGCATGACTAATACTCATTCTCACCAGTGCTTCTACGGTGATGTCATTTACAATTTCCCCGTTGGCTACGATGCCATCATGACCAAAAGAAGAATACGGATCCAGCGCTACATCCGTCATCACATACATACCCGGAACGGCATCTTTGATGGCGCGAATACTACGTTGCATCAAACCATCTTTGTTCCATGCTTCTTTTCCGGTATTATCTTTTAGCTCATCCTTGCATTTAACAAACAACAAAACCGACTTGATGCCTAGATCCCACAGTACTTTTACTTCCTTCACAGTTTCGTCTATGCTTCTACGGTAGTAATTTGGCATGGAAGCAATTGCTGTAATTACTCCGTTTCCTTCTTCTATAAACAAGGGAGCAATAAAATCGGCCGGGGTAAGAATGGTTTCTGCCACCATCGCCCTGATGGCCGGTGTAGTTCTAAGAATTCGATTTCTTCTTTGTAAATACATTTGATGATTTTAATAGTTGATTTAATTACAAGTAGCATTTGATGGGTCGTTAACAACTATTTACGCTTGCAGCCCAATGGTTGACCTCCTCCCCAATTCCAGATTCAATATTCAACCAATCTACCGGGTGCAAACATGCTTGTAACAATTTATCTTCTTCGCTGCCCTTTTCGGGCTGATCATTGTAATCGAAACGAACGGTGGGTGGTAAACTCATTAAGATGCTTTCTGTGCGCCCGTTTGTTTTTAAACCAAAGATGGTACCCCTATCGTGAATCAGGTTGAATTCTACATACCTGCCTCTTCTAATTTCCTGCCAGTATTTATTGGCTGCTGTAAATAAAATATCTTTCCTTTTCATTACAATTGGCACATAAGCTTCTATAAAAATATTCCCATTTGCCTGTTGAAAATCGAACAACCAGTTTACGTCTTTAGTTGCAGTAGGTCGTAAATGGTCGTAAAAAACACCTCCAATTCCACGCATCTCTTCTTGCCGATGGTGGTTGGCAAAATAAGTATCGCATTTTTTTTTGTAAGCCGGGTATAATTCAACCCCAAAAGGATCATGGGCATTTTTTAATGTTTGGTGAAAATGTTTAGCATCATCCTCAAACAAATAATAAGGCGTAAGGTCTGCCCCACCGCCAAACCATTGATCCATTAATTCGCCTGCAGCATTGTACAATTCAAAGTAACGCCAATTGGCATGTGTGGTAGGAACAAAAGGATTCGCAGGATGTAATACCATACTTAAACCACAAGCAAACCAAGAGCCTCCTTCACCCGCTGCGGGAATTTGCAGAGCCTGCATCATGGCAGGGTTTATTTTTCCTTCTACAACGGAAGTGTTCACACCCCCCTTTTCAAACACACTGCCATTGCTAATCACCCTGGTTTTGCCACCGCCGCCTTCTGGCCGTTCCCATTTGTCTTCAACAAATTTGGCAGCACCGTCGGCGCTTTCCACTGCAGCACAAATGTTATCCTGCAACTGATGAATGTATTCGATCCATTTTTCTTTGATGCTTTTATTGCTATTCATTTTATAAACTTTTAAACATGAACACCAAATTCTTTTACTGCATCCACAAATGCTTTTGCGTGATCAACCGGTACATTGGGTGTAATGCCATGGCCCAAGTTTGCAATGTATCTTTGTGTGCCGAATGCAGCAATCATTTCCTTCACCGCTTTTCTGATTTCAGGAATTGGTGCCAATAATTTTGCCGGATCAAAGTTCCCTTGGAGTGTGATGCTGTTATTAGTGAAAGCCCTTGCCATTGCAGGATCTATACACCAATCGATGCCAATTCCGGCAGCAGAAGATTTACTAAGGTCACTCAAAGCATGCCAGGTTCCTTTTGGAAATAAAATTACGGGAGCATCCTCTTTTAATGCGTCGGCTATTTGAAGTAAATAAGGTTGTGCAAATATTTTAAAATCGGCCGGACTTAACGACCCCGCCCAACTGTCAAATACCTGAACGGTATCGGCTCCAGCTTTTACCTGGGCTTTGAGGTATTGTATGGTGATGTTAGTAATTTTTTGCAACAACTGATGAGCCAACGCTGGTTGAACGAACGCAAACTGTTTGGCCTTATCCCAGGTTTTGCTACCCTTCCCTTCTACCATATAACAAAGAATCGTCCAGGGTGCACCAGCGAATCCAATGAGCGGGACCCTGCCATTCAATTCTTTTTTTGTTAGCGATAATGCATCCGTTACATAATGCAAACTTTCTTCTACGCCTTCTGTAATCAATGCATCAATGTCAGATTGCGTTTGAATCACTTTGGGTAAAGATGGCCCCTTGCCTTCTTCCATCAACACTTCCAGGCCCATTGCCTGCGGTATCACCAGGATGTCTGAAAAAATAATAGCAGCATCTACCCCTACCTGATCGATGGGTTGCAAAGTAATGGCCGTTGCCAGCTCTGGAGTTTGAACACGAGTAAAAAAATCATACTTTGCTTTCAGCTTCATGTAGTCTGGCAAATACCTTCCAGCCTGCCGCATCATCCATACAGGAACTCTTTCCGTATGTTGGCCTTTCAAAGCCCGAAGTAATAAATCGTTTTGTAACATGTATGGTCGTTTAGGATGATCGTTTAAGAAAAAAATCAATAGCCTGTTGCATCAGAGCTTCTTTCCCAGGTTGCTTTGCAATGATAATTTTACCACTGCTGTATTGTTCGATTGCAGCAGCAGTGCTGGTTCCGATTGCAAAAAAAAGAGTTTCCTTTTTTAAGGTATTTACCGAAAAAAAACTATCTACAGCACTCGGACTAAAAAACAATATAGCATCATAGGATTTCTTTACAACCTGTTGAACGGGGGTTGTTTCATACACTACAACTTCAGAAACAACCACACTTGCAGCACGCAATAACAAGCTCATTTCATCTCTGCGTTGGTTGCCACAGAAAAAAAACACTTTCGTTACCTTACCATCGGCAATGATCTTTTGAGCTAGCAATGTTGCGTTGTCAGCCACTCCAAGAATTTGACTTTGAACAAAATATTTTTTTACCAATTGCTGCGTTGTGTAACCAATACAATATATCTGCCAGTTAGGTTGCGCTTCGTTTAGGTAAGAAGCAACCGCCTCTACGGCATTCATACTGGTGAATACTACAGTTGTATTGAGCAAAAACGTGTGCTTTACTTCTTGTTGTAGTTCTTCCGTTTCAATTGCAGTAGTTTCTATAAAGGATAAAACATCTGTATGCAATCCGCTGTCAGTTACAGCATTCATCATTTCCTGCGATAGAGGCCTTGTGCTCAATATTTGAATCTCATTTTTCATTGGAACGTAATTCTGCGAGTATGGCTTGTCCGCCATTTTTCAAAATATCGGCTGCCATTTCCGATCCTAAATTGACTACATTTTCCAGAGGAACAAATCTTTCAATTTCAACTTTTTTTGAACCGTCGGTACTTAATAAGTTCCCTCTAAAAAATAGCTCTTTTTTTCCAGTTGTTTGTTCCGATGTTGTTATTTGTGCCAACGCACTGATAGGGGTAGAACAACCTCCCATCAAGCCTCGTAAAAAGTCTCTTTCAATTTTTACACAGCATGCTGTATGTACATCGTTGAGCATAGTACAGGCATCTGCAATAGCTGGCTCGCCTTCCCGGCACACTACCATAATAGCCCCTTGCGCCGGAGCTGGCAGCATCCAATCTAACTCCACCGAATTGGTAGGCCTGAGTTGAATTCGTTCTAAACCTGCCGCAGCAAAGATGGCTCCGCTCCACTGGCTGCCTTCCAATTTTTTAATTCGGGTATTTACATTTCCGCGCAAATTTTCTAATTGATGTGTTGGATATCTGTTTAACCATTGCGCCTTTCTTCTAACGCTGCTGGTGGCGATGGTGAGCGGATGATGATCATTAGGGAGAAATTCATTCACTACTCCCAATTGACGTCGCAAACCTTCAAATTCTTGCTTGTACACCAAAAGGTCTTTATAGTTCCCTCTTTCCAACACCGCTGCTTGTGCAATACCAGCAGGTAATTGTGTAGGCACATCTTTCATAGAGTGTACAGCGATATCTATTCGTTTTTGTAACAAGGCGGTATCCAAACTACGGGTGAAAATGCCTTGCACCCCCATTTCATACAAAGGAGTTTGCAGATCAATGTCGCCTTCTGTTTTAATAAATACCAGTTCGGCACTGATGCCGTTTTCAGACAACAACTGTTTAACTTTCGTGGCTTGCCATATAGCAAGTTCACTTTCTCTTGTTCCTATTTTAATAATTGATTGCATTAATTTGAATGAGCAGCAATAGACATAAACCGGTTCATCGCCTCAATACAATGACAGCCCGGCTGATGCTCTTGTTTCATTTTTACTGCCATACTGTTAATCACTTTTTGAATATTTTCTTCCGCTGATTTGATCGGACTTTCTATTTGCAATGAAGTTGGAATGAAACCTGTATAACCTAAATAAATTTTCTGTAATTGTGTCTTAGCTGTTTTCAACACCGGAACATGTTTTCTCATTTCATGCCAATCGTTGAATGCTTCCAGGTGATCTCTAATAATATTAGTAGCTTTTGGGATTTCCGCTGTACGTCGTTGCAGCGTTTCATCTTTTATTTTGCTCAGTTCATCTACATTCACCAAAGTGATATTTGGTAATTCGTTTACGTCCACATCAATATTAAAAGGTACCGACAGGTCTATTAACAATTGTTTACTATTTGCTGAAAGCATTGACTTATTAATCATAGAAGCTTCCGCATTGGTAGCCACTAAAATTACATCAGACAATGAGATGCGCTCAGAAATATTTTCCATTACATCGGCTGATACATGGTATTTTTCTGCTAATGCGAAAGCTTTGTCTGCAGTCCGGTTTAATAAAGTTACGGAAGCGCCAGGCAAATAATCTACTAAATTTTTGCAGGTGTTACTACCTATCTTTCCGGTACCAATCAGTAATATTTTTTTACCAACAATACTTTTGAAATGATTCTTAATGTATTGAACGGCTGCAAAGGATACGGAGACAGTACCACCAGACAAAGTTGTTGTGGTGCGTATTTTTTTAGAGGCTTGTAACACTTCATTGATCAAACGATCTAAGTAAGCATCGATACATTGATGCTCTTTAGAAAATTTAACAGACTGCTTCAACTGCCCTACAATTTCATAATCACCCAAAATCTGGGAATCAAGCCCTGCTGCAACGTTGAACAAATGTTCGATGGCATCGATGCCAGCTTTTTGATAAGCCATTTTCCTAAAATCTTCTAACGACCCTTCAGTAACATCACACAACAATTGATTGAATGCATCTACCTGCTCTGCAAATCCGTAGATTTCTGTTCTGTTGCAGGTGGATAGTACAAAAAAATGTTGAATATTGTAATGACTTGCCCTATTGATCAATTGTAGGTACTGATCATTGTTCACCGAAAACTGGCCACGAATGGTAGCATCCGATTTTTTATAATTAATGCCTGCAACAAAAAAAGTAGAAATATCTTTAAGCTCCGCTACACTCATACGCTGGTATTGATTTCAGATGGCAAATTTACTGGCACATTCCTGCGTAAGCTAATTTCAATGTCATTGCATTGTCATTTCTCCGTATGATTTTAGTCATGAAAAATCATAACAAAGTTTTTGAACGAAAAAACTACCGCAGCGTTATACATTTGCAAATATTTTAGAAACATGAAAACAAAAAAAAGAGGCATTTTACTGATGAACCTTGGTTCTCCGGATAGCACCAAAACTAAAGACGTAAAAAAATACCTGGATGAGTTTTTGATGGATGAACGTGTGATTGATTTTCCTTACATACCTCGGTTGTTACTTGTGCGTGGAATCATTACACCCCTGCGCGCTCCCAAGTCTGCCAAAGCATATTCATCTATTTGGACAAACGAAGGATCTCCGCTCATTGTGCTAACCAAACAATTACAAACAGCATTACAAGCACAAGTAGAAGAACCTGTTGAGATTGCCATGCGATACGGCAACCCTGGTCCAAAAGAGGGTTTTGACAAATTGTTGCAACGCATGCCCGATATGGAAGAAGTGTTTGCGGTGCCGCTGTACCCACATTATGCCATGAGTAGTTTTGAAACTGCGGTGGAGCATGCAAAAGAAACACACAGCAAAAACAATTATCCTTTTAAGCTCACTTTCTTAGATCCGTATTACAACAACGAATTGTATATCGACGCACTGGCTGAAAGCATGAAGCCATATGTAGAAAATGAATACGATCATATCTTGTTCAGTTACCATGGTGTTCCGGAAAGGCATATTCGAAAAAGCGATACTACCGGTTGCCATTGTTTAAAAGTGAACAACTGCTGTGAAGTAGCATCACCCGCACATGCACAATGTTATAGACATCAGTGTTTTACCACCACCAAATTGGTTACCCAAAAATTAGGTATCCCTGCAGATAAATTTGGCATTTCGTTTCAATCGAGATTGGGTGGCGGTTGGCTACAGCCCTTTACCGACAAACGTTTGAAAGCCATGCCCGCGGAAGGAATCAAAAAATTATTGATCATATGTCCGGCATTTGTAAGCGATTGTTTAGAAACCCTGGAAGAAATTGCAGAAGAAGGCAAGGAAACGTTTATGGAAGCTGGAGGTGAATCTTTTCAGATGATCCCTTGTATGAATACAAATCCTGCATGGGTGTCGGCATTAAAGAAATTAGTCAACTCATAATAAATAGAGCTGATGATAACAGTCGTATTTTTGAATGATTAAGTTATTCGATGATTCATTTTTAAAGAAAATATTTCAACACAGATCAATAGGGTTATGTATTTGTACGTAAAAGCCATTCACATTATCTTCATCGTAACCTGGTTTGCGGGTATGTTTTATATACCCAGACTATTCATTTACAACTTAGAAGCCAATGAAAAAGGAGAACCCCAAAAATCTATTTTGCAGGCGCAGTTCAAGATCATGATCAAAAGATTGTGGTTAGGTATTACCTGGCCTTCCGCTATTCTAACAGTGATTTTTGGTGCCTGGATAGCATGGTTGTATGGTAGTATTCCTTCTTGGCTTTGGATCAAATTGGGTTTTGTTGCAGGCTTGTATGCCTATCATTTTAGTTTGCACAAAATTTATAAGGATCAAATGAAAGGCGTCTTCCGGCTAAGTTCCCAACAACTAAGAATATGGAATGAAATGGCCACCATATTCTTGGTGGCCATTGTAATGTTGGTATCCGTAAAGCAAGGTATGAGCCTTGTTTGGGGTGTGATGGGTTTGCTGATGTTGATTTTATTACTCGTAAGTGCCATCAAAATTTATAAAATCATCAGAAATAAAAAACAAGTTTAATACACAAGGTGTTTTCGTTGAAAGTAATATAAAACAATAAACAGAATACTAATCAAAGAAAAAAATACGGTCATGCCATAAAAAGCAAAAGTACCAATAAAAAATACGGTAGTCACAAAAGGAAGTAACTGGCCAATTACATAAAAAAGAAACCCTTGCTTTTTCAATTTCCTCATCTGAAATGCACCATATATACAAAGCACTGTTGCCAGCAGCCCAAGAATAAATAAAGGCAACCTGTTCTCATAACTTTTTGTCAATATTTCTTCAAAATGCTCCATTGGAGGCAAAAAGTTTTTCACAAAAGAGGGCATTTCAGGCGCATTCATTTGGGCCAGAATTTCATCTTTTTTCTGATACGAAGTCTCTGCAGATAAGAATCCGGAAACAGTAAAATACAGCACAAAAGCTGATCCAATAAAGGTTAAGATAGTCAATACATTTAAACCAGTCGGCAGTTTGGGGGTATCGAATTCGCCACTGTCTAAGCTGTCGGGGCTGTTGTGTTGATTGCTCATAATTATTGTAGTTTTGCCCAAAATACACAACTACAACGTCATAACAAAACCAATCTTAAAATAAAAAGCTTTAACGCGAGCATGAATTTCTTTATTCCTCACCTCATTGCTGGTCAACATTTTCTGGTAACTGCAGATCGAACTATATTTTGGGAAGAAAAAAAAACACTCATTTTATCAGACCTTCACCTTGGCAAAAGCGGTCATTTCAGAAAAAATGGCATTGGCATTCCGCAAAATATGTTTCAAGAAGACATGCATCGATTGATGCACAATATTCAGCATTTTAAGGCAGAAAAGCTGATCATTGTAGGTGATTTATTTCACAGCCACAACAACAAAGAACACGACCTTTTTTTAAAGTGGAGAAATGATATTCCTGCTGTAGAAATTAATCTGGTAATGGGCAATCACGATGTGCTAGCAAAAGATTGGTACAGCAATGCCCATATAGAATTACACAATGGCGTGATGGTGGAAGAAGAATTTGTATTCACACATGATATGGCTTCCATTGCTGTAGAAAAAAAATTTTATTATTTCAGTGGCCATATCCACCCCGGTGTTGTAATGAAAGGGGCAGGAAAACAGGTATTGAGATTTCCTTGTTTTCACTTTTCCGCACAACAAGCGGTTTTACCGGCATTCGGCAGATTCACGGGCATTCATCCTATTGAGGTTAAAAAAGAAGACACCGTTTTTGTATTGGCAGAGAACAATGTCTTTCAGCTTCAATAAAAAGCTACTTCGTTTTTCTTCTTTTTAATTCTTTTTCAATGAGGCCAAGTTCGCGACCGGTTTGTCCGGCCACAGAGCTGTTTTCCTGCGCCCTGCGCATCAGGTAAGGAACCACATCTTTGATAGGACCAAAAGGCAAATACTTACTTACCCCAAAGCCATCCTTGGCCAGGTTAAAAGTGATGTTATCACTCATGCCATACAATTGAGAAAAATGAACGCCCGAATGATGATGAGGTATCTGGTGCTGATCGAGTAAACTAGTAGCCAGCAAATTGCTTTGTTCATTGTGAGAAGCAATGATCACTGCAACATGATGTAGATGCTCTATACAAAACTGAACAGCTTGGTTGTAGTCATCGTCTGTAGAGGTTTTGTCTGCCTGAATAGGTGAAGGATAGCCCATTTCTGCCGCACGTTTTCTTTCTTTTTCCATGTAAGCACCACGCACAATTTTAACAGCCAGGATGAAATTTCTTTCCGCGGCGGCAGTTTCACTTTGCTTCAAAAATACGAGCCGATCGTGGCGGTATAATTGAATGGTATTGTACACTACTGCTTTTGTTTTATTAAATTGATCCATCATCAACATGGTGATCGCATCAACAGGATCTTGAATCCAGGTTTCTTCGGCATCTACCAAAACACCAATATTTTTTTGTTGCCCTGCTTCACAAATTTGTTGCAACCTTTTCGTTACGCGCTCCCATTCAGATTTTTCTTCTGAAGTAAGTAGATGAATGGCCTCTTGGTAACGATTGATCAAAGTTCCCTCCAGATCATTCATAGCAGCATCCAATTTTTCCAATAAACCAAAACGTACAAATCCAGTTACTTTGATGCTCATGAAGGGGATGTTCGCTTGTGTAGCAGCGTAATCAATTACTTTGATAAATTCTTTTGTAGCCGCATCAAATCCTGTTTCGCCGTCGGCACCCCCTTCCACACCATAATCTAATATTACCTGAACTTTATACTGCTCCAATTTATCAGCTACCAGCGCCGTTTCTTCTAAAGTTTCGCCACCAACAAATTGTTGAAATATTGTACTGCGAATGATTGAATTTGTAAAAGGAATATTCCATTTAATGGCAGTGGGCATTAATCTTAGTCCAAGATTAAGCAGCAAAGGGCTACCCATCGAAGAAAAAAGGAAATGTGCTTTTTTTAGTTCCGGAGTAGGTTTGTAGGCAAATGCATATTCAGTATTATCAAAAGATATCATGTTTCTCGTATTGTAGGCCCGAAATTCAGCATTAGGATACGAACTACCAAAAAAAAGGAGGAATTCTCCTAATTAAATAGCTTGGTGGTTAAATGGCTGTAGTACCATTTCACTCACCACTGCACTATCTGGTTGCTGACATAGGAACCAAATGGCTTTAGCGGCTTCTTCAGACTGTATCATTTTGTCGCGCTGTACCCTTAAATCGATGTTATCCCAAAAGGCAGAATCCACGCCGCCCAAAAACAGGTTGGTAATGCGTATATCTGTCCTTTTTAATTCTTCTCTGACACTTTGCATCATGCCTACTAAACCGTACTTGCTGGCACTGTAGGCAGCCGCACCCGCCATAGGCACTTTACCCAGAACACCGGGTATGTTGATGATGAGTCCTTTTTTTACTTCTTTCATAGCAGGCAAAAACGCCTTTACCAGCAAAAACGGAGCGTACAAATTTGCGTGAATGGTTTTCATGAATTCGTCTTCAGTCAAGGTATCCATCGATTTGATGATACCGATACCTGCGGCATTAACCAAAATATCGATGCCGCTAAACGTGTTAAAGTATTTTTCTTTGAGTTGTTGAACCTGCGCTGCATCGGCTATATCCAAAGCAAAATACTGAGCGGCGGGTACTTGTACGGATGCAGCCACTTCTGCTAATTTTTCCTGATTTCTTCCTGCCAAAAAAAGGTTAGCACCACTAGTGGCCAGCAACTTCGCTGTTTTTGATCCAATGCCCCCGGTAGCACCTGCCAACAATATATTTTTGCCTTTTATTCCTTCCATGTGATTGCTTTTGGAGGTTAAACAATTCATGGCTGGTTTTGTTTGAATAATTCAAATGAAAGAATTAACCATCCTGTTTCCGCACCAGCTTTTTAAATCCCATCCGGGCATAAAAGCCAACAGACCCGTGTTTCTGGTAGAAGAGTATTTGTTTTTTAATCAATACATATTTCACCAGCAAAAACTTGTGCTGCACAGGGCCAGTATGAAAGCTTTTGAACATTACCTGCAACAACAAAATATTATTACTCATTATATAGATGCGAATAACAAAAATGCAACTATTCAGCACCTGGTCAGTTGGATGGCGGAATCGGGTTGTGAAAAAATTATTGTGGCAGAGTTGGTAAATGAATGGCTGAACAAAAGACTTCAACAATGCTGTACCGAAAATAAGATCGAATTGATCGTTGAACAAACACCCAATTTCCTGAACACCCTGAAAGAGGCAGGCGAATTTTTCGATAAAAAAAAGACGTATTTCCAAACATCTTTTTACATCGATCAACGTAAAAAAAGAAATATTTTATTAACCCTGAACAACGAGCCAGAAGGCGGGCAATGGAGCTTTGATGCAGATAACAGACAAAAATTTCCTGCAAAAGAGAAGCCACCGGTTATCAAGGCAGCTCACGTCAATGAATTTATTGAAGAAGCAAAACTATATGTCCAAAAAAATTATGCAAATAACTATGGCAGCATAGATGAATTTATATATCCCGTAACGCATGCCGATGCTGAAAAATGGCTGGATGTTTTCATCAAAACCAGGATGGAAAAGTTTGGTGTGTATGAAGACGCTATCGTGGCAAAAGAATATTTTCTGCATCATGCTGTGATCAGTCCACTCTTAAACATCGGTTTACTCAACCCACAACAAGTGCTGGATCGGGTGTTGGAATTGGCCCCAAAGTTCAACATACCATTGAATTCATTAGAAGGGTTTATTCGGCAAATAATAGGCTGGAGAGAATTTATCAGAATCGTGTATGAAAGGGAGGGTGCTCAACAAAGAACTACTAATTACTGGGGATTTAGTAGAAAAATACCTCCCTCCTTTTGGAATGGAACAACAGGGATTGAACCGATTGATCAAACTATTCAAAAATTATTAAAGAGCAGCTACAATCATCATATTGAGCGACTGATGGTATTGGGAAATTTTATGTTGCTCTGCGAATTTGATCCAGATGAAGTGTATCGTTGGTTTATGGAGATGTACATTGATGCCTACGACTGGGTGATGGTGCCCAATGTGTATGGCATGACGCAGTTTGCAGATGGTGGATTGATGACCAGCAAACCGTACATCAGCGGTAGCAATTACCTGCTCAAGATGAGCGATTACAAAAAGGGAAAATGGTGTGAAGTTTGGGATGGCTTGTTTTGGCGTTTCATGCACGTACATCGCGACTTTTTTTCAAAAAATCCAAGGCTAGGTATGCTATTGAAAACCTGGGATAAAATGTCAGGTGAAAAAAGGGAAACACACCTCAGCAATGCAGAAAATTTTTTAGCAACAATAGACCAATATCATGAGCAGCATTCGTAAAAAGCCCTGGAACAGGGTAAACCTGCCGGTGTATAGTATCAGCAGTAAAAATGGAACCCATCAAAACATGCATATCATCACCTATGCGTCGCAAATAAGTATGGCGCCTAAAAGATTTGTTTGTGGAATTTATGAGGGTACGCAAACATTAGAAAATGTTGAAGGGAGCGGAGAATTTGTGCTGCAATTACTCAAAAAAGATCAATACCGACTGGTAGATTTATTAGGAAAAAAATCAGGTAAAACCATCGATAAGATTGGCAGATTAAAAAAGAGAAACGAACTTATTGAATGGAATGGTTACCAGGTTTTGAGCAACGCCATTGCATGGATGCATTTAAAAGTACTCAGCACATTTGAAGGAGGAGATCACAAAGGATTTTTATGTGATGTAGTGGCCTATAAAAATGTACAGGAGGGAGATGCCCTCACACTCGACGATTTGAGAAAACACAAATTAATACGCATCTAATGAAACAAATAAAAAAAGGAGACCTCCCCCAAAAAATTTGTTTGGTTTGCCAGCTTCCATTTTCGTGGCGAAAAAAATGGGAAAAGAACTGGGGCGATGTAAAATATTGCAGCGAAAAATGCAGAAGATCTAAAAAAAATAATAATGACTACTGAATTAACAATTAAAGATAGAGACAGAATCATTGAAATGGCATGGGAAGACAGAACCCCATTTGAAGCGATCGAATTTCAGTTCGGTCTCAAAGAAAAAGAGGTGATAGAATTAATGCGAAAAGAATTGAAAACTTCCAGTTTTAAAATGTGGCGCAAGCGAACCAACGGCCGTAGCACCAAACATGCCGGTTTACGCAACGGCGGGGTGAATCGCTTTAAGTGTACGCTACAGAAAACCATTACACACAATAAAATTTCGAAACGATAAATGACATTTCCAACCGACTTACAAAGTATCCAGGTGAGAATCGAAGGGATCAACCCAAAAAAATACGCGGCTACCAGAAACTATATAAATGGAGCCGTAACTTATCTTTCGCCTTATATTTCCAGAGGAGTGATCAGTGTTAATGATGTGAGAAAAGCTGTATTGCAAAAAAGCAATGTAGATGATTCACTTAAATTATTACAGGAGTTGGCATGGAGAGAATATTGGCAAAGAATGTGGCAACATTACGATCAAACTATTTTGCAAGATATCAAACAACCCCAGCCGGATGTGCTGCACCGGATGATGGTTAAAAACATAGCTGATGCCAACACAGGTATTGATGTGATAGATGACCATATCAACCAACTATATGAAACCGGTTATATGCACAACCACCTCAGAATGTATGTTGCCAGCCTGGCTTGCAATGTGGCCAAAGCGCACTGGCGTTCACCCGCAGAATGGTTATATTATCATTTACTCGACGGCGATGTTGCCAGCAACCAC
Organism: Chitinophagales bacterium; assembly: GCA_038249665.1. Taxonomy (GTDB): domain Bacteria; phylum Bacteroidota; class Bacteroidia; order Chitinophagales; family Chitinophagaceae; genus Ferruginibacter. Next base: position 39,621 of record JBBSDF010000030.1, read on the forward strand.
CTGAGCTGGCAATGGGTGGCATCGAGTTTTAGTAGTAAAAAATATTACTGCAATCAGGAAAATATCAATCGATATACCAACAGCCATCAAACAAATACCTACTTAGATCAGCCGTACGAAAAAATTGCCAGCATGCCTGTGCCAGCATCGCTTCAGGAAAAACAAAACCTTTTTTTTAAAACAATATTGCCCGCAACAAACATTCCTTCCATCGATAGTAACCTACCTGTGTTGTTGTACAACTCTTATAACCTCGATCCAAAATGGAGAGTAGAAGAGGATGCAAACAGAATACTGTTATTAGAACCTTCTCATTTTAAAAAATTTCCGGTGGGTGAAAATAGCATTCAGTTTTTTATCGAATTATCAAAAAACATCAAAGACGTTCAGTTGTATTGTGGTGAGTTTGCAGACATCCAATTAGCATTCCCGGCAGTTACATTTATATTTAAAGAGCACCCCGCATTTCCGCATTATGCTGGAACAAAAGACGAAAGAGATTGGATGTTTCCTGAAGTAAAAGGATATTTCCCCTCCTTTTTTAGTTATTGGAAAAAATGTGAAAAGTTGTTGAAATATTTCTGACAGAGCCAGCATTCGGAAATGCTTCGCTTATCTTTGCGAAAATTTTTACACATGGACAAAAAAGCAATTGAGTCGCTCGTTGTAATGACGGAGTTGGTTCTTCCAAACGATACCAATAATTTTGGAAATCTGATGGGTGGAAGGCTCATGTATTGGATGGATATAGCTGCAGCGTTAGCCGCCATGAAACATTGTGCAGCTCCGGTGGTAACGGCCTCTGTTGATAACATCTCTTTTGAAACACCTATAAAGATTGGCAATGTAGTACACATCGAAGCTAAGGTTACCAGGGCGTTCAACAGCAGTATGGAAGTGCACATGAAAGTATATGGAGAAGATGCCATTCAGCAGTACAAATACAAGAGCAATGAAGCCTATTATACTTTTGTTGCATTGGATCCCAATGGTAAGCCAAGACCAGTTAATAAACTGTTACCGGAATCTGAGGAAGAAATGAAACTATTTGATGGGGCACTCCGAAGAAGACAATTGCGGTTGATTTTAGGCGGAAAGATGAAACCTGAAGATGCGGAAGAATTAAAGGCACTTTTTGTTAAGTAATCAAATCTGATGGATACCACCAACCAGCATCAGGATGCTTTTTTACGAATAAAAGGTTGCCTGCTTTTTAGCATGTACTTGTTGCTTTGTTCGATGGCATCCATGATTTGTTCGAGAATGACTTCAGTAGAATCATCAAAATTAATTGTCAAAGGCTCTTTGAATGTCACCGACAACAGAGAGCCCTTCTTTTTAAATTTCAACCCCTTTTTATTGAATGCTCTCCAAAATCCATTAATGACCACTGGCACCACAATCGGCCTTGTTTGTTTGATGATGAAGGCCGTTCCTTTTCGGCCGGGAGCAAATGGTTTGGTGGTTCCCTGCGGAAAGGTAATGACCCAATTTGATTCGAGCGCTTCAGTAATTTTTCTGGTGTCGGAAGCGTCTAGCCCTCTCCGCACTTCATTCCCATCTTTACGCCAGGTTCTTTTTACCGTAATGCCACCGGCCAATAAAAAAAGCCTGCTGAGCCAATTGCTTTTCATGGTTTCTTCAGCAGCCACATAATTGATCCGGGTAAAAGGCCAAAGCAGGTATAAGGGAATGCCCAGCTTATTTTTTTTACGCCAACTTACTGCACAAAAAATATGAATGAATGTAATGACATCTGCAAAGTAAGTTTGGTGATTGCTAACAAACAGCACGTTTTTTTTAGGCAATTTTTCTAAATGCTCGGTTCCTTTTATGGATAATTTATTGATGATATTAATGCCAGGATAGCTAAAAATTCCTACTATGGCATAAACAAAACCTTTTATGACCCGCGACTGAATAAATTTGCTGAACGGCCTTTTCATCGTCTAATTATAAATAATTACAATATTATTTGGAATAAATAATCCCAATTAGCCATAAAGTTGGGAATCATTTGCTCCAAAACATAAATTTTTTAACTTTTTTTTTAAAACATAGTAATTTGTATATTTGAGGACAATTATTTAATTTAAAATTAACAAATCATGAAGAAAATCTTACTAACTGGATTTGCTTTCATGGGTCTCACTTGTGTAGCGGTGGCCCAGAATGAACCAGCAAAGGCAAAAAAGAAAACGCCAACTGCTTCGTCTTTTAAAACTATGGAAGACACGCCAGCCACTGCTGAAAGGGTAAAAGCCAAGTTGGAAAAAGAAAAAGCTGCTGCAAAAGTAGCGGTGCCGGCTGCTGAAAATGCGGCTGTTGAAAATGCTCCTAAAAAAGCAGCTAATAAGAATTAATTCAATTTTTTATTTTATCCGCCAACAAAATTTGTTTGGCAAACTGTTTACTAAACTATTCAACATTATGTATCTCAAATCTACACTTACAAACATGAAGCACATGTTCTCTGTCAGATCTCTGGCAGTTATCATGTTTGCTTTATTCACAGGTTTGGCAAATGCGCAAACCTACACCAATGGTAATTTATCTACCGGTGCGAACCTTACAGGTGGCGGTGCTGCCGCTCCTGCAGGCACTACCTGGAGTCAATTACAAGGTACCAACTCAGGCCTTGGTTTTGGCGCCAATATCACCGCAGGTTTTACACTTGCAGACAACTTCGTGGTACCTGCTGGTCCAAACTGGGGTTTAACGAAGGTTTCCTTTTTTGCATATTCTACCGGTTTCGCGGGAGCTGTTTCTCCGTTTAACGACGTAAGAGTATTAATTTACAATGCAGATCCTTCAATTGGTAACCCTACCCCCATTTTCGGCGATTTTACCACTAACAGATTTGCTTCTTCTACCTTTTCAAACATTTATCGTACAGCAGCAACTGCTGATTTAGGCAGACGTGTTTGGAGAGTAGAAGCAAACGTGAGCACCTCACTTACCCCAGGCACCTACTGGATAGAATGGCAATTGGGTAATGGTGGTATTAGCAACTTTACCCCACCAAGTACAGTGGTAGGTGTTCCAACACCTCCAGGTGGTAACTCAAAACAAAGAACCATTGCTGGCAACACTTGGGCGAACATAGTTGATGCTGGCGGCGGCGGCGCACAAGATCAATACTTTATCATCGATTATACCACAGGTCCATGTGCAGGAACTCCCACTCCAGGAAATACGATTGCATCTGTTCCAGCGGTTTGTCCTACAAATCCGGTAACACTGTCTGTTCAAAATCCTCCTGTAGGTTCAGGTGTAACTTATACATGGCAGTCTGGCCCTAGTGCTACTGGTCCCTGGACAACTATTGCGGGTGCAACCAGTTCTACTTACAGTACCAATACACTTGCAGCAACTACATTCTTCCAAGCCATCGTTGCTTGTAGCGGAAGTCCAGCTACTTCTACACCAGTACAGGTAGCCTTAAACCCCCCAAGTGCTTGTTATTGTATTCCGGGTAATTCAGATTGTACAGATGGTGACATTCTCACCAATGTTACACTGGGTACTTTGAATAACACTTCCGCTTGTGGTACCAACGGTTATACCAACTATACTACCAATTCAACCATTACAGTACCAAATATCATTCAAGGTGCAGGTAACCCAATTACCATCACAGCAGGAACTGGCACTTTTACACAGAGTGTAGCTGTTTGGATCGATTATAACAAAAGTGGAAGTTTTGAGGCCTCTGAGTTTACATTCATAGGAACTGCTGCTACTCCCATCATTAGAAATGGTATCATTAATGTTCCAGCGAATGCACTTTTAGGTCAAACCAGAATGAGAGTTAGAACAAGATTTGCTACTGCGCTTGCAGCAGGTAATGCATGTTTGACGTACACTTTTGGTGAAACAGAAGATTATACGGTAAACATTGTTCCTTGTGTGCCAGTTGTATTAACTTCATCACCTGCCAACAGATCTGTGGCTTGTGGTGGTAGTACTACATTTACTGCAGCTGCTGCTGGTTCTTTGCCCACTTACTACTGGCAATATAGAGTAACCCCCACTTCACCTTGGTTAAACGTTCCCAACGCTGCACCATATAGTGGTGTAAATACAGCTACTTTATCTATTGCAACTATTTCAGATATGCTGAACGGATACCAATACAGGGCCGTATTCCAGGGAGCTTGTACTGGCGCTGATTTTACCAGTGCCGCTACTTTAACGGTAACGCCATTGGTTGCTACTGTAACCAATACTTTGCCTATTGAAAAATGTATCACTGATGCTCCAGTAAGAATTGGTATTACCAACTTATCCGGAGGAACTGCCACAGCAACAACTGCTTCAGGTGCATTGAATCTCAATATTCCTGATAACAATGATGAAACGCTTTTACAAAATACAAATGCGATTAATCACACCATCAATGTAACCAACGTTCCCGCTGGTGTAAGCGTCAACGGATTCAGGGTTAGATTAAATATGGCTCACTCATGGGTAGGTGATATGGTGATTGTATTGAGAGCTCCCGATGGAAGAATCATTAATCTTGACTACGCTCTAAGTGGTACAGGTGGTGCCGGTCCAACAACTGGTTTCACGAATACCATCATTAGCTCTGCAGGAACTGCAGCATTGAGCTCTGGTGCTAACCCTTACTCTGCTACTTTCAGATTAGACAATGCAGGTGCTTCAACTGCAGGCTTCACACCAACTGGTCCGGCGGGTTTCAACCCAACTACCAACGTTATCAGTCAGGTGTTCCAAGGTAACGGTGCATGGACGATCGCTATGTACGATTATTTCCGCGATCTTTCTTTAACCAACGTTTTCCAAAATTGGGAAATCAGTATTGACTATGGCGCTCCAGCAAATGGTGTTTTCAGTCCGGCAGCTGGTTTATTTACAGACGCGGCAGGAACAATTCCTTACGTTGCCAATACACCAATCAATACCGTATTTGCAAATCCAGCTACTACCACCAATTACTCTTTGGTAGTTACAACTGCAAACTGTACTTCCAGTGCATTAACCATTCCAGTAAATGTTAGAGCATTGCCTACTAGTATCTCAGCAGTAGCTAACAGAGCTATCTGTGTAGCTGGCAATACAAGCTTTACAGCAATGGTAGTTGGCGGTGCACCCAGCGGTTTGCAGTGGCAGGTAAGTACCGATGCAGGTGCCACCTTTGCCAATGTGACCAATGGCGGTGTGTACAGCGGTGCAACTACTAGTACGCTGAGTCTTGCCAACGTACCTGCTTCCTTCAACGGATTCAGATACCGTTTAACAGCTGCAGCTGCTCCTTGCCCAGGTGTTGTAAACTCAACTACTGGAACGCTTACCGTAAATAGCACTCCAATTGTTGTTCTTTCTGTGAGTCCATTAACTGAACTTTACCCAGGTCAAACAACCACACTTACCGCTGCTGTTACACCAAACCCTGGTGCCACTTTCACCTGGTTTAGAAATGGTGTTCCTGTTGCAGGTGCTACCGGTAATACACTGGTGATAGATGTAGATGGATTAGGTGTGTACACCGCGAGTGTTACTGATGTAAACGGCTGTTTCGGAACTTCCTCTGCTTCTGTAGAAATCAAAGATGCCGCCAACGATATCCTGTTCATCTATCCTAGTCCGAACTCAGGCCAGTTCCAGGTTAGATTCTTCAGTGGTGCCGGCAACAATCCTTTGCCTCGTATCATCAGCATCTACGATAATAAAGGTTCTAGAATCTACACCAGAACCTACACCATTGCGGTTCCTTA
>JBBSDF010000031.1:0-44826 GCA_038249665.1 Chitinophagales bacterium
CTTTTTTTCTTTTCCTTGATGAAAAGAAACAAAAATCAAGGGCTGCAGAAAAAAAAGCTCCCGATTCGCTGCGCTCATTGTGGGACACGTAAAATTTATTCGTCGGGTGTAAAATGAAATAAGTTCAAACATTTACTTAATACCCAACTATGTGCGACTTACCAACTAACAATAGTTCCAAGCTTCGGTAACTTTAATTTCATTTTTACATCCCTCCTCTTATTTTTTCTTAACGCAATTTTTTGGGAGGCCCGGCTTTCAGCTTCGCAGTGGGTTTGTCTGGAGATATTATGATTCAATTCGAGGATCTCTTTTATTCCGAAGAAACGGAACTTTGTGCCTTGTGGCTTTGAACAACAGGGCTCTTTTGTTTCAAGAGTGGGGAAGATTTGCCTTCTCAAAAGGAGATTTTAAAGAAAACAACTCAAAAATTCCATTTTATTTGATTGAATGAGCTGATGATAACATTTTTTATGCTACTTTTGCAGCCGAATATAAAAGAAATTAAAACAAAACCGTTTTAAAAAAAACAAAGAAATGTCTCATTTAACAAAAGAAAGAAAAGAAACTATTTTCACAAACTTTGGCGGCAATGCTACCAACACTGGGTCTATTGAAGGCCAGGTGGCGATACTCACAGAGCGTATCAATCACATTTCTAATCACTTGAAGATCAACAAAAAAGACTTCTCTTCACAAAGAGGATTGATGATGATGGTTGGTCAACGTAAGCGTTTACTCACTTACCTAAGCAAACATGACCTTACTGGTTACAGAGCTTTGATCGAGAAATTAGGTCTCCGTAAATAAAATATTATTATATGTAAGCTGAATTGTTCCCAACTGTTTTTATGCCGTTGGGAATTATTCGTTATACATACTTACTTTCATTGCACCCGCATTAGTGGGATAAAAAATTATTACATGTCACTATTACATCCAAAATCAATCACTTTCGACATTGGTGGTGGCCGCATGGTTACCATCGAAACGGGGAAAATGGCCCGTCAGGCCGATGGATCCGTTACTGTTCGCCAAGGCAACTGTATTCTTTTAGCCACCGTGGTGGCCAACAAAGAACCCAGAGATGGTCAGTCATTTTTCCCGTTATCAGTAGATTATCAAGAAAAATTTTCTTCAGCTGGTCGTGTTCCGGGATCTTTTTTCAAGAGAGAAGCCCGTTTGAATGATTACGAAATTTTAACTTCTCGTCTTATAGATCGAGCTTTACGTCCTCTTTTTCCGGAAGACTATCTCTGCGATGTACAGGTATTGGTATCCTTATTGTCATCAGATAGCGAAGTATTACCAGACTCACTGGCTTGTTTGGCTGCCTCTGCTGCATTAGCGGTGTCTGATATTCCGATTCAAGAAATCATTTCAGAAGTACGTATTTCCCGTAAAAATGGTCAATTTATCATCAACCCTACCAGATCTGAATTGGCGGAATCTGATATGGAATTCATCATTGCAGCTACCGACAAAAACATTATGATGGTAGAAGGCGAGAGTATGGAGTGCCAGGAAGAAGACCTGATTGTTGCTATTGAGAAGGCGCATGATGCCATCAAATTGCAAGTGAAAGCACAAGAGGAACTGCAGGCACTTGTTGGAGTTACTTTAAAAAGAGATTACAAAAAACCTTACCGCAACGAAGCGCTGAACGAAAAAATAAGTGCTTTTGCCAAAGATAAAATGCATGCCATTGCTTCAGCAGCATCTGGAAAACATGAAAGAAGCGCCGCCTTCAAAGCATTACACGAAGAAGTAGTGACTTTCTTAGGCGAAGAACTTCCAGACGAAGACAAAAAACTGATAGGTGTTTATACCGGAGATTTGCAATACTACGTGGTAAGAGACATGATCTTAAACGATCGAATACGTTTGGATGGCCGCGGCACCGAAGATGTTCGTCCGCTCGAAATGGAAGTTGATACGTTGCCTTCACCTCACGGATCTGCATTATTCACCAGGGGTGAAACTCAATCACTTACTACAGTTACCTTAGGTACTCCTTTAGACGAATTGTTGGTGGAAAGTGCCTTCAAATCTGAATATACCAATTTCATTCTACATTATAATTTCCCTCCATTCAGCACCGGCGAAGTAAAAATGATGCGTGGCGTTGGGCGCAGAGAAGTAGGACATGGTAACTTAGCAATGCGTTCTTTGAAGAAAATGATGCCGGGCAGCGATTACCCTTACACCGTACGGGTGGTGAGTGATATTCTGGAAAGTAATGGTTCTTCTTCTATGGCGACCGTTTGTGCGGGTTCTATGGCTTTGATGGACGCAGGTGTTCCACTGAAAAAATCTGTAAGTGGAGTGGCCATGGGTTTGATCAAAAAAGCTGACCAGTTTGCGGTATTGACCGACATTCTGGGTGATGAAGATCATTTAGGTGATATGGACTTTAAAGTAACCGGTACCCGCGATGGTATTTGTGGTGTACAAATGGACATCAAAGTAGACGGTTTGAGCATGGATATTATGAGAGCTGCATTGGCACAAGCCCGCAATGGCCGTTTGCATATTTTAAATGCAATGGATGCCTGTATCAGCGGTGCTCGTGAAGAGGTGAAACCACATGCTCCAAGAATGGTGAAGATTATTATCGATAAAGAATTTATCGGTGCAGTGATCGGGCCAGGTGGAAAAGTGATTCAGGAAATTCAGCGTGAAACCGGCGCTACTATTAATATTGAAGAAGTAAACAATGTTGGTGAAGTAAGCATCTTCTCTAAAGAAAAAGCTGGCCTCGATAAAGCTTTGGCTTGGGTCAACGGGTTGGTTGCTGCTCCGATAGTAGGGGATACTTATGAAGGTACGGTGAAAAGCATCAAAGAGTTCGGCGCTTTCGTAGAATTCTTGCCTAAAAAAGAAGGATTGTTGCACATCAGTGAAATCAGCTGGAAGCGTTTGGAAACCATGAACGGGGTATTCAAAGAAGGCGATAAAGTAAAAGTTAAATTGCTGGAAGTAGATCAAAAAACCGGCAAATTTAAATTGAGCAGAAAAGCGTTGATGCCAAAACCAGAGGCTCCGTAAAAGCAGCAGCAAGAAAATCAATAATTAAAAAATACCATTTTAAAACTGCCCTTCTCGAAGGGCAGTTTTATTAGATAGCTTATCATGACAAATATTTATAAAACCGTTTCGTTTACTGCAGCAGAGGCAAGTAAAGACATGATCATTGCTCTTCTTATGAATGAAGGTTATGAAGGAGCGGAAGAGATCGGACAGTTCACAAATATTTCTATACCTGCCGGTGACCTTGATGAACAGGTGCTCGCCGGTATCATGCAAATGTTTCAAATCAATTATGGCATTAAAGAAGTGCAGCAACAAAACTGGAATGATGTCTGGGAGCAGAGCTTCGAACCAGTGCAGGTTCACCATTTTGCCGTGATCAGGGCTTCCTTTCACCCGCCCGTTACCGGGGTTACCCACGATGTGATCATTACCCCAAAAATGAGTTTTGGGACTGGTCACCACGCCACTACTTACCTCATGATAGAAGCCATGCAGGAACTAGATTTTGCACAAAAATCAGTTATTGATTTTGGAACAGGTACAGGTGTGTTGGCTATTCTGGCAGAAAAAATGGGCGCCAGCAAATTGTTGGCTATCGATCACGACGAATGGAGCATCAACAATGCAGCGGAAAATATTGTGGCCAATGATTGCCAATATATTCAATTGCAACAAGCCGAAAACATGTTGGCTCCATTTAAAGTAGATATTGTTCTGGCAAACATCAACCTGAACGTGATCATCAACAATCTACCTATGATCTACGAAGCATCACACGCCGGGACCATCGTATTATTTAGCGGATTACTGTTCTCAGATGAATTAGTGATTAGTGCAAAGATCTTAGATGCTGGTTTTAGCATCCAAAAAATAAGACATAGGAATAACTGGATATGTATAGCGGCTTCACTAAAAGGTTGATATTGGCATGGTTTTTTGCCAGTTTGAAGTTGGGTATTTTACCCTTATATTTGTAGTAACTCAACTAAAGAAACAAGCATGACAGAATTGTCGTTGATAGCATTTGCTTATTTAATTGGTTCAATACCCACGGCATTAATCATAAGCAAAAAATTTTTCGGTATCGATATCCGCGAATACGGCAGCGGAAACATGGGTGCTACCAATACCTTCAGGGTGTTGGGCTCGCGCTATGGCACCATTGTTATGATCGTAGATATTTTAAAGGGTGTATTTGCTTCTTCTCTCTATGTTATCATTCCTTTTTATGCGGATGGCGACAATGAGTTGGAAAGAACAAATTTGATTATCGGTTTGGGAATGGCCGCAGTGCTGGGTCATATATTCCCCATCTTCGCAAAATTCAAAGGAGGAAAAGGAGTTGCTACTTTATTTGGAATGGTGTTGGCCATGCAACCAATTGTGGCAGGATGTTGTGTGGGCGTATTTTTATTGGTACTCTACCTAACCAGATACGTGTCACTCAGTTCAATCTTAGCAGCAGCTATGTTGCCTGTTAGCGTGCTTTGGATTTGGAACGAAAATGAAATCCTATACAGAGTCTTCGCTTTATTTGTGGCATTTCTGGTGATCTTCACCCACCAAAAAAATATTGGAAGATTGCTCAGAGGCGTTGAAAGTCGCATTCCGATTTTAAAGCACCGCGACAAACGCAAGTCGCGCAATAAAGAAGAGGATTAATACCAGCCGCCATCTTCTTTTCTACGTTTCGTTTTTTTTGGTACAACAATTGGTTGTTAATACGATATAAAATATTGTATTATGAAGCCCTTCTACTTTTTTTCCTTAACGGTCCTTTTTATTGCAGCTTGCAGCACCAATGCCATTACTGGTCGCAAACAATTACAATTATTTCCTGAATCATCCTTACAGCAGCAAGCTGTTGGTGAATACCGGACTTTTCTGCAACAGAACAAAGTTGTTGCTGCTGGCAACAGCAATGCAGCCATGGTAAAAAGGGTAGGAGGAAGGTTGTCCTCCGCCATCAAAACCTATTATGCCTCCAGGCAAAAACCTGTTGCACTCAACAACTATCAATGGGAATTTAATTTGGTAGAAGATAAACAGATAAATGCATGGTGTATGCCCGGCGGGAAAGTAGTGGTGTACACAGGACTATTATCGGTTACCCAGAACGAAACAGCGCTCGCAGTCGTACTGGCGCACGAAATTACCCACGCTTTGGCCCAGCACGGCAACGAACGCATGAGCCAGGTGTCTATAGCGCAAGGATTACAAGTAGCCGGAAACGCGTTCACACAGGGAAACGCGCAAGTCAATTCCATCTTCAATAATGTTTATGGTCCGGGAGCTTCCATAGCTGTGCTACTCCCCAATTCCCGTAAACAAGAATTAGAAGCGGATCGCTTTGGATTGATATTCACCGCCATGGCTGGATACGACCCAAGAGAAGCCGTTCCTTTTTGGGAAAGGATGGAGAAAACCAGCAAAGGAAACGAACCACCCCAATTTCTTTCATCACATCCTTCCGACGCTAACAGAATAGCCGAAATCAAGAGATATATGCCAACAGCATTGAAGTATTACAAACGAAAATAATATCTAGCGCCTACATAATGAACAATAGTTGTAAAAATCGCGGATTATCTTGCACACAAGGCTAAAACAATAGGAAAACCCATATATTCAACGTATCTTTGCAGTCCTAAAAAGTCATATAATGATAACATTTGCCTAACCATTAGGTAACTATCATTAACTTGACATTCTACTTTACTTTTTAACCTTTAAGTGTAGTATGGCATTAGAAACTGTGTTAGAAAAATTACAACTCGCTCAAGAAAAAAATCTTCTTATTCAGGGTTTACCATCATCCATCGAAAAGCAGTTTGCAAAAGTTTCGTTTTGCAAAAGCGTCACGCCCTTGCTGAGAAATCGTAAGATCGATTTCGCACTTGTGTTCGCGGTAAGCCGCAAACAGCTCACCGATATTGTAACAGACGTTGCGCCTGCTATGCAAGCTGAAGGTAAGTTTTGGGTAGCTTACCCAAAACCAGCAGCTAAAATCGCCAGCGACTTGTGCCGTTACGAAAATTGGGATATGATCTGTAACCTGGGCTACGAACCAGAATGCGTGGTAACCCTGGACACTTGCTGGATTGCCATGAAATTTAAGAAGTGCACCTTGCAGCCAGTGATTAAAATTACCAGTCGTAAGCAGGTAGCAGTTGTAATGGAAGCTTAAAACGGCTTCTATTTTTTTATTGGAAATTTTGCCTGGTTATTTTGGGCGGCCCGATGCCAATTATTTCAGTGTGTGCATAAAGTTTACAGCTGCCAACCATCACAAGTGCTGGGAATTATTTCTGCGCCACCCATTATTTATAAATTACTGTACCTAATTTTTGCGTAAGTTGTATTTCCATTTGCTTTAAGTGTTGGTGTGTTTGCAAAATCAGCATCTGCTCGTCAACATCAGTACTATGTTGTAATTCAAGTTGATTCTCTAACATCATTTTTTTAATCTTACGCAGTTTCAGGTAGTTAAGGCAGGAAATGACTTCTTCTCTAAATAGTTCAGCCCTGGTGGGTATATGACCTTCGTATTTATCTTTCCATTTAGGACTGATCTCGGCATCGTTGCTCATGAGCAGAATTACAAATTCGCTGAGGGTTCTATTTTCGGAATAAAGAAAACTTTTTTCGTTGGGCGATTTTCCGGCTTTGTACCATTCTTTGTAATGCTGAAGCACCTCCACCAGGGTTTGGTTCTCCATCAAAACATCCAATTCATTTTCTTCTATTTCCTTGAGCAAATAATCTGCTACATTGCTGTTTGTTTCCCATTCATTTTGTCCGAATTCTATCAAACATCTTACCAGCGCTTTTTCGTTGTGCTCATCTTTATTAAAAAGCAGTTCATCCGAAGGTTCGGGTAAATTTTCGTTGCCTTCACTTCCAGCATTCTCCTCTGAAGCAGTGCCAACCTGTTTGTATTCTTCCTTGTTTATTTTATCACGGATGATTTTATTCACCAGTGCATTCATGCCAGTTTCTTCTATCTTCAGTAATTCTGAAACCTGCTTGATGTAATCTTGGCGGCGGGTGAAATCTTCAGCACGGTTGATACGGGCGATTGTTTCTGCCACTTGGTTTACGACCGCACTTTTTTTGGCACTGTCATTTCCGGCATCCTTTAGTGCTACTTCCAGTTGAAAAAGAATAAAATCTTTTTTATTGGCGGCTACAAATTCTTTGAAGGCACTTGCCCCAACTTTGTTTACATAACTGTCTGGATCCTCTTTGTCGGGAATCAATACCAACTTCACGTTCAATCTTTCTTCCAGCGCCAGATCCAGTCCACGCAGCGCTGCTTTAATTCCGGCCCCATCGCCGTCGTACACAATGGTAAGGTTGTTACAATATTTTTTGATCAGCCTTAACTGATCTGTAGTGAGCGAGGTGCCACCGCTGGCCACTACATTTTCTACGCCAGCCTGGTGAAGGCTCACTACATCGGTGTAACCTTCTACCAACAAACATTCGTCTGCTTTATCGATGGCCAACCTGGCAAAATATGCACCATAGAGGATTTTACTTTTTACGTAGATCTCATTTTCTGGTGTATTGATGTACTTGGGAGCTTTATCATTTTTTTTGATGATTCGGGCGCCAAAACCTAAAATTTTTCCGCTGGGGTTGTGAATGGGGAATATGATCCTACCTCTGTAATTGTCCTGTAGCTTCTCCTCTCGCTGTACCACCAAACCCGTTTTTAGCAATAGTTCTGGATTGTACAAAGCTTCAGTAGCAGCCTTTGTAAAACTATCTCTTGCTTCGGGATTGTAACCAATTTGAAATTTTTCGATGATGTCTTCTCTGAAGCCGCGTTCTTTGAGATAACTCAAAGCGATGTCTTCTCCTTCAGCAGTATCAAAAAGTGTTTTGCTAAAAAATTTCTGGGCAAACTGGTTGATGATAAAAAGGCTTTCAGATGTCTGCTGCTGAATTTTAAATTCTGGACTGGTAGCCGTTTCCTCTATTTCAATATTGTATTTGTTGGCCAGCCATCTGAGGGCTTCTACATAACTGTATTTTTCCAGGTCCATCAAAAAGCTAATGCTGTTGCCGCTTTTACCACAACCAAAACATTTGTAAATTTCTTTAGTAGGGGATACGGTAAAAGACGGAGATTTTTCGTTGTGAAAAGGGCAAAGGCCCAAGTAATTAGCCCCCCTTTTTTTCAGTTTGACGTAACTGCCTACAATGTCGAGAATATCGACACTGTTTTGAATTTTTTGTATGGTTTCCTGACTGATCAACTGTTAAAATACGGTCAAATTTAGCAACAATCGGCCATTGTTAAACAAATATCAATTTTTAAAAGGGTTATGGCATAGTTTATGAAAATATCCCCTGCAAATCATCTGTTATTTTATAGGAAACTGTTTATCTTTAACCATTCAAAAAAAAAACAACAACATGAGGAAAATTTTTATTGCATCGATGCTGTTTTTTGGCAGTGTCAGCGCCATGTCCCAAACTTTAGAGGATGTAAATAAGTTGCTCGATCAAAAAAAATACAGAGAAGCTAAAACAGCCGTGGATGCGGTGGTGGCCAATCCTAAACAAGCTACTAAATCAGATTCTTGGTATTTCAAAGCCCGGGTTTACAACGCTTTGTCCCTTGATCCCACTACAGGTGCTGATGAAGCTTTTGATTTAAAAACACAATCTTATGAAGCTTTAAAAAAATACCAGGAGTTAGATTCTAAAGACATTCGATTAAAGTTTGAATCGTATCAATCTTATCTGGACATCTACTTAGGCATGTTTGATCTGGGAGCTAAATACTTTAACGAAAAAGAATACGGAAAGGCCTTTAACTCTTTCAAATATGCTTTGGATACAAAGGATTTTATTTTGTCTAAAAATTACACATACGATAACGTAAAGCTATATCCATTGGATACTTCTTTGGTGTTGAACACTGCTATTTCTGCGATGCAAGACAAAAATGAAGAGCAAACGGTGAAGTACTACAGGATGCTCACAGATGCCAATGTTTCGGGCGATAGCTACTTAGAAGTGTACGAATATTTAGCTGATCTTTACACCAAGAAAGATGATAAAGTAAACCAGCAATCGATCATCGAAAAAGGAAAACAATTGTATCCAAACAATGATTATTGGTACCTTTTAGAGTTGGATGCTATGCGGGATAAAGCAGATCAACCTACCATGTTTGCCAAATACGAAGAAGTAATGGCAAAAAATCCGAAAAACTTTGTAGTGCCTTATAACTATTCGATCGAAATGTACAATACAATCTGGGGTAGAGATGCCAAAGGAGGAGATCAAACGGCTGTGAAAGAAAAATTAACTACCACTCTTAAAGCCGCCATTGAAAATGATAAAGGCAACGATGCCACTGTTTTACTTTCGAAGCATTTGTACAACCTGAGCTCCGATCTCAGCATTGCTGCCACTATGGTAAAAGGTACAAAGCCTGAAGACGTGAAGAAAAAAGCAGACCTGGTGGCAACAACAAACCTGCAAATGGATGAGTTTTTAATGTATGCAAATAAAGCCAGTACTTATTTTGACGCACAGCCTACCTTAAAAGGTGCTCAAAAAGGTGCTTACACCGAAATGTTGGTAAGTATGGTAGAAGTGTACAATTATAAAAAGAACCCGACTAAAGCAGCAGAAATGCAAAAAAAGAAAGAAGGGCTAGATAAATAATTCAAGCATATTTTAAGATAATTTAAAATGCCTCCATTTTGGAGGCCTTTTAAATTATGATGACTTATCTCAAAAAAGTAAACTAACCGCTTGCAGTTCTATTTTTTGAGAAAGAAGGTATATAAATATTCATTCTTAGATGGCCTGATAGGGTGGACGTTATTTTTCAATATGTTGTTATACTTCGCTTCTACTTCTCTCCTTACTGGGGTAGATGTGCGGCCTAGCCAAGCAGCGGAGGCTATCTGTGTCAAATAAGTAAAGGCTGTTTATTATGCAGCATCTATTGCTTCGCTGTGTTCCAGTTGTCCTTCCCATTTGCTAACCGCGGCGGTAGCCAATGCATTGCCCAATACGTTGGTCATGGTTCTGCCCATGTCGCAGAACACGTCAATGGCCAGTATCAATCCAACCCCTTCAGGGGGAATACCAAACATAGCGCCAGTAGCCAATACTACCACCAATGATGCCCTTGGAACACCTGCAATGCCTTTGCTGGTGATGAGAAAAACCAACAGCATTAAAATTTGTTGACCTACATCTCCGGTGATGGCGGTGATGTTATAAGCCTGTGCGATAAACATGCTGGCAAAAGTCATGTACATCATGCTACCGTCTAGGTTAAATGAATAGCCTAAAGGCAAAACAAAGCTTACAATTTTATTGCTACAGCCAAAACGTTCCATTTCCTCCACCAATTTAGGATAAACAGCTTCACTGCTGGCTGTACTAAATGCAATCGACATCGGCGTGGCAATTCTTCTTAATAAAATTCTTAGTCTGTGTTTTAGAATAAGGTATCCTACCCCCAATAACAAGAGCCAAAGTATCAGTAGCCCCAGATAAAAATCGCCGATATACCATCCAAAAGTGACCAATATGCCTAAACCATTTTTAGCGATTGCGGCAGCCATTGCACCAAAAACACCAGCAGGGGCCAGGTACATGACATAGGTCACCATTTTAAGCACTACGTGGGCAATGGCATCAAGGGCATTGATAATAGGTTCACCTTTTTTACCTATTGCAGTAAGTGCAATGCCAAAAAATATGGAGAATACCACCAGTTGTAGAATTTCATTGGTGGCCATTGCTTCTATCACACTCCGGGGTACCACATGTTCTACGAACTTTTGTAAGGAAAACCCTTGCGATTTTTCCAGAAGGTCTTTTACTGCATTCGGGTCTGTGCTGGTAATGTCTGCGCCTACGCCAGGTTTGAGAATATTTACCAAAATAAGACCCAGCGCTAGTGAAACAAGGGATGCAGTGATGAACCATAACATGGCCTTTCCACCCACACGCCCCACTGTTTTCATATCTCCTAATTTGGCTATACCTACCACCAATGTGGCAAATACAATCGGCGCAATGATCATCTGCACCAATCTTAGAAATATGGTAGTGAGTAATTTTGCATTAGTGGCAAAAGTATTCTGTGTTTCGGGACCGTAATTTTCGTGAACAAAATAGCCAGCAACTATCCCCAGTACCATTGATAGGAGTATGTAAAGGGTAAGTTTACTTTTTTTAGTAGTTTTATCAGTGATTTCCATAAGCTAATGTGTTGACTTACAATTGTATTTTTGGTTAGATGACTATTGTAAACGATAAAACTAAAGGAAAGATTGGGGAATAAAAAATGAAATTCTGTTAGAGGTGTTTGCTTGTTTTTCAAAAACAGTTGTTCGTTTCGTATTTAACGTGGTGGAAAAAATCACCTATTCTACCTTTTGTGTCTATCGGTAGGTTTAAAAAATGTTAGGTACAATGGAATTATTTTGATCGATGAAAGATTACTGTGTTTCATAGGTAAAAATTCCTTACCTTTGCCGCCCGAAAAGAGCAATCTTTTTATTTATTCATTTCCCACATGGCTCAAAAAGTTTCTCGCAGGACGCGGGAACGCCAGCAGGGAGTAACTTAAAAACAGTTATACAATGCCAAAGGTTAAAACCAACAGTAGCGCAAAGAAGCGCTTCAAAGTTACCGGTACAGGTAAAATCCTCCACCAGAAAGCGTTCAAGCGCCACATCCTCACAAAAAAATCCACCAAGCGTAAGCGTGGTATGCGTATAGATGGTCAAATATCGCCTACGCACGTGCCTTTTGTGAAGCGTTTATTGAATCTCTAGCAAAACGGAAAATTTTATCAACTATTAACTTTAAAAAAATTAAAATATGCCACGTTCAGTAAATGCAGTAGCCAGCAGGGCCCGCCGCAAAAGAATATTAAAAGCTGCCAAAGGTTATTATGGTAAGCGTAAAAATGTATATACCGTTGCCAAAAACGTAATGGAAAAAGGTTTAACGTATAGCTACGTTGGACGTAAATTAAAAAAACGTGAATACCGCACTTTATGGATCGCCCGTATCAATGCAGCTGTAAGAGCAGAAGGCATGACCTATAGTGTGTTTATCAACAAACTAGCGGAAAAAAACATTGATTTGAACCGTAAAGTATTGGCTGATTTGGCAATGAATGAGCCAGAAGCTTTTACGACACTGGTAAACTCTGTTAAATAATTGACAGCTAAACCGTTTAACTTATATGGCCGTCCACAGCAGTGGATGGCTTTTTTTGTAGAATAATCGTTTGCTATATAATATATTTGCGAGGCAAAAATATTATGCAATACTTTAAAGCGCATTTTTAAGAAAATGACTAATAACTATGACAGTCTCGTTCACCAGACTTTTAACTTTCCGCAGGAAGGTTTTAAGCTGCAAGACGATTACCTCCAGTATAATGATGTAGACATCAAAGCGCTGATCGACAAACATGGCACACCTTTAAAAGTGAGCTATCTTCCAAAAATTGGAATGCAGATCAACAAAGCAAAAAAAATGTTTGAAAATGCCTTCAAAAAACACAAATACGAAGGCGTGTACCATTACTGTTATTGTACTAAAAGTTCCCATTTTAGCTTTATTGTTGAAGAAGCCCTCAAACACAATATTCACCTGGAAACTTCTTTTGCTTATGATATAGATATCATCAATTCATTGTATAAAAGCAGAAAAATTACCAAGGACATACATATCGTGTGCAACGGTTTCAAACAAAAAAATTATACCAGTCGAATCGCCAGACTTATCAATACAGGTTTTAAAAATGTGATACCGGTATTGGATAACAAAGAAGAATTGAACATGTATAAGCGTGCGATCAGAACAGGAGAGCCGTTTAAACTGGGGATTAGAATTGCGGCGGAGGAGGAACCTTCTTTTCCTTTTTATACCTCCAGATTGGGTATCAAAGCCAAAGATGTATTGGAATATTATGTAGATGAGATTGAAGGCAATGAAGACAAGTTTCAACTGAAGATGCTGCATATCTTTTTAAACAAGGGCATCAAAGATGATATTTACTACTGGAGTGAATTGCAGAAAAGCATCAACTTGTATTGTCAGTTGAAAAAGATTTGTCCAGAGCTGGATTCTATCAACATCGGTGGTGGATTTCCTATTAAACATTCGCTGGGCTTTGATTACGACTACCAGTTTATGATTAACGAAATTGTTGGGAACATCAAGGCGGCTTGTAAAAAAGCGAAAGTACAGATGCCCAATATCTATACAGAGTTTGGAAGTTTCACAGTAGGAGAGAGCATGGCTCATATATTCAGCGTTATCGGAGAAAAAGTGCAGAACGACCGCGAAACCTGGTATATGATCGATTCTTCGTTCATCACCACCTTACCCGATACCTGGGGTATTGGAGAAAAATTCCTGATGCTGCCCATCAACAAATGGGGCAACGAATACCAACGGGTGGTCCTGGGTGGTATCACTTGCGATGGGCATGATTATTACGATTCCGAAGAACATATCAACGAAGTGTTTTTACCGAAAATTAAAAATAGTAATCCAGGTGAAGAAGAGTCAAACAAAGAGCCATTGTATGTAGGCTTTTTCCATACGGGCGCTTATCAAGACCAGATCAGTGGATATGGCGGCATCAAACATTGTTTGATACCATCACCTAAACATGTGATTATTGAAAGGGATAAAAACGGTAAGTTGATAGAATGGACCTACGCCAAAGAGCAAACCTCTCAAAGTATGTTGAAAATTCTTGGGTACAAATAATTAAAAGGCAAATATATTCATAGCCATTCCTGAAAAGGGATGGCTTTTTCGATGATACCAAGTGCTAAAATTGAAGTGTTTTTGAGTTATTGAAAATCCTTATTTTCAAACATTCCCTTGTAATAGAGATAAAATTTTCCATCCCGGTTGTTGCGCCAGTAACGTTTGCCTTGTAGGTCGTAATAATACTTTCCGTTTACTGCTTTACTGGCTGCCTGATCGTTTACCACAATCACTTTGGGTGTAGCTGTTTTTAAAGGGGCTTTGTAAGCTGGTTTATCTTTAACTGAAGAGGAAGCGGGTATTAATCTAGTGCTATCGAAGGTAGCCGTATGTGTTGGCTTAGGCAACGTAGTTTTTTTGCTACAGGCCGCAAACAATAACCCCAAAATTGCTATCAAAATAAATGCAAAACGTTTTGTGGGCATAAGTTTTTTATACCCTTTACAAGAACGAAGCCAAGTTTGCAAAGCAAGTTGAATATTGTCTTTAATTTTTGGTTTTATACTTCTTATTCACTTTCGGATTATTGAAATAATCATCCAGTTCTTTTTCATCTGCGGGCTCCTCTGTAAAGGGTATATCAATCAATTGTACCTGCATCTGTTTTAGTTCTTCTTTTAGTTTACGCGACTTATTCAGAATATCAGGATCGCGAACGCCATTGAGCTGATTGTCTTGCAATGCATATTCTAATCTTTTGATACTGCTGCGAATGAGTGTGGCAATGTTTTGTTCATAGCTACTATTGGGAGCCGTAGCTTCTTTAACAGGAACCATGGCTATACCAACACTGGGTAAAATTTTGCCGGCGGTTTTTTGACCTTCATTAGGCAGCGAAGAAAATACCGTACCGCCCAATGCGGTGGAGGCCGAAGTGAGGTCAAATCCTGTTCTGGTTTTTTTCGTTTTTTTAATTTTACGGTCTACTAATCGGAAGCTGCTTTTCAGTGATTTGATGTATTTGCGGGCATCGTTTTGTAATCTTTCAAACTCAGTCAACTGCTGTGGATAATTTATATTTTCTTTTACAATAATCTCTATCCGGGCGGTATCGCTAGAATGAAACTTGGTCCTTCCAATAAAGTACAATTCTAATTTTTTTGTTTTTTCTTTATCTCCGTCTTTTATAAAATCAAAAGGGATAGGCCAGGTAAAATCGTCTCCACATTTGGTAACAGGAGTGGTAGATTTTACAGGATAGTTACTGACGAAGTTTATTTCTTCGATGGGAAAACTGCCATTTTCACACTGTATTTTAAAACTAGCGGTATCTCCCTCATCAATATAAAGTGTATTGGTAACCGTAGGTTTCACCTTCGATGTGATGATTTCTGTGCTGTAAAATAACAACACAAAAGAAGTGTCTATCCGATCGGTCGGTTCTTCGAGGTTTTGTACACTGAGGTTTACTTTATATTCAAAATCGTACTTTAACCTGCCCGATAAGAAAAAAGATTTCTCTGCTATAAAAGTGAGCAGACCATTATCTTTATTGATTTTCAATCCTACGGGTGAATTTTTTAGAAACCAATAATACTGGGAGATTTTTCTGTTTATTTCTAGTTGGTACTTCAACGTTGAATCAACATGCAACGTAAAATATGGATTCAAGTTTTTAATGCGCAGCATACTATCTGCAGGATGGTGTACTGCTGGCAAAGTATCTAGCGCCGTTGTTTGGCCGTAGCTATTCAATAAGTTTGAAATGATAAAAAAAAGAAATAGGAAGGTCTTTCTGATCATTTTGTGGGGGTTCTGATGATTTTAAACGAAGTTACTTGTTTCAATAAAAAAACGGCCAACTCATTCCAACCATTTAAATACATTTTATGCCGTTACTTTAATAAATATTATTATTTCCCCATCTCCTGCTATTTTTAACAAAAAATAAAACAGCATGAAATGCATTTTTTTTGCCTTGATAAGTTGTACGTTTAGCTGCGCAGTAAAATCGCAAAGGGCTGAAGATTCCATCAAGGCTACGATACAGGGTTTGTTTACTGCCATGCAACAAGCAGATGGTGCAGGCGCAGTAGCCAGTTTCGCCGATAGTGCAGTGATACAAACCATTGAGAAAGCCAAGGATGGTTCTATAGTGGTTATAACAGATAAAGTAGTTGATCTTGGGAAGCAGATATCGGCTGCTCCTAAGGGTGCGTTGGATGAAAGAATTTCATTTGATGTCATCAATGTGGATGGCCCATTAGCAATTGCTTGGACACCTTACCAGTTTTATTACAACGGAACTTTTAGTCATTGTGGCGTTAATTCTTTTCAGTTATTGAGAACGGCTAAGGGTTGGAAAATTCAATATATCATTGACACAAGAAGAAAAACAGGTTGTAGGTAAAAAGAAAACCACTCCGGGAACGGAGCGGTTTTCAGCCTTTGTCTGATTAACTAAGGTCAACAACTCTATCTAATCTAAAAATTTTACAGAATGTTGATTTCTTTTGCACCTGTTTTATAAATCTCTTTTTTTGGAAGTTCGAGTTTCAAAATTCCATTTTCGTATTTTGCTGTGATGTTTTCAGCATCAATTTTTTCGTCTAAAGTAAAACTGCGTCTGAAAGCACGATAACTAAATTCACGTCGGATTGATTTGCTGTTTTCTTCTGTTGACTGCTCTTTCTTTTCTGCACTGATGGTTAAAATATTTGCTTCTAGCTTCAGGTTAAAATCCTTTTTTTCTAAGCCGGGAGCCGCCAATTCAACGAAGTATTGTGCTTCTTTTTCAACGATGTTAACCGGAGGAAAACTCAATACATCTTCTCTAAATGTTTTTGCAACAGTGGAAGGAAATTCATTGAAAAGTTCTTTCATCATTCCGTCAATTGATCTGCTAATGTTGTTGTTTACTTTTACAAGTGTCATGATAATTATTTTTATTTTTTTGTAATTAGATATTTGATAAGTACTGTTCAAATGCTGTTCCAATCCGATTCGTGGTAAAATTTGGCATATTTATCAGGAATAAAAAGACATTATGGCATTATTTTAAATAACAACCAGACGTAATGGCAGTTTTATTCTATTTCGTATAGAAATATTTCGATTGATTATACGAAAGAAGTCTTTAATTTTGCACTTTAAAAATCATCCTTTAAATATAATTATATGTATCCAGCAGAGATAGTAATTCCGATGAAAGAAGAATTAACGGAAAATGGTTTTTCAGAAATGTTGAATGCCGAAGACGTGGAAAACGTTTTGAGTACAAAAGGAACTACCCTAGTTATGATCAATTCCGTGTGCGGTTGTAGTGCGGGAACGGCAAGGCCGGGCGTATTGATGGCGGTACATAACAGCGAAAAAAAACCTGACCAGATCATGACCAGCTTTGCGGGTTTCGATGTGGAAGCGGTGAACCAGGTTAGAAAGCATTTGTTGCCTTATCCACCATCTTCACCAGCCATTGCGCTGTTCAAAGATGGCGAGTTGGTGCACCTGATCGAGCGTCACATGATCGAAGGAAGAAGCGCCCAAATGATCGCCGATAATTTGATCGGAGCGTTTGATGCACACTGTAATTAATGGGTCCTTCTTTAATAACTATTTATCCTCTTGCAAGCATATATGGGCAAGAGGATTTTTTTTTGCCGCTACTTTCAATATATTGCAACTCATTTAAACGCGAATCAACATTATGTATCCCAATTTATATTACGTTTTCAAAGACTGGTTTGGTGTAGAATGGCAGGGATTGAGTTTTCTGAATACTTTCGGATTGTTTGTTGCGCTGGCTTTTATTGTTGCAGCAGTTGTACTATCCGCAGAGCTTAAAAGAAAAGAAAAAGCTGGTTTATTGCCACCGCGTGAAGAAATGATCACCGTGGGTAAACCTGCAGGTGTGATGGAATTATTTCTGAATGGACTTACCGGATTTATTTTTGGATATAAATTGCTGGGGTTGTTCTTCGACAAAGATCCCGCTATGGCTGCACAGGATTACATATTTTCTTCTCAGGGTTCTGTTTTGGGCGGCTTACTAATGGCAGGTGTGCTGGCTGCCATCAAATATTTTGAGAAGAAAAAACAACAGCTCAAAACCCCGGAACGCAGGCCTGTCAGAATTTGGGCCCACGACAGAGTGGGAGATATTATTATTTTAGGATTGATCTTTGGAATATTAGGTGCCAAATTATTTGATAACTTTGAGCATTGGGACGAATTCACGGCAGATCCCATCGGTAGAATATTTTCACAAAGTGGGCTAACTTTTTATGGCGGATTAATTTTGGCAGCGATAGCCATTTGTTGGTACGCTTACAAAAAGGAAATCAAAATTAAATACCTTGTAGATGCCGCTGCACCTGCCTTAATGATCGCTTATGCCGTTGGTAGAATTGGTTGCCAGGTATCCGGTGACGGAGATTGGGGGGTGTTCAACAGCGCCTACGTTAGCGATGCTGCCGGAAACATTCGGGAAGCTGCTCCCGGCGAATATGAACAACAATTAAAAAAATCTGCTTCCTACTTCACAGAAGGAAGCATCGTTGATACCAGCGGTAAATCTATTTATGTAACAGATAGGGTATATTCTTCTCTTGATAAAGTACCTCATCTTTATTTTAAAGGGCCCGGTTTTCTACCAGCATGGGTATTTGCCTACAACTATCCTCAAAATGTGAACAAGGACGGTATCATCATACCGGGCGTTACCGACGAACACAATCGCATGCTGCCACAACCAGTATTTCCTACACCTTTTTATGAAACCGTTTTGTGTACCTTACTTTTCTTGTTCCTTTGGAGCATTCGTAAAAAGGTTAAAACGCCCTTCGTTATTTTTGGTATTTACCTTGTTGTAAACGGCATAGAAAGATACCTGGTAGAATCTATCAGGGTTAATAAAAACTACGATTTCTTAGGCTTGCACGCTTCTCAGGCACAATTCATTGCCCTGGGGCTTGTTTTGGCAGGGCTCGTCACGATATTAATGGCCCGCAAATTGGCTGGCAAAAATTAAATTTTTTATCTCCAAGTAACTTTTTTAGAAGGGTAACCGTAACACATTTGTTGCCGGTTATCCTTTTTTATTACCGTTAAGTACAAAACATTGTACTGTGCAACACACAGTACCTACTTTTGTGAAGTAGTTATCAAAGTATATAACCGTAATATTTAGCCAACCGTTGCTTCTGCCAGCCACAGCAGCAACGTAAAAAACAAAAGTATAGTCATGAAAAAACTGTTAACAACACTAGCGATAGCTGGTATGAGCTTCTGCGCCTATGCGCAAAACCCCGGAAAAATTTCTGGCACCATCCAAGATGGAACTACCTTAAAAAAGATGGAATCTTTCAGCATTTTTTTGCTGCGTTCTTCCGATTCTGTTGTAGTAAAAACTGCTATTTCTAATAAAGATGGCCAGTTTAATTTTGAGCAACTTTTACCTGGTAATTACCTGGTGCTAACTGGAAGTTCTACATACCAACAAACCTACAGCGCTCTTTTACAAATCAGCGAAACGGCATGGAACATAAATCTGGGTACGTTATCGCCGATGCCGCTCACCAAAAATATGGCCGAAGTAATGGTTACCGCTAAAAAGCAATTCGTTGAAAGAAAACTCGACAAAACCATCATCAACCCCGATGCATTGATCTCCAATGCTGGGTCTAATGCCCTGGAGATGCTGGAAAAAGCACCAGGGGTTTCTGTTGATAAAGATGGCAACATCAGTTTGAAAGGCAAACAAGGTGTTATCATTATGATAGACGGGAAGCCCACTTATTTAGGTGGCCCGGATCTGATTAATTTCTTAACCAACCTTCCGGCCTCAAACCTTGAATTAGTAGAAATCATGACGAATCCACCTGCGAAATATGATGCAGCCGGCAATTCGGGTATCATTAATTTTAAAACAAAAAGAAACAAATTAAAAGGATTCAATGGCTCATTGAGTAGCAATCAGGCCGTAGGGGAATTTTTCAGAACCAACAACAGTGTAAACCTGAATTATAGAAAGGGCAAAGTAAACCTTTTCAGCACTTTTAATGCCAATTATCGGAAACAAAGTCAATACCTCGATATCGATAGAGAATATCTTTTTACGGATAAATCGGTGAGAGCTATCTTTCAACAAAATTCTGTAGATCGCAGATCACGGCAATACTATGCGATGAAAACAGGAATGGATTTTTATGCCAGTAAAAAAACAACTTTGGGTGTTGTATTCACCGGAAACATCAGTCCATTTTCTGATCCAGGCACTAATACCAGTTATCTCCGTAATGCTACCTTCCAACTGGATTCCACTGTAGTAGCCAGCAAAAAAAATCAAGGAGAATGGAAGCACCATGGCGTGAATCTAAACATGCGTCACAAATTCGATTCAACAGGAAAAGAATTTACCGCGGATATTGATTTGTTGAAATACAGCGGTGATGTTGATCAAATGATCAATACTAAAAATTACTTGCCCAACGGAAGCATCAGCTCAGAAAATACCATCACCGGAAAACTACCATCTACTGTAAATATTGTATCTGCTAAAACGGACTACACGCAAACTATTCTGAAAAAAATCAAAATGGATATTGGGTTAAAAACCTCTTTTGTAGAAACAGGAAACAGAGCCAATTATTTTAATACTGTAAACAATATAACGACGGTTGACCAGGTTAGAACCACTTTTTTCGATTACAAAGAAAATATCAATGCTGCCTATGTAAACTTTGGTACGGATGTAAAAAAATGGGGTTTTCAGGCTGGCTTAAGAGCAGAAAACACTAACTTTGAGGGCATTCAATACGGCAATACTTTACAGGCAGACTCAGCTTTTAAAAACGGCTACAACAGTGCGTTTCCCACTTTGTATGTAAGCTACAAATTCAACGATCAAAACCAATTTGGTTTCAATTATGGTCGCAGAATCAACCGCCCCGACTATGAAAATTTGAATCCATTTATTCATTTCGTAGATATTTATACTTACGAAATGGGTAATCCTTTTCTACGCCCAATGTTTTCAAATAATTTGGAATTAAATCATACTTACAAAAACTTTTTAACCACAACCCTCAGCTATACCCACACCAATAATTTATTCGGAGATGCGTTTGATCAGGAAGGCGAAGCGATTGTAGTGCGGCCATCTAATTTCGGTAAAGTGCAGGTAGCCAACTTTTCTGTAAGCGCTCAGTTAAAACCAGCCAAATGGTGGACGGCTCAATTGTATTCAGAAGTTAGCTATACTAAAATAGATGCTCAATTAAAAGGCAATACGATCGACATCGAGATGGTAACATATACCGCTAATGTAAATAACCAATTTCAATTTAAAAAGGGGTGGAGTGCAGAGTTGTCTGGCTTCTTTCGTTCAAAAGGTGTAGAAAACCAAATCAACATTAGGTCTTTGTACCAACTCAATGCAG
The DNA here is from genome assembly GCA_038249665.1 of Chitinophagales bacterium. Classification (GTDB taxonomy): domain Bacteria; phylum Bacteroidota; class Bacteroidia; order Chitinophagales; family Chitinophagaceae; genus Ferruginibacter. Next base: position 21,195 of record JBBSDF010000031.1, read on the forward strand.
GAGTGCAAAAACAAATTATTAAGAAAAAAGGATCCCTGCGATTGGCCATCACTGATTTTACAGGACCCATGAAAGTTTCTGGCTACATTGCTGATATTCAAACTGCCAATGCAAGTTTCCAACAGCGCAGAGACTCCAGGGTATTAACACTGGGTTTCAATTACCGATTTGGCAAACCCATGAAAACAGAAAAACGTGCAACAGGTGGGGCTGCAGATGAGCAGAACAGGGTAGGAGGAGGCAATTAAGGGCATAGCCATTTTTATACAGAAACGCAGTTGAAAGACTGCGTTTTTATGGTTTCTATAGAAATCTTTAAATGTTAATTCACAATTTGAAAAAAAATGTTTCCTTAATTTTAAATCAAACGGAATGTATGAAACCCATCTTTTTTTCATTTCTAATAGCCTTCTCAGTGCAATGTGCAAGCGCGCAAAAGGGTTATCCCGTTCCCCCATCTAATTCATCGTCTCTTTTTTATATACAGCACAGCGACAATCACAATACCTATGTTTATGAAGCTGTGATAAAAGACAAACATTTGGATCAAATAATGCCCATTAAGATTCATCGGAAAATGTATGCAAACAAAGGTGAAATAGAGCCCCTTACTACTTTACAGCGGACCATGGCCTACGGGGTAAATTGTAAAATGCTGCGAAAAAATTTTTTTGAAGTAAGATTGGTCTCCTTTAAGCAATTGCCATTTTACCTAAGCCTCCAAAGCAAAAATAAGCCGGTTGTTTTCGCTACAGTGAACAACAAAAAAATGTACATTGATCATATTTATTTACAAATAAAGTCTGGCTCAGGCATTTCTTTTAAGCCAGCTTACGCCCTATTTTCAGGCCGCCATTTTTCAACAGGCGCTACAATTACAGAAAAGTATGTTTTTGAATGAGGAGACCTGACTTTTACTGCCTTGGCTCTTTCCCTTATCTTCAAAAAATAGCTAACAGCATACCAGCCTTGTTTTTTATATTTGTAAAAAAATAGATTATGCCATCATTTGACATCGTAAGTAAAGTCGACCTTCAAACACTTGATAATGCCATCAACGTGGTAAACAAAGAAATTACCAACCGATTTGATTTTAAGGGTTCGCATGTGGTAATCGATCTTAATAAGAAAGATTTTAAAGTAAATCTTGAAGCCGATAGTGAAATGAAACTAACACAAATCATTGATGTGCTCATTAGCAGAAGTATGAAGCAAGGCCTTGCCGCCGAAGTGTACGATTTTAGTAAAGAGCCTTACCCGAGTGGAAAAGTTACCAAGCAGGAAGTGCCAGTTCGCAACGGAATTAAGCAAGACGATGCCAAAAAAATTGTGAAACTGATCAAAGACAGTGGCCTGAAAGTACAGGTGGCTATTATGGATGACATCATCAGGGTAACCGGAAAAAAGATCGACGACTTGCAGGATGTGATTCAGGCCAGCAAGGCCTGGGACGTTGGAATTGCCCTTCAACATGTAAATATGAAGGGTTAAGCAGCCTTTTTTTGCCTAATAAATACTATATTTGCACTCTTATTTAACAGAAGTACGGCAAAATCCGTACAAAAAACATCAAAAATGAAACAAGACATTCATCCAAAGAATTACAGAACAGTGGTTTTCAAGGACATGAGTAACAATACTACTTTCCTGAGCCGTTCAACTGCAGACAGCAAAGAAACCATCGTTTACGAAGGCGATGGCAAAGAATATCCAGTTATTAAACTAGAGATTTCCAACACCTCACATCCTTTCTACACCGGCAAAAACGTGTTGGTGGATACTGCAGGTAGAATTGACAAATTCAAAAAACGTTACGAAAAGAAAGCGAAATAATTTTGATATCGATTCTTATCTTTATCTTAAGTTTGTTTTTCATGGCTATACTTTAAAGTCCTTCCGGTTCTCCGGGAGGATTTTTTTTTACAGCCAGCTTAATTTTCGACGATAAAACCTCAAATCTGGATCATATTGCGGAAACCAGCCCTTAAATCCTTATTTTTATCTAGTATGAAGATTTACCTCGACGATAGTTTATACGGCCCATTTCTACATCCATTTACGAGTACTCGCCACATATCGGATATCAGGGTAGGTATACTCACCATTGCTGAAAAATGGCAACTGCTTACAAAAGCTACCATCGAGAAATATTTAGATCCACCAAACAGCAATGATGGATGGGTGATACCGGCTCATTTAATACCAACGGTTCAAAATTTCAGGTCAATACTGAAAGTTGCAGCAGAAAAAGGCAACTTTCAGCTCATTCCAAATTTGATGTCGATCACCCTGCCTTGGCACATATTCCAGCTCAACGCGCAGGCAATAGAAGCTGATATTGACTTAATTACTGCGGGAAGGATGTCGGCCCCGATTCCTGAGGGTACAAGAGTGATTGCTCCGGAACGAATTTTCATCGAGCCGGGTGCCACTATTTTAATGTCTTGTTTGAATGCTGCAGAAGGACGCATTTATATTGGTAAAAATACCCTTATCATGGAAGGTAGCCTCATTCGGGGGCCCTTTGCTGCTTGCGAAGCTGCCGTAGTAAAAATGGGTGCCACTATTTATGGGGGAACGACCATTGGTCCATACTCTGTGGTTGGCGGGGAAATTAAAAATTCGATATTATTTGGTTATAGTAATAAAGCTCACGAGGGTTATTTGGGCGACAGTGTAATTGGGGAATGGTGCAACCTGGGTGCAGGCACCAGCAATAGCAATGTAAAAAATACGGGTGGGCTGGTTAAATACATCACCGGGCGAGACAGGATTCCTGAAATTGCCGGACAAAAAGCTGGCTTGTTGATGGGAGATTACAGCAGGTCTGCAATTAACACCTCCTTTAATACTGGTACCATGATAGGCGTGTGCTGTAATATTTTCGGAGAAATGCCCGCAAAATACGTGAATCATTTTTCGTGGGGTAAAGAACGTTATATCTTTGAAAAAGCACTGCAAGATATAGCCAACTGGAAAAAAATGAAAGGACATGAGCTCACCACAGCAGAGAGAACCACGTTAAACAATATTTATTTATCAACCCAATAAAAATAATGATGCGTAAACAAATAGCCGCTGCCAATTGGAAAATGAACCTTAGTTTGTTACAAGCCGAAGAGTTAACCAAGGCTCTGATAGCAACCGACAGTACAATGAGTGAAAACCAACTTGCTATATTGGCAGTCCCGTTTCCTTACTTGCTCATAGTAAAACAATTGCTAGACGGAAAGCAGGGGATTTTCGTAGCGGCTCAAAATTGTTCTGCTAATAAAAACGGAGCATACACCGGCGAAGTGAGTGCCGAAATGTTGCAAAGCATGGGCATCCGGTATGTGGTGATCGGCCACAGTGAAAGAAGAGAATATAACCATGAAGACAATGCCCTGCTGGCAAAAAAAGTAAACATTGCCATGGATCATCACCTGGAAGCTATTTTTTGTTGCGGCGAACCATTGCAGATCAGGGAAGCCAATACACAAAATGAATATGTGGGAAATCAGTTGAATGAAAGTTTGTTTCATTTGACAGCCGATCAAATTCGAAATTTCATCATTGCTTACGAACCCATTTGGGCCATTGGTACTGGCAAAACGGCTTCCAATGCACAGGCCCAGGAAATGCATGCACATATCAGAAAAGTATTGGCTGATCAGTATGGGCAAGACATTGCCCATTCGATTTCTATTTTATATGGGGGAAGTGTAAAGGCATCCAATGCCAATGAAATATTTGCAGAAGCAGACGTGGATGGTGGTTTAGTGGGTGGTGCCAGCTTAATAGCAATAGAATTTGCAGCTATCATCAACAGCTTAAAAAAATAGTGATTTGATCATTGGTCTCATACAAACAAAACCTTGATATGTTTTTAAAAAAATTATACGGGCATAGTAAGGTTTTGTTTGTAGTTTTTTTATCCTTCCTGGCCGCTTTTATTTTTTTCAATTACAAATGGGGAGTAGTGGCCACTCCAATTTATCAATATGGAATGTTTAGCGGGCCCGTACACTTGAGCGATACCCTCACTATGATGGAGGTTAACATCAACGGAGCATCTCCGGATATGAGCCAATACTCCTTTATTTCGAAAGATAAAATGCTGGTGATGCCAGAAAAATATTTGTTATCGCTCCTCCAAAATGGTACCGTAGAAGCCACCATGCAATCCATCTTTTCAAAAATAGGTGCAGGCAACTGGATGCATGGCTATCAATTTGTACCTGATGTGGATTCCAAAACTTTTATGTTGTGGTATCAACATCAATTGCAGGATTTTGTCAAAACCAAAATTGATTCTATTCAAATCTACCAGCGCAAACTGTTGTGGAATGGCAGTAGAATTGAGCCTTTAGGAATGCCACAAAAAATAACTATACTTGCCTATCCATAAATTACATATCAAACAATTGGCCACTTTTTACCTGATTTGTTTTGGGCTAAACCAAGGCTGGTTCCTGTTTCATGGTCTCCACTTTGTGGCGCTGCAACCAGTGTTTTTTTTAAATAAATTGGATATTACCGGTAATATTTTGATGAGCACAGGTCTGCAACAGTTGGTCATACAATCTTCGGGGGTTAGATGGGCTTTGGATTTGATGTATTTCGGTTTGCCTTTTGTTTTGTATGTGGCGGCAGTAAGAGAAGGGAAGTTTCAATCATGGATAGCAATTTGTACCGCGATAGGGTCGATGTTGTATTGCTACCTTTTATCTACTATGAGTTTAGTGAGTATTGAAGTTTTTATAGCGTGGATGATTTTTCCTTTCATTTTTGCGGGATGCCATCTACAAGGTTTTTATTTCAGGTTGCACATGGTGCGTTACCTATTTATATTGTTTTTCTTTTCTACTGCCTTGTGGAAACTCAGGGCTGGCGGGCTTTTCAATGTTGAACAGTTTTCTGCCGTTCTTCTTAAACAACACTTGCCCGTTCTGGTATCGGCCCCCAATCATTGGTTTAGTCGATCGATTCAGTGGCTGATCAATCACAGGAATGTTTCCTATTCGCTTTATGTAATAGCTACAGGTATAGAATTTATTTTTGTACTGGGCTTTTTTACCAAAAAATACGATCGGGTGCTGGCGGTGTTATTCCTATGTTTTTTGATCTTTGATTATTTCTTGATGGAGATCAATTATTTTCCCTGGTTGCCTTTCTTGGGTTGTTTGTATTTTTCGCGTTACAAATTGTCCACTTCATCCAATGGATGAGCAGCTTCTTTTTCGCTCGATTTCTTTCGATATTGCATCAGCATCAGCAGTACCAACACCCCGCAAAGCAATGCCCCAATTATTATTTTTACCTCTAAGTTGCTATTTAAAAGAACATACTTGCTAATGCCCGTAGCCGCCACTGCAATCAGCCACCAGGTCAACAAAAACGTAAATGGTAATATTTTTTTTAAAGAGGTTTGTAAAAGGAGAGCAGTGTGCCAGCTATAATAAAGGGCCTGCAACCATGTAGATAAAACAAAGGCCAAAGCCAGACCTGGTAAGCCCGCTAAGGGATAAAGGATTGCTATCAAAATGAAGGCTACCGTCAAATCGTATAAAGATCCTTTTAAGATAATACCTGTTCGTTGATGCACTTGCAAGGCTGCAGTGAAATGGGTGATGCGTAGGGGTAGTACCCAAAGGGTTACAAAAAAGATGGGTATGGCTGCTTTGTATTTTTCACTAAACAGCAGCGTAAAGAGTTCTGCATGATAAAACAACAAATAGGCAAAGGATGGAAATACAAATGACGACAACAACATCGCGGATCGATGAAAAGTGAGTATGTTATACGCTTTACTTTTGTTGCGCGACATCTCAACCAGCATCACACTTCCTACGGCACTTAACATGAGTGCATACACCGGTATTTCGTAAGAGCCATTAAAGTACAAAGCAAATTGTGTTACTGAAACAAGGTAGAGTATAAACCATTTGTCAACCCATTTAAACAACACCCCTAGTACATCATTTAATCCGAGGTATAACCATTGTACACCTATTTTTGGATCATTAAAATCTGCGGGTGATTTTTTAAAAAAGCTGAAAAATGGATTCCATAATCCTGCAATTTTGATAAGCAGCGATCCGATTAAAGCCAGCAGTAAGTATTTTAGTGAATAGCCGGTATAAAAAACAATCAAGTGTGCAAATAAAAAAAGTATTTGATAAAAAATATTTACCAATAACAATCTTTTTTCTAATTGTTGTTTGACGGCTATGGTTTCTGCAAGGATGCTTCCATGTTGAATCAATATCAAAGCCACCAACAACCACATTTCGGTTACACTCAGGTGTTCTCTTGTAAGTATTAAACCACTAATAGGGATCAACTGTAAGAGCAAGGCGGTGGTGAAGAACAAACGCTGATTTGTTTGTATCCATTGTTGAATACTGCTCAAGGAATAAGAGAGTAGTACTGCCGGCAATCCAAATAAACCAATCACACTGAGAAGGTTGCTAAAGAGCCATACCAATTGATATCGGCCATACTCCTCCACGGATAACAAACGGGCGTACCAATACAAGATCAGCAATTGAACCAGTAATTTTAAAAAATGACTTGCGATGAGTAGCGAAGACCTTTTTCCAAAATCAACAAGCCTATTTGTTGCTGTCATATCTGGATTTGCTGAATTCGATGCACTCATGTTGGTTCAGTTGATTGATAACTACAGCAGGGTTACCGCCAATTACGCAATAGCCTTCTGTAAAACTTTTACTCACTACAGCACCTGCTCCCACGATGGTAAAATCTCCTAATTCTACACCAGGTAGTATTACGGCATTCATGCCTATCCAGCAAAAATTTCCAATTTTGACAGGATTGGCTTTGTCGTGGAGAGCGTTGTTGATTTTATTGTGATTGGCAGAAAGAATGCCCACGTTCGGACCAATATTGCTGTAATCACCAATAATGACACCGTTGTAAGCTTCTATATAATTTCCCGGAGAGTCGCCCGGAAAAACATTAATACCTCTTTGAATATTTTGTGGGCAAATTATACTGCTGGTATGATGAACGGCCCAAGGCGTATCTGCATTTTGCCGGAGAATTTTTCTAAACCAAAAATCAGCAAAGTAAAAATTAAGTCCTACATCTTTTCGGAGTTTAAAAATATGTTGAAGGGATGACTTCATGCAAACAGCAGGCTTTGTTTTGGTGAAGATAAGCTTTGTTTATTTTTAAATATCAGCATAACGTTCACGGCATGGTTATATTCTGAGGAGGAAATTTACTACAATCTATTTGTGATCGGTTTGTTTTTTAAACGGGCTTTTGAGTAACTCCATAAAGTCTTCGTCTTTTTCGTTGGGATAATAACGATCCAATCTATATCGGATATCAGAAGGTTCCAATTTGCTAAAAGTTCCCAATAGTCGATCCCAAATGGCCAGCACGGCGCCATAATTAGTATCTGTGTAAGGTTGTTTCCAATGATGGTGTACTTTGTGCATATTTGGTGAAACCAATACCCAACTGAGCGTACCATCTAATTTTTTGGGCAATTTAATATTAGCATGTGTGAATGCAGTAGCGAGGATGAGGATTGTTTGAAAAATCATCACTGCATACATCGGCGCACCACTTACTATGATCCCAGCGAAAAAAAATAAACCTCTTAATACGCTTTCGCCGGGGTGATGTCGAAGACCGCTGGAAACATCTATATTGTTATCTGCATGGTGAATTACATGAAAACGCCACAAAAGGGGCACTTTGTGTTCTGTAATATGCACCAGCCATCCCCCAAAAAAATCTAAGACTAAAAACGAAATTAAAATTGTAGCTGCCGTGCCCACCTTTAACCAGTAGACCATTCCAAATTGATTGGTCAAACACCAGTCGCTAATTTTGATAATCAAAATGGCCAGAAAAGTGTGTATGATCAGGTGCATAACGGTAAAACTAAAATTCACCAATGCGTGTTCAACTTTTGTTTTTTTGTATCGAAGTTGTAAAAGTGGAATAGAGCCTTCAACGATCCAGAAAACAAGCAAGCCTCCCACCAAAAAGGCCATTCTCTGCAAGGGATGCTTATCCAGGTTTCCAAAATATTCAAGCAATGGTTCCATTTTTTGAAATTATGATTTAAAAGTTAACAACTTTTTTTAAAATGGCTGTTGTAAAATCTTGATTTCAACCAGGTGAAGTCAAAGAAACCAAAAAAAGGGGAAAACATGGTATAAAAAACAGGAAAAACCCCTTTTTTTAAACCAGTTGTAAGTTGTTCTTTTGTGACAGGTTTTTCATAGGATATTGGATTTTAAACAGGGCTGGATGTTTATCCTGGCCCTTTTTTTGTTTTATACCCTACTTTTACAAGATGAAAGTTTATTTCATTGCTGGCCTGGGTGCAGATTCAAGAGTGTTTAAGCACATCAAATTACCGGATGGATATGAAATGGAATATCTGCACTGGATCAAACCGGAGCCAAAAGAAACCTTAGCACATTATTCCATTCGTATGTCTGAATTTATTGTAAAGGATCAGCCATTTGTGCTTGCTGGGTTATCGATGGGGGGAATGATTGCATCGGAGATCGCAAAAATAAAAAAACCAACGGCTACCATTTTATTCAGCAGCGTAGCTACCTCAGAACAATTACCTAAAAGATTCAGAGTGGCTCAACGGTTGCATCTGCACAAGATAGTGCCCATCGGATTGTTGAAAAACATTTCCGTTTTCAAAAGAGTGTTTACTGCAGATAGTAAAGAAGACCAGCAGTTGTTGATCGATATGATCAAAACGTGCGACGCAGCATTCATACGTTGGGCTATCGGAGCCATCCTTGGCTGGCGAAATGAAGCCGTTCCCGCTCCTTTGTGGCATATCCATGGAACAAAAGACGAAATCCTGCCTTTTAAATATGCTAAACCCACACATGCCATCAACAAGGGCAACCACGTAATGATATTAAGTAAAGCTGCTGAAATTAATGACATACTACAAAGTATGTTGACATCGGTAAAATAGCATAGAACAGAATGCTCACTGATTTGTTAAATGAGTGCACCGCATGCAAGCTACAAGCATAAAACGGGTACTTTTATACTACATGAAAAATTTACTTTTTTTGCTGGCGATGTTGGGTAGTTTCACAACCACTCTTGCACAAAACATTGTCGGCACCTGGCAGGGGAATATGACCAATGAATTTATACAGCTCAACGTTGAACAAAAGGGAAATCAGTTGTGTGGGTACAGCTACGATTACCAGTTAGCTGATAAATCAAGCCGTTGTATTGCTTCATTTGAAGGCATATACGATCCTGAACGCAAGCTATGGTACATTTACGGGAGACGTTTTATTGAAAATAGTGGTAGCCATGTTCTCATGAAAATGGTATTTTGGAATGACCCTGCCGATGGGAAAAATATTTTAAAGGGAAGGGTGTTTACTTCTTCGCTGATGGGCGCTATGCTCGACGATGGCGATCCGGTGGAATTAAAGCGGGTATCTTCTAAACCACAGCAACTAGGCAATTTAACGCCTCCTTGCTTTCCTACACCTCCAAAATCTGCCACCAAAAAAAATACAGCTCCCACAATTCAAAAGGCGCCTTCCCCGGTTGCTTTAATCCCGTCTGCTCCAAAAAAATCAACGGTTCCTGTAGCAAAGCCCTCTACTCCTAAACCAACTCCTGCTCCTCAAAAAGAAACCACTGTTTCTTCTAAAACGGGCGTAGTAGATGAGCCAACGAAGCCAATGAAACCTAGTGCACCGTTGCCTGTTGCCAGTATCACGGAACGACAGTTGATTCAAAAGATGAATGCAAGAAAACAGCAGACTCAAAGTAAGCTACAGATAAGCGTATCTCGCATCAATTTAAAAGTGTACGACAATGGAACAATCGATAACGATACTGTTTCTATATTTTACAATGGTCGTTTGCTGATAAGTAAACAACGATTGTCTGAAACTGCCATCGAACTTAACATTGATTTGGATGAAGGAAAAATCTTTCATGAGTTCACCATGTTTGCAGAAAATTTGGGGAGTATTCCGCCCAATACTGCTCTTATAGTAATCACTGCCGGCGACAAAAGATACGAACTGCGGTCCAAGGCAAGCCTGGAAGAAAATGCGGTGCTAATAATTGAATACAAGCCAAAATAAAAAGAGTAATTGTACGTTAAGGAGCATAGTATCTTTACACCGTCCAATATCTACCTATTCGTGAAAAAATTAATCTGTTTTACATTTTCCATTATTTGCTGTCTTCAAATGGAAGCACAACAACATTTTTATATGAGTTTTTTTGGTGGAGCCACGGCCTATAAAGGTGATTTAGGTAGTCCCTCGTTCCCTTTGGCCAAACCCAATGCTGTTGGCGGTATTGGAATGATGTTTCAGCTCAACAATAGAATGTTGATCCGAACAGATCTCAACTATGGCAAAATAAGCGGATCTGACGCTTACAGCATCAAAACAAAAGATCGTAACCTCAGCTTTGCATCAAAGGTTACCGAATTTTCCATTGCCTTCGAATATATTTTATTTGATCTGGATGAGTACAAAGTTTCTCCCTACTTTTTTTTAGGAGTAGGTACCTTTAAGTTTAGTCCGTACACCTTTGACCAAAACGGCAACCGGGTAATGCTGGCCGAGTTAGGTACGGAGGGACAGGGCTTTTACGAAAACAGAAAAGAATACAAGCTACAAGAAATCGTCATTCCTTTTGGAGGGGGTTTGCAATGGGCTTTATCGCCCAATAAAAGAATTGCACTAGAGATGGGCATTCGCAAAACCAATACCGATTATTTGGATGATGTGAGCACCACTTATGTAGATGCTGATTTACTAAGGCAATTCAGAGGGGGAACCTCCCAGCGACTGGCTTATCGGGGCGGTGAGATCAATAATAGTAGAGGGTACCCCAGGGATGGTGCCATAAGAGGTAATCCCAATAACAAAGACTGGTATCTTTTTACGGGCCTGAGTTTTAGGGTGAGTTTACAACCTACTTTAAAGCGTAGAGTTTATAAATTTAGACCCGTCCCAGCAAAAACCAGCTGCCCGAGGGTTTTTTAAAAGTATAAAGGAGTAGCGATTGTCTTCCATTAAAACAATCACTACTCTATAATGGAAATATATCTTTATAATTAATTTTATCTAGATATTTCTAGGTCGTCTTTAGGCGTATTTTTTGACAGCAATTGTTGTGCTTTTTCTACGAGCTGTAAAAATTCTGTGCGGTACCCTTCTTCGTCAGTTCCCAAGGCTTGTTTGGCCATTGATAATACACTGGGATAGTTTGCGTTTCCTTTAAATGTTGATTCTCGGAGCAGCATTCCAAATTGAGCGACAGCTGTTGCAAAACGGAAATTTGTGGAAGTTTTTTCTAGCGGAATGTGTTGGTCGTTCACGGCATGTATGATGAGTTTGCTTTCATCTCCGTCGGGTGCTTTGAACCTAAATTTGATGGTCATTACTTCCTCTTTAAAACTAGTATTACCTCCAATTCCAGTGTTGGGTTGATATTTGAGCCCGTCCACCTCCTTTATAAAATTGCTTTTTATTCCAGTGGGTATAATTTCGTAGATCGCTGTAACGGTGTGGCCACTTCCCAGGTCTCCTGCATCTTTTTTGTCATCATTAAAATCTTCTTTTTGTAACATCCGATTTTCGTAACCAACCAAACGATATGCTTGCACTTTGGCAGGATTGAATTCTACTTGTAATTTTACATCTTTAGCAATGGTGAACAGTGTTCCCCCAAACTCTTCAATCAACACTTTTTTAGCTTCCGCCATGCCATCAATATAGGCGTGATTACCATTGCCTTTATCGGCCAGTTTTTGCATTTTACTGTCTTTGTAATTACCCATTCCAAAACCGAGCACCGTCAGAAATACCCCCGATTGTCTTTCTTTTTCAATCAACCTTTCCATTTCATCATCACTGCTGGCACCAATGTTAAAATCACCATCACTACAAAGAATAACGCGGTTGTTGCCGCTTTTAAAAAAGTTAGCCCTGGCTGTTTTGTAAGCCAGTTCAATGCCTTCGCCGCCAGCAGTAGATCCACCGGCACTCAATCTTTCCAAAGCATCTTTGATAGCTTGTTTGTTGGCGCCACTGGTTGGTGAGAGAACTAAACCCGCGGCTCCTGCGTACACTACGATAGATACTTTGTCTTGCTCTCTCAGTTGATCAATGAGCATTTTTAGGGAAGCTTTTACTAATGGTAGTTTGTTAGCAGATTCCATAGAACCAGATACATCTATCAAAAAAACAAGATTACTGGCGGGTAAATTCGTAACAGGTATTTTTTTACCCTGCATTCCAATCATCACCAGTTTATGATCTCCGTTCCATGGGCTGCTGCTCATTTCTGTGGTAAACGAAAACGGTGCTTCGCCTTCAGGCTGGGGATAGTTGTAACTAAAATAGTTGATCATTTCTTCTATCCTAACTGCCCCGGCAGGAGGGAGTTGACCATTGTTTAATATTCTTCGCACGTTACTGTAAGAAGCTGCATCTACGTCAATTGAAAAAGTAGAAAGCGGGTTGTTGGCGGTGTTTAAAAAAACATTTTCTTTGATGTAATCGTATCCTTCCGTGTTGTACTCAACATCAATGGTAGGTTGATATCCATTTATCGGTGCTGATTTACTTTCGGCAAACATTGGGGTTGAATATTGTTTTCTTTTGGTGGTATGATCGTTCGTCACCACTACCTCTTCAAGTTTGGAAGTAGCCGTTTTTAGTACCACGTTTACTACCGTTCTGCCATTTACTTTAATTTCTGCTATTTGGTACCCAACAGCCGCAAAAATGAGGATGGTATTGTTATCGGTTACATTTATTTTATAGGCACCATCAGCACCCGCACTAACACCCGCTTTGGTGGCTTTGATACTTATAGTTGCATAAGGCACTGCATGGCCTTTTTCGTCAAATACAAACCCTGTAACAGAGTAACCGGGCTTTAACATAAAACCAAGAGCAATTGAAACAGGCAGAAGTAACCAGATAATTTTTTTCATAATTGTAAATTTGATACTAGGATTCAACAGATTTGAATATTACATAAGTCAGCAAAGTTTTTTTACATATTTTTGGAAACGTGACTTTTATCAAAACAACAAATACTTCGGTTTTGCCGGATGAAGATCTGGTGGCCGCCTATAAAGCCAACGGAGATCAGAAAACGCTATCAGATCTTTACCAGCGTTATATGGAATTGGTGTATGGGGTCTGTTTAAAGTACTTTAAAGACGAGGAAAATGCCCGCGATGCCGTTTTGTCTATTTATGAAGAATTGATAACGAAAGTAAAAAAGTACGAGATTCAGCATTTCAAATCATGGTTGTATCAGCTGGCCAGGAATTATTGTTTGATGAAATTGAGGTCTGATAAAAAATTTTTGAAATCGGGGATAGATGTAACACTTATGCAAAATGAAGAAGAAGTGCATCTGAACGGCGTATTAGAAAAGGAAGAACACTTCAAACACATGTATTTTTGTTTGCAACAGTTAGTGCCCGAACAAAAGCAGGTAGTAGAACTGTTTTACTTGAATGGAAAATGCTACAATGAAATATCCGAAACGACCGGTATTGAATGGAATAAAGTGCGGAGTTTTATACAGAATGGAAGAAGAAATTTAAAAAATTGTATGGATAAACAAATGAGTGAATCCTGATGTCAACAGAAGACCGTCCACATAGTGAAGATTGGGGTGCAAGCGATTTTGAGCGCTACTACAAGGATTTGATGCCTTCGTCGGAGCGCCATGCCCTGGAAAAGGCAGCACTCGAAGATCCCTTTTTGCAAGACGCACTGGATGGCTATGCTTTTACAGATGATCCTATTCTTGCCATCAACAATATTAGGGAAAAGATGGTCGATTTTCACAAACCAACGGCAAAGTTGGTTTGGTTCCGGCAAAAGAATATTCAAAGGTTGGTCCGTGTGGCAGCTGTATTATTGATTACTGGTGCTCTTACATTCGTTTTGTTCAACAATAAAAAAGAAAATACACCGAGCATCGCATCAAATACACCAGATGCAGTGGTACCCTCAACAGTAACAGAAAAATCGGATGACTCTAGTTTAACTGTTTTAGTAACCGATGCTCAAGGTAAAAAGGGATCAACAGATGTTCCATTGTTCAATCAACCACAACCAAAAGAACCTGTTGTAGTGAAATCTGTGGGTGATACAAAATCTACCGCTTCTTCGTTTAATGATCTTAAAATAGACAGTAACATCAGCGACTTCATAGTGGTGAATAGAAATAAAGCTGAAGAAATAACTGCCGCATCTGGGAAAGCCGAAAAAGAAAGCCGCGCTGCTGCACCATCCCTCAATCGTTTTCCAATTACCGTCATGCGAGGTCAGGTGATCAATCAGCAGGGTATTCCTGTTGCCAATGCTACTTTAAAAGATCAGCAGACTAACCAGGTAATAGCCACCGACTATAACGGAAATTTTGAATGGAGAAACAGTAGAAATAACAGCAACGTTGCCATAGATGTGAATGCTGCAGGTTATCGTACTCTTAATTCTAACCTTAGCAACAATGCGAGCAACAGGATTGTCTTGCAGGAAGAAAAAAGTATTGATAACGATGAGGAATTAGTAGCAGCTCCTTTGCCCAAAAAGAAAGATCTTCCCGCTTCGAATGCAGATAGCAGCATCAAAGAAGATTTACCGGGTTACTTTAATATGAATCGGGTGACCCTCCTTTATGTAACACCAGTTGCAGGCTGGGATGATTATAATAGATTTATAGAGTCTAACCTGAAGTCAGCCACTGCAATTGGTAGTACTTCACAAGGAAAGGTGGTGGTTGGTTTTACCATCAATGCTGCAGGCAATGCAGAAAATATACAAATAAAAAGTTCACTCGATGCCGCTTGCGACGCAGAAGCCATTCGATGTATAGAAAATTCTCCCGCTTTCAAACGTACCAAACGATTGGGCAAAATAGAAGCCGTTATAAAGTTTTAACAGCGTTCCTACGTTTTTTATTCTTTAACATCTTCTTCTCTTCTGATCAGTTTTCTTTTACACTTAGAAAAAGGGCTGTAGGTACAAATTTTCAGAGAAATACATACGTGCCTTACTTTCGTTCAGTTTACTGTGAGCCTATCAATGCAACCTATGCAATAATTTTACCTCAAAATAGTAGAAGATGAATATAATTTAAATGGCTGTAATGGGCTTGTAAACAGTGGTTTCTACGTGGAGTGTCCACCTATTTTTGCACTGTTTTATTCAACTGGCACAGATATTGCCTTACCAGTAAAAACAAAAATAATTTACTATGAAAAAAATACTTTTGACATTAGCAGTTATCGCAACCACATTTTCTGCTGTAGAAGCTCAGTCGAAAAAATCGCCTAAAAAGAAAGCTGCACCGAAGGCGAGCGGAGAGACTAAATTGAAAGCAGATATTGCAAAAATCAAGGAAGAAAAAAGAATGAAAAATGATTCATTGAGCATTGTTCATTTACAAGCAGATTCCATCAGAAAAGAAGACGAAAGAATGGCCGAAGAAGTAAAAGCAACTGAACGAGCTGAGTGGAAAGAAAAAAAGTTGAGAGAAACCGATAGCTCCAGCAAGGCAAAATGGGCCATGGAATCAGCAGCTAAAGACGACAGGTACGCAACGAATAGAAGCCAGGACGCTATGAATAAAGCGGCTCAATTAAACGACATGCAAGGCCGCCAGGTAAAAGCCATCAATCAAACTTACCTCGCAAAAGCCAGAGCTATCAAAGATGATGTTACCATTGAAGGAGTTGTAAAATCAACACAGCTAGCCGCCCTAAATACCCAGAGAAGAGAAGAAATAAAAGCAGTTGTTGGAGCCAATAAAGACAAAGCGCTTGAGAAAGAAAGAGTGAAGATGGTGGCAACAAACAATGACGCCGCTGCGTTCAAACTGTTTGATGAAATGGCTCCAATTGCTATTAAACAAAAGTAGTTTAGATAATTATCGAATCGATTTCCTTTTTATAAAAAACGGAATTACTTTTAAGTAATTCCGTTTTTTATGATTAATTATTTACAAACAACTTTTTTAAAAAGTTTTATTTGCCAAAATCTATTTTTTGTGAGGTCTGTGAACACCATCTTCCCGGCATTGTTTTTTACTGGTCCGTAACCCTCTTTAAATCCTTCAGCTGTTTTAAGAAAAATAACTTCCCGAACAGAAGAAATACCTTTAGCACTGAGCGTATAATTTGCTTTGAGGGTATCATTTTTAAATGTACCAGTGATTGCTCCCATGTTATCATTTTTACTGACGTAATGGTAATGTAAGTCGCCTGTAACGACTGCTCCGGTTAAGACCAGGTTTAATTTTATCGTGTCTTTGCCCTCATAGCTGTAACAAAGTTTTTCTGCCACGGGGTTAGTTATCTCGGTGGAAATTTTATCGGCATCACTGATAACGTTTGGCTTTTTTCTGTTTCTTTTTCGCAGTTGCAGGCACGCAATATCAGCGTTGCAACAATCATCGGGGATAAAAATGTTTTGTCATACTAAAATATTTTAGTCGATACAATGTAAAAAAAAGAGATGATCAAAATGATTAAATTTTTGAGCCATCTCTTACAAGTGTTGCGTTATTTTGAAGTATATTTTTTCCAAAGACCAGGATTCGACCTTCTCTTATTCATGGATGACTAAAATGGGTAATTTGCTATGGAACGAGAGTTTTTTAGTTCTGCTGGTTTTAAATAGTTTGTCCATAAAAGAACGATTCCGTTGCACGACTATGATTAGATCAATAAAATAGTCTTGCGAAAAAAGTTCAATCGCTTCGTCTATGTCAAAAATTCTCATAAAATAAAATTCAGGATTAAAATCTCCCAGTAATTTTTTCAGGTCCTGTTTCTCCATTTCATATTTGTCTGTAAGGGATATATAATGGTCCTTGTCTACGTTTACCACATGTAGTTTAGAATTGTATATTTTTAAGAACTGTTTAATGGGTTCTGATGGCGTGGTGTGGAGCGTATCTTTAAAATCAGAAGTTAGCATTACATTTTTCATAGTAGTAAAGCTGGCACTCTCTGGAACAATCAAAACAGGGCATGCTTTGGTTTCTGCCATTTTCAAAGTGTTGCTGCCAAAAAATGCCTGGGCCATCTCAGACTTACCGGTAATACCCATGATCACCAGGTCAGCTTTTTTGTGGCGGGCCGCTCTTTCTAAACCTTCTACAAAATCAGGTTCCTCGTGCAATAGTATTTCTATGATTACAGGATGGACGCTAAAAAGAAAAGTTTTTAAATCTTCCAGTTTGGCGCTTGCTTCGGCAGCCTCTGAGGATTTGCTGTAACTATGGTATAAAATAATGGTTACTCCATGGTGCCCTGCAAGAAAAGCATTCGCATATTTTGCTGCATTAAGAGAGGTTTCTGAAAAGTCTACTGGAACTATTACTTTTGTCATGCTTTTATTTGTTAAATTTTGAAATGCTGTTAATCGTTAATTATTTTATTTAAAGAAGATAAAATTAACGTTTTTAATTTATTATGGGAAGGCCAATTGAATTAGACTGAATAAAAATTAGTACGGATGCGCTCATTCTTTGAAGCGTTTTGAACAGCGAAAACATAAAACAGCAAAATCACATAATTTGTTGAGGTAATTGCTTCGATTTAAAAAATTTTCCGGGGAATGATTCTAATTTAATCTTTTATTCAGACATAGAAGAACAAAACAAACAGTAAGGCGGCGTTCTGCTATAAAAGTGTTTGAACGTTCCCCACTTAACAAAAAGAAGAAATAAGAAACGGTTTTTGGAATTTGCAGAATTATATATCAAATTTTAAATTTTGCCGTTTTTTGTAAAAATTCAATGCGAAAAAATCTTTCTTTTTCTTACCGCATCCTTTTCATTTATTTCTTTTAAATACTTCGCCAATTAGCCATTAAAAAATGCAGGTTGGTCGGGTACCATCATTGCACCAGCACCCGCCGATGCTGTATTTAAATTTAAAAAAGGTGACTTCCCCTTGAGCTTAGACGGCCAGATTTTCAAAGCCATGTATTACAAAGTAAGTTGCGGTAGTCTTCTTATTGGCAAACTCGCTGGTAGCGCCGCTTGCAGTGGGAGAAGCCTTGTATAAATTTGGCATCAAAGAAAATAAGTTCCACCTCAAAGCTTCCAATGAGCTCTGTTTAATAAGAGCATGGGGCCTTTAATGAAAATTATGCCAAAGAGTAAATACAACAAAAGAGCCGGTTAATCCGGCTCCTTTTATTTGTAGTCAAAAGGGAATTATTTGCTGTGCCCAAATAGGTAAAAAACACCTAATTGAAAACCCCTGTTATAAGATTTGCCTGCGGCGCTATTTTCATTCATGTTGCTCAATCCCAAATTGTAACGAGCATCTACACCGAAACCTGATGGAGGATGCACGTATCCTATGCCGGCACCAATTCCAAAATCAACGGTGTTTAATTGGTCTTTTACGTCGATTTCGGTGCTACCGAATTTACTTTTGGCCCCCAGTAAAAATCCAACCTGTGGCCCGGCCTGTAACCTGAAACCATTGTCGAACATATACTGTACCATTAAGGGGACATTGATATAGTCTAGATTTAATCTTGTTTCGACGTTGCCAACGTTGTATTTAACCCCTTGTTGAGAATACACTACTTCTGGCTGAAGTGCAAGTTGCGGTGCAAGGTGTAAATGACCCAATAAGCCCGCGTGAAATCCTACCCTTGAATTATAGTCGGTATTGTTGTCATTGTTAATATTGTACACATTCAATCCGCCCTTAACCCCTATGCCAAATTTCTCAGAACTGTGCTGAGCGCAAGCTGTTCCAGCGATCAATAGTGCAGCCGAGGCCGCGAAAAAATACCTTTTCATCAGAATTTATTTTAGTTAATAATAGCGCTGCAGTAATTTGTTGCAGCTATCTTAGTTAACCAAATCATGGTCCAAAAATCATTCATATTGAAGAATGGCGTAAAGCAGCTTATTTAAGTTCTATTGATCCTGTTTTTGCTCATACTGTGGTGAAACTACCTCAACCCTGCGCCATTACGATTTCACAATTACATTGGCGAAGTTTATTTACAAACTATCCTGGCCGTGTGTTTTACTGAAAACAACTTTTGAATAGGTTCGTTTTATGGTAATCTTTACGTTTTTCAATATTAATGGAGCGTAAATATGAACTTACTTCGTAAAAAGGTTGTTATGTGATATCAATAGTACCTGATGAATTGGTTAGCAGTTCTTTAAAAACAACTTAGTCCCCCTCAACAGAAGCACAACTAAGCAACAATTCCCGTATTTTTGCGTCCTAAAAGAAGTAACAGCATACATGAAGAACACCCGCAATTTTTGCATTATTGCCCATATCGATCACGGTAAAAGTACCTTGGCAGACCGATTGCTGCAAACCACCAACACCGTAAGCGACCGCGACATGCAAGCCCAGGTATTGGATGATATGGATTTGGAGAGGGAGAAAGGCATTACTATTAAAAGTCACGCCATTCAGATCAACTATCCGTTCAAGGGCGAACAATACATTCTAAATCTCATCGATACTCCCGGCCACGTAGATTTTAGTTACGAGGTGAGCCGCGCCTTGGCTGCCTGCGAAGGTGCTCTGCTATTGGTAGATGCTACCCAAGGCATACAAGCTCAAACCATCAGTAATCTATACCTGGCCATAGAAAATGATCTGGAGATCATCCCCATTATCAATAAAATTGATATGGATGGCGCAATGATCCCAGAAGTAAAAGACCAGATGATCGATCTCCTCGGTTGCAAAGAAGAAGATATTTTGTTGGCCAGCGGTAAAAGCGGCATTGGCATCGAAGAAATTCTCAAAGCCATTTGCGAGCGCATACCTGCACCCACCGGCGATCCCGATGCACCCTTGCAAGCGCTGATTTTTGATTCTGTGTTCAACAGTTTCAGGGGAATCATCGTTTACTTCCGCATCTTCAATGGTAAACTAAAAAAAGGCGATAAAGTAAAATTCTTTAGCACTGATAAAGAATACGACGCTGATGAAGTAGGTATCCTCAAACTAGGAATGGAGAAAAGAGACGAAGTTAACTGTGGTGACGTAGGATATATTATCACTGGTATTAAAAATGCCAAGGAAGTTAAAGTAGGAGATACCCTTACTACGGTGGCCAATCAAACATTGTCAAGAATTGATGGATTTGAAGAAGTAAAACCAATGGTTTTTGCTGGAATCTTTCCGGTTGAAACAGATGCTTTTGAAGAGCTTCGCGACTGCATGGAAAAACTCCAACTCAATGACGCTTCACTCACCTTTGAGCTAGAAACCTCACAGGCGTTGGGTTTCGGCTTCCGCTGCGGGTTCCTCGGTTTGTTGCATATGGAAATTATTCAAGAACGTTTAGAACGCGAGTTTAACCAAACCGTGATCACCACAGTTCCCAACGTAAGTTTCATTGCATACACTAACAAAGGGGAAAGAATTGACGTGCACAATCCAGCTGCCTTGCCAGATGCTAGTCGCACCGAAAAAATTGAAGAGCCTTACATCAAAGCACAGATCATCACAACGTCGGAATACATTGGTAACATCATGACCCTATGTATCAGTAAACGCGGTATTTTGATTCATCAAAGTTACCTTACACCTACCAGGGTAGAGCTTACTTTCGAAATGCCACTGACAGAGATTGTGTTCGATTTTTACGATAAACTAAAATCGCAAACACGCGGATACGCTTCTTTCGATTATTCACCGATTGGGTTTAGAGAAAGTGACATTGTGCGCATGGATATATTATTGAACGGCGAAAAAGTAGATGCTTTGAGCG
Source organism: Chitinophagales bacterium (assembly GCA_038249665.1). Taxonomy (GTDB): domain Bacteria; phylum Bacteroidota; class Bacteroidia; order Chitinophagales; family Chitinophagaceae; genus Ferruginibacter. The sequence goes on from JBBSDF010000031.1 coordinate 41,987, forward strand.
CCCTCATACATCGCAGTCGCTCTCATGATTTTGGCCGTAAACTTTGCGAAAAATTAAAAGAATTGCTCACTCGTCAGCAATTCCAGATAGTGATACAAGCTGCCATCGGCGCCAAAGTAATTGCCCGCGAAAACATCAGCGCCATGCGCAAAGATGTTACTGCAAAATGTTACGGTGGTGATATCAGTCGTAAACGCAAATTGTTGGAAAAACAAAAAGAAGGTAAAAAAAGAATGCGACAGATAGGGAATGTAGAAATTCCGCAGGAAGCTTTTTTGGCCGTACTGAAGCTCGATTAAAAGAACTAGTACAGCAACGAAAATAGAAATCGTACAGAACCAATAGTTTTTTTGTTACCAGCGTTGCTTCATATATTCAGCTTTGGTTGCGTCGCACACTTGTACTTTTACCTACTCTTCATCTCAACCCATGAAGCAGCTATCCATTCATTCATTTAAACATCGCTGAAAAGCGAAAAAAATGAGCCCAACCTTTTGGCATCCTTAACATGAAATTTTTTCCTGAATCAACCATACATCAGTTAGAATTTGATAAAGTAAAAGAACTACTGGCAGCGCACTGCAAAACAGAATACGCCAAAGAGATCAGTAGAAATCTTCGCGTTCATACCAAAAAAGAGTTCATAGAACTGGCGCTTCAGCAGGCGCATGAATTTAAAACCATCACCCAAACTGGTCTGTACTTCCCCAACGATTTTGCTATTAGCATTAGCAGGGAAATTAAATTGTTATCTATTCCCGGCGCTTCTCTTACAGGAGAACAATTCATGCTCGTCCGCCGCTTGGCAGAAAATACGGCTAGTATTTTTCGTTGGTTCACCGTTGATACCCGTTTGGCTTACCCGGCACTCACTAATGTAATAGACAACAGCTATTACGAAAAAAATATCAAAGCCTCTATTGAAGCCGTGTTAGATGAAGTGGGCCATGTGAAAGACGACGCCAGTAAAGAACTGGCAGACATTCGCATGAAGTTGTACCGAAAACGCAACGAGTTGCGTCGCATGTTCGATCGCATCGTTAGCAAACTCAACAAACAAGGTTACCTCGCTGATATAGAAGAAAGTTTTTTAAATGGAAGGAGAGTGTTGGCGGTGTTTGCAGAACAAAAGCGAACGGTAAAAGGAGTGCTGCATGGTGAAAGTGATAGTCGAAGAACCAGTTTCATTGAGCCCGAAGAAACCACAGAACTCAACAACGATATTTTTTCGTTAGAGTATGAAGAACAAAAAGAAGTGTACCGCATATTGCGAAAGCTTACTGAGCAACTGAGCGTATATGCGCCATTGCTCAAAAATTATCATGATATGGCTTGTCAATACGATTTTATTCGAGCAAAAGCAAAACTAGCGATCGACATCAGTGGGCATTATCCCATGCTGGTTGACAAAGCGCATATTCAGCTCATCAACGCTTATCATCCACTGTTGCTGTTATACAACCAAAAACAAAATAAGCCCACCATACCCATTCAATTAAAATTAGATCAGGAGAATAGTATTCTGGTGATCAGTGGACCAAACGCTGGTGGCAAAACGGTGACTCTTAAAACGGTGGGACTTTTACAAGTAATGCTGCAAGCAGGATTGCTCGTGCCGGTAAGTCCGGATAGTGAGATGGGTATTTTTAAACAACTGATGATCCATATTGGCGATACCCAGAGTTTAGAATTTGAGTTAAGCACCTATTCTTCGCATCTAAAAAACATGAAGTATTTCATTGAGCATGCCAACGGTAAAACCCTTTTTTTTATTGATGAATTGGGAAGCGGAAGTGATCCCAACCTCGGCGGTGCATTTGCGGAAGTGATCATGGAAGAATTAGCATTTAAACACGCATTTGGAATTGTTACCACCCATTACCTCAACCTCAAAGTGATGGCCAACAAGGTAAAGGGCATTATCAATGGTGCGATGCAGTTTGATGAAAAGAATTTATTACCTATGTACAAACTGCAGGTAGGCAAGCCCGGTAGTTCCTATACGTTTAGCATTGCAGAAAGGATCGGGCTCGATAAAAAACTGATCAACAAGGCGCGTAAGCTGGTAGATGAAGAACATTTTAGTCTGGATAAATTGTTGAATAGAACCGAACAAGATCTGCAAATCATCGACAAAGAAAAAGACCAGTTAAAAAAACTGCTTCGTGAAAATGAAACGTTGAAAAAAGAGATGCAGCAAGTATTAAACAAAGAACAGCATCGCCAGGAAACCGAAAAGTTGAAGCTTCAAAATCAGGTATCTGAAGAGCGGATTGCTTATATGAAAGACATGGAGCGCAGGCTAAAAGCGATGGTAATGGAGTGGCGTAAGGCAGATGACAAAAACAGTGTGGTGCAGATGATACATGCGCTGCTGTTTAACCAAAAGGAGAAAATGCAACAAGATAAAAAGCAAAAGAAGATCAACGAAAAATTCAGTGAGGTAGAAGGAGAGATCAAGGTAGGTGATAAAGTAAAAATGAATAACAACCGAACGGTGGGCATTGTAAAAGAAATGAGGGGTAAAAAAGCGATTCTCCAAGTAGGCGTGGTGCCTATCACGGTGGATTTGAAAGATTTGGTGCTGGTGGTAGATAAACCAGTGATGTAATCAACATTCCTGATACCAACAGCCGACCAAATCGAGCATCGGCCCTTTTAAAGAGGGCTTTTTTATAACATAACAATTTTTTCAACGCTTTGAGGTTCATAGAATTGGGTACTTCAAAAAAACTTCCTCAAAACTTTTAATAATTTTTTGTTCTGAAAATTTGAACCCTTACTTTTGCCGCGGAGAGCTGGCAGAGTGGTCGATTGCGGCAGTCTTGAAAACTGTTGAC
>JBBSDF010000032.1:0-44477 GCA_038249665.1 Chitinophagales bacterium
AGATGAATACGTGTTTAGATTTAACAGAAGGAATAACAGAAAGGTGATTTTTCACAAGGTAATAGTAAACATGATGAATCAAATACCTCACCCGTATCCTGTATTAAAAACTCTTTATCATTATTCTACCTAATCCTATACTATTAAGCTTTTGGGCTACCTGGTGTAGACCTTGCTTAGCTGAAATCCCTATTTTAAAAGAAATTCGAAATAATTTCCCCAACGACAAGCTAGAAATTGTGTCGGTCTCATTTGATGAAGATTCTACGTCTTTTATTAAGGAAATAAATAAGTGGGATATGAACTGGACACATATTTACGGTAAAAATAATATCAGAAACTTATTTGGAGACAAACCTATTCCTTCGCTTTATTTGATCGATCCTGAAGGCATCATTCAATTTAGTAATTGGGAAGATTCAATGGATAAATCAAAAGCCATATTATCAGCCAATATAAAAGCTAATTAATTTTTTTGAAACGAACATTTCCGAATCTCCATCAACACGACTCCATGGACTGCGGCCCAACCTGTCTCAGGATGGTAGCCAAATATTATGGTAAAAATTTCGCAATAGAACGATTAAGACAGCAGGCACAATATAGTAAGGAGGGGGTGTCATTATTGGGTATTGCAAATGCGGCAGAGTCTGTTGGGTTTAAAACCCTTGCGGCGCAAATTACCAGTAAACAATTATTAGAGGAGGCTAGCTTGCCTGCTATTTTGCATTGGGAGCAAAATCATTTTGTGGTTATAGTGCCTGGCAGTAAAAAAAATAAGATCATCATTGCAGACCCTGGCAAAAAGTACATCATCACGCTTACCCAAAAAGAGTTTAATGAAAAATGGCTCAGCCACGCCAATGAAGCTGGAGCAACAGGAATAGCCTTGCTGTTAGAACCAGGCCCGTCTTTTTATGAACAATCGGAAGACAGTAACAAAACAATAGGGTGGAAAATGTTGCTTGGTCAGTTGCAGCAGCAACGAAAATTAATATTCCAGTTATTTCTTGGCTTGGTAGTAGGCAGTATGTTGCAATTAATTTTTCCTTTTCTTACACAGAGTATTGTAGATACCGGCATTAACACACAGAATATTCATTTCATTTACATTATTCTCCTAGCGCAGGGTATGCTAGTATTTAGCCGCACCATTGTAGAATTTATTAGAAGTAGGGTGTTGTTGCACATAAGTACTAAAATAAATATCAGCCTCTTGTCTTCGTTCTGGATTAAATTAATGCGATTGCCCATTAGTTATTTTGATACAAAGAAAACGGGAGATATTCAACAGCGTTTAATGGATCAAAAGCGAATTGAAAGTTTCCTTACTGGCACGGCATTATCAACATTTTTTTCGCTTTTTAACTTGCTGGTATTTTCTATAGTGTTGTTGCAATATAACAGTATGGTGTTTTTTATTTTTGCAGCCGGTAGTGTTTTATATCTTTTTTGGATAAGGATATTTTTACGATTTCGGCGTACTATTGATTATAATCGGTTTACTATATCGGCAAAAGAAAACACTACAACTATGCAACTAATTTACGGTATGCAGGAAATTAAACTGAATAATGCAGAACAACTAAGAAGGTGGGAATGGGAAGGGCTGCAGGCCGGGTTATTTAAGTTGCAATTTAAAAGTTTGGCACTCAACCAATGGCAGTAGGCTGGCGGTTTTTTTATAAACGAAGGAAAAAATATTCTGATCACTTTTTTTGCTGCTCGTGCAGTAATTGAAGGACAAATTACTTTGGGGGGTATGTTGGCAATACAATACATCATTGGTCAACTTAATTCTCCCATTGAACAAATGGTAGGTTTCAGCCAGCAATTGCAAGATGCTAAATTAAGTTTGGAACGGTTGAATGAAATACAGGAAGTACCCGATGAAGAACCTTTGGAAAAACAATACATTCAACGGCTACCACAAAATAAGGATATAGAGATGAGGTCCCTCGAATTTACTTATCCTGGTGCAGGCAACGAACCAGTTCTTAAAGACATACACCTAAAAATTCCACACGGTAAAACTACCGCTATAGTAGGCATGAGTGGCAGTGGTAAAACCACGATTATAAAATTATTACTGGGCTTTTATAAAAATTATAGTGGCAAAATCATGCTGGGCGAAACTGCAATGGGTAATATAAGTCCTAAAGCCTAGCGGGCAAACTGTGGCAGTGTAATGCAGGACGGCTTTATATTTAATGACAGCATTGCAAGAAATATTGCGGTGAGTGATCCCGTACCAAATACTGAAAAGCTTGTTGAAGCAGCAAAACTGGCGAATATTATTGATTTCATAGCATCAATGCCACTAGGCTTCAATACAAAAATAGGAGCCGAGGGAAATGGTATAAGTGCAGGGCAGAAACAGCGTTTGCTAATAGCCAGGGCAATTTATAAAGATCCAGAGTTTTTATTTTTCGATGAAGCAACCAATGCACTTGATGCAACAAATGAAAAACAGATTACAGCCAATCTTGAACAATATTTCAAGAACAAAACAGTGGTTATAGTAGCACATCGTTTAAGCACGGTTATGAATGCTCATAAAATTGTGTTATTGCATAAAGGAAGCATTGCAGAAAAAGGAACGCATCATGAACTTACCAGTCTAAAGGGTAGGTATTATGAACTTGTAAGAAATCAATTAGAATTAGGAAACTAGATTAATTATGCCCATCAATAATATTGAAAACGTATTTAAGAGAGCGCAGGTTCTTGAACAACAGTCGGAATATGTACAAGAAATCATATCATCCCGGCCTGGATTTCTGGTGCGCTATGGCATTGGCATTTTTTTATTACTGCTTATATTAATCCTTGTAATTTCTTGGTTTTTAAAATATCCGGATGTGATAAATAGTAAGGCAACACTTATATCCGTTAATTCTCCCAAACCAGTTGTAACCCTGCAGCCTGGAAAGTTGGTAGCTTGGGAAGCAAAAGAGGATGAGAAAGTAACAGAAGGGCAAATTGTAGGAAGGATTGAATCTCTTGCTAACGAGGGGCAGGTTTTAAAATTGTATAGTAAATTAGATAGCATTAGGACTTATTTGCAGCAGCCTGGGGAGGCTTTCGAATTAAGCGGCTTACTTAGTGATACTTCCTTTTATCGAACCGATGGTCAGCTAGGTGAGTTACAGCCAGCTCACCAAGAGTTTTCTATGGCGGTACTTAGTTTTAAAAACTATTGTAAGTATGGGTTTTACCCTAGGAAAAAACAAATGCTGCAAAGTGACCTGCATCAGATTAGGAAAATGAAATCGAATTTAATTGAACAAAAAGAAATTTTCATCCAAGACCTATCTTTAGCGCAGGAAACATTTAAGGCAAACGAATCATTAAAAAAAGATAAAGTAATAAGCGATTTTGATTTTCGTCAGGAACAAAGTAAGGTACTGAGTAAAAAGATGAGCTTGCCCCAGGTAGATGCATCTTTATTAAATAATGAGAGCCAGTATGCTGAAAAGTAAAAAGAAATTTTGGAGCTAGACAATACAATTTCACAGCAAAAGCAGATTTTTTTTGCAAGCCTTGAATTCTTACCTTTTCGAAATAAAAGAGTGGAAGAGAAATTACCTGATCACCGCTCCATTAGCTGGAAGGGTAGCACTTGTATCTTCGATACAGGAGAATCAACAGGTGAAGGCGAACCAGGTATTATGTTACGTAAATCCGAACGAAATCCGATACTTTGCTGAGTTAACGATACCTCAAAATAATTTTGGGAAAGTATTTAAAGGGCAAATGGTATTACTTAAATTTCCGTCTTATCCATTCCAAGAATTCGGCGCCGTAAAAGCTACTATCGATTTCATTTCTCATATTCCAACAGATAGTGGATATACTGCTAGGCTTTCATTTGAGTCTGAGTTAAATACCACTTATGGAAAGAAGATTCAATACCGCGAAGGTCTTACTGCAAGTGCTGAAATTATAACAAGGAATGTTAGATTACTAGAACGCTTTTATTACGGTATCATTAAAAATATCAATAATTAATAATCTTCTGAGAATAGGGCTGCAAAGGTTATATGAATAACACGAAGGCGAAATGTTCTCATCGCAATAATTTGGTTGATGACGAAAATTATTTTTGCTATTAACTTGTATCCTTTGTTGAAGGAAGTAAGGCGCTTTCTTAAGTTTAGAAGTAAATAGGTTTATAAAATTTTGCTTCGGGTAACCGTAACCAAAATATCAAGCAGGTATACACCAGTTCTCGAATTAAATTAAATCAATTCTGCTAATTTTGCAATTAACATTAGCTACCGTTTGTTAATAAACTGCCAGCATGTACAATTGTTTTTGTAATAGGATTTTTCTAAAATGGAAGTTGGGCTACTTGTACTGGTATTCTATGCTACCCAGCAATTGTTTCGCTCTATTGTAACATTTCTCTTTGATGCGCAGCGCTCCATCGTAAGTGTATCTCCATATATAAAAATCGTTTACTCCCTCTTCGGTAGTGGTCATTGCTGATATTTTTCCGGAGGCGTTGTTGTATTCAAAAACATAATCAGGCTTCAACCTTGGTTTGAATTCATTTTCTTGTACAATATCCGTGAGCCTTTTTTTTGCATCATAATAGTAGTAAAACTTTGTTCCGCTTTTGGTATCCTTTTCAATAGCTACCTGGTTGTTTTCATCCAAAGCAAAAAGGATCACGGTGCTATCGGTACTGTTTTTAATCCGGATCATTTTTTCAGGCACACCATTATCAGTGTAGCTGTACAAATGCTCTTCAAGAATTTCTGTAAGAAAATCATCGTCTCGGGAACGTATCGAAGAACGGATTGAAATGATGCTGTTATTTGCGTCGTATTGAAAGTTATTGGTAGTTACCGAAATGTCGGAACTATCGTGGGTACGTTCCAATAATCCTTTTTTATTAAAGGTAGAAGTTAGGAGGGAAGCACTCGACATATCTGCTCGGGTAAAGAGTTCAGCTTTTGTATAATTGCGGTTGAATTTTTTCTGGCAGAAAAAACCTTCACTAGGCATACCGTTCGTTTCCAGACTAATAATATTGATGGATTTGACTTTATTTTCTTTGTAGTCTGCCATATCTTGCAGCAATTGTTTGTTGCTGATAAGGTCTTTGTAAAAGTATTGCGATGTGGCAGAAAAGGAAATCGCTAAATATGCTACGCCGACAAAAAATATTTTATTCAACATACCGGTATGAATTTACTCAAAGTTACCTGCTAATAAACTGACAGCTAAAGAAACTTTGTTATTTTTAACAAAATTAACTCCCTTGAGTCATTTAAAAGAACGAAATCAAAAAAACTGTTTGAATTGTAACGCGGAGGTACATGGAAAATATTGCCATGTATGCGGACAAGAGAACTTAGAACCATCAGAATCGCTCTGGCATTTGATTACTCACTTTTTTAACGACATTACCCATTTTGATGGAAAGTTTTTTGGCACCCTCGGCTTATTACTCACCCGGCCAGGATTTTTATCTGCTGAATATAAAATGGGTCGCCGCAATAGTTACCTGAATCCTGTGCGGATGTATATTTTTACTTCTTTTATTTTCTTTTTTATTTTCTTTTTATTGCTCAAGCCGGGTAAAGATATTCTGGAAATATCAATAACAGTAGACTCAGTAGAGGAAGTGATATCTCTAGACAATAACCAGTACCAACTATTTGTTGAAGAAGTTAAAAGAAGTGATGAAAAGAAGTTAGCACAGTTCACACAAAAAATTTATCCCGCTGCAAAAAATAACCGAAATGCTTTGTTGCATTACACAGATAGTGTACGAAAGGCTGCCGTGTCAGCATTACCTAAAGTTCATTTCTTAAGATTGTCGGATCTTACTGCCAAGGAGTACGAAAAATTACTTTTCATCACTTCAGAAATGGACAGTACTGAATTTGCCAATTTTAGTAAATCAATGTATGATGATACCGCTTTGAGCAAAGCACAGTTTCGTTATTTGGCAGATAGTATGCGCGCCCTTAACCGCGGGGTGCTCACTGTAGGTAAAACAAAGTACAAAGACAAAGCTACTTATGATTCGTTGATCAGGACGGGTACATTAAAAGAAAACTGGATTCTACAGAAAATACGGCAACGACAATTTGAGATCAATGATAAATACGCGGATCAACAGTCGGCCATGTGGAAGCAAGTGATTGAATTGTTGACGCACTATTTTCCGCAGATGTTGTTTGTATCGCTTCCGTTGTTTGCCTTTGTACTCTATCTGTTGTATAAAAGGAATCGTTCTTTTTATTTTGTTACCCACGGTATTTATGCTGTGCACCTGTACATCACCTATTTTATTATTTTATTATTGTGGATTCTGTCATCTAAACTGGAAGATTTATATGCTTGGGAATGGTTAAACTGGGTATATACCTTTCTGGTATTGTTTTTATTTTGGTACGAATACAAAGCGATGCGTCATTTTTATGGTCAGGGTAGAGCGAAAACCATTTTCAAATTTATGCTTGCTTTCGGTGTCCGGTTTTTTATCCTCTTATTTTTGTTGTTTTTATTCTTCATACTTTCTCTTTTAAATGCGTAATAACATGAGCGAACCTACAACGGCATTCAACAGATTGGTGCAAATTATGGATGAACTGAGAACACAATGTCCGTGGGATAAAAAACAAACCGTCGAAACGCTTCGTCATCTTACTATTGAAGAAACATACGAACTGGCGGATGCTATTACAGAAAAAGATTGGATGGGTATCAAAGAGGAGTTGGGCGATTTATTGTTGCACATTGTTTTTTATGCAAAAATTGGTTCAGAACAACATCAGTTTACGCTCGATGAGGTGATCAATGGTATTTGCGAAAAACTAATCGTTCGGCATCCGCACATTTATGGAGATGTGGTGGTCAACAATGAGGAAGACGTGAAAGAAAACTGGGAAAAAATAAAGTTGAGAGAAGGCAAGGGTAAAAAAACAATCCTTGGTGGTGTCCCTAAATCGTTGCCCGCCATGGTAAAAGCCATTCGATTGCAAGAAAAATCTAAAACGGTTGGTTTTGAATGGGATACCAAAGAACAGGTGTGGGACAAGGTGAAAGAAGAGTTAAACGAACTGCAAGAGGCAGTCGCCTCCAATGATTTAGACAAAATGGAGGATGAAATGGGAGATGTTTTGTTCTCTTTGGTAAACTTTGCAAGGTTTTTGCAGGTAGATGCGGAGAATGCGTTAGAACGCACCAATAAAAAGTTCATGAAAAGGTTCAACGGCATGGAAGCAATGGCTAAGGCTCAAAACAAAGCGCTGCATGATATGAACCTTGAGGAACTGGATGCGCTCTGGAACAGCATGAAATAAGATCATCCATAAACCAGTCATTCTTTGTCTATAAAATTTAAGATCCCCGGCTTTTTTAAAAACAACCTCTACCTGCTGGTAGCGGCAGCTTGGTTGATTACCCTTTCTTTTATCATAAATAACTACTGGTCTTCTACTTCTAATATCAAGGCTGTTCAAAAAAAAATGAACAACTACGTGAAAGATGCAGAAAATGATTTTGTAAAGATATTGAACGACTCCAGTTTTCTCAAGCACATGCAACGAGTGGCCATGTCGGGAAAAAAAGAGCGTTTACTTCAGAAAAAAGATTATTTCATCTACTTATATCAAGGCAAGTCTTTGAGTCAGCCTTCCCTGCAATATTGGAGTACCCAAACGGTTTTGCCTGATGAAGGTATTTTGGCATCACCCCACAAAGCAGGATTCGCCCAATTGTCTAATGGTTTTTATGTTTGGAACAAAGTGGTTAATTCCAACAAATTCGCCATTGCTTTGATTCCAATAAAATGGAATTATATTGTAACCAACGAGTACCTGAAAAATGATTTTACCAATAACCCAAGAACCGGGGTATTTTTTGATATTTTTCCCGGTACCTCGGCAGCAGGCAATATCAACTCTATTTATAAGGAACCCTTGTTTTATCTGGTAAAAAAGCCCAGCACCTTACTTGCAAAAGACAACGTCATCTCTGTTTGGTTTAGAGTGATGGCTGCTTTTTTGGTGCTACTGTTTATTCATTTATATGCCAAAGCTATTGTTCATAAAAAGCGTTTACTTACCGCCACTTTATTTTTAACGGGAACGGTGATTTTGCTCCGTGCTATCAGCTACGTGCTACCTATTCCACTTAATTTTCGCCAATTAGAATTATTTGATCCAACCATTTACGGCTCCGGTATCATTTTTCGTTCTCTCGGAGATTTGCTCGTCAATGCGATATTGTTTCTATGGTTGGTGATTTTTGTCCGTTTGCAAATGCAACGAAAAAATTACCGCTTACATTTTACGGATCCTCGTCACAAATGGATTTTATTGGCGGTGGTTTCTTTTGCTTTGCTCGTAAGCGGTTTTGTTGCGGTAAATGTTATTAGATCATTGGTTGCAGATTCGCAGATTTCATTTGATGTGATCAACTTCTTTTCACTGAGTATTTACAGTGTTATTGGATTTGTGATCTTGTGTTGTATTGCTATCGGATACTTTTTTCTTGCTCAGCTCTTACTTCATTTCCTAGATCCATTTTTTCCTGAAAAATGGCCCATCTTCTATTTATCTCTTGCCATCTGTGGGTTGCTGATACTCAGTGTAAGTAGTCTTTTGGTGCAGGGGGGGATGGGCTTGTTTACTTTATTATGGATACTCCTGTTTGTATTTCTACTCAACAGTGGATACCTCAATTTGATTACTACCCGCATCATTAGTTCCCGATTGGTGTTTTGGATTTTCTTCTTTTCTATTTCGATAACAGCTGTGATCGTTTCAGAAAATAGCCGCAAAGAGTTAGACGAACGGTACCATTACGCGGAAACCATGGCAACAAAAACCGATCCGGTAAGTGAGTCTTTGCTCAACTCGATGCTCTCAGATTTCAGGCTGGATTTTTTATCGGAAAATTTCAGCAGATTGCAGCATCCGCAATCCAACAGAACTTTGAAAGACAGCTTGATCAACAACAACTTTTCAGGTTATACCAATCGTTATGATACTAAGGTACTCACCTATAATGATGCGGAAGCACCTTTGTATAATGAAGATAATATATCTTACAATGAACTTAATACGATTCTAAATACCCAGTCGAAGCCAACAGGGGTGGGTGGACTTTATTATTATGATGAGGCCTACGATAAGTTCAGCTACATCAGCAAAAAAGAGATCAAGGATACGCTGGATAATCTCATGGGTACTATTTTTATTTTAGTTACACCTAAAAAAATAAGGAATGAAAAATTGTATCCTGAATTGTTTAGCAAAGGAATCGACAATGCCATTGAAAATTCTTCCTTATACGCTTTTGCTATATACAATAAAAAGAAACTGATTACCAGTCACAACGATTATCCCTTCAGCAGTGCATTACCCGATTATAATTTTTTAGGCAAAGAATATTTACTTGTTAATAAGAATGGGCACGATGAACTTTGGTACAAAGCAGGACCAGATAAACTGATCGTCATTGTGAAAGAAACAAGGCGTGCGCTTCAGTCTATCACCTTATTCTCTTACTTTTTTTGTGCTTTCTTGTTTGTAATGGCTTTGCTCTGGTTTCTCACAGCGTTGGTAAATTCCAAATTCAGTTGGCACAAACTTCGGCAGTATTGGCATCTCAGTATTCGCAATCAAATTCATGGGATCATTATTTTTATAAGTACCGTTTCTTTTATTGTCATTGGTATTGCTACCATATTGTTTTTCATCAGCAGGTATGAAAGTAACAACCAGGAAAAATTAAGCAGGGCTATACAAATCATGAAAAATCAGGTAACCACTTCTTTGTCGAATGGATGGCAGATGAGTAATACTTTGCCAGTAACAGCGGGAGGTACCACCCAAACACTAGAAGCCGATGTGATGAAGATTGCAGAGATTCACGGGGTAGATGTAAACCTGTACGATTTGAAAGGAAACCTCCGACTGGCCTCACTTCCACTTCCCTACATCAAAGGTATTGTGAGCACAAAGATGGAACCCCTTGCATATTACCACTTAAATGATAAGCGGGAGATACAATACTTTCAAAAAGAAAAGATAGGTAACCTTGCCTTTGTTAGCAGTTATGTTCCCGTGTTTGATGCCAACGGTAATACCTCTGCATATCTCAACATTCCTTACTTTACTTCTGAAAGTAAACTGCAACAGGAAATTGCCAACTTCCTCGTTACCATCATCAACCTAAACGCCTTTATTTTCCTGATTGCGGGTATTGTGGCTTTGTTTATTGCTAACCGAATTACGCATTCATTTGCTGTTATCGGTGATAAGATGAAAGATATCAATTTAGGTAAAGTGAATGATGCCATTGTATGGACCGGCAATGATGAAATTGGTAGTTTGGTAAACGAATACAATAAGATGCTTTCAAAGCTGGATGAGAGTGCTGTTGCATTAGCAAAAACAGAAAGAGAGGGTGCGTGGCGAGAGATGGCGAAACAGGTGGCACACGAAATTAAAAATCCACTAACTCCTATGAAACTGAGTATGCAATTTTTGCAAAGGTCTATCGAAAATAATTCCCCTGATGTAAAGGAACTGACCGCTAGTGTGGCCAATACATTGGTAGAACAAATAGATCACCTCAGTAATATCGCCAGTGAGTTTAGTCAGTTTGCCAATATTGAAAATGCCAGAAAAGAAAGGCTTGACTTAACAGAATCCTTGCAGTCGATACGCAGGCTCCACGAAGGGAATGAGAAAATATTTATGCAATGGCAGTTATCAGATGAAGCCATTGAGTTGCACGCAGATAAAACGCATATCAACAGATTGTTTACCAATCTTATTCAGAACGCATTGCAATCTGTACCCGAAGGGAAAATGCCGCAAGTGCAAGTAAGTACCGCCCTGCAAAATGATCAGGTTTTAGTAAAGATCACGGACAATGGGGACGGCATTCCTGAGAATATTCAAGAAAAAATATTTACCCCCAACTTCACTACCAAAACATCTGGTACGGGTTTAGGATTGGCGATGTGTAAGCGAATCACCGAACAAATGGGTGGTCAAATTTGGTTTGAAACTACCGAAGGTTCTGGCACCAGCTTCTTTGTAAAGTTGCCTTTCTTAGGGAAAGAAGAATGATAATATACTTTTCAACTTATAACGGATTCATATTAGTTGCCAATCATTCTATCCGTTTTTTGTGTGAAGCGGAATACCTATTCTATCACTCTACAAGAAGTTTCGTTTTTGCTTTACTGTTTACCGTTGTTTTCTTTTTTTTCTTGCATTCAAAAATGCTTCGAATTCTATTAAGGAAAAACTACTCAGGTTTTGTTTGGGCTGCATCATGGCTTTTTGTGCTACCATCACGCCAAACCTTGTATCATCCAAGCCATCGGTATGGTGGGAATCCGGATCGATGGAGATCATTACATTTTTTTCTGTTGCTTGTTTAATATATCTCCAATCAATATCCAACCTGCTTGGGTGGGCATTCAACTCTATTACTACTTGATTGGCCGCACAGGCTTCGATGATGCGCTGGTGGTTTACAGGATATCCCGGACGGCTGAGCAACAATCTACCCGTCATGTGGCCCAAGATGCAGGTATAAGGATTTTCAATGGCTTTCAACAGGCGCACCATGGCTTTCTCTTCTGTCATTTTAAGATTACTGTGCACAGATGCAATCACCAGATCAAAACTGGCTAATATATCATCGTGGTAGTCTAATGAACCGTCATTTAAAATGTCGCTTTCAATACTTTTAAAAATTTTAAAGGGATAAAGTTGTTGGTTCAATTCATCTATTTGCTGGTGCTGCGCGCTCACTTTATCTTCATGCAACCCTTGTGCATAAAAAGCTGATTTACTATGATCGCTGATCACGAGGTATTCCAGACCTCGGTGTTTGGCAGCTTTGGCCATTTCTTCCAAGGTGTTACTGCCATCGCTCCAGTTACTGTGACAATGAATGATGCCTTTGATATCAGATGGTTGAATCAATTGGGGCAGTTGACGGCTCTTTGCCAGCGAAATCGTACTCGCATCGTAGCGTAAAGCAGCAGGGATATATTGTAAACCGGCATTTTCAAATCTTGCTGTTTCATCTTGGCCGTTTTCATCGAATATGTGGGGGTATTCTTGCTCCAATGTTGATACGAAATCTGGCGAAGAAGATGTACGAATGAGGGTGGCAGGAAAACTGTTTTGGGTAGCGGGGTAGAGTTTTATTTTGATGCCTGCACTACTGTTATAGCGCAACATATTTTCGCTTCTTTCTTCAAGCGAAATACCGTCGGTATTCAATAATATTTTTTCAATATTTTCGGCTGTTTCGGCTATTACATATTCGAGCTCATGAATCACTTCTTCTTGCTGAATAAATGCACCTGTGAGCGCCATTCGAATACCCTCTAATTTTTTACCTAAAAAATCGGTGATGAGAGGCGCAATAGCATCCGCCTGCGCATATAAATAACTTCCTTTGCTCTTTTGATAAAATTCAATCGTGTCTATAATATTGGCTTGTGTTTTTTCTCCGAAGCCTTTGTACAATTTTAACCTGTTTTCTTTGCAAGCATATAATAATTCCCCCACATTTTCAATCTCCATCTCTTTCCAAATGGTGTTAATTTTTTTTGGACCGATCCCTTTTATGGAGAGCATTTCGATGATTCCGGGGGGTGTTTTTTGAATTATTTCTTCCAGGCTTGCTAATTTGCCGGTGTCTAACAGCTCCAAAATTTTTTGTGCAGCCGACGTTCCGATACCTTTTATGGCAGCTATTTTTTCTCTTGGCGTGTCTATCAAGGGGAGGTTTAATTTCTCAATAGCGAATGCGGTGCTTGCATAAGATTTTGATTTGAAACTATTTTCTCCATGAATGTCGAGCAGCTTTGCAAGCAACGAAAAATTGTCGGCTATTTGATAATTATCCATTTTTCAAAATTACAGATTATTGCAAGTGAAAGTATCGATTCAAAAAAATAGCTATTATTTTTTGATCTGTTTCTGATACATTAAAATCCATCAAAAGCATTACAGGCTTGAGTTATAGATATAAAAAAACCCCGGATGAGCCGGGGTTTCAAATTTGATCGCTTTGATAAAGAGCTTACTTCTTTTTTGGAGCAGCTTTCTTTGCAGCTTTTTTAGGAGCGGCTTTTTTCGCAGGAGCAGCTTTTTTAGGAGCGGCTTTTTTTGCGGGAGCAGCTTTTTTAGGAGCAGCTTTTTTTGCAGCAGCTTTTTTAGAAGCGGCTTTTTTTGCAGCAGCTTTTTTAGGAGCGGCTTTTTTAGGAGCGGCCTTTTTAGGAGCGGCTTTTTTTACAGTTGCCATTTTTTTTAGAATTTAATTGGTTAGTAAATAATACTTAAAAATAAATACTATTTTGATATTACCAAAAAAAATATTAAAAAATTAAGCAGTGGCTTCCACAGCAACTACAGAAACAAAAGTTCTATCGCCTTTTGTTTTTCTAAATTCAACTACACCATCGGTGAGTGCGAAGATGGTAAAATCTCTACCAAGGCCAACATTTTTGCCAGGATGATATTCTGTTCCACGCTGGCGGATAATGATGTTTCCAGACTCTGCAGCCTGACCACCATATATTTTTACACCTAATCTTTTACTTTGTGAATCACGGCCGTTTTTTACGGAACCTTCACCTTTTTTGTGTGCCATTTTTTACGTTGTTTTTTAGTTTAATCAGTCTATAATTTTCAACAATTCATTCAACAAAAATATTGAATAAAAATGCCGAAATAACCAATCAACTTTAATTAAGCAATTGCAGTTACTTTGATGTGTGTGTACTGCGTACGATGACCGTGCTTTTTACGGAAACCTTTTCTTCTTTTCATTTTAAAAGCGATTACTTTTTCGCCCTTAACAAGGTCATTTACAATTTCAGCTTTTACAACAGCCTTAACGTCTGCTCCACTAACGATAGAACCACCGTTACTGGTGAACAGAACTTCTGTAAATTCCAAAGAATCTCCAGATTTACCCTCGATATGAGGAACGTACAGGCTATCTCCTGCTTTTACTTTAAATTGCTGACCTGCGATTTTTACTACTGCTAACATAACATACCCGAATTTAGGACGGCAAAGGTAGGGTTTTGTGGTTAAAAAGAGAAGCTTTTATTAAAACTTTATTCGATTTTTTTGAACACAACCCTGAACAAGGCGTTTTCGGTTCATTTTCAATTGGTTGGCCGCTTTTAGGTGCCCAGGGTTTGTATACACATTGACTATTTATTAACTGTTATTAACGCTTATCTAAGAAGGCTGGCACCTTTTCTGTAGCTTATCCCTGTACATCTTTACAAATTGTGGTACCCTTGAAGTTTTACGAATCTATTTCTCAGAACGATTCATGGCTGCCTCTTACCTTAAAAAGGGTATTTCCAATATTTCAAAACCTTTTATATTTGTGCCCAATGAAATTTATCAGCAAACCTACCTGGTTCATCTTTAGTATCTACGCTTTTTTGATTTTTTTGACGTGGATGTTCATTTTATTACCCTTTGTAATTGTGGCTTCTTTTTTTGGAAAAGAAAAAGGAGGTAATATGATTTACGCCATTTGCCGCTTTTGGGCAAATGCATGTTTGCTATTTTGGGGAATTCGCCATCAAAATCGGTTTGAAGCACCACATGATGCCACTCACCCCTGCATATTTGTCTTCAACCATATTTCCTATATGGATATTCCTATTTTGATGACAGCCTTTCGGTACCAACACATTCGGGTATTGGGAAAAGCGGAAATGTCGAAACTGCCCATATTTGGTTATATATATAAAAAGGCAGTGGTAACTGTTGACCGGAGCGATGCCACTCACCGGGCAGTCAGTGTCTCTACCCTTAAAGCAGTGCTTAGAAAAAATATATCCGTAGTAATTGCCCCGGAAGGCACTTTTAATATGGGTGATACTGCACTGAAAAGTTTTTACGACGGCGCTTTTCGAATTGCGATTGATACCCAAACACCTATCAAGCCAGTATTGTTTCTGGATGCATTGGATCGGATGCATTACCGATCTGTATTCAGTATGACTCCGGGGAGATCCCGTGCAATTTACTTAGCCGAAGTGCCGGTACAAGGATATACCATAGACCAAACTTCAGCACTTAAAGAAAAAGTGTACCAAATAATGGAAGATGGTTTACGCAGATACAACGCTGTTTGGATAAATGACTGAGCGAAAAACCGCCTAAAGAAATTTACCTTTACCCATTAAATGATTGCATGTACGAACAGCCGGCCAGCTTATTTAAGGAAGAAACCATTACACATTGGGCATACGTTGTACTGCCACTGGCATTACCTGCCGTATATACCTACGCAGTTCCGGAAGCATTGTTACAAAAAACACAAATAGGCTGTAGGGTAGAAGTGGTGTTTGGTAAAAATAAAAAGTATGCAGGCATCATCAAAGCCATTAGTATCGAAAAACCAAACTATCCCACCAAACCTATTTTAAATGTATTGGATGATGCGCCTTTGTTGTATCCTCAACAGCTTCGTTTTTGGGAATGGATGAGTGAGTATTATATGTGTACCGAAGGGGAAGTGATGGCGGCTGCATTACCTGCCAACTTTAAACTAAACAGTGAAACCATCCTCATCTATAATGAAAGCATCGGTGAAGATTTTTCAGAATTAAGTGATGAAGAGTTTTTGGTAGCCGAAGCACTGCTTCTGAAAAAACAATTACAACTTACCGAAGTGCAGCAGATATTAGATGCCACACATGTGTATCCCGTTATCAAAAAACTGATTGATAAACATGTATGTTTTATCTGGGAAGAACTCAGCGAACGTTACAAGGTTAAAAAGGAATCTTATGTATTGTTAGCGCCGCAATACCTGTCCGAAGATGCACTCAGTCAATTGTTCAACGACTGGAAGGGAGCGCCCAAACAAATGGATCTTTTACTGGCTTACCTCCACCTCCAAAAAACAGCTGGCGATGTAGTGCAAGCAGAACTTTTAAAAAAAGCCAATGCCAGCGCAGCACAATTGAAAGGCCTTTGCGATAAAAATATTTTACTAGTTGAAAAAAGAGCGATCGACAGAATTCCCACACTTCCTAAAGAAGTAATCATCGATTTTACTTTAAGCGGGAAACAACAATCCTGTTTAGATGCACTGGTTCAACAATTTGAAAAGAAAAATGTATGCTTGTTGCATGGAGTAACCGGCAGTGGTAAAACCCAGTTGTACATTAAATTGATGGAGACCAGTTTTAATGCCGGCAAACAGGTGTTGTATCTCCTACCAGAAATTGCACTAACGGCACAGGTGATACGAAGATTACAAAAACATTTTGGTGGCAACATCGCCATTTACCATTCTAAATTTAATAACCAGGAACGCATAGAATTGTGGAATAAGATCAGAACAGGCGAGGTTAAGATTGTTCTTGGCGCCCGTAGCGCCCTTTTACTGCCCTTTAAAGAGCTCGGGCTTATCATTGTAGATGAAGAGCACGACTCTTCCTATAAACAGCAGGATCCGGCACCTAGGTACAATGCACGAGACGCTGCCATTTTTTATGCATCTTTATTTGGTGCCAAAGTATTATTAGGAAGCGCCACGCCTTCATTGGAGAGTTATTACAATGCCAAACAAAATAAATACGGACTGGTGTACCTCGATGAAAGGTTTGGCGGGTTATTATTACCTGCCATAGAAATCATCAATACCCGTCAGGTAGCTCAAAAGGGAAAGGTGATGATCAGTCCGCAACTAAAAGAAGCCATTCAAACAGAACTGAGCAACCGCAAACAGGTCATCCTTTTCCAAAACAGAAGAGGATACAATCCCTATTTGATTTGCGGTACTTGTAGTTTTATTCCACAGTGTACGCATTGTGATGTATCGCTTACTTTACACAAATACAGCAACAAGCTGCATTGTCATTATTGCGGGAGTACTTATCCAAAATTAGTTACTTGCCCTGCCTGTCAAACGCAAACATGGCTGGAGAAAAATTTTGGTACCGAAAAAATTGAGGAACAACTGGAAACAGACTTCAATCAATACAAAATTGCAAGGATGGATGTTGACAGTGTACGGGGTAAAACGGCGCATGACAACCTCATTCAATTGTTTGAACAACATCGAATCGATATTTTGGTAGGTACCCAAATGGTGGTAAAGGGGCTCGACTTTGAAAACGTAAGTTTGGTAGGCATTCTGGATGCAGATGGCTTATTGAGTTTTGCCGATTTTAGGGCGAATGAACGAGCCTTCCAATTGATGGAGCAGGTAAGCGGAAGGGCTGGCCGAAAACATGCACAGGGTAAAGTAATTATTCAGGCCATGAATGTGCAACACCCGGTATTGCATTTGGTGCAACAACACGATTTTGAAAAATTCTATGGATATGAAATTGCGAATAGAAAAGAATTCTTTTATCCCCCGTTTAGTAGAGTCATCATGCTCACCTTAAAACACAAGGATAAAAATACGGTGGATGCCGCCGCTGAAAAATTGGTTCATTTGCTACAACAAGATTTGAAGCCCTATGTTGTTGGGCCAGCTGCGCCCATGGTTGGAAGAAAACGCAATCTCTATATCATGGAAATCATGTTGAAACTTCCCAAAGAGCCCGGCATGAGTAAAATCTACCGGAAAGTAATTCGCAACCACATCAACATTTTGCAAAGTGAAAAATCTTTTAAGGGAGTATCAGTGCTGGCCGATGTAGATGCAATGTAAACCAATACGTACTCGTTGTTTTGACTGAAAATATATTTTTAACGATCCATGAACATACAGGAAAATACATCATTAAAATCGCTCCACACTTTTGGGATCAATGTTGCCGCCAGGTATTTTGCTACATTTAGTGATGTGGATGAATTGAGTGCTTTGCATGCATTTGCAAAAGACATGTTCCGTCCCCATCCTAGCATGATATTGGGAGGCGGCAGCAATCTCTTATTTATCAAAAATTATGATGGATTGCTGATGAAGAATCAGATCAAAGGAATTGAAATGGTAAAAGAGGATGCAGATTTCGTGTACCTCAAAGCAGGCGCCGGAGAATCATGGAATGGATTTGTACAGTATTGTATTACTAAAAATTTGGGCGGCGTCGAAAACTTGTCGCTGATCCCCGGTAATGTTGGAGCAAGTCCCATGCAAAATATTGGAGCCTATGGCGTGGAACTTAAAGACGTGTTTGAAGAATTGGAAGCATGGCACCTGAACGATCAAAAGTTGGTACGGTTTGGTTTAAACGATTGTGCCTTTGGTTACCGGGAATCGGTATTCAAACAACTATTCAAAAATCAGTTTGCGATTACCGCTGTTACTTACAAGCTTCGCAAAAAACCCGTTTTTAATGCGAGTTACGGAGCTATTCAGCAGCAGTTGGAGCAGATGGGCGTTCAGCAACTCAGCATCAGCAATATTGCGCAGGCTGTCATCCAAATCCGCAGTAGTAAATTACCCAATCCTTCAGAAATTGGAAATGCGGGAAGTTTTTTCAAGAATCCCGCCATCAGCACTGTTGAGTTTGATCGGCTTCAAAAAGAATTTCCTCAAATTGTTGGATATCATTTACCAGATAACTCCGTTAAACTGGCTGCAGGTTGGCTCATAGAACAATGTGGTTTTAAGGGTTATCGCAAAGGAGATGCGGGATGTTATAAAAAACAAGCACTGGTATTGGTGAATTATGGGAATGCAACTGGACAGGAAATATTTGCCCTGAGTGAAAACATCATTCAAGCTGTTCAAGAAAAATTTTTGGTTGTTTTAGAACGAGAAGTAAATATTATATAAAAAAAATGCTGGTTCCAATGTTTCCTCCATATTTGAACCAGCATCTTATATTTTAATTCAGCGTTAAGCATTAATTATAATCTTCCTCATTAAAATCTTCTTCGTTAAAATGGTCGTTGCCCATATTCAGCATACTGCCCATCAAATCTTTGAATTCAATTTTTCCATCGATTACTTTTTTGCTGATCAAGGAATGTGCGGCCAATCCATGTAAGACTAGCTCCATCAGCAAAGCTGTTTCTTTTTCGTTGCCGGTATGAAAATATTTTTTCACCAGCGCATGCAATCCATTCACTTTGTAGAGTAACTGTATTTTATCGTCATCCCTGGTTTCTAAAAACAGGTCTAAGCTATTGCCACCGTCGAACCAAGCAATAATGGCCTTGTACGGGTTTTCAACTGGATTTTCTGCGCTTTTTCTTTTCTTCAATGTTTCCGGACTCGGAAAATATTGTTTAAACTGGTTTCTAATGGCGCGTTCTACCAAATTTACAGCCACTTGATATGGACCCTCCTGCTCACCTTCATACACCAACTCTATTTTGCCAGTGATGGACGGGATGATACCCGTTAAATCGCTGAGCCAAACCTGGGTACTCGCTTCTCCATTGATGATGGCTCTTCTTTCTGCAGCGCTCACGGCATTTTCGTAGGCTGCGATGGTTAACCTGGCACTCACCCCACTTTTTTTATCTACCATTTCACTTTCCCTGGCTTCAAATGCCACTTGTTCTATCAATCTTTTGATGAGATCGCTGATGGCTACTTTTTCTTTTTGCTCTTCACTGATATCAGCTTCCTGTTCAGTTATGCCCAATGCGGTTTCAACTGATTTTGGATAATGGGTAAGTATCTGACTTTCGATCCTGTCTTTTAATGGAGTAACAATACTTCCTCTGTTGGTATAGTCTTCCGGGTTAGCCGTAAAAACAAACATAACGTCTAGGGGTAAACGCAATTTAAATCCCCTGATTTGTAAATCCCCTTCTTCTAAAATATTAAACAAGGATACCTGGATCCGGGCTTGCAGATCGGGCAATTCATTGATCACAAAAATGCAACGATTGCTTCGTGGAATAATGCCATAATGAAGTACGCCCTCATCTGCAAAACTCAATTTCAAATTAGCTGCTTTGATGGGGTCGATGTCGCCAATTAAATCGGCTACGCTTACGTCTGGAGTGGCCAATTTTTCTCCGTAACGTTGGCTGCTGTGTAACCATACAATCGGCGTGTCATCGCCTTTTGCAGCGATCATATCTACGGCATACCTTGAAATCGGTTTAAAAGGGTCGTCATTAATTTCACTACCTGCTACTACTGGAATGTATTCATCCAACAGTCCTGTCATTTGACGCGCCATACGCGTTTTTGCTTGACCACGCAATCCTAAAAACAAAATATTGTGTTTGCTTAACAATGCTCTTTCTGTATCTGGTATCACTGAATCTTCATATCCAAGAATACCAGGAAAAGGGTTCTCCTTAGCGGTAATTTTTTTGATCAGGTTTTGCCTGATTTCTTCTTTGATAGACTTTGGTTGGTAGCCAGATTGTTTCAGTTCTCCGAGAGTGCTTGCCAATGCTGTTTTTGCTGGTGTTTTTGCCATTATAAATTCGTTCTGTTGGTTTAATTGAATATTATTTAATACACTGTTTTTCTCCTGCCGCTTTCGAAATCTTTGAATATAAAGGCGCCCAATTTATCGAGCGAAGCAAAAAAGGCTTTGCCATTATTGGTTTCTGTAAATTCTTGTACAAACTTTTGTAAGTACGGATCACTGGCAATCATGAAGGTGGTGATGGGAATTTTTACTTTCTTGCACTGCGTTGCCAAGCTCATACATCGGTTGAGAATTTTGCGATCTACTCCGAAACTGTTCTTGTAATATTTGGTTCCTTGCTTGAGGCAGGTTGGTTTGCCATCAGTGATCATAAAAATTTGTTTATTGGGATTTCTTCTTCTCCGAAGTATATCCATGGCCAACTCCAGCCCTGCCACGGTATTGGTATGGTAAGGCCCCACTTGCAAATAAGGAAGATCTTTTATTTCAATGGTCCAGGCGTCGTTTCCAAATACTACGATGTCTAAAGTATCTTTTGGATATTTTGTTTTGATCAGCTCACTCAGTGCCATCGCCACTTTTTTAGCAGGAGTAATTCGGTCTTCACCATATAAGATCATAGAGTGAGAGATATCGATCATTAATACGGTGGAGGTTTGCGATTTAAAATCCGTTTCCCTGATCTCTAAATCGTCTTCCGACATTTTAAAACCGTCGATGCCATGGTTGATTTGCGCATTGCGAATGCTGCTGGTAAAATCGATCTGCTCCATGGTATCGCCAAACTGAAAGGGCCTGGTTTCCGGATTGATCTCATCGCCTCCGCCCGGTTTGAATGTATGGTGGTTCCCGGTTTTAGTTTTTTTGAGTTTACCGAAAATTTCTTCCAAACTTTTTTTGCGAATACCCTGTTCTGTTTTGGGCGTAATTTTTATAGACCCGTTCTTTGATTCCTCTTCAATGTATCCTTTGCTTTTGAGTTCTTCCAAAAAATCTCCCATGCCGTAATCATCGTCGGTGAGTTTGTATTGTTTATCCAGCTCATTCATCCACTGCATGGCTTCGTTAAAATCGCCGCTGGTGTAGGTAAGCAATTGCATAAAAAGGTCGAGTAGTTGCTCAAATTTGGATTTTGCATCCTCGAGGGGATTGTATTTGGAAAAGTTAAAACCGCGCATATTTTTTATTTCAAAAGGTAAAACTGAAGAAGAAACGCCCAATCCTTCAACTTAGTAAAATCAAAGTACAACTTACATAACAAATCTTGCAGTCGTTTGGTTTGTTTGTTAAATAAAAAAGACCTGCCGGTAAAGGCAGGTCTTATAAAAGTTAATATTAAAATTATTCTGGTTATTTAGGCAACACCGGGTTTGTTGGAGTTGGGATGGTTTGTACCGGACCAATCATTTCTGGGTTAATGCCAGGTTTAGCACCAAACTCTTGTTCCATGGCCAGCAGGCTCTTCAATAGATTGTCGTTGCGCTGTACTTCGTAATCCAATGAGAATCTTCTGTTTTCCGACAAGCCTCCGTAATACGCTTGCTGCTGTAGCATGTCTTTCTTTAGCGCTCCACCTGCTTTTTGTGCCAATGCAGTATCACCTGATAAATAAGCACCGTATACAAACATCAGCGAAGTTTGGTTATGTTGTTGGCTGCGGCTCACAAGCCCATAAGGCATGTTAGACGGATCCATCATCTTGTCGCATTTGTTCAGGAATTGTTTGGCTTCTTCTTTCCTGCCCGTTTGTGCAAAATTGATGGCGGCCTGTGCATAAGCGGCACGTATGCTATTGAGGTGCCTGCGATTCTCTTCATCGAAATAAACGCCTTTTTTATCAGCATTCCCAAATACAAATTTGTTCATCAGCTTATCTTTGATCCAATCCTGATTGATTTCACCGTTGGCTACTGGTACCAATCTATAAGTTAATCCGTCTTGGCGCAAGAAATTTTGGAAACCCAATTCCTGATAAGGGGAGGTAAAATAAATGGGGCGTTTCCATTTGTTGGCGGCAATGATGTTGAGGATTGCAGCATCATTTTTGTATAGCACAGATTTTGGAATTTCGAATGCAATGGCGCTCAAAACGCTGTCGTTTGCATTTAAGGTGCCGTTGCTCTTTACAACATTCATATCCACTGGCACATACACTTTTCTGGTTGGAAATAAGTTCAACACATTTCCATCTTGGCCAACCTGGTATTTGTTTGGGTCATCACTACCCGCAAAGTTTTTCATCATGGTATAAAGATCCATCGGTTGATTAGGATCTGCAATACCTGCTTTTGCGTAGTATTGGCCAGTCATCGGGTTGTTCTGGCCAAAAATACGTTCTGGGGCATACACCACATCTCTGTTAGGCCCTTCTATTTGAGCTTCTGTCCAAATTGGATCAATAGGATCACTTTCGTTTAATTTGTAACGCAACTGATTGATGTACCAATCTGTTCCCAACAAACTACTGTTGATCACCCGGATATCTCTTCTTACTCCTTGTACTTCTTGAGCATACCACAATGGGTAGGTGTCATTGTCTCCAAATGTGATCAAGATAGCATTGGGCGCGCAGCTTTCAAGATAGTTTCTGGCCAAATCTGGCGCCAGCGTTTTGCGACTTCTATCGTGATCGTCCCATCCCTGGCTTCCCATAATAACCGGAACCAGTAAAAGGCAGGCAGCACCGGCAATATAGCTAGACATTTTGAGGTTTTTAACTGCGGGCATGAGTAGATCTCTTACCCACAATACGCCAATTCCGATCCAAAAGGCGAAAGCATAAAAAGAACCTACAAACGCATAATCCCTTTCCCTTGGCTGGTTACCTGCCTGGTTGAGGTAAAATACAATCGCTAATCCAGTGAAGAAAAAGAGGAGTCCTACCACAAGGGCGTCTCTACCATCTTTTCTAATATGATAAAACAATCCCAACAAACCCAACATGAAAGGTAATGCGTAATAATTGTTGTTGGCTTTGTTGTTTTTAAGGGTGTCTGGCAATTGTTTTTGATCGCCTAGTCGTAGGTTATCGTAAAAACCGATGCCGGTTTTCCAGTTGCCGTCTCTTACATTGTCCATATTAGTACCCTGTACATCATTCTGTTTTCCTGCAAAATTCCACATGAAATACCGCCAGTACATCCAATTTACCTGATAGTCGAATGCAAAAAGAATGTTTTCGCCCATGGTTGGTTTGCGTTCATAATTTCCTTGCTGGTCTTTGCCTATTCCTGCCCAACTGGCGTAATAATCTGCATGTCCTTGATCATTGCTTTGGTCCCACATACGCGGAAACAGATGTTTGTCTTGAGGGGCATATACGTAGGACACCTTTCTGCCATTCTTCTCATATTTTCCATCACTCTTTATATAAGTTTCCTGTACATCGGTATCTACAATTTCTGCAGTAAAGTCTTGTCCATATAATATCGGCCAATCGCCATATTGCTCCCGGCCGAGGTAACCCACAAGGTTTACGGGATTGTCTACATTAAACATATCTACGCTCGTATTGGCGTTGCTACGTATCAGTGTAGTGAAATAGGTAGAGTAACCTAGTAGCATGAATGTAAAACACCACAGGCCAAGTTTAAGAAAGTTCCAGCTATTTTTTTGTGCAATTTTTAATCCGAAATAAATAAGCACGGCGATCATAATGAAGAAAAAGGCGAACCCGCTAAAGAAGGGAAGGCCAAAGCTGTTCACAAAAAGGATGTCCATGTTGCCGGCGCCTTTGATGCTCCATTGGATCACAGCTTTTTGAACAAATCCTGTAATGATACAGCCAATTACGAAAGCCCAGAAAGTGCCCCAATTGGTGGCTTTGTATCTTCTATAATAATAGATCACCACCATGGCGGGTATAGTCAAGATATTCAACAAGTGAACTCCGATTGATAATCCCATCAAGAAGAAAATAAGGATGATCCAGCGGTCGGCCCGGGTAAAATTTCCTTTTATACCAGCTTCCATTTCATCTGCAACTGCCTGATCCCATTTCAACATGGCCCAAAACACAACTGCAGTAAAAAAAGAGGAGAGTGCGTAAACTTCTGCCTCTACAGCAGAGTACCAGAAAGAATCGGAAAAAGTGTATGCCAATCCGCCCACAACACCTGCGGCCATAATGCCTACGATTTTATCCAAGGTTAAGGGAGTGCCATCTTTTTGCACAATCTTGCGGGCAAAGTGTGTGATGCTCCAAAATAAAAACAAAATAGTAAAACCGCTGGCAAGGGCACTCATCAGGTTGATACCCGTGGCAGCTGATGCTGGACCGAAAGGCACCATGAACAAACGACCGAGGAGTACAAATAGCGGAGCTCCTGGTGGATGCGGAATTTGAAGTTTATAAGCACTGGAAGCAAACTCGCCAGTGTCCCAAAAGCTACCGGTAGCCTCCATGGTCATGATATACACGGCGCAGGCTATTAGGCAGATTGCCCAGCCTGTGATGTTGTTGATACGTTTGAAGCTCATACGATGTTAGTTGTTATAAGTGGGCAAATATAATGATGTTTGCTTTTGGGGAGCCATGGGCTTTACTTTTTTACAGTTTTTTGGGGAAATTATCTTTGAGGTAGTGTCCAGCTTTACTAAAATAAGGCTGCCAGGTTTTTGTTTCTCAGCAACGTCTCCTTCGGGAGGCATTGCTGAGAAGCGGTTCGTAGCGCCCCCAGTGCGAGACATTGCAGAGAAGCGGTACGCAGCGTCCCCTTCGGGAGGCATTGCTGAGAAAAGGCAAAAACGGAAACATTATCTTTACCATTGATGAAAAAAGCGTTTCTTCAACTGCATGTTGCTGTTTTTTTAGCTGGTTTTACGGCCATATTAGGTAAACTTATTTTACTCAACGAAGGTTTACTGGTGTGGTATCGGATGTTCCTTACCGTTATGGTGTTGGGTGTGTGGATGTATTTTAGCAAACAGTTGCAAAGGATCAATGCTAAAGACAGGTGGAAGATTGCTGGGGTGGGCTTCGTCATTGCGCTGCATTGGGTGAGTTTTTATGGGAGTGTGAAGTACGCCAATGTATCGGTGGCGTTGGTTTGCTTTAGTGCAACTGGTTTTTTTACAGCTTTGCTGGAGCCATTGATCCTGCGAAAAAAAATGGAGTGGAAGGAGTTGGGATTGGGTTTGATTGCCATTTCCGGAATTTATATCATCTTCGATTTTCATCCTCAATATAAAATGGGGATTTTGTTTGGCATCCTTTCCTCCGTTGGGAGTGCAGTATTTCCTATCCTGAACAAACAACTATTGCTTCGGTTTACTCCCAAAACACTTACGTTGTATGAATTGGGCGGCGGATGGTTGCTGCTCACTTTGGTGTTGCCATTTTATTTACAACAGTTTCCTGCAACTTATTATTTACCTACAGCGAGCGACTTGGGCTGGTTATTGATACTGGCGATCTTGTGCACCGTGCTGGCTTTTGATCTTCAACTAAAAGCGCTGCAAAAGATCTCGGCGTTTACGGCCAATCTTACCTATAATCTGGAGCCAGTGTATGGCATCATTCTGGCGTTTGTTTTTTTAGGTGAAAACAAAAGCTTGCATCCTGGGTTTTATGCCGGACTAATATTGATTTTAATGGCCATTGCGTTGCAGATGATACTGGTAGTTCGCTCGCAAAAAAAAATGCGGGAGATGCAGTCATAAAAAAAGCTGCGTAAAGCGCAGCTTTTTAAAAAAATTTCAAACTTATATTATTTCAATGTTTTTTGAAGATCCTTGTTCATTTTCTCATAATCAGCATTTTTAGCTTCGGTGGCCAGTTGCATGGAAGTTTTAGAACTCGCCATGGCTGCTGTTTTATCACCTAAAGTTTTTTCAAGTTTAGCTTTGTACAACCAAATCCAGAATGCCTTTGGATTTTCTTTTACTGCTTCGTTGGCGTAGGTCAATGCCTTGCTTGGGTTGTTGTCGTACTCATTGTAAAACTGTGCGGCCTGCCAGTATGGTTTTTTGTCACCCTTTAGGGCATCTTCTAACTGTGCTTGAATGCGGCTTTTGATGGTAGCTTTGATCGGAATGGCAACCGCAGTTTTTTCCCAAATAATATGCATTTCGCAAGTTTCTGGTTTGATATCTGCAAACTGGATCGTGAAACTTTCCACTTTATTTTTTACATTCATAGGAGTAACTTTAAAACGAAGTACATCGTCTGACACTTTGTAGCCATCAACGCCCCAATTGCTGATCCCTTTATTGAGTATAATTTCCCAGCTTTCGTTGCCAGGGATAGTATAGAGGGCGTAAGAACCCGTATCAACTTTTTTGCCATTGATCTCAACAGCATCCGTAAATCTTACGATCGTAGCGCCGTTGGCACCTGTGCGCCATAATTGATTCATCCGTACCAGGTCGCCAAATACTTTGCGGCCTTTCGCAGCCGGGCGGCTGTATTTTACTTCGATGCTACCCAACGCAAACTCTTGCTTGATCGTTTGAAGCGGAGAGGGCTGGGGCATTTTTACTTGTGCAATTGCTGTAACCGCAAAAAAGCAGGAAGCGATTGCAATGGTCATTTTTTTCATTGTAGGAAATTTTAGTGTTGTGATAGTAAAATTTTGGTGATGGTAAATTAATTATTTTCAAAAAATATTTTAACGGTCTGGTAAAATAGTCTGTTTTGCTGAGTAGATACCTGTAACGTTTCTGAAAAACCCTGCAAGCCAAATAAGCCGGCAGCATTGCCCTTGTTGATAGAAATTTCGAGATAGCCAGATGAGTTGAAGTGAGCTAATTTTTCACCCTCTGCTACATCGGCGTAGGTTTCGCTGATTTTATCGATGGTTTCATCTCTTTTGAACACGATGGAAAAACTTCTGCCTTTTCGTTGTTTTTCAAAATCGTCGCGGTGAATGTTCACCACCACGTTTTCAAAATTGTCGATGAAAATAATTTGACCTTCTATCCAGTCGTTGCTCAACATTGGCCTCAATGGATTTTTAACCTTGATAGAAATTTCCGGGTCACCGATGTCTTCTAATTTTTTTCCGGCGGCAACATCACGGAAAGCTGCTGCAAAAACACTTGCGCAGTGCAAGGTATTTTTTTGTTCCGAAGGATGTGTGGCCAGCGCAATTACTTTTTGGGGTACTTCTTCTAATATCAGGGTGATGAGACCATTGTCGGCACAAGCAATGTATTGACCGTTGTGTTGCACTAATAAAAGGTGTTCTGGTTTTTCGTCGAAGAGGTTCACCATGATGAGGTGAAAACTGCCTTTTGGAAAGTTGCGGATGGCATTTCTACAAACGTATGCCGCTTGCGGGTAGTTGAAGGGCGAAAGGAGGTGCGTGATGTCGATGATGTTAGCATCGGGCATAGTGGTTAACAATTGACCTTTAACAGCTCCTGGCATAAAATCCTGATTTCCTATATCGCTGGTAAAGGTGATGATTGGCATAGTAACTATGTAGTAATTTATTTAAAGGATAAAAAGTTAAGTCTCGATTTTACAACAATACTATTTGCATTCGCACAAAAGGAATGCTGGTCTTTTACTTCACCAATTTACCATTTTTAAAAAAGAAATTCCTGGTAAGCCTGTCTGTCCATGCCGGGAAAAATTTATTCATAAACACCGTTTGCTTCCCTTTAAAAGTGAGTACGATTGTTCTTTTTCTTTTTTCAATCGCATTGGCAATATGTACCGCACATTCGTCTGCACTCATCAATTGAGCTTCATTCATGGGGCTTTCGCCTTGTGCTTGTGATTTTTCGTTGAGGGCTGCATTGCGAATATTGCTTCTGGTAAAGCCAGGGCAAACCCACATTACATTTACGCCATCATCCATTAGTTCTGTACGAATAGATTCCAACCATCCGTTGAGTGCAAATTTGCTGGCGCTATATCCACTTCTGCCTGGAAGGCCGCGGTATCCTGCGATAGAGGAGACGCCTACAATGGTGCCTTTTCTGTTGATGATCGATTCTAATGCCAATTTGGTGCAATAAACACTACCAAAATAATTAATGTCCATCACTTTTTTGAATACTTCTGGCTCCGCATCTTTGAGCAATGAGCGCATTGATATCCCCGCGTTATTGATGAGAATATCGATGCCACCAAATTGTTGGATGGTAGAATCTATAAAAAGTTTGCAGTCGTTGTAAATGCTCACGTCGGCTACCACGCAATGTAGCGGAAGGGTAGAATGACGTAATTGGAGGTCGTAGAGTTTATCTTGGTTGCGAGCGCAAGTGGCTACTTTTGCCCCAAGAGGCAGCAAAAGATCTATCAGCGCTTTGCCGATTCCGTCGCTACCACCGGTGATAGCCACTACTTTATTGTTGAAGAAATCTTTCATACAGATTGTATATTATGTACAAAAATAGGTGCAATATTTTGCTGTATGCAAACAATTAGGAAATAAAAAAGAAAGAAATTTAAAAAACTTTTTTAAAAAAATTTGCTGCAATACGTTTTTGCCTTATTTTTGCACTCCCTTTCAAACGAGGGGAACAGAATTGGTAGCTCAGTTGGTAGAGCAATACACTTTTAATGTATGGGCCCTGGGTTCGAGTCCCAGCCAGTTCACAAGAAAAGACAAATCTAGAATTCTGGGTTTGTCTTTTTTTATTTAAAATTTTTAGCCGGGTTTAAAGTAACGCTTCTTTCCTGTCAATTTTTCCCGTACAGAAAGTTCCTTCTTAGCAATGCCTCCTCCCGGGGATGTTGCGTCAATATAATAATTTTCACCTTATATTCAATTTCACTTTCTAGCAATGTCTCCCGCAGGGGAGTTTGCAACCATACAATTGCTTTTGAACACACAATGCTCCTTCAGAAGAGGTTGCAGAGAAAAAGCTTTGCGTCAACGCAGAATACACCGTTTCATTACGTCCAACTTTTTGTGAATACCACATCATCCATCTTCATAAAATTAGTAACCGGGTAAATGCTTTGCACACCGTCAATGTAAAAAATGGCAGAACTATGAAGATAACCTACAGGGTTTTCACTTAGATTCCATTTGCCTTTGCACGGATTATCGTGGATGTAGACTAGCTTTTGATTCATGAAACCATGGCTGTCACATATTTTCGCTTGTAGCAAAGTGAGTGGCAGATGTTGAAGAGTTTGTATCCAATTTTTTTAGCACAATAAATTTCTGGATACTAGTTTCAGGCACGGCTATGACAACAATAAAAAAGGGGTGTCTCACCTGGCGACTCTACTGCCGGCGAAACACCCACGGTGTTACAAACTGTTTCTAAAATTAAGGTTTTATAATTTTTTTCTTGTCAATAATAACCCCCTCTATATCTGAAATAAAAACGACGTAGGTGCCGCTTGCATAACGCTGCATATCTACTGCGGTGGTAGAACCGTTTGCTTTTTTGGAAACGATCCTGGCGCCATTTGCATCAAAAATTGTTACCCGGTATCCTGCCTCTAAGCCGGAGATGTAAACCCTGTCTTTTACGGGGTTGGGCGAAATACTTATCAATAATTTGTTACAGTTATTTTGGAGCTTGATGATATCGCTGTAATAAATGCTGCCTGCCGCGGTAGTAACTTTCAGCCTGTAATACTGCAGGCCATCCTGTACCTGCGGCTGATGGTAACTGTAGGTTGTAGCAGCAGTGCCTGTGTTGGGGGCGATGGTTTTTAAAGCCGTGTAATCAGCGCCATTGTTGCTTTGCTGCAATTCAAAGTTTAGCATCGCTTCATCTGCCAACAATTTCCAGTTAAACAGGGCTCCACAATTAGCAGCCGTTTTAGCGCTGAAATTTTGAAGACTCACCGCCAGTATGTTGATGGGGTCTGTATTGCCTACTGTCAATTTTTCAATGCCGCTCAGTGATCGATTTAAGGTTATGGTTACGGTGCCTGCCATCACATCGATACTGTTTCCTGCATCTCCGAGGTTCATCCATTGTACACCATCCCATCCTGCAATGGTCATTTTGGAAACGGCACCGGAATAGCCATCCGTACCAAAATTATTATATGGCATCGTTACCGAAAAACCTGCGGGCGCACTGCCATTATAAATATAATATTCTTTCATGCTTACCGTAGTAAGATTATTGGCACCCTGCGTGTTGCTAAAATCTAGATGGTTTTCAGGGTTCTGCGCTTTGTACCTCAAGGAGCTGCCGCCAGGATTTTCAAAGCTAATGGGCGAAAAAAGACCGCCTTCTCCCAAAGGAAAAGTAAAAGCTGCGGTACCGGATTTTTGCAGGAAGCCCTCTATAAAATGTGTTATATTAAAAGGGCTGCTACCGTTTAGCGTAGCCGTATTTCCCAGGCGAATGGCTGTTGCCGGGTTGCTGCCCGTATAAATAATATTGCCCATACTTTGCAGGGTTTCGCCAACGGTAATGCCATTGTCATTTTCAATGTAGCTGTTGGCACCCGTATTAAGAACAAGGTTTGCAAACTGGCCTTTGCCGCTGCCCTGCAGGTACAGAGCTGTGTTGGCTACATTGTAAAATTGGTCAGTGGCCCCGGCAGCAGTCGTATAATTTCCTGACAAGGTAAAGACGGAAACACCCCAACTGCTGGTGCCTTTGTTGGTAATATTGCCTACCTGCACTGTTGTTTGCGCAAAGGAATGGTTGCCCATCCACATGGCCATTGTGCAGGCCGCTATTTTGATGTATGTTAAGTTTTTTTTCATAAGTTCATTTTTATGTTAACCGCAACTTGGGTTGAAAGATGTGTTGGGTGTTAAATAGCTTTTTTTCAGCAGCTGTTCTTTACCTGCTTATCTACATCTAGTTATTAAACTCTATCAATACCTGGCGAAACCAAAGGCCTCCGGCCAGGGTTGTAGAGCCTTGTGCATCGTTCCAGCTGCGGGTAGCCTGGGCAGCAGCACACCAAATGTGTACATACCCCTCTGTGCCATTACTGTTGTTCGGTTCGCTTGTACTAAAATTAGTTTCAGTGGCAGAAGGATCAACGGACCAATCTACTTTGGACCGTTTACCGGTTATCCATCCGAGGCGCACCGGGTTGCCCGGTTCTACAATTTTTGCAAATCCCATCCAGATGTTTTCATTGCTGTGATTGGCGACAGTAGTGGTACCATCTAGGCTCAAGCTGTTGTTCGACAAAAAATTTGTTTTAATAAAATTCTTTTCCGTGTTGCTGGTGAGGGTAACCAGGTAGCCGCTAATGGCTTTACCAAAATTGAAAGTGGTAAACCAGTTGAGACTAATGGTGGCCGAATTGGCTGTGTTTCGCACAATATATAATGCATAGCTGTGGCCGTTGTCTGCATTGGTTACCGTCCATTTTTTTATAAACCGGTTACCCTCAATGCTGGTATCCATGGGTGCAGCAGTGGCAGTCCTGGCGGGTGTATAACCCAATACGGAAGCATCAAAAGCAGTTTAGCTTGCCGGCACTTCGCTTAAAAAGGGTTTCCATTTGCTGCCATCAAAAAAGTAGTAGCCTGCTATAACAATGGCGCTGCCAATGCCTGCATTGGCAACATTGTAAACCATCAGCCCGGTGGCCGGGTTTAGTACAGTGCTGGCATCATTGGTGCCGGTTAGCTGTACCTGTGGGCCCAAAAAACCAGTCTTAGTGGTGGCGCCAGTATTACTGGCATCCAAAATAGCGCTGGCTGCCGGAGCTCCTGCCGGTAAACCGATTTTTAATTGTGCCTGGCCAGTAAAAGCTGCCAGTAAAAAAGCTGCTGTAGTCAAAATTTTATTCATCATTATTAATTTAAAAATAGAAAAATATAGAAGTTGAAATGGGTGAATCAATTATTAAATTCCACTAAAATTTGAACAAAGGGATTGCTGCTTGTAACGGTGCTACTGCCAGAAGCATCGTTCCAGGATCTATCGGCAAA
Source organism: Chitinophagales bacterium (assembly GCA_038249665.1). Lineage (GTDB taxonomy): Bacteria > Bacteroidota > Bacteroidia > Chitinophagales > Chitinophagaceae > Ferruginibacter. The sequence continues at coordinate 32,164 of JBBSDF010000032.1, forward strand.
TCTGGCAGTGGCCCAGATGTGCACATAGCCTTCTGTACCGTTGTTGTTGTTTGGTTCGCTTCCTGCAAAACTGGTTTCCGTGGCTGAAGGATCTACAGACCAGTTTACTTTAGAACGCTCGCCGGTGATCCAACCCAGGCGAACGGGGTTGCCAGGTTCTACAATCTTTGCTAATCCCATCCAAATATTTTCGTTGCATTGAGAACTGATGGAATTGGTTCCATCCAGTGACGTACCGTTGTTAGAAAGAAAATTGGTTTTGATAAAATTTGTTTCCATATTGCTGGTGAGGGTTACCAGGTAGCCACTGATGGCTTTGGCAAAGTTGAAACTGTTGAACCAGTTTAGACTAGCATTGGCAGTGTTGCCGGTATTTCTAACAGCATATAAAGCATAGCTATGGCCATTATCAGGATTGGAAGCCATCCATTTTTTTACAAAGCGATTGCCACTTATGATAGTATCGGCCGGGGCGGTTGCAGCAGTACGGGTAGGTGAGTAGCCCAATACAGAAGCATCAAATACGGTTTGGCCGGCGGCACTTCGCTGATAAATGGTTTCCACTTTACGCCATTAAAATAATAATAACCTGCGGTAACTTCGGCGGCGCCGATACCTGCGGCCGACAGATTGTAGATCATCAATCCTGCAGCGGGGGCTGCAATCGTAGTTACATCAGCAGTGCCGGTCAATTGCACCTGCAGTGCCAGGAAGCCGGTTTTAGTTGCGGCGCCTGTATTGCTGGCATCTAATAAAGCACTTGGCTGCGGAGGGCCTGGTGGTAACCCAACTTTTAATTGTGCCTGCGTTGGGAAAGCTGCCATTACAATAGCAGCCAGTGTAAAAATTTTTTTCATTTTCTCGGAGATGGTATTTAGTGAATGTTTTTTATGCGCCGAATAACGGCATTGATTTAGCTTTTGTTATGCAAGGAAATCTGCGGAAGGTTTTACCATCTTGTATGCCGATGGTGTTTGACTACCACAATGATGCCTGCGGCCATGCGCTGATAGAGGCAAACAGAATTAGAGTTACTGTAGCAATTTTGATGTTAAAATAGTTGATATGGAAGATTGCTTGCAGGGAGTTGTGCCGGGAAGAAGCAAAAGTTGGTTCATAGATGTTAGGTTGGTTGGTATAAAATATTGGATATGCTTAGCTCAACCATCCAGTAATGATCGATGCGCAAAAAAACAAACATATTTGATTTTGTAGGTTCGACAAAAAAGGAAGCCTGCGTAGTCAACAAATTACAACCAAAGGAAGACGATGCTGTAATGCCGTCTTAGACCGGACTAAATTTTAAAATAGAGGTTCCTACTTATTAGTGCTGCCGCCACGTTTTTTCGCAGCGGCAGAATAATATTTATTTTAGGAGACAGGACTAAGAATCAGCTCCAGGTTAGGAGAAAACAGGTTTTGGCTCTACATATATAATAGCGTAGTTGCCAGGTAACTGGATGGAGATCAATTTCGGGTGGAGAAAATTGATAATTTTTAATTTAGGTAGTTGCCCGGTCTGGCGTTGGAACCGATGGCGTTTTAGCGGCTTTTGGTAGTTTTTTCGTTTTTTTAGCATCAGGTTTCGCTGCTTTTTTGGGAGCAACTGCCTTTTTAATTTCCTTTGCCTTTTTTGGGGCCTCTTTTTTTGTTTTTTCTTTTTTGTCTAGTTTCTTTAAAGCACCAGCCGATAATATCTTGCTTGCTTTTTTTACTTTTTTACCAAATTTTTTGTTGCCCACCGCGTCTTTAATATCAGTGAATATTTCTGTTAAAGTACCTGCCACTTCTTTTTTTAAGGACTTATTTGTTTTGGTTGCAGGAGATTTTGCTGTTTTAGCCATTATTATTAGATTTTTTGAAGGGTAAATTTAACAATAAGATAATATACTCAATGTTAAGTTTTTAAAATTGGGCAATTTAGCTTTCTTTCATTGATATGTTTCAATCTGCAAGGGGCTGTTCTGGTGAATTAATTTTCTTTTCATCAATGTCTCCAGCAGGGGGCGTAGCGTCATAATATCGTAAATCTGTTACCTTCTTTGTTCAAAGGGCCTATTATTGTTGTTCGCTCTGATTAACCAAAGAATACGTTCGGTAGCACACAACATCCCCTGCGGGAGACATTGTTGAGAAAAGAAATGTCTTGGTGTCTGTTAAATTAAAAAGCCCACATTTTTTTAAAGCGGGCTTTTTAATTATTTACTGTTCTATTTTTATTTACCAATCATTACCTTAACTTTTTTGTTCAAACCATTTGCGCCCATGATGTTTAAGATATAGGTACCATTGGCAACACCGGAAACATCTATTAAATTAGTGCCGTTTGTTACAATATTCTTGGATATCATTTGCCCAGATATTGAAAGTAGGCTAGCTTCTATTTGGCCGGTAGTTCCAGTTAAGCTTACAAATAACTTTCCGTTTTGTACTGGATTGGGGAATGCAGATACCTGAACAACCTTACAATTAAGGGATACAGGCAGAACATCAGAATATTTGTGACTGCCGTCTTTATCAAACATTTTTAACCGGTAAAGTACACGCTCAGATGTAGTATTGATGCTATTGTCAGCGAAACTGTAGGTAGATGTTGAGTTTGAACCATTAGCAGCTATTTCACCAATGTTTTTCCAAATTCCGCTACCGGGTATGTTTTTTTCAATTTCGAAACGATCTGTATTTATCTCAGATTGAGTAACCCATTTTAATGAAGGCAAACAATTTAATAAAGAGGCATTAAAACTTACCAAAGTTAAAGGCAGCGCACCCGCAATAACTTGAATTGTTGAAGTTGCAGCATCATCTGCTACGTTATTACCTGCTGGAGGAACACCAATTGCACATGTAGTTCCATTACCAAAATTGATTTGACCTAGAAAAGTCTGAGGAACTGTTACGGTCACACCCACCACTTTTAAAATAATGGATATTTGCGACTGGCCCGGAACAATAGCTGAAGTATTGCACACGCGCAATTGTTGCCCTGTGTTCGACAATATGGTCCAACCTGGAGGCAATCCTGTTTGTTGTGCATCTGGTAAAAACATTACACTAGCAGGTACAGTTAGAATTGGGCGTAATTTAGCCACCGCAATGGGTGTCATGCCTGTATTACCCACAGTCATATCAAGATCATTTATGCCGCCTACTGCGACTATACCAGTGTTTGAAGGCAGAACTGCCATAGTTGGATTTGACTGAGCGGAGACTTTTATGGTTGCAAAAGCAAATACTAAAAGTATAAATGAGAATTTGTATCGATTCATATTATTTTTTTGGAGGTTAAAAAATTATGTTTTTTTAATGTAGTTTCTATTTACTTGTTTTAATAAATTTTGTTGCTTTTTTCTCTCCTCCATTTATGTAAACCATTACATAATTGCCGCTGGAGAGTGCAGATATGTTTACATTGGTAATAAAATTATTCTGTGGTATGTACTTTGTTAAAACCTGGATCCCATTTTCTGAAAAAATCTGCAAGTAAGAAGAAGCATCAACAGCAGCTGAATGATTTACTGCGATAAAACTTTGAGAAGGATTTGGATAAACTTTTATTTCCACACATCCGGGTGGTAGAATAGTTACTTCTTCAGATGTGCTACAACCTTTTGAATCCACTACAACAAAGTTCCATGTGCCAGGCTCTCTCAAAAAACTTCCTATACCTGAGTACGGAGGTGTGCCACCGGTAGCGGTTACAGTTGAAACAGAATTTCCTCCACAAATCTTTATTGCATTAGCATTAGCTGACGCTTTCAAAATTCCAGGTTGTGTAACATTTAAGATAGAATTTACAGTAGTAGAACAAGAAGCGTTATTTTGGATTCTTACTTTCACAGCATATGATCCTGCCACAACATTAAAAGTATTCATTGGTTGAAAATTACCATTATTTAAGCTATACTCGTAAGCGCCTGAACCGCCATTAGCCGTTACCGTTAGTATGGCATTGCCACCATTACATGCTATCGACGATGCAGTAGCAGTAGCTGTAATGGCTGTTGGCTGGGTTATGGTTATTCCAGTATTGTTACCAACACATCCATTTGCATCTTTTACAGCAATGGTATAAGATCCGGCAATAATGTTGAAAATATTTACACTTTGAAATATACCTCCGTTTACACTATACTCGTAAGGCAACACGCCTCCAGTAGCCGTCACAGTTAATACACTACTACCGTTAAAACAAGTAATGGGTGTAAATTCCAACGAAACAGTGGGTGTAGTTGGTTGTGCATTTACTATAATATTATTAGTTACATTGGGAGTACAACCACTCAAATTTTGTACTGCTAAAGAATGAATACCTGCTGTTACTATGTAACCACTAACAGGATAAGGAGCGAAACTGCTTCCATCTAAGCTAAACGTTAAACCTGCGGTTGGTGAAGTAACTGTTATAGTGCCAGTGGCCACCGTACAATTTGGTTGTACCACCGTTATGATTGGTGCAGGAGGGGACGCTGGCTGTGGGTCAATGGTAATATTGACGAAAGGCGATAAGCAACCAATTATATTTTGTGCAATCAAAGTGTGAGTACCTACAGTTATTGCTGTATATCCACCTGTTGGGTAAGCTGCGAAGGCACCGCCATCTAAACTAAATGTCAAATCAAGAGTAGGGGAAGTAATTAGTATTGTGCCGGTAGCAGTTGAGCAGGTTGGTTGAGACAAACTTACTACAGGCGTTTGCGGGGCACCCACTACTGCAACGAAATTTACATTGGTAGATGGAAGTGAAGAACATCCATCAGTATTGGTAACGATGAATGAATACGAACCAGCTGCAAGGTTAATTATATTAGTAGAAGTTGAGTTCCCGTTGAGGGTCCCAGGCTCTATGGTCCATGAACCTATAGGCAAGTTATTTAATATTACAGAACCTGTAGATACAGTACAGTCTGGTTGGGTAACTGCACCTATCAGTGGTGTAGCTGGTGTAGCTGGTTGAGCATTCACTATAAATGTATTAATAAGGGAAGTGCAATCATTCATATTTTTTGCAGTAATAGTGTGTGTACCTGCTGTTAGTAGGTATCCAGCAGTAGGGTATGCTGAAAATAATCCTCCATCAATACTAAAAGTTAAACCTGTAGTACTTGAAGTAATGCTTACTACCGCGCTAGGTGATATACAGGTAGGTTGTACAATACTCAAAGTTGGAGTGGGAATTGGAGGGGGTGCTATTACATTCAAAACTGTAGAAGCAACACAGGTGGAGGGGTTATTAACTTCCCTTACTGTTACTGTATAAGAACCCGCAACTACGTTACTAAATACATTACTTGTTTGAAACGGTGCCCCTCCGGTTATACTATATTCTACTGGGCCGGTAGCAGCACTAACAGAAGCAGTGATAGTAGTGTTTCCGTTGTTGCATAAAATTACACCAGCAACTGCGCTTACACCTAAACTACAACCAGGAATTACCTGAACGATTGAAGTGGCAAAATCATCTGCTGTATTATTTCCAGACACAGGGGTACCTACAATTGCACAATTTACTCCATTGGCAAAATTTATTTGCCCACTTAATGTAGAAGGACCACCAATTGTAACCCCCTGCACTTTGATTGAAATTATCCTAGTAGTAAATCCAGCAATCATGTCTGTTCCATTGCAAATCCTAATTTGTGAACCGGTGTTGGATACAATAGACCATCCTGCAGGTAGCCCTGTTTGTTGAATATTTGGTAAAATTGTTACAATAGGCGGAACTGTTATTATTGGTCTTAATTTGAAGGCTGGAATGCTTGAAGTACCTGAGTTACCTACTGTAACTTCAAGGTCAATAGTGTTTCCTAAGGAAACCAAACCAGAATTTGAAGGCATAACTGTAATGCCTGGATTAGCCTGACTAAATCCATTCGTTTTGAAAAAGAATGTTAATATAAAAATATATAGTAGGGTTTTAAAAATTTTCATTTTAGATGTAGATAATGAGTTAAAAATTTGTCTAAGGTTTTATTTTACTACTCTAATGGTCGATGATGAGGAATTGTCTGCTATATTATCGCCTGAAAGTGGGGCTCCAACCGCTGAACCTGGGGCAATACCATTGCTAAAAGTCAAAGTTCCCATGATTGAAGATGGTCCTCCCTCTATTTTTCCTTTCATAGCTATCAGAATGGTGCGGTTATCATTTTCTACCATAACATCAGTTCCGTTGGTTAATGTAACAACTCCTTTGCTATTAGAAGTGATTGCCCAGCCTTTGGGTAAAATGTGGCCGGTAGTCGGTATGTCTACAAGGTTAACTGGAAAACTTATTTGCGGCCTTAATTTATAAAGTGGGATTGAAGTAGTTGGGCTTGTATTATTAATGGAAACCTCAAAAAAGATAATTTCACCTTTTTTTACCACACCAGAATTTCTAGTGAGCACATTGATCATGCTGTTCTGAGCATACAAATTGGAAGCGCCAAAGGATGTAAAAAGAAACAGCGTAAATGGTACTAAATTTTTCATCAGATAATTTTAAATGTAAAAGAATCATTTTACTTTATCATAATGCGAAAAATGTAAAATCCTGCATGAAATGAAAAGTGATTGCTGCAAAGCTACAAGGATAGAATGCAGAAATTGTTGAATGCAGGTTATCTAATCATTATCTAAATGTTAATAAACAAACAAAGAAGTCTCAATAAAACATTTTATTTAAATGTTAATATTTGCATAACAATTTGTTCACGTGCTTTGAACAATAATAAATTTCCTTTGCGCAAAACGCTGTTGCATGAAAGTAGCCCATCTACTCTTTTTATTATTTTTTATCCCGGATAATTTATTTGCACAAACTGGAAAAATTACAGGGAAAGTAATTAATGCAGGTTCCGGTCAGCCTTTGGGAGGTGCATCCATTTTGCTGATCAATAAAACCACTGAAAAGGCTGCTGATCAAAACGGTTTATTTTCTTTTAATAAATTAGAACCCGGCCTCTATTCAATTAAATGTACCTATACTGGATTCCAGGATAAAATTATAGAAGAAATTCTAGTAAAGGACAATGAAAATACTGATATCAGCATTTCTCTGGAAAGTAAATTATCAGATGAGGTGGTGGTAACAACAAAAAGAATAAAGGCAGCAGGAGAAACAATAGCTTCACTTTTAATAGCACAAAAAAATAGTGCCAATGTAAGTGATGGTATTACGGCCGAATCAATTAAAAGAACACCGGATAAAAGCAGCAGCGATGTTATTAAAAGGGTAAGTGGTGCCAGTATACAGGATGATCGGTTTGCCATCATAAGAGGACTAAATGATAGATACAATTCTGCCTTTATAAACGGGGCTCCACTACCTAGTACCGAGAGTGATAGAAAAGCTTTTGCATTTGATATTTTTCCTTCTGCTATTTTGGACAACTTAGTTATTTTTAAAACAGCCACACCCGATAAAACTGGAGAATTTGGAGGAGGCATCATTGAGATCACTACAAAATCAACATCTCCCAAACGCATTGGTACTATTTTAATTGGGCAGGGATTCAATTCATTGATAACTGGTAAAAACCGTCTTTACTCAGAAATGCAGGGTAGCAAGGATTGGTTAGGCCTAGATGATGGTTCGAGGGCTTTGCCGAAAGGATTACCTACAAAGATTGGATTTCTAAACTTACCCGATAGATTTAATGACGAACTAGCACTTGCTAAGGGTTTTGAAAAATACAAATGGGGTGTTAGAACTACCCATACAAGTCCCAATGTAAATTTTCAGTTAGCAAAAAGTTTTAACTTCAATAAGAACGAGCAAGAATTTGTATCTTCTCTTTTTTCAATTACCTATAACCGGAGTTTTCTTTTTACTACCGGTGAAAGAAATAGCTTTGATGGCCCTGGAAGTTACACAGGCAATCCTGCAGATCCCGGCTATTTCCCGACACAAAGAAGAAAAGTAATAGATTCCATTTACAACGACGAAGTAATTTGGGCCGCACTTGGTAATTTCTCCATTAAAATTAATAACAGAAACAACATCAGTTGGAAAAATAACCTAAGTGTGAATACAGAGAACAGGTTAGTGAGAAGGGTAGGTAATTATGATTTTTTTGATGAGCCCAATGCCATTTTAACTGAAACATATAGAGCTTTTATATCTGATAAAATTTACACTAGCCAGCTTATTGGAGATCATCAGGTAGGTTCTAAAAAAACAAAAATAAACTGGTTGGCCGCATATAGCAAAGTAAACAGAGAAATTCCCAATCAGATGATTTCTACAAGTGCCAGTTTACCAAATGGGGGAGTAGCCGCTAATTCGTCGAATGGTGGTATTATTACAACCAATTCGCAAGAAAATATTAAAAATGCCAAAGTAGATATTACTCAGCCTTACACCTTCATGAAAAATAGCCAAAATCTATTGAAGATAGGCGGCGGCTATCAGTTTAGAGAAAGAGACTTCACAAGCAGACAATTAGGATTAATTAGATATGGTGGGTCTACTTATAAAATTGACGAATCCATTTATAACCTTCCCTACGACCAGCTTTTTTTAGGACAATACTTAGGATTAATGTCTAGCGGTAAAGCAGGTGTGGCTGTGCAGGATGTGACAGTTCCAAATTCCGATTACCAAGCATCTTCTGCCACTACTCATGCGTACATTATGAACGATCAGCGATTTTTTAAAAAAATTAGGTTAATATATGGCGTTAGGATGGAAAGTTTCAACCAGAAATTAAATGCTGCTCAAAGAGGTTTAGACACTATTAAGTTAAATTTCACAAAAGTAGATTTTTTACCTTCCGCTAATTTGGTATATGCTCTTACTCCCAAAACAAACCTGCGCCTATCTTATAGCGAAACTGTGAACAGGCCCGAATTTAGAGAGCTTGCTCCTTTTGGCTTTTTTGAATACGTTACAGGCTTATTCGTATTTGGCAGCGAAATAATATCGAGAGCTAAAATAAACAACTACGATTTCAGGTATGAAATTTACCCTGGAAAAGCACAGTTACTCTCTGCATCTGTTTTTTATAAAAAATTTATAGATCCTATTGAGTTTGTTACTTTGCCTGTTAACATTAACGAGGCAACATTCAGCAATAACCCTTCTGCCACAGTTTATGGTATTGAAGCTGAATTTAGGTTACTGGTATCTACCTTATTCGGAATTAAAAATGAAAAGGCTTTTCTAAATAAGTTTACGATCTCCGGAAATGGGGCTTATATAAAATCTAAAGTGCCCTTGGGTAAAAACGCCAACGGCTCGGAAATTAGTCGTCCACTTCAAGGTCAATCACCCTATATTATCAATACCTCACTTGGATATAGCGATGAAAAAACTGGTTTATCTTCTACTTTTTCATTAAATAGAATTGGTCAAAGACTTGCTATTGCTGGTAATAGAGACAGGCCAGATTTTTATGAGAGAGAAAGAACAGTTATTGACTTTCAGATTGCTAAAACATTTTTTGAAAACAAAGTAGAAGTAAAGTTGAATGCAAGAGATTTATTGGCTCAAAACGTAACCGTGTATTTAGATAACGACAAGACTCAATCATTTACAGAGCAAGACCGAATCTTTTCATCTAACATCGTACCTAAAGTATTTACTCTTAGTGCAAGTTTTAAGTTTTAGGTGGGTCATACAAGTATTTACATCTACTAAATTCCATTCAAGTGAGTAAAATAAGCTACTTTTTTTGTTATGAAAATCATTCTAAAATGAATTTATATTTTTGATTAACTACTTAACAATTTGATTGCTTTTTGGTAACAAAGCCTTCAAAAATTTTGGTATAAATTTGTGTTCTATTAATTATTTCAGTTGCCAATTATATTGAAATTATTTATAAATTTTCTGCATCCTACTAACTGTCCAATCCTTATCGAAAATACTTTCTCAGCATCGACTAAAGCTTAAGAAACAAATTTTATTCAGCCGATTATCGGCAACAGGATATCATTTATAAAAATGGTAAACACTAATACTATGCACTACAGTCAGTACAAAATATTCACAACAAATTACACAATCTTAAATAGGATTATTTTTCAATCACCAGTGCGATCCTTAAATACATCAATCAATAATTACACATCAACCAAAACATTATTTATTCACTAAAACTTTACTACAAACATGAATGAAAAAAAATGAAAAATTTTAAACATCAATTTTACAAACACACTTTTATCTACTAAAAAAAAGCAAAAAATGAAACAAAAATTTTTATCTATTCTGCCATTACTGATGCTAGCCACAGTAATCGTTAACGCACAAGAAGCCACCAATTACCGGGGAGCTTTTGCTCCTGCGCCCGTAAAACAGTGGACTGATAATTGGACCAACTGGGATCCGCAAAATACCTTTTACCCGGCACCTACTGTTAATATCTCAGGTGTAATTGGAACTCAAACCTGGACAAGAAATAACACTTACTTGTTACAAGGTATCGTTTATGTTGACAGCCTTGCAACCCTTACCATTGAGGCTGGTACCGTCATTCGTGGTGATGCTAATACAGTAATCAGCTCTTTAGTAATTCAAAGAGGTGCTACCATTATTGCCAATGGTACGGAGTGTAATCCTATTGTGATGACATCTAGCAGAGCAATAGGCGCCAGAGTAAGAGGAGACTGGGGCGGTTTAACCATTTTGGGCAGAGGGCTTACCAATCAGGGAGCAAACATCAACATTGAAGGTATCGGTGCTGGTGAACCAAGAGCTCGCTACGGGGGAAATAACAATGCTGATAACTCAGGTTCCTTAAAATACCTGCGCATTGAATATGCTGGTTTTGCCATAACAAACGGTAACGAATTAAATTCTTTGACATTCGGTGGTGTAGGTAGTGGAACCTCAGTAGATTATGTACAAACCTCTTTTGGCAACGATGATGCATTTGAGTGGTTTGGTGGTGCAGTAAATGCAAAGCATTTGGTGGCGTACAGAACGTTGGATGATGATTTTGATACAGACTTCGGTTATAGCGGCTTGGTACAATTTGGTTTGGCAGTAAAAGATCCCTCTGTTGCTGACGTTGTTGCTCTTTCTACTTCAGAAGGATTCGAATCAGATAACAATGCTGCGGCTCCCTTTACGCCTACTCCAAAAACAAGTGCAAGTTTTTACAACATCACACAAATTGGTGCCTTCAGATGCGGTAGCAATGCTGGTGGCATTACGCAACCAACCGCAGATGGTTTTAGAAGAGGTGCACGTATCAGAAGAAATTCTGAATTAAAAATCTTCAACAGTATTTTTATGAATAACTGGAGAGGTTTGGTAACTGATGCCGATGTAATTGCAAACGGCTTAGCTAATTTTCAAAACAACATCATTGCAATGGATTTAACCACCGTATGGGTGGCTCCTTATGCAGGTGCTGCTTTGGCTGCTGAGAATGCTGCTACTGGTACTTTTTTAAATGTTGCTTCAAGAACAAATACTATAATTACAACTCCCTGCGACGTGTTGGTAGATGCTTGGAATTTTTTAAACCCTGATTATCGCCCAAATAGTGTAGGTTCTGGTGCACAATTGGCTGGTGCAGATTTAGTCCCCCTTTTCCAAATTGAGAGTTCATTGTTTACCCCTAACCAAACTGTAGATTTCTTAGTAGATATTTTTGAAAATGGAGTTGGTAATACAAACGGAACAATTACTCTAACCATTCCTGTGCCTTCTGCATTTACGGTTTCTGTACCATCTATAACCCTTTCTGCAACACCTCAATCAGGCGTTAATGGTACATCAGTGCCACTTGGGGCTGGTTTCAATAACTCTGATTGGTTGTTTAGTTTAGTTGGTGGTAATGTAATAGCTACTTCTAAAGTTGGTGTAATCATTTCTTCTGGTGGTTCTACTACAGTCGGTTTCAGAATACAAAGAAGAGTTACAACTCCATCAGGTACAAATCAAAATTTATCTGTAGGCGTTAGCGGTGGTTCTGATAGCACTCCAGGAAACAACGATGCGTTACAAGGAATAGGAGCTAATTAATAAAAAAAAATACATTAATCTAATTTTTAAATTTATAATAATGAAAGTCATTAAATTAATCATGTTATTTTGTATAGGTGCTATTTTTCTAGCATCTAATGCATCGGGACAGTCAAATCCAACTATGGCAGTTCTGCCTTCAAACACTGGTATAGTCGCAGTAGGCGGCATCAATGATCTTGATATGACTGTGGGTAATACAGGCATGACACCCATTGGGGTGGCTAGATTACGCCCAATTCTAACTATACCTGCTAGTGTAATGTTTTTACCAGATGCACAGCAAACAGGATTGCCTCCAGGTTGGACCATCTTGTCGAACACAGGGCAACAATTGCGCGTGTGCAATACTTCA
>JBBSDF010000033.1:0-42602 GCA_038249665.1 Chitinophagales bacterium
AACCGGTATGACATTTAGTGAATTTGGACGACGCGTGATTAACAATGCCAGTGCAGGTACCGACCACGGCTCCGGCGCACCAGTTGTGTTTTTTGGTGCTGGTATCAATGGTGGGGTTACCGGAACTTCTCCCGTATTACCCCTGGTTTCGGTAGCCAATACACAGGTTCCCTTGCAATATGATTTCCGGCAGCTATATGCTACTGTTATGCAACAATGGTTGTGCATGAATGCTACTGAGTCGCAAACTGTTTTAAATGGCACGTTTACTACAGTGCCCATCTTTAACAACTCAGTATTGGCACTGGAAGGAATTGAATTGACTGCTAAATGGGAAAATGATTTTGCAAGGCTAGATTTTGAGGTTTTTGAAAATGACACGTACGATACTTTTGTTATTGAAAGATCTGTAGACGCGGTTCTTTTTCAACCAATAAATACCGTGGCCAATACTACCAATAACCCCGGCCAAAAGTACATGTACAAAGACCCGAAAATAAATGTAGCAACAGTTTTTTATAGGATAAAAGGTATTTCTAAGCAGGGAGAAGTTTCCTATTCTTCTATCGTAAAATTAAAAAACCGGAGTCGCCAGGAAATTAGAGTTTACCCAAACCCAGTCACCAACTTCACTATTAATGTAGAGTTTTTAACTGCCATCAACGAAAATGTGTCTATCACTATATTTGGCACCCTTGGCGAAAAACTTTATTATAACCAGTTAAATCCCAGGGGCAGCCGAACGATTAGTTTTAGGGTCCCCAACCTGTTTAGCATCCAAACAATGTATGTTTTAAATATTGCGTATAATGGAGTTGTTGTGAATGAAAAGATATTGTTTGAGTAAAACCGGATGGGGATGTTTGAATTCTAGTTCTCCAAAAAGAGGGTAAGCCCGCAGCAGACGATGGAGAGCTGCAAAAACCAAAAATAATTTTGCCTGCGGCAAGAAGCGTATTAGCCACAAAGCAACAAAGGCTTTATTCCCTCGGAAAAAAGTTGGCCCGATTTTTCTGATTTCGTTTTTTAAAATATGGGTACAAACCGGAATTAATGCTCGCAAGTAACCTGAACACTTTGCAGCAGCGAAATTTAATTGTTCCGAATAAAAAAGCTGCCACTAAAATAATGTACTGGAACATTCTTAAAACGAACCCGCGCAGTTCGAATGTTCATCGCAAACAACGAAGCGTTTTGTACTCTACCATGAAAGGGTCGTTGCACCAATATCTACAATAGTTTTTACAATTCTATTATTAATTTGAGTGCACCTAATTTAGGATAAGGCATTGATTTAAGAGAGGTCGTTCGTGGGGCACGAACACTGCAAGCAATTAGTTAGAAAGCGGCAGACTGTTAAATACGACTATTTGAAATTGATTGCGGCTGTTTTGCGCTCGCATCTGCCTCATAAACCCCGCTTCTGCTCTCCAATTTTTATTAAATACATAGCCTACGGCGCCATACGCACGATTGCGATCGTACAAAGGTTGTTCGGCGTTTAAAAAAATTTCGTTGTAAGCAGAAAGATACCATGCATTTTTGCTCATGGTTTTTTTGTTGACGGGGATATTGAGCGCAAGAAAATAGCGGAATCGAACTTTGATATCATCGGGTAAAAAACGTTCTTCGATGCGGTAACGATGTTGGAGGAAAACCCTTCCGAACTGCTGGCGGGTAATAAATTGCTGGTAGAGCCGGTGTTCGTTGAAACCGACTTTGTCGTTGGGCGTTGCATAGTTTTCTGATCTGATAAAGCCATATCCCAATAATACTTGGTTGTTATTTTCGGTGAGGTTGTAAGCAAGGCCGGTTCTGATAAGCAATTGTTCCAGATCGCCCGCAACATTGTAATTGCGGTATTGTACTTCGTTCCACCAACTCCATCTTTTGTTGATGGCCTGGTTTCCGAAATAAATAAACCAGTTGCCAGTTTCAGACGACTGTGAAAAAGCACTCAGGGAAAAACCTGCAATGACGAGTATCAAAAAAAATTTCTTCATATTTACTTTTGCTAGATCAATGCAAAAATAAGGATTGAAACGTTAGCGATTTTGCTGCGCAGCCCCAGTGTTCATGTTATTTTAATTCGGTTACCAGTATTTTACTTTTCACTATAGTATCGCACACGCCATCCCGTAAGTGAATGCGCATTTGGAATGCTTCTATAACAGCGGCTTCGGCTTCATTCCAAAGTATTTCATCGTCACCACAAAGTAAGGCATTCATTCGCATCGCCAGGCGACTATGGTGATCACCATCCACTTCAACGGGTCGTTCCAGGTAATATTTAAAAGTGCTGATCCGGAACGGATATTCGTTGTGCGCATCTTCAATGATTGACATGAAGATACCCGGGATCAGGTGTTCTCTGCCAAATGTGAAAATGGCGGCTAATAAATGGGCTTTGTTATTGTAAATTTTTTAAAAGTAAAACGAATAAAATCGCTGGCCGTGGCGGGTACAAAAGCGATTATCAAACCGCCTTCCAGGTCGCACTTTTGCTGCAGGGCATGAATAAAGTGTTCTGCTGCCTTTGTATCTGCACCCGCTTGTTTCATGGCTTTAAAGGACCATTCAATAGGACTGGTTTTGATACCTTCTTCATCTACGCCATTTTCTTCTCCCACTGCAATTTCGTAGATGAGACAACGGGTTTCTGAAGAGCGTTAAGGCGGTGGTTCATTGTTTTAAACGAGGTGGGTAGAAAAACGCGTTTACTAGTTACGTTTTGTAAGGGCATTTGGTTTTAAATTAAATAAAAAAGCGTTACAAAATTCGCAACAATTTTCAAAAAAATTAAACAGAAAAGATTTAGCAACCTCCCCCGCCGCCTACAGAAAATGACCCTTTGGGATTAAAAAAGCTAACGGGTATAATTTTTTTAATGACTTGTATTTCGATGGCACCGTTTTTTCCACGTTCTCCGTATTTTTTGAGGGCTTCTTTTTTGTCTAGATTTTTAATTCTAAGTGCGCTTCCTTTCGGTGCGGTATAATTTCTACTTCCGGTGAAATCTTCTCCATCAATCAACACCATTATCTCAGAGGATTCAATATTTTGGAAAGAACCATCCATCACACTGGTTTCATTGTGCCATATCACCTTTGCATTAGAAAAGAACAGGCTTTTGGTAGAGGCGTCGTAAGAAAGGCTGTCTGAGATGATGCTCATTTCCTCGCCCGTTTTTTTTATTTTCAAGGGTGCAAATGGCTCGGGTACTAATGGTGCTGGTGGTGCTGCAGGTGGAGCCGGTGGCGGTGGTGGTGGCGGCGGCGAAGGAAAGTTGTGCGCTTCAGGAACTGGTGGTGGAGGCGGCGGTGGTGCAGCGGGAATTTTTCCATAAGTTGCTTCGAAGCGCTTCCGATCTTCGTTATTGTTCATGTTGAATTGTTGGACATGGCCGTTATTTAGTGTAACAATCGTCAGATCATTATTGTACAAAATGCTTTTGATGTTCTTTTTCAAAGGGTCTTTTTTGAGGAACGTTGTTGCTTCAGGAATAGTATCTGTAACTTGTACTGGGCCTGGCTTCGAAAAATGTTCCTGGATTTGTTTCCGAAAGGAAAGGAGCAGCAGGGCTACCACAGGCAATAACAGCAAAAACTGCAGTGCATGTACTCGGGATGTTTTGTTTTTGTTCATCATGGCTATACGTTTTTTAAGCGAAGAAAAATTAAAACCCGCGGCTATACGGAAGGGCTGTGCACCCATAACTTTTAATAATAAATATTGGTACTCCTTTTTAGAGAAGCCATGTTGTAATACTTTTTGGTCTGCAATAAATTCAAGGTTTTGACGAATGGCTTTTTTGAGCAGCCAGGCAAATGGATTGTACCAGCAAACAATGTGTAAGATCTCACCCCAAACAATATCTGCGCTGTGAATTTCTTGTACGTGCACAAACTCATGCCTTATTATCTTTTCCAATTCAGCTTCGCTGTGGAGACTCGGGTTGATAAAAATGGCATTGCCAAAAGAAAAGGGAACCACGTTTTCAGTTAACTCATAAATGGTTGTTTTACCAGAAGTAAGCACTGCCGCTTTTGACATCATTTTTTTAAACGACCATATTTGAGCCAATAGTTTTACCAGCATCACCAACATCCCTGCGGCAATGATGCTACTGATGACGGTCCAGATACTGATATTTGCTGGTTCAACAACCGGGCTGATTCTTATCTCCAGGCGTTGTGAAATAGAGGGAACCCATTCGATGATAGAGGATTGTTGTAGTTGCGATTGGAGAAGCCAGGCACTTACATCCACTAGCGGGAATAAAAAACAGGCGAGGCTAAATCCGGTTAGGATCCAGCGGTTGGCATTGTAAAAAGTTAACCTGCGGAAAAACACGCGGTAAAAAATATACAACGCGGCCAGTCCAAGCGAACATTTGATCAGATAAACAATGATAGAAGGCATGTTACCGTTGATTTAATGCTGAATTATTTATTTCCTTTTTCGATCAGTTGAATGATTTCCTTCAGCTCAACTGCAGAGAGTTTTTTTTGCTCCACAAAAAAATTCACCAGCTCTTTGTAAGAATTATCGAAATACTCTTTCACCACCGTGCCCATAAATTTCTTTTTATACTCCGATTCGGTTATGCTGGGTAAGTAGAGATAACTGTTGCCTACCAACCTACTGTTGATGTATCCTTTCTTTTCGAGGTTTTTCACAATTGAAGCCAATGTGGTATAAGGAAGGGCGTCTTCCAGATTTTCCATAAAGGCTTTTACGTTGCCTTCGCCCGTACGCCATATCGCCTGCATGGTTTCTTCTTCTGAGTGTGTGAGCTTTTCCATTTCTACGAAATTTTCGTAAACCTACGAATAATTCGTAACAATCCACATTTATTTCGAAAATTTTTTGGTAAGATATTATTGAGGCGGGAAAGAAAGCCTAGGAAGGCAGGGCAGGGATTTAAAAAAAGAGAGCCTGGGTGAAAACCCTGGCTCGTTTTTAATCCGTACCCTATGAAAACTGTTGCAAATGTAGAAATTGATTTGATAAAACAAAATTTAATCTTGTAGTATTTTTAACGGTTTTTTTGTAGTTCTATTAAACAGAGGTAAAAATCTGGTGGTTTAAAGATAAAAAATCCCCTGCTGATGGGCAGGAGATTCCTATTTGCAAGAAAAATTAATTAGAAACGTCTTTTAGGAGCGGGTCTTCTATCGGCCGAGGCATAGCCAGAGCGCTGTTGTGGTTTTCTGTTACCAGGAGCGGAAAAACTCTGTTGATTTCTGGGAGCACGGTTTTGTCCGCTGGCTGGCCTGCTCTTAATTTCATTAAACACTGTATGCCATGGATGGTGTTCCTGCACCGGAATGGCTTTACCAATGAGCTTTTGAATGTCTCTCAGATCTGCCGTTTCTTCTGCTTCGCAAAAAGTGAAGGAAATACCGTTGGCTCCTGCTCTACCTGTTCTACCAATACGGTGAACATAGGTTTCTGCAATTTCCGGAATCTCGTAGTTGATCACGTGGGTGAGGTCATCTACGTCAATACCTCGGGCAGCAATATCTGTGGCTACCAGAATGCGAGTGGTTCTGTTTTTAAAATTGCTCAACGCACGTTGGCGGGCGTTTTGCGACTTGTTACCATGAATGGCTTCTGCGCTGATACCCATTTTATGAAGGTCTTTTACAACTTTGTCGGCACCGTGTTTTGTTCTCGTAAATACCAGCGCTGTTTCAATGTGTTGGTCTTTTAGAATATGTGCCAGCAGGTCTCTTTTGTAATTTTTATCTACAAAATAAAGCCACTGTTCAATGGTTTCTGCGGTGGTGCTCGGTGGCGTAACGGTTACTTTTTCTGGTTGATGCAAAATACTGTTGGCCAGTTGTTGAATTTCGGGGGGCATGGTAGCACTAAAAAACAGGGTTTGTTTTTTAGCCGGTAATTTGGAGAGTATTTTTTTAACATCGTGTACAAAACCCATATCCAGCATACGATCTGCTTCATCTAACACAAATATTTCTACGTCTTTGAGTTGAATGTGGCCCTGACTGTAGAGGTCTAACAATCTTCCAGGGGTGGCTACCAATACGTCTACGCCTCTTCTCAGCGCATCTACCTGAGGATGCTGGTTTACGCCACCAAAAATTACGAGGTTTTTCAAACGTAAGTGGCGCCCGTAAGCATCAAAACTTTCCTGAATCTGGATGGCCAGTTCTCTGGTAGGTGTTAAGATAAGTGCACGAATGGGTCTTGGGCCACTGCTTGCCATGCTGGTAGGCTTTGCCAATAATTGCAGCATGGGAATAGCGAAAGCGGCTGTTTTTCCGGTTCCGGTTTGAGCACATCCCAAGAGGTCTTTTTGTGCCAACACATAGGGTATGGCTGCTTCCTGTATAGGCGTAGGCTTAATGTAGCCTTCTTCATGAAGCGCATCTAAGATGGGCTTAATGATATTTAAGTCTGTAAATAACAAATGAATTGTTTTAAAAATAAGTGCGGGAATGAAGGTCCGATACCTTCATCATTAGAATTTGAGATAGATAAATAAGCAAGGGTTTGCGAAGAAAACTATCGGCTAATAATGCCGCGGAAATTAATGAACTGGCGCAAAGGTAAGGATTTGGCACGAAACCAATAAAATATTACCATTGTTGGACTGGGTATAAACGACAATGGATATAAATTGTAGCGTTTAAAGTGGATTTTTTTTTCATGGAGCCACCCTTTAAAACGGTGTGGCCTTAGCACCATTACCCTTAAAAAAGCAACTTTCTGAATTATTTGAATTTAAATGTTAATCATAAGGCGGAGATCCATGCCCTTTTAGGTACAGGATAAAAATTAGTAATAAATATCAGCGTAGCTAAATTACAGAAAGAGCGCAACTACCGAATACTGATTCGCCATCCAACAAAAGCACGCAATCCCTGGTTGGGGGCGTACAGGTAGTTGGGGTCAAAACTCAGGGCATATGGGTTGTCGGCAGTGGGCAACACATTGCCGTTATTGTCAAACGTTACTGTTTTATCGAAGGGGTCATTGCTTCTGGCGATGATAAATGGATTGCCCTTTGTGGGGGTGAAATTGAGCAGGTTTTTGATGCCGGCGTACAGTTCCCATTTCTTAAACCGGTTCCAGGTAAACTGAATGTTTTGTGTACTCCAAGTGGGCGACATTGGTTTGCGGGGATCTAACGGTCCCAACAGCGGAAGTCGCATAGGGCCATATAAGTTTCCGGTGTAATCGACGGCCAGTTTCCACTTTCGGATGTTGTAGGAAACGGCCCAGGTCCCGGTAAATTTCTCTGTTAAAATCTGTGCTGTTTTGATCCCGTCTTCAACAGTGGCTACGTCTTGCAGCGTGGTGCCGGCCAATAATTTTAAACCCGATGGCCAGCGGGCGTCTATATTAATACTGGTCCCTTTGCTGCTGGCATGCCCTTTTAAATTGTCGTACACAATTTGGTTGGGGTTGATGTCATAATTACCCAGTATTCTGTTATTGAAATAAGTGTACCAGGCAGACACCTCAGTCGTGAGTTGAAACCCGCTGTTGGTAAATAATTTGTGCAGGTAGTTGAGGTTGATATTATAACTTTTTTCGGGCTTCAATTCATTTTGAATAACTACTTCACGGGCACCCGTCAAGGCAGCATGGTCTTCTGTAAATAAGTTGACTACTCTATAGCCGGTGCCGGCATTAATGCGTACAATATTCTCAGCGTTGATGCTATACTTATAGGCGATCCTTGGCGTGATGATAGCACCGTGCACTTGATCGTGATCATAGCGCACGCCAAGTAACAGTTTGTGCGCCTTGGCAATACTGATTTCGTCTTGTAAAAAAACACCTGGCAACCAGGTTTTTTGTGGTATGCTGGCAGTCTTAAGAGGGTCAGGTGATGCGGTAGCGGGCGTATTGTCGTCGTAAAAATTATAGCGTACTGCGGCACCAGCCAGCAGGTCGTGCTGGCGAAAAGTTTTGTCCCAGGTGAGTTGCGTAAAAACAATTCGTTGTTCGGCAATAAAGGAGTTGGTGCCATATCTGCTGTTTTGGTCGTGTTTGTTGTAGGAAAAAGCCAGCACCATTTTTTCTTTCATCGGCAATTGGTAATTACCTAGCAACTCTACCCTGCCAGTGTAAATACTTTCTCCGTACACACTGTCGCCCCCTCTAAAACTTTTGTTCCAATTGGTTTCCCCACCCCAACGGTCTTCATAAAAATAACGGGCTGCGATGCTCATTGGTCGGTTTTCTTTTCGATAAAAGTTCCATTTCTGAAAAACGGAGATTCTTTTTTGAAGGGTTATATCGGTAAAACCATCCTTGTTTTCGTCTCGGATATCATTGTAATGAAATAGGTTGATGCCTGTTAATACCGCTGCTTTTTTCCCCGCTTTAAGGGTAAAGGAGAGGTCTGTATTGAGTTCGTTCCAGGTGGTGGTCATCACATCGGCTGTAAACCTGGGCGCATTGCCAGCGCTTTTCGTAATGATATTGATGAGGCCTCCCACCGCTTCGCTGCCATACAAGGAGGATGCTGGCCCTTTTACAATTTCAATTCTTTCTACCAGCGATGCTGGGATACCCGAAAGTCCATACACCGTAGACAAACTGCTTACGATCGGCATACCATCGATGAGAACCATGGTATAAGGTCCTTCTAGTCCATTGATGTGAATATCGCCGGTGTTACAAATGTTGCAATTGAGTTGAGGCCTAACGCCATTGATATTTTGCATGGCATCAAAAATATTAGGCGTAGGATTTTTTTTGAAGAAGGCGGGTGTGTACACTTCCACCGGCACGGGGGTTTCCATTCTTTTTACTTCTTTGAGCGTGCCGGTGATCACAATTTCATCCAGGCTTTGTTCCAGCTCTGCCAAACGTACCTGAAGCTGGGCAGTGTCATTTGGGGGAATGCTTTTTTTCCAGATACGAAAACCTGTGGCACTCACCCTCAGCGGTACATTGAAAGCCGAAGGGGTAATTATACTGAATAAGCCGGCACTATCTGTAAGGGTTCCAGAATCGCCCCAAACCACCGAGGCCCCCATAACGGGTTGTTTGCCCGCGGTTACCCTCCCGTTCAGGGTTTGTGCTTTTGCTTGACTATACCAGCAGCAACCACAGGTAAGCAATAGTTTTAGTGCCGTTTTCATAATTGTTATATTCGCAAACATAATAAAGTTAGGCTGCTCTAACAAATGTTTTGGTCTTTTTTTCTGTAGTTTCGTAGCTATGTTGTCATTTACAGAAGAGAACTACTTGAAGGCATTGCTGCAGCTTACCCTCGAAACGGGACTAAAAGAAGATGCAGGCACCAATGAGTTGGCCGTACACTTGGGCGTGAAACCTGCCACCGCAAACGATATGTTGAAAAAACTGAAAGAAAAAAAGCTGGTAGATTACCAACGGTATGGCAAATCGTCGCTTACGGGGGAGGGTAAAAAAAAGGCGATCGACATCGTAAGAAAGCACCGGCTTTGGGAAACTTTTCTTTTCAAGAAATTGGGATTTAGCTGGGATGAAGTGCATGAGGTAGCGGAGCAATTAGAGCATATTCAAAGCGCTAAACTGGTAGATAAGTTAGATGAGTTTCTGCATTTTCCAGCATTTGATCCTCATGGAGATGTGATTCCGAATGCCAAAGGAGAAATGAACATTCCTGAAAAAAAGACCTTGCTCGAAGAAGAAGTTGGCCATACCTGCACTATGGTAGGCGTGAAAGACAACAGCGCTGCTTTTTTACAATACGTCGATAAACTACATTTGGGCATCAACCAAACTTTTAAAGTCACAGGCCGGCAAGTGTACGACAACCTCATTGAGATTGAAGTGAATGGTAAAACCTTTAATGTGAGTCCGAGGGTTGCTGAAAATATTGTGGTTGTGTGCAAGGATTGTAAGTCAGGGAAAACGAACAAAAAAACTGCGGGTAAGAAATAGTATGTTGGGATGCCTGCAGCACCCCATGAAACTGTAGTTGTCAACAACTACAAAAGTCAACAGCTGCCCATCAGTTTTTGAACTAAATGTATTTTGCATTTTTTACGCCTGCATACATGACGGCGCTACAAAGCACCTTATAGCATTTAAACATCAGGAAAGTGCTAACTGGCTTGGATAAACTTTATTTTTTTGTTGGGCAGGTATTCAGTCCTATCAATGTGTATAGTGGACAGAAGCTCACAAAGCTTGTAAGCGTAAACACCGCGGCCAATACAATGAGTACCACACCCATTGCACCTCCTACGAAATCTCCAAAATACAAAATAGCAAAAACTGCTGCCAATACTAGCCGAATTAACCTGTCGGTATTTCCCATATTCTTTTTCATAGTATGTAAATTTAATCGTTAAAACACGGGTTGGTCTTCGCTATTATTGATACAACCCAAGAAATGTGTCAAGCTATAATAACGGCAAGAAACGAATGAATACTGGCTCTTTAGGTGACCTTCGTTATACAGATATATGTTTTTCGTCAGGTTTTACAGAAGCAATGTGTTCCGGAGGACCACTGGTGTTTATGGATGTTTCCCCGGAATCTATCTTGAAGAAAAAGACAATCCTTTTAAGATCATCTTGATCATAGCTGCCATTTTTTTATAAGCTGGAAACAATTTTTATTGCTTGGAATTGTGCACAGAATGGTAAAGGGGACCTGTTGGATAGGTCTCAAAAGGGAAGTGCTTCTATTCGGAGAAAGCGAAGTGTCGATTACCCTTAACGTCTTTGCTGGTTCGCTTTGGGTTTATTTGTTGATCGCGATTTTTTTGAGCGAGTAAAAGTCTTTCCTTCTGTCTTTCAAATTATTCACACTGCCAAATTGATGCAGTTCTTTCAGCAAGTCCAGGTCCACATCGCAGATAAGGATCATTTCGGTATTGGGGGTAGCCTCCGCTTTTACGCCGTTGGTTGGGAACGCAAAATCGCAGGGGGTGAATACTGCAGACTGTGCAAACTGGATATCCATGTTACTCACTTTGGGCAGGTTGCCGACGCTACCGGCAATAGCCACAAAACATTCGTTTTCAATAGCACGTGCCTGTGCACATCGTTTAACGCGGTGAAAACCATTTTGGGTATCGGTTAAAAAAGGTACGAACAGCAACTTCATGCCGTCATCGGCCAACAAGCGGCCGAGCTCCGGAAACTCTACATCATAACAAATTAAGACACCAATTTTTCCGCAATCGGTATCAAATACCTGCAAGTCGTTGCCGCCAATCATTCCCCAACTGTGAATTTCATTTGGCGTGATATGAATTTTTCTAAACTCTTCAATACTCCCATCTCTTCTACATAAAAATCCTACATTGTACAATTTATTATCTTCTAGTAGCGGCATGCTTCCGGTGATGATGTTGATATTATACGAAATAGCGTATTGGTGAAATTGTTGTTTAATGGCTTCGGTATGCAGGGCAAGCGCTCTAATGGCCTCGCTTTCGGGAAGGTGGTTGTAAGCCGACATCAATGGTGCATTGAACAATTCAGGAAACAAAATAAAATCACTGCTATAATCAGAAACGGCGTCGATAAAATACTCCATCTGTTCATACAAAGATTCTATAGTGGCAAGCGTACGCATCTGCCATTGCACCAAACCCAGGCGCACCACAGATTTGCGTGAGTTGATTAGTTTGGGTGATTTGGTATAATAGATATTATTCCATTCTAATAATGTAGCAAATTCTTTAGAACTAAGATCGCCGGGAAGGTATCCCTTCATCACTTTGATTACGTGGAAATCATTGCTTAACTGAAAGCTTAGTACAGGATCGTATATTTCTTTTTGTTTTACTTTATCAATGTATTGTTTGGGAGTGAGGGTATCAGCATATTCGTTGTAGTTCGGAATTCGCCCACCAAAAACGATAGAAATAAGGTTCAGTTTTTCGCAAAGTTCTTTCCGAGCGTCGTACAATCTTCTTCCAAGGCGAAGTCCACGGTGTTCGGGGCTCACCCAAACATCAATACCATACAGGGTATCGCCTTCGGGTACGTGAGTGTTAAAGGTATAATTGCCAGTAATATCTGCATAAGAATGGTCTGCTTCAAAAGATTCATTGTTTACCATAATCGACAATGCGCTACCCACCACCTTGCCGTTTATCACAGCAGCTAACTGACCTTCCGGAAATATATCGAGCAACGTTCTGAGGTGATGTTCTTTCCAATAAGACCCTTCCATGTCTGTGTAGGCGTGCAACATGGATGATTTGAGTTCCGGATAATCTTCGATTTGTAAGTGACGTATTTCTACATTGGTGATTTCCATAAAAAAGCGGCGTTGTGTTGAATAAACAAAATGTAAGGAATAAAAGCGAAAACGACGCAATATTTTTTAAAACAATGCGGTGTTTAACGATTTGAATAAAAAGTTAGGAGCGAAAGTCCGACTGCATCCGAATGAGGGCAATGGACTCAGCGATCATTTCCTGGTTGTATTCGAGTGCCAGTGATTTATGATTGATGACATCCACAATGGTCCCGATCAAACATAGACCACCGGTAAGTAAAAACAAGATACCCATGCCTATCTGGCCAATCAAAAAACGATGGATGCCTGCAATACAAACTAATCCGAGCAAACAGGTTAACAAAATGGTTTGCGGGTCTTTTCTTTTGGTTCTAAAGATGAGGGCAAACTGCTGCAATTGATCAGCGCTGTAATCTTTGGTGAGATTGTTAACGTACATGAGTTCATCAGCAGTAATGTCGGGAATCATATTTAGAATAATGCTGTTACGATCTGTGTTCATGCCGGGGATGTTTGAAGGGGTTAAAGTAATTTTTTAAAAGCGTATACATTCTATGAATAAGAACTGCCAAGGCTAAAACTCCGAGGGGATGCTGCTCCCAGGAACGGCTGAGGTTGCCGTGCAACAACCATGATATCGAATGGCCCAGACCGCAACCCGGGCAGAAAGTAAGCCCCAACCATTTGAATACACAAAGCTCAAAGTGATCGGTTGCCGCAGGGTTGATGGCAGCCAGGTAACCCAACGTCAGCAGCCAGCAACCAAGTTCAAAGTATGGAGCTTTTATTTTTTTGAGTGTTGTCAAGTGCGTTGGTTGATTGAATTGTTCCAGAAACAATTATTTATTTCAAGCTCACCCACAAATGT
Organism: Chitinophagales bacterium; assembly: GCA_038249665.1. Lineage (GTDB taxonomy): Bacteria > Bacteroidota > Bacteroidia > Chitinophagales > Chitinophagaceae > Ferruginibacter. The sequence continues at coordinate 13,100 of JBBSDF010000033.1, forward strand.
GCCACGCTGTTTTTGCCGCTGGTTCTTTCTTCTATTTCTATGCCTGGAATATTTCTGATGATATCTACCAATTTTTTAAATCCATAATTACGCGGATCAAAACTAGGTTCCTTTTTTATGATGTGATTGCCGAGTGTGCTCAGAAAGACCCACCCGTCTTCTTCTGCCAAGTCGTTGATGCTATTGATAACGAGCTTTTGCAGCTGTTGGTTGAGAGAAGAAGTATCTGCTTTTTTTCTGCTATTCTTTTTAGGGGTACTTTTTGCAGGCGCTTCATCTTTGTTTTCTTTTTGTAAGATCTCAATAAAAATAAATTTATTACAGGCTGCGATGAAAGCCGCTGGTGTTTTTTGTTCGCCGATACCAAAAACTTTTTTACCGGCTTCTCTTAATCTGGTGGCCAGCCGGGTAAAATCACTGTCGCTGCTCACGATGCAGAAACCATCTACGTTGCCGGTGTATAAAATATCCATGGCGTCGATGATGAGTGCAGAATCAGAAGAGTTTTTTCCGCTGGTATAACTGTACTGTTGTACAGGCGTGATAGCATTTTGCAGCAATACTGTTTTCCAGCCACTGAGGGTGGGTTTGGTCCAATCGCCATAGATTCTTTTAAAGGTGGGGGTGCCGTAACGTGCAATTTCTTCCAGCATACCCTTTATGTTGGAATAGGGTACATTGTCTGCATCAATTAATACCGCCAGCTTTAATTCAGTGTTTGTATCCATACGGTTTCCTTTATAAAAGCAAGTTACAGATTGCAGTTGTTATTTTCTATTAATAAAACGGATCGGCCGTATGGTGGTGCTGCATCGGAGCAACCGGTTATAGAGCATTGGAGCACCCAATGATCAGCTCATTTTCCGTTTGCGTGCTGTAGATTCAGAAGTAAGTCGCTGTAAGAAGTTGCGATATAATCCGCAGGTAAAATATTGAAAAGCGAAGCATAGTGATCACACTGTGCTTGAATTTTTTCGAGTCCAAGCGCGCCGTTGTGGTCTATGGCTTCTACTTCGATGAATTTGCCAAGGTCTTTTACTTCATCGAAATGAAACTTTACATTATCGATAAAATAAATGCGGCGTTTTTTATCAACGACCACTTTAACCTCGTGTACTTTACACAATATGTCTTTTAACGCCTGATCGGGTTCGTGTGTGTACAGCAGTACCTGCGAAAGTTTTGCGCTGGCATCGTTTGGACGAAGGTACCAGATAAGGGCATTTTCGATGGTACCTTCCCGAAGTTTAAGCCGCCCTACTTTGGCGGTAAAATAAGTGTCTATCTGATGGTCCTCTCCTTTATAAACGGGTTGGAGGTTCAGCAAAATGGCTTCCAGTTTTTCTGGATCAGCCACCTTGGCTTTGAATTCTATGATGTTGTACGCCATGAATATAAGTTGAGCGGGCAAAGGTATGGGAAGATAGCCTGCAAAAAAGTTGGGGGAGGTCTGAAATAGTTATTGTAAGGGGGTTTTTTGGAATAAAGAATAGGAATCGTAATCCTGTAGAAATGAAAAAGGCTGCCCGGGCAAGGACAGCCTTTTTGCAGATTGGTTTTTAATTAATTTTCCATCGCATTTGTATTCAATTCGGTGTCTGCGATGGAGGTCAAGAGCAGGTCGCAATTTTTTTCTTCTTCCAGGGTTTTTAAAAAATGTTTTAGCGGAACCTTGTGGCCTAATACTTTTGCAAAGGCGGCTAAGGTGCCGTACGTGGCAATTTCATAATGTTCTACTTTTTGAGAAGCAGCGATGATACCTGCATCGCGAACCGGACCTGGTTCGGTATCTTCCATGATGCCCTGGCCTTCCAGCAGCAGGCCTGCCATGGCATCACATTTTTTTGCTACTGCTTTTTTATCGATCGCTTCGAAGCAGGTTTCTAATCGCGAAATATGTTCTACAGTTTGGGTAAGGTGATCCGTGATGGCCTTTTTCAATTTTGGCGAAGTGGCGTTTTTAGCCATCTTTGGCAGAGCTTTCGACAATGCTTTTTCTGCCCAATAAATGTCTTTCAAACTGTCTTCAAACAGATCTTGTAATTGTTTAGCAGCCTGCTTCTTAGCAGGAATTTTCTTAGTGCCAGCTTTTTTTGTTGTTGAGTCCATGATTGATTTTTTTAGAAGTGTAATGATGGGGTTGAACAGATATTAAAACGATTATCGTGCCATGTAGAATTGTATATTCACATCGGTTTATTGCAGCCTGTTTTTTTTTCGGTTTAAAATTATTAACTTGATGTCCGGATATTTCCCTGTCTGCTATTGAGAATAACGCATAAATATGAAAGGATAAACGATGCAAACCTTACACCCGCAAATAGGTAAACTGAACAAGCGAATTTTTGGAAAAACACCATGTGACCAAAGAAAATATTCTACTCCCGCTGGTTGGTACTGCATTGACCCATACAGAATTAATGGAGAAACTTTACCGGAACGTAAAAAATTTTTTCGTATGCAGTGTGCAAAGGCATGGCGAGGTGGTAAAACCGGATTTGGAGGTGGGGAAAATCATCGTAAGAATAAGTACAAAACCTGAAAAATAACAACTAAAAAAAAGCGGTAAAAAATGATTCGAGGAAATACAGAGACAGAAAATTTAATGGATCCAATCATCATGAAAATTATACTAGCCGCTACTTTTCCAGACTTCAGCAATAGCCACACCCGACCAAACCGAAAAAAGTTGAATAGACAAAACGCTTCAAAAAAACAGCTATTTCTACTTTTACTATTTGTTTCTAGTGTTGTATTTTCTTTTGGCCAATCAAAAGAGCGGGCAACTCAAATTTATACAGTTGGCGTCCTTCATCAGGGAAACAAAAAATTTGACCATCAAACAATTTATAAGCTTTTAAATCAGTATAACCCCGACATCATATTATGGGAACAAGACACTGACTTTAAAAGAGTGTTTGGGCTACAAACAGCCCATTTTTTAAAAATCGCAAAGGTGGGCATTGAGCAATTAGCACTACAAAAATATACCAGAAAACAAAAAAAAGTAAAAATTTTTGGATTCGATACTGCTTTCGCTTCCAAAAAAAAGTATATAAAAAAGCGAATAAAAATGGATGGACTTTTTTTTGATAGCCTTAATGCTATCAAAATGAAACCTGCAGACAGTAGCATGAATGCAGCGTATAATAACAAAATAAGCCACTATTATAATTTTATATTTGATGCCGACTTGATTCGTATAAACAAGCCTGATGTAATTGATATGGCAAGGGATTTGTACGGAATAAAACAAGCACACATTCTGTCCCTCGGCAAAAAATACATAACAGATAGCGCACTGGTAAACAAATTTGAAGAAGAGTTGATATTTTGGGAAGCTAGAAATAATTATATGGTACAACAAATACAATCGTTTGCCAAACAGTTTGAAGGAAAAAGGATGATGATCCTTACAGGACTTAATCACAAATATTACTTGGTAGACAAATTAACTGAACAAGAAAATAGTACAATTACCATCAAAGAGATTGAGAACCACTAAAATATAATTCTTTTATACACAAATCCCCTCTAACCCAAATTGAAAGCATCAGGCGGCGTGGCAAACAACCCACTCATTGCTTTTTTGAATAGCTTCCTCTAAGTATTTTTTATACAAAACAAGCATACAGACACAGCTTCCAATTTAATGGCAGATTGCACTGAGAAGCCCAAAACCAAGTTTACCAAGGCTGGGTTTGATATGATACAGGCAAGGTGGTCCGCGATGTTCTTTTTGAATTTTGACGAAGTGCCGTTTTTTTCCATCTTTTTGCAGAGCTTTCGACAATGATTTCTCTGCCCAATAAACGTCTTTTAAACTGTCTTCATTGAGATCTTGTAATTGTTTAGTAGCCTGCTTCTTAGCAGGAATTTTCTTAGTGCCAGCTTTTTTGTTGTTGAGTTTAAGATTGATTTTTTTAGAAGTGTAATGATGGCGTTGAATAGATATTAAAACGACTACCCTGCCATGTAGAATCGTACATAGACATCGGTTTATCGCAGCCTATTTTCTTTTCTGTTTAAAATTATTATCTTAATGCCCGGATATTACCCTGGCATCCATTGAGAAAAACGTATAAATAGGAAAGGAGAAACGATACAAACCTTACATCCTCAAACAGGCAAAGTGAACAAGCGAATTACTTTGCAATAATACCTTGTGATCAAAGAAAATATTCTACGCCTGCTGGTTGATCCTGCATTGACCCGTGCTGAATTAATGGAGAAACTATACCAGAACGTAAAAAATTCTTTCGAAGCTGATGCGCAATGGTATGGCGAGGTGATAAAACTGGATTTGGAGGTGGGGAAAATCATAGAAAGAATATGCACAAAACCAGCACAGTATCAATTAAAAACAACGAAACTGTAAAACATCCCGACCAAATAACTTAAAACATCCAATATCATTCTTCATTATCGCAGACATTGAACTATGACAGATACCCTTTTGTTTCCAATCATTTATATTCATTCCTTCCTTTGCTTATCTTTATCGCTGGTGAAACATTTTATAACCTACATATTAGCCTTTTATATTTTGTTAAGCGCTTCGCTGCCCTGCTCTTTTTTTGATCAGTGTGAGGAAGAAGTTAGCACTGAAACAACCAATACTCCACATACCAAAAATGACTGCAGCGGGTGCTCCCCATTTTCTGTTTGTTATGCTGCAACAGGCTTTACGCTGCACACCCTTACCACAAGTACAGCACCTTTTTTGGTATGTTTGATGCTCACTTACGGGGAATACAAATATCCTTTTAAAGCCGGGTATGCCTCCAACTGTTTTAAGCCTCCGAGAACAGCTTAATACTTACCGATTTTCCATTTATTTATTTAACTATTCTCAACGATATATGAAAAAAATACTTTTGTCATGTTTGGTTTTGTCATGCAATTATATGTCACAAGCCCAACATACTATTCGTTTGACCATACAAAAAAGCGGCAACAACAAAACGTTAGTTGGAGCAACAGCCACCATTTTATCACTTAATAAAACAGCCACTGCTGATAGCAGAGGCGGGGTAGTTTTTATCGACATCCCAACCGGCACTTATCAAATCAATATATCTTATGTGGGCATGGCCGAAAAGCAAATATCTGTACAAGTACCACAGCCTCCCAATGAGCGTATGGAAGTGTTGTTAGACGAATCTGAAGAAGAAGAGGACGAAGAAGTGATCGTTACCGCTACCAGGAGCAGCAGAACGATTAGCGACCTGCCCACAAGGGTCGAAATTATATCTGGTGAAGAACTAGCCGAGAAGGCGAACATGAAACCGGGTGATATCCGGATGTTATTGAATGAAAGCACTGGCATCCAAACACAGCAAACTTCTGCTACCTCCTATAACTCCAGCATCAGAATACAAGGATTAGATGGCAGGTACACCCAAATTTTGAGAGATGGTTTTCCATTGTATGCTGGTTTTTCTGGTGGCTTAAGCTTGATGCAAGTAGCTCCTCTTGATCTCAAACAAATTGAAGTCATCAAAGGATCCTCCTCTACTTTGTATGGTGCTGGCGCTATTGCTGGCCTGGTGAACCTGGTATCTAAAACTCCTACGGAAAAAAGAGAATTGAATTTTATGGCAAACGGTACTTCTGCCGGCGGACTAGATCTGAGTAGTTTTTATAGTCAAAGATTCCAAAAAATTGGGGTTACCGTTTTTGGATCCAGAAATACGGGCAAAGCTTACGACCCAGCAGGAATCGGATTAACCGCTATACCAAAGTTTGAGCGAACCAGCATTCATCCAAGACTTTTTATTTACGGAAAAAATACCACGGCAGATGTTGGCTTTGGCTACATCAAAGAAAATAGAATTGGCGGTAGTATTGATTTTATCAAAAATGGAACAGCCGGATTTTTTGAAAAAAACAACACAGAACGTTTTACTACACAGGCCCAGCTTACACATACCATCAATGATCGCTCGAAGCTACAAGTTAAAAATAGTTACAGCAGGTTCGAAAGATTGATCGAAATACCAACTCATCGGTTCAAAGGGTTACAACAATCTACTTTTTCGGAGCTAACATATCATAATGATGGAGACAAGGCAGACTGGATCATAGGTGCTAATTTTTTAACCGATGATTTTAAGGAAGATCGGCTCACCGATTCTGCATTGAGAAATTATCAAAACAATACGGCAGGAATTTTTATTCAAAATACCTGGACGCCCGCTGCTAACTTCTCTATAGAAACAGGGCTACGTGCAGATGTTGTTTCTCCATTTGGTGCAGCCTTGTTGCCCCGAATATCTGCCATGTTAAAAATGTCTCCATCGCTTACACTTCGATTGGGTGGCGGGTTAGGCTACAAAACGCCTACCGTATTTAATGAAGCAGCAGAGCAAACTCAGTTTCAGCGGATTTTACCCATTAATGAGTTGAAAACTGAAAACGAACGCTCTGCTGGTGGAAACGTTGACATTAATTATAGAACTACCATCGGGGAGATCGGCTTCAGCCTAAACCATTTGTTTTTTTATACCAGTCTTTCCAATCCATTGGTGCTGACAGCAAATGTGAACAACTTTGAATTTGTGAATGGGAATGGCCGAATTGATACAAAGGGAATGGAAACCAATCTTAAATTCACCTACAGTGATTTTAAATTATTTGTTGGCTATACTTACGCAGACGTGAACAGCTATTTCAACAATATAAAAAGTTGGTTTCCACTAACGGCCCGGCACAGGCTCAACAATGTGTTGATGTATGAGAAAGACGAGCGATTAAAAATTGGTTTGGAAGCTTATTATTTTAGTTCCCAGAAATTAAACGACGGCGCTCAAGGCCAACCCTTCTGGACTTTTGGCATCATGGGAGAAAAAGTATGGGAGAAATTTTCCGTTTTTCTTAATTTCGAAAACTTCACAGATAACCGGCAAACCAGATTTGATACCATTTACACAGGCAGCATCAGCAATCCCAGCTTTAGAGACATTTATGCACCAGTTGATGGCTTTGTAGTAAACGGTGGAATAAAAATTAAGTTGTAAAATATTGTACAGCTTACAACAAAACGGGTAACAAAAAAAACCCTCTCAAAAGTCTTCACTGTATCTTTATAGAATTAAAAGGATACAAATGCATGAACATAGGATTCAATTTCCTTGCCGTTTATTCTGCAGAAAAGTGTTTTACTTTTTTGGAGGAGGGCACAATAAGTAAAGGTTGGTCAGTAAATTTATAACCATTGGTTAAACCATGCCAAACGATTTATTTTTTTGCTAGCCGTCCTTAAACTTTAATGTTAATATTTAAAGAATAGCAACATCCTGCAAATAATTCAACCAAACGATCTGCAAAACAAAGTCGGTTTCTTTAAAAAAGGATAGACTTGCGGTCATTATTCAAAAGAGCTGAACGGAAAAGGCAACCGATAAGAAAAAAATCAATAGCTTATCCTATAAATAGCTAATATTATATTCTGATCGACATGCTTTTTATTATTTTTACTTTTTAGATATGCCTATTTACATGGATCTTCATATTGTTCCCGGTGTAAATGCCAAGGACGTTGCAGAAGCACACAGCAGGGATGTGTATCTTGAAAAAGACCATAGTTGCACTTGTCTTACTTACTGGATAGACGAAATGCGTGGGCACGTATTTTGTTTAATAGATGCACCCAATCAGGAAGCTGTGTATGAACTTCACAACAAGTCGCACGGATTATTGCCACATAAAATTATTGAAGTTCAGAATGATTTTGTAGAATCTTTCCTGGGGAGAATTACCGACCCCGACACTGGAAAATATACGGATTCCGGCTTATTAATGCTGGATGATACCTCTTACCGAATTGTGATGTCGGTAAACATTTCTGACTCTATTTTGCTGCATCATCATTTGGGTTTAGACGCAACGCTAAAAAAAGTAGGGCAACAAAATAATATTATAAGAGAGGAGATTAAAAAACAAGGGGGCAAAGAAGCGATGCACAACGGCCAGGAAATTATTGGGTCTTTCATTGCCGCGGAAAAAGCGGTGAGTTGTGCATTGGCAATTCAATTACGACTTAGCGGATTATCGGATGAAATATTTTCTATTCAAATACATGCCGGCGAACCTGTGGCGCAAACAGATGAACTTTTTGGCGATACGCTGCAATTGCTGCGTACACTTCAACTCCTGAACCGAAAAGAACCTATCGTAATAACTGCTGCGGTTAAAGAACTCCTCTTTAAAGATATGTACCATAAAAATACCGAACATTTGCTTGCGCTGAGTTTATCCGATGAGCAGTTGTTGGTTACTTTATTTGATGTGCTGAAAAAAAATTACACAAACAATGAATTTCAAGCAACTGATTATGCGCAAATACTTACCATGAGTAAGTCGCAATTGTACCGAAAGATTACTGCACTTACAGGGCGCTCACCCAACGATCTTTTAAAGGAATACAGGCTTGATAAAGCCAAAGAGCTACTACGAAAAAAGGAACACAATATCTCGGAAATTGCGTTTGAGACAGGTTTTAGCAGCCCCTCTTACTTCACCAAATGTTTTAAAGCATCGTTCGGCTTACTGCCACTTTCTTACTCGGAATTAATGTAGTTTTTTAAGTTGAGAGGATTTTACCATTTCTTGACTGAATTGTTATAGCCGTTTGCTTTCTCTTGCTATTATCTTCGATTTATTATTAATTAACTAAAAATTTTGATGTATGAAACAGATGATTTCAGCAAGCATGTTGGTAATGGCTGTCTTTTTTTTTTCTATTACTAACGTTAGCGCACAGACCAAAACCGAGAATCCCCAACCAGCGTTAAAAACCTATTTAATCGAACGGGACATACCCGGTGCAGGGCAACTGCAACCTGCCGATCTTAAAGGGATCTCCCAAAAATCGTGTTCAGTAATAAAAGAGTTGGGGCCAGGTATTGTATGGTTACAGAGTTATGTAACCGGCAATAAAATCTTTTGCGTGTACCGTGCAGAAAATGAAACGCTTTTGCGGGAGCATGCAAAGAAGGGAGGGTTTCCTATAACTTCTATTACTGAAATTAATAACACCATCGGTCCTAAAACAGCGGAGTAAAAGGGGAATAGTAATTTTTTGTAGAGTCTATTTCTCATTCTTATTTCTTTTTTGCATTCAAAACCAGCATGCGTAACGTATTCCTATACATCTTTGAGTTGTTGCTTTTTATCGGTTGCAAAAACCATCTCATAGCTTCCCCAACAAGATGGTTTGTGGTTATCGAAACTTAACGTTATTGACTTGTTTTGATTGCTTCCAAATTCTTGGAAGCTGTTCTAATACTTTTAGTAGTGTTTGTATTACTATTGCCCAATACACCGCCAGGACCTACCCTTAAAAAAATTGCATTGTTGAAACAATGATGTTTCAACAATGCAACCGTGGGTAATTTTTTTATAACAATAATGGAAGAGTAGGAATTGATTATTTTTTTGCTCCAGTAAGGCGTAAATAAACGCCTACATCAAAAATAAAAAATTTATCTACAGGTTTTGTTTCTACCGGATTGGGTAATTGGCCGATGTTAACAGTTTCTCCATCGCCAAAAGTTAGTCCGTATGAAGCTTGACCAAATAAACCAAAGGCGGGGCTTATGGCAATATTAAGGCCTGCTTTAGGCGCAAGGTAGAAAAAGGTAGATTTGTTTTTTTGATCTATCACAGTGTTAGATCCACTGGTGATCAAAATGGTACGGTTGCTGATGCTTACACCTGCGTCCACGCCCACAAAAGGTTGTATGGCACTTTGTTTTTTTGATGTCAGAAAATCAAGGGAACCATATATTTGAGACAATGCATCCGTAGTTCTTACCTTGCTAGAGCCGTTTTGTGAAACATCTTCTTTTGTGGTGGGAAATGTCCTAAACCCTCCGCCCAATGCCAGTCTGTTGCCGATAAAAAATTTGGCATTGATTCCACCTCCCCATAAGTTGGCGTCGTTATCGCCTGTGCCTTTTAAATAACTTGCATTACCACCGATTTGTACCTGCGCACTGGCGGTCTGTACCATGAAAATGGCAGCAACTGCAATTAAAATTTTTTTAATCTTGTTCATCATTTTTTTGATTAATTAAATTGTAGAGGTCAGGTATAATTCCGTGAATTAAAGTTAAGACAAGTATTATAGTAAAAAAAACATTTCATTGGCTTTCTGTAAAACTACGTCTTGAACAAATGTGTATTTGTGTTCAAAGGGTTGGTAAAAAAATTAAAACAATCATAAAGCACCCGTGTAATTGCACCTCGAAGAAAAGGCAGCATTTTCCCAACGATCGTTTTATAAAATTTTCTAAACAACAAAAGCGACTATTTCATATAAGTTCAATTCCTGCCGCCTTCGCTTGTACCCGTTTGTTGAAAAGCAGTTTGTAAAGACGCCGCCGGCCTCTCTGCAAAAAAAAGCCCCCCAACATTTGCATGTAAGGAGGCTTTTTTATAGTCCGGTTGAATCAATTATTGTATCACAATTTTTTCCTGAAAGGTGTTGTTGTTGGCAAAGAAACGCACGATGTAGATACCCGAAGCTAAAGCTGGTAAGTTGGTGGTGAACCTGCCCGTACTACTGAGGTTTCTTTGTCGGAATACCACCGCACCATTGCCGTTGATTAGTTCTAATTGCCGGATGGTTTCGCTGGTTTCTACCTGCAACAATCGGTTGCTGATTACATTCGGCCAGATCTTGATGGCTGCACCTGTTGTTGAATTGATTGTGATCACTTCCGAGTAACGTACACTACCGTCGGCATCTGCAATGGCGAGTCGGTAATACACTGTGCCGCTTTGTGCGCCACTGTGTTTGAACTCATACGCTGATCCGGTGGCAATGCCAGTGGCCGCGACCTCGCCCACACGGGTAAACGAAGTGCCGTTGGTGCTATATTCTATAAAGAATGATTGGGTATTGGTTTCCTGCAAACTGTTCCAGCGCAATTGGTTAAAACCAGGTGCTGCATTGCCAGTGAAGGATTGTAGCCTGGCGGGCAATACCGATGTAACAATCACTTTGTATAAGGTTCCGTTGGAGCGGCGTATGGCATACAAGGTCCCATCCAGCCCTTCTCCGTAAGAAGAAATATTACTCAACACTGCCGACTGTTGCACGCTGGTAAATCCGCCCACACCATTGGGCCTGATGAGCCAAAGGTTGGGAGAAACAAAATCGGTGCAAAGATAATAACCCTGCAAGGCCGGGAATTCTGTTCCCCTATACACATATCCGCCAGTGATAGAAAAACCGCCGGTAGTGCTGTTATGCCCGTATTCAAAAATTGGTGCAACCGTGTCCGTAAGTGTTGGACTGCACCCGCCGGCATAGGTATTGGTACCCTCATAACATTTCCAGCCGTAGTTGACGCCCGACTGCGTTCCCGCCGGTAGCCAATTTACTTCTTCCCATAACAACTGACCCACATCAGCAATCCACATGTCGCCATTGGCGCGGTCGAAACTCCAGCGCCAGGGATTGCGCAAACCCGTTGCATAAATTTCATCACGTATCCCATCGCCTAGAGTGAGAAAAGGGTTGCTGGCGGGGATATCGTAAAAAGGGGCTGATGTGGCAAAACTATTCACGTCGATGCGCAACATTTTACCCAGCAGGGATGCCCCGTTTTGCGCATTATTGAAAGGATCGCCGCCACTACCACCATCACCGGTACTGATATACAAAAACCCATCGGCACCAAAGATGATTTTGCCACCATTATGGTTGTTAAAATAAGGCGAGCCCGGTTTGGCAATGGTTAACAACACCTGCCCACTGGCTAGATCTGCTATATCAGGATTGGTTTCATTTCTTCTATATCTTCCCAGCGTCATGGCGCCAGTAGAATTGGTGTACCATACAAAAAAGTAGCGGTTCGTATTATAATCCGGATGAAAAGCCACGCTAAGCAGGCCCTGCTCGCCGCCCAGTGGTGATGTTAATACCGAGTTGATATTAATAAAATTGGATAGGGCGGTGCCATTCCAAATGCGGATGAGACCGCTCTGCTGGGCTATAAATAGGCGCCCATCCACGGGTGCTGCCACCACATCCACCGGATTGCTTAATCCGCTGGTTACCACCTGATAAGCCAGAACTGGTTGTGCATGTATTGTTTTGGTCCAAAAGAAGCCAAACCCAAAAACCAAAGCAAAGATGTTGTTGCGTAGAATATTTCTCATAAATAAAGATTTATATAAATATAACAAATATTGCGCCTAAAAGGTTGTTTAGGGAAAGTCATTATCGAATTAGTTTCAATTCGTCGATGATGTTTTTGGCACCTCCCAATTTATCGATGCACCAAAGCACATAACGGATGTCTACATTGATGGTGCGGTTCAGGTTTTTGTCGAAGGCGATTTTATGACTCAGCGCCTCGTAATTGCCATCAAATGCCAATCCCAATAAATTACCATTGGCGTCTATCACGGGGCTGCCGCTATTGCCTCCGGTGATGTCGTTGCTGGTGATGAATCCAATGACCAGGTCATTGCGGCTTTTATCGATGTACTGACCAAAATCTTTTTTTCGAAAGAGTTCAATTTGTTTGCTGGGTAAATCGTACTCATAATCGCCAGGAATATATTTTTCGAGTACGCCCTTGCTGGTGGTCACAAAATCATATTTCACCCCATCCCGGGGCTGGTAACCTTTTACGTTGCCGTAGCTTACCCTCATGCTAAAGTTGGCATCAGGATACATTTTATTCACTGCGGCCGGGTTCATTTCCATGATACCTTTCATGTAACTTTTGCCGAGTTCGTTGTTTTTATTATTGAATGCGGTGAACAGCGGTGCATATTTGGTATTGAAATTTTTGGTGAAAGCGGAAGCCATGTCAAATGCAGGATCCGCTTGTAAAGTATTGGCATCGGGGTTTGCCACGAAGGCATTCCATTTGGCATCGTTCAATACCATGGTATTGGCAAAAACATCGGCTGCATATTTTTTGTAAGTCTCCTCTTTTTTAAGATCGCCATAGGCCGCTTTCAATTTTTCGTAGAAACCAATCGGGTGCTGATTTTTATCAATGTCATGGTAAAAAAATTGTACTACTGCGCCCAGTATTTTTTGGTCGCTGGCCAAGTCTTCCGATGCTAAAAAAACACTCCGTTGCGCATCTGCTGCTTTCGCGGCTTTTTGAACGTCATCAGCGGTTGATCCGGTTTTTACAAGTGCAGCCTCCAGGCCCATCAAGGATGCGGCAAAGGCGGCTAAGGGGGAACCGTAAATGCCTTCTCGAAGATATTGGCGGTGTTTGCTGTAGGGCGTCCAGGCAGCATATGCTTTTTCATAGTCTGAGAGAATATTTTCGTAAGCGGGTTTGCCCTTGGCCCAGGTAGTGAATTGTTTTTCGTAAGCTTGTTTGTCTTCAAACGTTTTAAACTTAATGAGTTGTTTGGTTTCGCCGTCGAAAAACTTCCAATAGTTAGCGATACCTGCATAGTTGGAAGCCAGCTTCAATTTCACTGCCGGGTCTTTGATCATCTCGGCATACATGGCTTTTAACCGCATATCTCTTAGTGCTACCAATGCTGGATTGTCCACTTCGTTTTTAAGTTGGATGCCATAGCTGGTTTCGTAGCGGTTGGTACTGCCCGGATATCCAAATATCATGGCGAAGTCGCCTTCTTTAAATCCTTTCAAACTCACTGGTAAAAAGTGTTTTGGCTTCATAGCTACATTGTCTTTGCTATATGCCGCCGGCTTGCCATCTTTGGCGGCGTACACACGGAAAATTGAAAAATCGCCGGTGTGGCGGGGCCATTCCCAGTTATCAGTATCGCCACCAAATTTTCCGATACTTTCCGGCGGTGTTCCCACGAGGCGAATGTCTCTGTAGGTTTGGTACACATACATAATGTATTGGTTGTCTTTGAACATGCTGTAGATCCTGCCTGCTTTGCCTTCTTCGGCATTCGCTACTTTATCGGTAATGGCCTTATAAACGTCGGGCAATTTTTTTACCCTGTCGGTCCACGACAAACCCACTAAACCTTCTTCTACTTCTTTGGTAACGTCTATGATCTTATCCAAAAACTGAACGGTAAGGGACGTTTTAATTTCCTGGTCTTTGTTGAAGGCATAAAAACCATCTTTTAAATAATTTTCTTTTACGCTGCTGGCACTGGCAATGGCGCTGTAACCGCAGTGGTGATTAGTAAAAATAAGCCCCTGGTTGCTCACAATTTCGCCGGTGCAACCGCCGCCAAAAATGATGATAGCATCTTTGATAGAGGACTTATTGATAGAATACAGTTGTTCAGCTGTAAGCTTCAACCCTTTTTTAACCATATCATTGTACACCTGTTGTCCGAGCAACATGGGGAGCCACATGCCTTCATCGGCTCGGGCTTTGAGTAAGCTTGCAGCAAGTACAAGAGTAACAAATAATTTCTTCATGATTCAATCGATTTTTTTACAAAACAAACCTACTTAATTTTGCGGTGATGTAAAGCAGATCATTCTGTTAAATAAAACAAGGCTTCGCGGCATTTCTTACTTTAAATAGAATAATTTTGCACGTTAAACAAATAAGCGTTGACTCAAACTTACATAATAGCAGGAATTTCTTTATTAGTTGGATTTGTATTTGCCTGGATATTGCACCTGTTAGGCATTGCAAAGCTTCGTAAAGAATTGAGAAGCACAAAGGGCTATTTAGAAAGTGAAAAGCTGATGAAGGAAACCCTCAAAAAAGAGAGTGCCAGCATGCATCAGCACCGCCAAGTTGGCGAAGGGGAGCTGATCAAAAAACTTCAGGAAGCGCAGGTGCTGATCAGAAGAATGGACGAAGACATTTTATTAATGCAAAAAAGCAATGAAGAAACGGAGCGTCAGTTGGCAAACAGTCAGCCAGAGCTTCACGAACTAAAACTTAAAATGATAGAAGCTCAAAACGCCATTGCCCGCTACAAATCTCAACTGGGTATTAAATAATGAATCGCATAGACCCTGATATTGATATCATCTCCGACTTGCTGAAAGCTGTTTTGAAAGAGCGTCCTGCCGATACTTTTTGCAGCAGCCTCTTGCAACAATACCAGCAACGTGGTGGACTCAGCAAAAAACAACTGGAGGGTTTGCTGGGCAAAGCCAGTAAGTTTACCGACACTGCGCCGGGTAAGTTGGCTACATTGGAGGCCATCATTAAAAAGAAGCATACCAACCATCGTTCTGAAGTAAGCGAGGTTGCTCCGCCGCCGAAAAACGACGAAGAAAGTTTGCAAATCATTGCACGGATACTCGAAAAATATCCAGCACACAAAAGGGTTTTATTGTTTAAATTGAAAGTCGACAAGCAAGAGCTGCTCTCTGCTCCGGAAAAAGAAGAATTACAAAAGTTCGCTCGCGTCTTGTTCAAATAACCATTCATTGATTAACAATTTATTGGCCATCTTTTTATCATTTCCTTAAGCAAAAAAAAAGCAGCTGGCACAGTTTTTCATGTTAGTAGTATAACTAAATCACACGAACATGAAAAAGCTATCTTTACTTTTATTGGCCGCTACCATTGGCATGAGCACTATGGCCCACGAGGATCATGGTAAAAAAGGAAAAAAATCAAAACACGAAAAAAAATACAATAAACGCTCGAACAACGACGGCGGTCGGGACGGACGTTACGAAGACAACCGCGGCTCCAACAACGATTGGAACAGTAGCAGAAACGTTCCCCGCAAAGTAAGGGATGTTTTCAACAGGGATTTCCCCGCTGCAAGAAACGCGAACTGGTCACAAAACAAAGGGGTTTGGACGGCTAGTTTTGGAAGGAATGGATTGTTTGGCGGTAATCAAACAGTGAGTTACCACGCCAACGGCAGAAGAGTCAATGATAACCGATGGGGGGGCAACAACAATCGAAACGATCGTAATAACTACGATAGGGATAACGATTGATCTAAATACAGTTGATAGAAAAAAGGCGGTCTGTTTGCCAGAGACCGCCTTTTGCTTTGGTAAAAAAGAGGATTACAACATCGTTTTTGCTTCTTGAAAAGAAGTGGTAGCAAGTTTCGTGGCGCTCAAAGCCTTGAACCCACCTTTGATGTTGACGATATCGTTGAATCCCCTTGATTGCAGGATGGAAGCAGCGATCAGTGATCGATAACCACCTGCACAGTGGATGTAATATTGCTTGTCTTTTTGAAGCATGCTCATATTCTGGTTGATGCCATCCAGCGGAAAATTGCTGGCGCCAATCAGGTGTTGGCTTTCGTACTCAGAAACCCTTCTTGCATCCAACAAATGAATGTTGGAATCTTTGCTATAGAGCTGGGCAAAATCTTCTGCAGAAATTTCTTCCAGGCTGTCTGTCTCAAAACCGGCATTCTTCCAGGCATCTACACCACCTTTTAGAAAACCAAGGGTATGATCGTATCCTACTCTGGATAGCCGGATAACGGCTTCTTCTTCTTTTCCTTCATCTGTGATCAGCAATAAAGCTTGTTTTAAATCGGTGATGAGGGCACCTGCCCACGGAGCGAAGTTATCATCTAGTCCGATGAAGATAGAACCGGGTACAAAGGCTGCAGCAAAAACGTCTTTGCTTCTGGTGTCTATTACCAACGCATCTTCGGTTTCCCAAACCAATTGAAAATCTTTTGGAGGCAATGGGGTGGTACCTATTTTGATGACATCGTCGATGGAGGTTAATCCGCCGGTCACATTCATCAACACATTGTAGGGGAAATATTGAGGCGGTTCTGTAAGCCCGGTCGTTACTTCTTTTACAAACGCTTCTTTGGTCATATCTGCTCTAAGGGCGTAGTTGAATTCTTTTTGATGCCCGAGGGTGTCGGTGGTTTCTTTGCTCATGTTTTTACCGCAGGCGCTGCCAGCACCATGCCCCGGATAAACGATCACATCATCTGCGAGCGTCATGATCTTGTTTCTGAGCGAATCGTATAAGTAGCCAGCCAGCAGTTCAGGGGTGATTTCTGCCTTTAGTTTTTGTACCAGATCGGGGCGTCCCACATCACCAATAAAAAGGGTATCGCCGGTGAAGATGGCATGGTCTTTTCCTGCTTCATCTCTTAAAAGATAAGTGGTGCTTTCCATGGTGTGACCGGGCGTATGCAATACTTTGATGGTAATATTTCCCAGTGTCAATTCTTCGCCATCTGTTGCTACATGGGCTTTGTAGCCCGGCACAGCAGTAGGTCCGAATACGATCGTAGCACCCGTTTTTTCCGCAAGTTCCACGTGCCCGCTAACGAAGTCGGCGTGAAAATGTGTTTCTAAGATATATTTGATGACAGCGTCATTTTTAGCGGCCTTGTCGATATAAGGCTGTGTTTCTCTAAGTGGATCGATGATGATGGCTTCGCCATTACTTTCGATGTAATAGGCCGCTTCGGCCAAACATCCGGTATAAATTTGTTCAATTTTCATGCTATTTATTTTAATGTTTGAAGTAAATGTGAATGAACGGCCAGCACCTTTTTATGGGCAACCAACGGTGCAGTTGAAATCATTCATGTTATTGTTTTTAGAACTCAAAAGTAGATCTCCTAAAAGAGCGGTTTTGTATCTAAGGTTACATAAAAAACTGATTGATATCAGTTGAATGGAAAATGAAGAACATGAAATTGGTGAATAGTGGAATTACAAATGATGGCAACGCAGTTATTCATTATCACTACACTACCACTTGGATCGAGCGCATAGCAAAACGAAACACGATACGATCACCCCAGATTTCTACAAGCCCAACAGGCATTTACTCCCGGTTAAAAAAGCAACCATCTACAAAGCAACCATCAACACTCTTGCAGAGAAATCGTATTTTTAAAACGAAGCTGCAGTCTTTAGCAAGGGCAGTTCAGATTTTTTGTATGCATAACCCTTTTGCTGATAGACAAGACAAGCAGATCTGGAGAATAAGCAACAGCAATCTTCCTTTGGATGCAGAACAACGAAAACAAAATATTCAGTATGATTTTATTGCCATTTGTATCGTTATCTTCATCATCTTATTTTGCTAATGAAGCCGAGGCTTTATCGGCATGGTAAAACGAGTGGAATTCATTGAAGCAATCGCTTCACCAATCGTACTGAAATTGCTAAATTTATTGCTGCATCCATTCCTTGAAAAAATCACGCTGTATTCGTCCTAACGTATGAAATTGTCCTTATTCGGTTAGCTGCATCGCTATTGCATCTAAAAACTAGCAAAATGAGTAACACAAAATGTATAGCAAAGCGTACAACCGTAAGATTGGCACAGGTAAAAAAGGGAAGTATTGGAAATGAGTTAATTTTTAAAAATTTATACGAGTTACAAACAGTAAAAAAATGAAAAGAACGCTAAAATCAGACGCAGTAGATTGGCAAATAGTATGGAACCCCAAAAACCTCATTTTAATAACGCTCGGCACTGCACTCGCTGTATTGGCTATGAAGGGATTTATGATACCCAATCGCTTTATGGATGGAGGCATAACAGGTATATCCATTTTACTACACGAAATTTTTCACATCAACATCAGTTTACTGGTTATTGTACTAAACGCACTGTTCGTTTATTTGGGCTATAAGCGTATAGGAAAAACCTTTGCTGTACAAACTTCCATTGCGGTTTTACTGCTAGCCATCGGCTTGCTGTTCATTGATATAAACCCTATTACCAACGATAAATTATTGATTGCGGCATTTGGGGGTATTCTGATAGGAACCGGTGTAGGCCTTGTTATTCGTGGAGGCGGGGTTATAGATGGTGCAGAAGTGATCGCTGTTTTTACAGGCCGAAAAACGGGGTTTTCAAATAGTGAGATCATCATGCTCATCAATACCTTAATATTTGCTGTAGCAGCTCTTCAATTTGGCATTGAAACAGCTATGTACTCTATCATCACTTATTTTACGGCAACCAGGGCCACTAATTATGTAGTGGATGGTATTGAAGAGTTTACGGCCATGAACATTATCAGTGCTCAGCCAGAAGAAGTAAAAAATTTACTGGTGAATGAATTTGGCAAGGGCATCACCGTCTATAAAGGCGAAAGAGGCTACCTGCCAGGCAGCTTTGAAGTAAGAACAGAAAGCGACATCATTGTTACCATTATTACCAGACTGGAAATAAAACAGTTGCAGGATGCCATCCTGTTAATTGATCCTAAAGCGTTTATTTATGTACAAAGTATAAAAGAAGCCAGCGGAGGTGTACTAAAAGCAAAAGCACATGCTAAATAATGACATGGAAAAATTTGTAATTAATCTGTTACTGGAAAATTTGCCAGGAACTTATTTTTACCACAACCATCAACACACTTTATATGTGATGGCCAATGCAGAAAGAATTGGAAGCCATGAAGGTGTTACGGAAAAAGAAATGCAGCTGATAAAAGCGGCAGCTTTGTGGCACGACACAGGATACATACTCACGTACGTCGGCCACGAACACGAAAGTTGTTTACTCGCAAAAAAACATCTGCCTGCTTTTGGTTTTACGGATGCTGACATTACAAAGATTTGCGGAATGATCATGGCTACAATGGTTCCACAAGATCCGCATAATAAGCTGGAAAATATAATTGCAGATGCCGATCTTCAATATTTAGGTACTCCCCAAGCGGCTGAAATAGCGCATCAATTGTTTATGGAATTGCAAACCGTCTATCCGGCATTAACTGAAAAAGAGTGGAACAAAAGCCAGTTTTCTTTTATAAAAGAGCATCAATATTTTACTGACTACTGTAAACAAACCAATGAACCGCAAAAACAATTGTATTTGCAGGAAGTGAAAAGATTGGTTCAGGAAGAAGATCATCAATAATTTTAAATAAATGGAATGAAAGCAAAATCAATTAAAGGAAAATCAACGGAAGAAATTACCACTGCATTAGCCGAAAGCATGGCCGACGGATTTAAGCCAACTTTAGCCATTGTATTCATATCGGTTAAACAAGACAGAGAAGCTATTTGCAAATTATTAGACGAAGAAGGCATTCAGATATTTGGTGCTACCACTGCCGGTGAGTTTATCGATGGAGATATGGAAGAGGGAAGCATTGTTATGATGTTGCTCGATATGAATCCAACTTATTTTAAATTGGAATTTCTTGAAATAAGCCCAGAGACCACCCTAGAAAGCGCAAAAAAACTAGGGGCTATCGGAAAAGATACCTTTACCAATCTTTCGTTAATAATAGCAACAGGAGGAGTGTTCATAGATGGCGATCAAATTATGGAAGGCATCATTCAGGGAGTTGGAAAACCTGCCTCGCCGGCATATAGAGAAGTAACCGTATTTGGAGGAATGGCAGGAGATGATTTATTAGCGGAAAAACCACTTGTTTTCACCAATGGGAAATGCACACACAACGCTATTGTGGCACTCATGATTGATGCAGACAAAATAGATGTTAGAGGTGTCGCTACCTGTGGCTGGAAAGCTATTGGCACCGCAAAAACAGTTACTAAAAGCGTAGGTAATATTATATATACCATAGATGATAAGCCAGCATTGGATATGTTGATGAAATACCTTGGCGTGGAGGTAAAGCAGGATGACAACAAGGGGATCGTATCATTTTTAAACTCCTGGTATTACCCACTGCAATTGGAACGGGAAAATGGAGATTCTGTGATACGTGCAACCAGGTTCGCCAATCATGAAGACCGTTCACTTATTTGTACTGGAAGCGTGCCTCAAGGGTCAGCCATCAGGTTTTCTCTGCCACCAGATTTTGATTCCATCGAAACAGTAGTTACAGAATGCGAACGCATTAAAGACAATGCAGCGCAGCAAGCCGATGCCCTGATCATGTTCTCCTGCGTGAGCAGACATTTATCGTTCGGAGTTTTAATGAAAGAGGAGATAGAGCAGGTGCAAAAAGTTTGGGATGCGCCCATGGCAGGCTTTTTTACCTATGGCGAATATGGAAAATCCCTGTCTGCCATACAGGCGGGCTCAACCGGTAAACATGAATTTCATAATAATGCCTGTTGTGTGGTGGCGTTAAAAGAAAAATAAAAATCAGCCGTTTAGTCGATAAGGCGTTTAGAAAATTCTCTTTCCGCCTTCCCGTCTTCCCGGCAAAAAATCAAAAATGAAAGCAAAATCAATCAAAGGAAAATCAGTTCAAGAAATTCAAGCTGCATTACAGCTAAGTATGAATGGTGGCTATAAGCCAACGTTGGCAATCGTTTTTATAAGTACCATTGAAAATGCAGAACCAATACGTACCCTATTGGATGAACAAGGCATTGTAATTTTCGGGGCCAGCACATCACAAAAATTTACGGAACATGGAATTGAACCAGATGATATTGTTGTTTTATTACTGGATATGTCAACTGAGTATTTCAGCATTGTGTTAAAAAATTATGAATCCAGTTCTGCCTATGAAGCGGCGCGGCAGGTTGGTGAAGCAGGCATTCACGCATTTAAAAATCCCGGCTTCATCATTTCATCTGCTGATTTCAGAATGTCGGGAGACGAGCTGGTCAGCGGCCTTATGGATTCAGCGGGCCAACAAGTTACTGTGATGGGTGGTATAGCTGGCAATCCGGCTGATTTTTCAGGCATTGTATTTACCAATGATTTATCCAGCAAAGCCGGAATGATTGCGCTCGTAATTGACCAGGATAAAATTGCAATAAATGGCCTGGCTGTTTCAGGATGGAAACCCGTAGGAACGGAGAAAAAAATAACAAAGTGTGAGGGTTCCTGGATCTATACCATCGACAATGAGCCCGCCATGAATGTGATCCAAAGATTTTTGGGGAATGCTATATTCGATACAAAAGCGGAAGGATTGATTCCTTCGGACCTGGGTTATCCTTTACAGTTTCAAAGAGCAAATGGAAGTGTTATAATGAAGCCATTGTTACTTTGGAATACAACCGAAAAATCTATTATGGCAGGCGGAGAAGTGAAAGAAGGAGAAATTTTTCGTTTTTCACTGCCACCTGATTTTGATGTGATAGATACGGTTATCGAAAGTACGAGGATCATAAAAGAAAAGGATATGCCGCAGGCGGATGCATTGATCGTTTTTTCCTGTGTAGGCAGGCTTGGAACATTTGGCCCAATGATTTCGTCAGAAATAGAAGGATTGGCCGCCACCTGGAATAAACCAATGATCGGCTTTTTCTCTCTGGGTGAATTTGGAAAGCTGGATGATAGTAAGTGTGAATTTCATGGAACTACGGTAAGTTGGGTAGCATTAAAAGAGAAATAAAAAATTCAAAGACTTATCATGAAAGCTAAATCAATAAAAGGAAAATCAACCGAAGAAATTCAAACCGCTTTGCAACAAAGTATGACCGATGGTTTCATACCCACACTGGCCGTTGTATTTATATCAATCAAACAGAATAGGGATACGATCGTGGGCCTGCTGAACAAAGAAGGTATACAAATTTTTGGAACTACCACCTCTGGCGAATTTATTGATGGTGAAATTGGTGAAGGAGGTATTGTCATGATGCTGCTGGACATCCATCCGGATTATTTCAAACTTATGTTTCTGGAAACTGGTGAACATACCACCACACTTGAAAATTCTACAAGGCTTGGAATAGAAGCAAAAAAAATATTTCCCAATCCGGCATTTATTATTGCAAGCGGCTGGTTACATATTGATGGAGAAAAGATCATTGAAGGAATTGAAGCAGGTTTCGGCAAAGAAGTTACTGTTTTTGGTGGAATGGCAGGGGATGATCTTGTATTAACAGGCCCTCTTGTTTTTACCAATGGTAAAAGCAGTGTCAATGGACTGTTGGCCATCATTATAGATGAAGATAAAATAGCAGTTAATGGAATTGCGACTTGTGGATGGAAAGCGATCGGTACCACTAAAAGAGTGACCAAAAGCAGCGGCAATATTGTGTACACAATTGACGATAAACCAGCCCTTGATATGGTAATAAAATATCTCGGAGTAGATATTGACCTCGACTCTGGCAAAGATGTGGTAACTCATATCGGCGCGTATTACCCTTTGCAACTAGAAAGAGAAAATGTAGCACCTGTGATGCGTACAGCCATGTTTGCCAATAAAGAAGATCGTTCATTGATATGCGCAGGCAATGTGCCACAGGGGTCAAAGATTCGCTTTTCTTTACCTCCCGACTTTGATGCCATTGACAAAGTAGTGGAAGAATGTGTTGAAATAAAAAATGAAAAACAAGCGGAAGCAGATGCCGTGATTATGTTTTCGTGTATCAGCAGGCATTTATCCTTTGGTTTAATGATGCGGGAAGAACTAGAACGGGTTCAACAGGTGTGGGAAGCACCCATGGTTGGTTTTTTCTGCTACGGGGAATTTGGAAAATCTAAAACGGGCAAACACGAATTTCACAACAATACCTGCTGCGTTGTAGTGCTTAAAGAAAAATAATTGCATGCAAACAATATGTACACTCAAACTAAAAACAATTGTATGATCAAAGCAACAGTCCTGTATGGACACCCCACCGATGCAGAAGCATTTGAAAAGTATTATTCCGAAACACATCTTCCGCTGGCTGCAAAAACGCAGGGGGTAGAAAAATCAGAGTTTACAAAGTTTTTGTCGAATCCCGATGGAACGGCTGCAGCCTATTACCGCATGGCGGAACTGTATTTTTCCGGACCCGCAGAAATGCAGCAGGCTATGGGATCGCCTGAAGGACAGGCTATGGCGGCTGATCTGTCAAACTTTGCAACAGGCGGGGTAACGATTATCATGGGCGTTGTAGAAAATTGATTGTAAGATGTACCGGTAATCGATCTAAAGATCATTCTACTACGCCAAACTATCTGATACAATTAAGCGGAGTATAAATGATCATCGCCGTTATGAAAATGATATTGCCTGCAGAAGATATCGTTTATAATGTGCCTTGTACAAGGCTTGTGTTTACAGGGTATATGCATTGAATCATCGGCGTGAAGGAATGTAACAAGTGCTTTTCATTTTGAAAAAATGAAAATGAAGGAGTACTAAATCGCGCTGATTGGATTGGAACAACGATCCCAATACAACATTCGAAAAGTGATAAAACTGATCGGAGAAACTAAACAGGCCCTGTAGGCACAACTGAAAAAAGGTATTTACCAAATACACCTTATAATGAAAAAAACAATCACCATCTCGCTCTTTTTCCTGATTTGTTCGCCCACTGGTGTTTTAGCGCAAAAAAAGACAGAAATTATTTGGGACAATTACGGCGTACCTCATGTGGATGCCCGCAACGAAG
Source organism: Chitinophagales bacterium (assembly GCA_038249665.1). GTDB lineage: Bacteria > Bacteroidota > Bacteroidia > Chitinophagales > Chitinophagaceae > Ferruginibacter. The sequence goes on from JBBSDF010000033.1 coordinate 37,281, forward strand.
CAGAAATGTACTATGCTTTTGGATGGGCACAAATGCACAACCATGCCAACTTGATTCTGCAATTGTGCGGACAAGCCCGGGGCCGGGCCGCGGAATATTGGGGCGAAGAATACCTGGAATCGGATAAATTAATTCATTTATTTAACCTCCCGGATTCGGCAAAGAGCCATTACAAACAACAAAGGGGCGCAGATAAAATAAATTTAGATGCTTTTGTAAATGGTATGAATGCCTATGCAAAAGCGCATAGTACAAACATTGAAAGCAGCGTAAAAAAAGCATTGCCGATTGTTGCTACTGATGTGTTGGCACACGTGGCCAAAGTCATTTACTTTGATTTTTTAGTAGCCGATGATATTAGCGAGATGACGAGGCAGCTAGCGCCCGGCTCCAACGCTTATGCAATTGCTCCTTCCAAGTCAGCTACTAAACATGCTATGTTGGTCACCAATCCGCATCTTCCCTGGAGCAATTTTTATTTATTTTTTGAAGCACATTTAACCTCGCCAGGCTTTAACGCTTACGGAGTTTCGTTGGTGGGTATGCCTACCCTCAACTTTGCCTTTAACGATTACCTGGGTTGGACGCATACCGTAAATACAATTGATGCCTCGGATCGGTATGAGTTAACGTTGCAAGAAGGTGGTTACCTGCTGGATGGCAAAACAGCAACATTTCGAAAAAAGACAGTAGCAATCAAATTGTTGCAAAAAGATGGCAGCTTAAAACAGCAGAATCTTACACTTGCTTATTCTAAACATGGCCCCGTGGTCGGTGAGAAAGCAAATAAAGCCTATGCAGTACGAATTGCCGGACTTGGAAATATTTCGTTTGCTGCACAGTATCATAAAATGGCAAAAGCGACCAACCTGCAAGCGTTTCGTTTTAATGCATTGAATTTTCAGATCTCCGCTATTAGACCCAGGTGAAAAGAATAAAAAAATTAAAATGATAAAAATTAAAATGAGATTAATATTAATCGCTGTTTTGTTTACGCAGATACTCCATGCACAACTGTATCAAAAAATACACCGCAAGGCTATTGTGGTAGATACCCACAATGATATTTTAATGAGAGCCGTAGATTTAGGAATTGTCTTCGACCAGGATCTTACCGGTAAAACACACAGCGACCTGGCCCGTTGGAAAAAAGGCGGTGTTGATGTGCAGATATTTTCTGTGTATTGCGATGGCGATGCAAAAAACCCATACGCCTATGCTAACAGAGAAATGGATAGTTTAGAGGGGGTTGTGGCCCGCAATCCGGATAAGATCGTAAAAGTTACCAACGATGCAGCATTGGTGAATGCAGTGAAGCAACATAAAATTGCTGCCATGTTTGGTGTGGAGGGCGGTCATATGATAGAAGATGATCTCCACAAACTGGATGCATTGTATAAACGAGGAGCCAGGTACTTAACCTTAACACACAATATCGCACCATCATGGGCAACCAGTGCTGCTGATGAAACCAGTGGAAAAGATTTGCCGCTCAAAGGGCTTACTGATTTTGGTAAACAAGTTGTTCATCGTATGAATGAATTGGGAATGATGGTAGATGTGAGCCATGTAGGCGACCATACATTTTGGGATGTAATGGAATTAACTACAAAACCCGTTATTGCATCACATAGCGCAGTGTACACACTGGTGCATAGTCGTCGTAATTTAAAAGACGAGCAGATAAAAGCTATTGCTAAAAACAGGGGTGTGATACAGGTCAACTTCCACCCCGGTTTTATTGATAGCAGCTTTGATAAAAAAGAAACTGCTTTTTTTGCAAAGCATGCAGCAGAATTTGATGCATTAACAAAAGAAGGCATTCCTGAGTTTTACGCCATGGATTCTTTGTATCACAAGTATACGGCAGAAGCCAACAGCATGCGTCCGCCTTTATCTATGCTTATAGACCATATTGATTACATAGCAAAATTAGTAGGCTTTGACTATGTTGGCCTGGGCTCCGACTTTGATGGTATAAATATTACACCTCAACAATTAGACGATGTAGCAACATATCCTTTAATAACAAAAGCCTTGGTTGAAAAAGGCTACAGCGAAAAAGATATAGGCAAAATTTTAGGCGGAAATTTTCTACGGGTTTTAAAGGCAAATGAAAACAATTAATAACCTAAAACACAACGTCATGAAAAAATTAAATGTCCGTATTTTGTTTTCAGCAGCTATGCTGTTACTAATCATCAACGGCCTAAATGCACAACTTACTACAACGCAGGTAGATTCATTAGTACAAAACGCTTTAGACAAATTTAAAGTAGCAGGTGTTGCAGTTGCCATCATAAAAGATGGTAAGGTGATTCATAAAAAGGGATATGGCGTAAAGTCAATGATCACAAAAGCGCCTGTAGATGAGTTTACCAATTTTCAGATTGCTTCCAACAGTAAAGCATTTACAACAGCAGCCTTAGCTATTTTAATTGATGATGGAAAACTTTCCTGGAAAGACAAAGTAAAAAAGCATATTCCTGAATTTAAAATGTACAACGATTATGTAACAGAAAATTTTATGATCGAAGACCTGCTTTGCCATCGCAGCGGCCTGGGCTTGGGTGTGGGTGATTTAATGTTTTTTCCGGATGGAACCGATTTTACCATCAAAGACATTCTCAATAGTTTTCAATATTTTAAACCTACCTCTCCTTTTCGGACACAATTTGATTACGACAACCAACTTTATTTTGTAGCGGGTGAAGTGATTGCCCGCGTGAGTGGCATGAGCTGGGAAAAATTTGTGACCAACAGAATTATGGAGCCCCTTCAAATGAATCAATCTTTTACGGCCCTGAAAGAAGTAGCAGATAAAAGCACTTTAGCCATCCCTCATTCTACCCTAACCGAAGATGGTAAAATGAAAACCATTGAACTATTTGAAGAAATAGTAAATGGAGCGGCGGGTGGTATTTTATCGAACGTGGAGGATATGAGCAAATGGATGCTGATGCAGTTAAACAAAGGAAAATATGGTGACAACTTAGAAAAAAAACTGTTTACAGAAGCAAGACAAAGAGAGATGTGGCAAACTTACACGGTAATGCCAACAGGCCCCTCGCCAAGATATGATACGCACTTTTCTGGCTATGGATTGGGCTGGTTTCTACAAGACATGAAAGGCCAATTGAATGTATCACACACCGGCGGCTTACCTGGTATGTTATCAAAAGTAACCCTACTACCCGATATTGGACTAGGTGTAGTGGTGCTTACCAATACAGAAAATGGCGGCGGCGCTTTATTCTCCGCGGTGAGCAACAGCATAGTTGATAGCTACCTAGCTGTAGCGAAATTAGACTGGACAACTCTATATGCCAGCAGTATGGAAACAAACCAGGATCAGGGAGATGCAGTTACCAAAAAAGTTTGGGAAACCGTAGAGGCCGCCAAAAATATAAAGATCAATCAGCAAAATTATATCGGTATTTATAAAGATAATTGGTTTGGCAATATTGAAATATTTATGAAAGGAAACCAGCTCTGGTTTAAATCTTACCGTTCTCCTAAGCTGAATGGTCCAATGTCATTTTACAAAGACAACAGCTTTGCCATCAAATGGGAATACCAAGATATGCCAGCGGATGCGTTGGCAACATTTACTATGGATAAAAACGGGAAGGGTAAAAGTATACAGATGAAAGGGATTTCGCCCAATATAGATTTCAGTTTTGATTTTCACGACCTAGATCTGCAAAGAGTAAAATGAGGAAAGTAGTAAAAAGAATAGAGAGTTTAGAAAAACATACACGGTAGGTGTTAGTAAAAACGAGTTTACATTATAGCATTTATCCAAATTTAAATAATCATGAAATCGAAATCAATCAAAGGAAAATCAATAGATGAAGTTAAAGTTGCTTTGGAACATTGCATGTCAGATGGATACAAACCAAATGTTGCATTTGTATTCATCTCCATTAAACAAGATAGAGATGCGATAAGTGCAGTGCTCACTGAAAATAATATTGATGTAATGTATGCTACTTCAAGTACTGAATTTATTGATGGATACCAAGATGAGGGCTCGATTGTGATTCTTTTATTGGACTTAAACAAAAATTATTACAAAATACTTTTTAATAACATAGAGGAAAGAAAATTAGATGATGCGGCAATACAATTGGCACAATCTGCTTTGCTAGCATTTCAAAACCCTTCTTTTATACTTCTTACTACATCACTAACGGCCGATGGTAATATGATTGATGGAGATGCCATTATTCGAAACATGGAGAAAGCTTTAGTCAAAGAATTTAATTTGTTTGGCGGCATGGCAGGCGATGATTTAAGTTTTACTGGTTCCTATGTTTTTACTAATAATAATTCTACTGCTTATGGAATGGTTGCATTAGTATTAGATGCTGATAAAATTAATTTACACGGCATGGCAATCTCCGGTTGGAAACCCATTGGCGTTTCAAAAACTATTACAAAAAGTGAAGGCAATACTGTTTACACAATCGATGACAACCCAGCGCTTGATGTATATATGCGCTATCTCGGCACTGCTGTTCCCAATTACGATACACAACTTCAGTTTTTTGAAAACTTGGGCAACCAGTATCCTTTTCAAATAGAAAGGGAAAACAGAGAACCTTTAATGTGCAACCCAATAAGATTTGATAAAGTAAGCAAGGCACTCACATTTGAGACAAATGTAAAACAAGGCTCCAGATTTCGTTTTTCTACCCCTCCCGATTTCGATATCATGGAAACAATCGTTCAACAAGCAACCCAACTTAAAGAGTCTAAGCAACCAGATGTAAATGCTGATGCACTGCTAATATTTTCTTGTGCAGGACGGCTTGCAGCACTCGGTCCCATGGCCAAAATGGATAATGAAGGGTTGAAAGATGTTTGGAATGCACCCATGGCCGGATTTTATTCTTACGGGGAATTTGGGAGAGGAGTAAATGGTAAACATGAATTTCATTCTACAACTAATAGCTGGGTAGCATTAAAAGAAAAATAAAAAATACATGAAAGCAAAATCAATCAAAGGAAAATCATTTGAAGAAGTAATGGTATCATTGGAAAAAAGCATGGAAGAAGGCTTTAAACCAACGCTTGCTATTTGTTTTATTTCAAAAAGTCTCGATAGAATTTCCATTAGTAATTTATTGGATGCTTCCGGCATCAGTATTTTCGGTTGTACCACCAACGGAGAGTTTATTGATGAAGAAACAGAAAAAGGATCTGCAGCTATTCTTTTACTCGATATTAACAGAGATTCTTTTCAAATTTATTTTGAAGAATTTCAAGATAAGAACTATCGTGATGTGGCAAAAAGTATAGCTCAAAAAGCAAAAGGGA
>JBBSDF010000034.1:0-41479 GCA_038249665.1 Chitinophagales bacterium
TCTTCAATATTCATACCACCTTCAGTGCTGTACATGATCACGTTTTGACCTTTGGTTCTATCAAGTAAAATGGAAAGATAAAATTCTTTCACTGGGTTTGGTCCTTCGTAATATACATCTTGTGCTACTAACACCTTGTTCACTAATTTTCCTGCATCACCTGTTTGAATGGTTACCAATGTACCACCCAAAAGGTTGCTCGCAATTTTTACTACATCTTCTGCGTTTTTACCTACAGCCACACCACGCTGATCTTTTCCTACTATGGTGCCCTTCCCTCTGCCGCCAGCGTGTATCTGTGCTTTTACAACCGCAAATTTACTACCATACTGGGTATGTATCTGTCTGTATGCTTCTTCTGCTTCGCCAGGTGTACTACATGCAACACCTTCCTGAACAGGAACATTGTACTTTTTTAATAGCTCTTTGGCTTGATATTCGTGCAAATTCATAATCGTAAAAAATTTTGACGAAGATAAATAAAAACTAAATAAACCGGCTACTTGATTTGGCCTAAAAAGCAAGGTTGCCCTGTTAGGTTTTCCAAATCCAATCAGATTACTAAATCGAAGCTTCCTTACATGGTTTTCCCTTACTTTTGTAAGTTTTTAAACCTCTTGAAAGATATTTATATGATGACAAAAATCAATGAAGCTACTGCGTACATCCGCAACATCATCGCCGTTAAACCTCAGGTGGGAATAGTTTTGGGAAGTGGACTGGGGAGTTTTACAAAGGAACTCAACATAGAAAAAGAGATTCCGTATGGTGACATTCCTCATTTCCCTGTGAGTACGGTAGAAGGGCACAGCGGCAAGCTGATTTTTGCCGAACTGAGTGGAAAAAAAGTAATAGTGATGGCCGGCAGGTTTCATTTTTATGAGGGCTATGATGCTGCAGAAGTGGTATTTCCCATTCGGGTAATGAAGATGCTGGGCATCGAGCAACTTATGCTGAGCAATGCTGCCGGCGGAACCAATCCAAGTTTTAAAGTAGGTGATTTAATGATCATCACTGACCATATCAGCCAGTTTCAAGTAAATCCTTTGATTGGGAAAAACCTGAACGAACTAGGTACCCGTTTCCCCGATATGACAGAGCCTTATAAAAAAAGCCTCATCGATAAAGCAAAACTTATTGGTGTGGCTGCCGGCTATGATCTTAAAACCGGTGTGTATATTGGGGTTACTGGTCCAACTTTTGAAACAAAGGCAGAGTATAAAATGGTACACATACTGGGTGCAGATGCAGTAGGCATGAGCACTGTACAAGAAGTGATTACCGCCGTGCATATGGGGTTACCCGTATTTGCCATCAGTGTAATCACTGATTTGGGCATCAGAGAAGAAGAGAATGTAATCACCCATCAAGAAGTGTTGGAAGCTGCGAAAGAAGCTGAGCCTAAGTTAACACATATCTTTAAAGAAATGATTGCACAGTTATAAAACTGCCATGAAATACAGCGTTCTTTTTTTTATTTGTTTATTTGTTGCAGGTGCTGTGAAATCACAAGAGCCTACGGCAATGCCACTCGACCCCAGCCGCTTGGGAGGTGAGTTGCGTGATATTCGTCAGAAAAAAGATACGGGTAATACGGGTTTTCAACAAAGAGATGATCTGAAAGATTCTATCACCATCAGTTATCGTTTACTGGATGCTTTGAAAAGATATACGATTGATTCATCCATCAATAACATTGATGTTTATTTTCCCATACCTATGTCCTATTTGTACATGGGCAACAATGGTGCCGCTGCCAGCTCGCTCCTTTACAAGCCCTTTGCAAAAGCGGGTTGGGACGCAGGCTTACATGCATTCGACATTTATAAGTTTACCTTAGAAGAGACAAAGTTTTACAAAACCACCCGTCCTTTTTCTTTATTAGGGTATCAACTGGCATCTGGTCAAGAACAAATGGTGATGGCCCAACATACCCAAAATATAAAACCAAATTTTAATGCCGGATTCGATTATAGGCTCATCAATGCCCCGGGGTTCTTCGTAAACCAAAACAACAACCACAACAGTGTTCGTTTTTTTTCAAATTACCAGAGCAAAAAAAAACGCTATAATAATTTTTTCGTTTTACTCAGCAACACTATTCGTTCGGCAGAGAATGGCGGCATTCAAAATGACTCTTCCATTCTTGACCCCAATGCGAAAGACAGGTTTAGTATTGATGTAAATCTGGGTAACCAATCTCAGTTTTCTCCCAATCCCTTTTCAACCAATATTATTACTGGAAATATTTACCGCAATTCAGGAATTTATTTGCAGCAGAGTTATGATTTGGGTAAAAAAGATTCTGTTGCTATCAACGATTCTACCACCGAATATTTGTTCTACCCCAAACTTCGCATCCAACACGCATTCACTTACAACATGCAGCAGTTCACTTTCAGAGACCAGGTTGCAGAGCCTGGTATTTATAAAGACTGGTACAACATTAGTTTTGTAGGTGCCACCGATACCATTGTAGCTGCCGAAAAATGGCGGTTGATGGAAAACGATTTTTCTTTGATTTCATTTCCTGATCCAAAAAACCCTGCTCAATTTATAAAAGCAGGGGTGAGTTTGCAAAACATCAATGGAACTACTAGTAATGGCGAACTCAATTTTTACAACATCCGTTTGCATGGCGAATACAGAAACCGAACCAGGAACAGGAAATGGGAAATGCAGCTCAAAGGAGAATTCTATCTCAATGGATTTAACACCGGTGATTACAACGTATCCGCCAGCATCAATCGCTTTCTAAATAAAAAGTTGGGCGATGTTCGCTTGTTTTTTAATAATACCAACAGAACCCCTTCTTTTATTTTCGACAGCAGGTCTTCGTTTAATTTAGGAAACAACAATAATAGTTTTAACAAAGAAAACATCATCAGTTTTGGAGCTACAGCCACCAACCCTCTTGTGAATTTATCTTTTAGTAACCACCTGATCGCCAACTACAGTTACTTTTTTAATCGATACCAAACCATACAAAGTAGCAAGCTCATCAACCTATTACAACTGTCGGCATCCAAAAAAATTGCCTTATCAAAAAAATGGTTTCTATACGCAGATGCTACTTTGCAACAAACAGATCCTAGTGCACCCATCCGGGTTCCGTTGCTTTATACCAGGGCCAGATTGGCTTATGAAGGGCAGCTTTTCAAAAACCTCAGTCTGAGTACAGGATTAGAAGTTCGATATTTCACCCCTTATAAAGCATACGCCTATTCGCCACTGGTGGGCCAATTTGTAACTCAGGATACTTTTACGCTCCGCAATTTGCCAGATGTGCATGCTTTTCTGCACTTCCGGATCAAAAGTTTCTCGGGATTTCTACGCCTCGAAAACCTTAATACCATTAGCTTTAAAAACGGTTTCGGCTTTGTGAACAACAACTTTGCGGCTCCATTGATTCCCACCCAAGGCATGATCTTTCGTTTTGGCGTGAGGTGGTGGTTTGTGAACTAAACAGCTCTACTATCTGATTTTAAAGCCTCAAACATAAATATGGGCTTATTTTAACAGCTAATTTCCTTTTTTTTACTAAGTTTGCACAGTGAAAAAGTTATTTCTCTTCCTATTAACGATGGTGTACATGACAGTGTCTAGCGGCATTGCCATGGAAATTCATTATTGTATGGGGGAAAAGGCTGGTGTAGATTTTTATCAGGTATCTGATAAAAAATGTGGACGCTGCGGTATGAAGGAAGAAAGCAAAAAAGGATGCTGCAGCGATGAACACCAGTTGTTTAAATTAGAAGACAGTCACAAAAAAGCCGTCGTTGAGTATTCATTCCAAATAGGAGCACTAGCTATTACCAATGCTTATCCTGTTTACGATTGGCAACTACCTTCCAACGAAGCTATTGCTTTCCCCGTTGGTCATTCCCCACCTGATTATACCAAGGCCCCTGCCAGAATCCTACATGGGGTGTTTAGATTGTAATTTGAATATTTGTAATTCGGGATTGTAGCGGACTGCTATAACAATCCTTGCGTGTAAACGCTTTTCAAAAAAACATTCATTTTATAAAATTCACCATCATGAAAGTATTATCAATTTTCGCCGTACTATTTAGTTTTATTTGCTACCCTCAGCAAACATTTGCACAAACCAATTTGAAAGAAGAAACCATCAAAGTATGGGGCAATTGCGGGATGTGTAAAGAAACCATCGAAACAGCAGCTACCAAGGCTGGTGCCGCTACTGCGAACTGGAACGAAGAATCAAAAGAACTAAAAATTACTTACGCAGCTGATAAAACAGACGCCAAAAAAATACAACAAAAAATAGCCAACAGCGGCTACGATACACAAGATTTCACTGCTCCGGATAAAGTGTATAACAAACTACACGGCTGCTGCAAATACGAAAGAAAAGTTGCCGAAACAGCGGCTTGCTGCACCAACAAAACTTGTGGTTCTGCCAACGTCAGTTGTAAGGCAGAAAATTGCTGCAAAGACAAATCTTGCTGTAAATAACACCACTTTTAAATTACAATTATTCGCTGATGTTGCACCCTTTGGTAAATACAATTTACTAAACGGTTGCAGTATCGGTGAAATTGAAACCATTTTCCATTTATTTTCTCAAATTTTTCAAGTATGAAAAAGTTATTCTTCATCATAGCGGTGCTGATGGCTGCAAACGGCCAGGCGCAAATAACCAAGGTAAGTTTACAAGCAAGTGGACTCACCTGTAGCATGTGTAGCAATGCTATCAATAAGTCGTTGAAATCATTAGACAATGTAGAAAAAGTAATGAGTAATATCAGCACCTCTACGTTTGAGATCAGTTTTAAAAATAATGCTGCGGTTAATTTCGATGAACTAAAGAAGAAGGTAGAGGATGCAGGTTTTTTTGTATCAAAACTTACTGCCGATGTATTCTTTAATAACGTAAAGCTGTTGAAAGACGAGCACCTTCCATTTGCCGGAATGAATCTTCATTTCCTGAATGGAAAAGAGCAAACACTCAATGGGGTACAACAAATTCAGGTATTAGACAAAGGCTATGTGTCTAGTAAAATTTATAAGAAGAATTCATCACTCACCCCAATGGATTGTTACAAAACCGGGGTGGCTGCTGCTTGTTGTGCATCATCTGGTATGATTGCTGGTAGCAGAATGTACCATGTAACCCTTTTATAAATCACCCAAAACTAATGGTAATCGTTACTATCGGTTTTATATTATATTGAAACATGCGAACTATTTTATTTAATACACTCCTATGCTTTTTAGGGATGTATGCACAAGGGCAGGAGCTTTATGTGTACACAGAACCAGCCAGTAATATGGCTGCAAAAAGTATAGGTTTCCGACTGACGAACAGTTTGATGCAACAGGTGTCCAATAAAGAACAATATAACTTCCACAGCGTACCAGAATTGATGATCGGCATTTCAAAAAAGTCGATGCTACATGGACAAGTTTTTTTGAGCAACAGAAACACCAAACTGATAACGGAGGGAGGAGCACTCTATTACAAATACCGTTTTTTCAGTGTGGATGAGGTGAACAAGCATTTTAGAATGGCTGCATATACCCGACTATCTTACAACACCAGTGACGTGCACCAACCAGCTATTGATTTGTTTGGGCATAACAGTGGGGTGGAAACGGGCGTGATTGCAACGCAGCTCATCAAAAAAGTGGCGCTTTCTGCTTCTCTGGCCCACATGTATGCAGCCGACAATGGAAAAGGCAATAAATTTATTTATGCCAATAACAATCGCAACGCCGTTGGCTATACTTTATCAGTCGGAAAATTGATGCTACCTAAAACTTATACCAGCTACAATCAAACCAATATGAATCTGATGGTGGAAATGTTGGGACAAACCAATTGGGAAACGGGTAGCAGTTTTTTAGATCTGGCACCTTCCGTACAACTGATATTATTTAGTAAAGTGAGAATAGATGTAGGTTATCGATTCCCAATGATCAATGACCTGAAGCGTACAGCTGACCGCGGTTTTTTACTCAGACTTGAATATAACATCTTCAATGCATTTTGATCATGAAAACAATTAAACTGAAAATTATCGTTTTGTTTACTGCTGTTTTTAAAGCAATATTTATGTCAAAAAAAGAGTGCTGTAAATAGCACTCTTTTTTATTTTTTATTCCGACACTGCCGATGCTTTGATATAAGCAGTATGATAAATCAAACGGTCAAGGTATCCATTGTCAATGTATTCATGAACAATACCCGAAGCTTTTTCTAAAATATTGGTTTCGAAGTCGGCACTCACACCCAACATTTCAAATGCTTTCTGATGAGCTTCCTCTTGTGAAAGCTGGTCAACTTGTTGCAAGGCCTCTGTTACCGCAAACACTTGCAGCCCTTGATCTTTTAAGTCGCCGATGGCTGCAATAACCCAACTCAGGGCATAGAAATAATTTTTCTCCAACAATAAAAACCAATGCTGATCACCCGCGTCGGGCATTACATTGTAGGGAGAGTTCACAATGTCTTCTGTACAATAAAAAGCCGTAGCATTTTCTGAAAGGCCGCTGTTGCTGAGCTGTATCATTCCTTGTAAAGCCTGCGGATAAATACTTAACCACCGCACGTCTCTTCTGAATTCATGCACCTGATTTTCCATGTGCGTAAATTGACCATTGGCTTGCTTTACAAATGAGTGAATGCTGTTGATTTCTTTTTCATAAAAAGAACGGATGGCGAACACTTCTTCTTTTTGGTTCATCCAGTCGGCTTTATTCAGGGATTTTCTGATTTTTGCTAATCTTTTTTTACCTTCTGTGATCCATTTTTCAGATACCAGCAAGTCGTTGAGGCGTTGAATTTTTTCTCGGGCCTGTGCCTGCACGTATTCCCTGACATGAACGGGAATGGTTGGGCTCTCCAGGAATATTTTAGCATAATATTCGTAATAATCAATTTGCCCAATTCCATCTTCCAACAGCTTAAAATGCTCTTTTAGTTTTCCGAACTTTTTCTTATTGTGCAATCCTTCATACAATCTACTCAGCCCTTCCAGCATGAACAGTGGGGTGCGGGCATCGTGGCTATACAACCACAAAGCCGGATTAGGATCTTTAACAGCATCTTCCAACAACGCTTCTATTTTTTTCAGGTAATGTTCAAACCTGCTATTTCCTTTTTTCATATTTATTATTCAGTTCATTAAAATTTTTCGAAAAATGCAATGCTGCCGCCTACCCATGTTTTATCTTTGTTGTAGCGCGTACCAATCATTTTTCCTTTACTCAACCTTGCCAGGTTTTGAACGGCAATAGGTCTTTTCGCTCCTTCTTTCCAAAAGTAAAACAACCTTATTTCTGCTTTCGCAGGTTCATCCATAGTAGGGATCACCGATGCATAATTCACTTTGCGTTGCAAAATCCAATTCTCCGGATCTTTAATAGCATCAATGTCCTCTTGGGTTACGTCTATCACAACGCCCATCCCTGCAAACGAGAACAAGGGCTTTAATACAAATTCGTTTAATGCCACTGGCTGTGTTACTTCATTTAAGAAAAAAGTTTCTGGCACATACGGATTGTCTATAAATGGTAAAGTAAACTTGCTAATACGATAAAACCAATTGGGATGCGGCACCCACTCCACTTTGTATTTTTTGCTTAGGTCAATGATAGGTCCAGGGTTTTGTTGTTGATCAAGGTCATCAAAGATAATTCGGTTGTAAATTCTATGAATCTGCGTTTTAATGTCTCCGTTCATGTAATACAGTTGCTCACCCTCCGCTATTAATTTAGTGATGCAGACTGTTGAAATACCTAATAATTTTTCGGTACAATAAAAATCGATCCTTGTTTTTTGTTGTTCTGGAAAGATTTCGAGAAGTACCACATTTTCTGGATTGTGTAGTCCAACAATTATTTCCTTCAGTAAATCAATGTAGCTTTCCTTCGTGTATCCGTTCAAGTAACCGGAATGCGTATCTGGCAGGTTGGCGTATCTCGCAGTAATTTCGCTGTGGTAAGCCTGAAATGCAAACAAGGAAGGGAATCCCTGCATTTCAATCAACTGGGGTTCTAGAGCGCCCTCTTCATTTTCACAAATACCAAAATCAAACACCAGGCATTGCGGATAGTCATCTTCCCCTGGTACTTGAATATTAGTTGGGATACTTCGGTCGGTGAGTGATTTGAAATTATCTGCTGTGATCACATCAAGGATGTTCTCGCAGGCATCCAGCATTTTTTTTGTGAAATCTTTTGGAATAAATATCGGCGTTTCTGCATTTCTAAAATCCAATGCACCAGGGTGAAGGTTTTCAATTTCTTCCATGTATAGCTGGTATTTTTCTTCAGTAAACTGATCGTTAAATGCCTGGCGGAGGTCTTTTTGCATAATCAACTTTTTGTAAGTGAAAGTTGAATAAAAATAACGAAACAAATGGAGACTATAAGGTCCATTAAAATATTTTTAAAGGATCGGGTAGATGCAAGTTCTACCGAAGTCATCTCTGCTACACTTCTGCAGGTTGCATTTTGTGAATGGCTTGTTGCAAAAAGTTTGGCAACACCCTTGAGTAAGTATATATAATTTTGTCAGGGTCGTTTAATTTTTAGATCATCGATTTCCATTTTTCCTCTCCATGGTTTTCGATCACCGTTTTCTTTTTGTCTTCTGTAAGCAGGTGCATCGTCATGCCCGCGGCATCTGCCTCTGGGTGAAACTGTGTACCAATCATGTTTTCGCTGAAACGGGCTGCCATGATTGCTCTTTCGAGTGGGACGTGCGGCCTGTTTTTTTCTATGGCCAAAATCGAACCACCCATGGAACGGATGAGCTGGTGGTTGGGCTGTATTACCTGGTAATCCCTACTATCTACTGCATAGAATGGATCTTTTAATCCTTTAAAAGTAGGCTCCTCCTCTGCATTGTGTAAATAATGAATAGGGAACACGCCAAAGGAAGTGCCTTTTCTTTTGCTTACAGTAGCAATACCATAATGGCGGCAAGCCAATTGGAAAGAATGACAAATGAAAAATACTTGTTTTTTGATGGGGTTGCTGGGGTCGGCATTGAATTCCTCCACCGAATGCAACCAATCAAAATATGCAGACTCCCATTCGCAGCCTTCGCTTTCGACCGGACTGCCTGGCCCCCCACTCGAAATATATATATCGTATGATAGATCAGGTACCGAATTTTCTAATCGCACTTCAAACTCATCTTTTTGAATATCCATATGGTGAAATTCTCCAAATTGGTTCAAAATTTCTCTTATACACCGCATTCCCTGATTTTCAACACCTTCGTATAAGTCTAAAATAGCTACTCTCAAACTGGTTTTATCGTTCCAAATCATAACCAAAAGTAACAATTTTTTAAAACAATGCTTGTCGTAGACCCCCCTTTTTATTACACATTTAACTGAAATTGTGTTAGTAAAATGTTTAAACCCAGAATTCCCGGGGCTGTTTACTGTATGAGCCTATTCTTTGTTACCTTTGCGCCCTTAATATGAAGACAAAAACGTTTAAAAAAGACAAGGTTAACATCATCACGCTGGGCTGTAGTAAAAACATGGTAGATAGTGAGGTGCTGAGCGGACAGTTATTGGCCAACGAAATTGATACGGTGCACGAAAGTGCCAAAAAAGACCACAATATTGTGATCATCAACACCTGTGGTTTTATAGAAAAAGCAAAGGAAGAAAGTATCAACACTATACTGGATCACGTAGAATTGAAACGGAGAGGAAAATTAGATAAAGTGTATGTGACGGGCTGTCTGAGTGAACGTTACAAACAAAAACTGGAGGCTGAAATCCCCGAAGTGGATGCGTATTTTGGAACAATGGAACTGCCTTTAATCCTCAAAAGATTTGAGGCAGATTACAAAGGCGAACTAATAGGAGAGCGGTTGCTGAGTACGCCACAACATTACGCCTACATGAAAATTAGTGAAGGCTGTAACAGAACCTGTTCTTTTTGTGCCATACCGTTGATGCGAGGCTCGCATGTAAGCAGGTCCATCGAATCATTGGTAGAGGAGGCCAAAAAACTGGTACAACGTGGCGTAAAAGAAGTGATGCTGATCGCGCAAGAACTTACTTATTACGGGCTCGATATTTACAAAAAAAGAGAACTGCCCAAACTGATGCATGCATTGGCGGATGTAGAAGGCTTAGAGTGGATCAGGTTGCATTATGCGTATCCCTCAAAATTTCCCATGGAGATCATTGATGCCATGAAAGAGCGCGACAATATCTGCAATTACCTGGATATTCCCCTCCAACATGCCAGCAATCAAATGCTCAAAGCCATGAAGCGGCAAATTACCCGCGAAGAAATGGAAGACCTGGTGGGAGCCATCAGAGAAAAAATTCCAGATATTTGTTTGCGCACCACATTGATTGCAGGTTTCCCCGGAGAAACAAGAGCGGATGTGGAAGAGTTGAAAATGTTTTTACAAAAAATGCGTTTCGATAGGGTAGGTACCTTTACTTACAGCCACGAAGAAGATACGAGTGCCCACGGTTTGGTAGATAATGTTTCTGCAGAAGAAAAAGAAGAAAGGGCCCAGGAGATCATGGAAGTGCAGCAGGATATTTCACTGGAAAAAAACGAGGAAAAAGTAGGAAAAGTTTTTAAAGTGATGATTGATAAAAAAGAAGCAGGAAGATATCTTGGCAGAACAGCATTTGATAGTGTGGAAGTTGACAATGAAGTGATCATTCAAAGTAATAAAAAATTAGTCATCGGAGATTTTGTAAATGTAAAAATTACAAAAGCTTTTGATTACGATCTGGAAGGAGAAGTTGTTTAAAAAGGGCTCCTATAAATTTAAATCACTCTTAGCAGCAAATGAAATTTTCAGCGGAGAACATTCCATACGCACAAACGAAGGCATTCTCTTCTATTGTTACAGATTATGTAGCAGCAGCAGCCAGTCTGAAACCATTTTATCAGCATACGCCTGCTTTGGATGGAATAAAAGCTGCTATACAAAACAGCCAACACCCCATACACAATAGGGCCGTGTTGGTAAATACGTTGAAATCCCAATACAGCAAGCTTCCCGCCAACGAAAAGGTACAAGCGAATGTTGACCTGCTCTTGTTGGAGAATACTTTTACCATCACCACGGCGCACCAACCCAATATCTTTACCGGGCATTTGTATTTTATTTATAAAATACTGCATGCCATCAAATTGGCAGAAACACTCAGCAACAAAATGCCCGAATACCATTTTGTGCCTGTATATTATATGGGCAGTGAGGATGCCGATTTGGAAGAGCTGGGCCAGGTAACGGTTGCCGGTAAAAAGTATGAATGGGAAACCAAACAGAAAGGGGCAGTAGGAAGGATGACCATCGATCGGCCTTTTTTGGAAATGATACAAGCTATCGAAGGTCAGATTAACGTGGCGCCTTTTGGAAAGGAGATCATGGAGATCATCAACATTGCTTATACCATCGGCAAAAAAATAGAACAAGCTACGCTCGAAATGGTACATGCATTGTTTGCTAAATTCGGATTGATTATAGTGTTGCCGGATAATGCGGATTTAAAGCGTTTGTTCGTTTCCGTTATTGAAAAAGAATTAAACGAACAGTTTTCTCACCTGGCCGTCAAAGAAACAATGGCCAATTTTCCAGAACAGTACAAGGTGCAAACAATGGGCAGGGAATTGAATCTGTTTTATTTGAAGGATGACATCCGCGAGCGCATTGAATACAAGGATAATAAATTTGCCATCAACAATACAGAGCTTGTTTTTGATTCAGCCAGTATTGTGGAAGAGTTAGATGCTTTTCCGGAAAGGTTTAGTCCGAACGTTATTTTGAGACCTGTTTTTCAGGGAACCATTCTGCCCGATATTGCTTTTATCGGCGGGGGCGGCGAATTGGCCTATTGGCTTGAATTGCAAAAAGTATTTGCAGCTGCTGCAGTTCCTTATCCAGTATTGGTATTGAGAAATTCTTTTTTATTGGTAAACCATCAAACGACCGCAAATATTGTTGCGCTTGGGTTACAGGTGACCGATTTTTTTAAACCTTTGCATTTGATTCAATTGCAATTGGTGCAGCAGGCATCTAATTTGCAATTAGACTTAACTAAAGAAAAACAGCAATTACACGATGCGTATTTTCAAATAAAAAAAGTGGCTTCCATTGTTGATCCAACTTTAGCTCCTCATACAGAAGCGCTTCTTAAAGCAGCATTTAAGAAAATAGATCAGTTGGAGAAAAAAATGATTAAGGCAGAGAAGAAAAAGTTTGAAGCAAAACAAAGGCAGGCAGAAAAAATAAAAAATAGCTTGTTTCCCAACCATTCATTACAAGAAAGGGTAGACAATATTATACCTTATTATGCGCAATTTGGAGCTGGATTGATCGATGAATTATTTGCTTATTCTCTTACATTGGAACAGGAGTTTTGTATTCTGAATGAACAGCCGTAAATGCTTGAAGGGTTACCTCGGTTTTTTCCCCATGGCCAATACTTCTTCCTCCATTTGTTTTTTGTAAGCAGACAGTTGCTCCGCTACGATTGCGTCGTAGGTGCCGATAATTTGTGCTGCCAAAATGCCTGCGTTTTTGGCGGCATTCAAAGCTACTGTAGCCACAGGTACACCGTTTGGCATTTGTAGTATAGACAAAATAGAATCCCATCCGTCGATGGAATTAGAAGATTTTACGGGAATACCAATGACTGGCAGGGTAGTGTATGCAGCTACCATACCCGGTAAGTGCGCTGCGCCACCAGCGCCTGCGATGATCACTTTCAATCCACGCCCTTGTGCTTCCATCGCATAACTGCGCATCCGATCAGGCGTCCGATGTGCAGATACAATATTGATTTCGTAGGGAATGTTGATCGATTGCAAGAAGTCGGCAGCAGCCTGCATCACCGGAAGGTCTGAGTGGCTTCCCATGATGATTCCGATAAGTGGGTTCATGTTATTTTGTTAATGGTGGTTGTTACAAAGTTATGGAATCAGGTTGATGGGGCTACGATGATTTCCAAAGTAGTTTTACAAATCGCGTCTATCTGCCGAATGGTTATCAACTATAAAAATGTACGGACTATTGAACCAACTCTCCCTTCAACCGCAGCAACTCCGTTTCTGCTACCTTGGTATCGTATCTGGCTGCAATCAAACGATTGTACGCATCTTCCAAACTTTTTTGTGTTTCTCTTAGTTCGAGGTAGGTAGTAACACCCAAGCGTAGACGCTCTGAAGCGATGTACACATTTTCTTTTGCCAATGTAATATTTTCTTCTTCCAACTGCAGGGTTTTACGTTGCAATTCATAATCTTTGTAAGCATTGCTGATCCCAATATTCATACTCCATTTCTGGTAATCATACAAAGTTTGCTGATAACTGATATCGAGTTTGGTGGCTTCAATCTGTCTCTTCACATTGAAGTTATTAAAAATAGGGATGGTAGCGGAAGCCCCATAATTAAAACCCCTGTTTCTGTTGAAGAGCGGGGTGAAGTTGTTAACCACCACACGGTTGTTGGTTCGGTTAAAATTATAGGCGCTGTTGAAGGTAACAATCGGAAAACGATCTGCTTTGTTTTCTTTTAAAGTAAGTTCAGCAATTTTTATATTTTGCTGAGTTACCTGTAACAATGGATTATTTTTTTCTGCTGCTTCCAGGATCTCAGTGACCAATAAATTGTTTTTGAAAGGAATGCTGTCTTCTACTTCATAGATCGCATCTCTAGAGGTAACCATCAACAAATTCAGTTGTTCTTTAAGCTGTTGAATCAACGTTTGCTGGCGCAACTTGGCCGCCCGCTGCGCGTTGAGGTCAACCTTTGCCTGCAACATTTCTGGCTTTGCACCCAATCCTACTTTTAATTTTTTTTCTGCCTGCTCCACTCTTTCTAGGTTGAGCGACATTTGCTCTTCAATGGCTATTAATTGTTGTTTTTGGCGTACCACGTTGTAGTATGTTCTGATCACTTCTGCCACTGTATTTACCAATTGATTTTTGATATTGAGTTCACCTAATCTTACAAATTCATTTAGTTTATCTCTGGTCACAAACATTTTTAAGCCATCAAATACCGTCCAGTTTAAATTGATGGAAGCTTGAACATTATCTGAACGAATACCACTAGCGCCTCTTTCGGATCCATCTGATAATTTTTGTCGGGTATCGTTATTATTTAACACCACGCCTGTGTTTGCATTTACCCTTGGGTAGAAAGCTGCTCTCGCATAACTTTTGTTCAACGCAGCCAGCGAAGAATCATTTTTCAATAGTTGAATATCGTAGTTGTTTTTAATAGCCGTGGCTACTGCTTCTTCCACAGTCAGCAGTTGCTGGCTCTGTGCGGGAAAGCTGGTGACCAATAAAATGACCGCTATTAAAACGGGTGTTCCTTTTTTCATCCTTAATATTTTTGTTCTCCAGCCGCTGCTTCTGCCATCGTATCTAATTTACTTTTGGTTTTCTTCGTGCTGAGGAAAGAGTAAACTGCAGGTACAATAAACAACGTGAGCAATAACGAAAACATGATACCGCCTACAATTACGATGCCCAGTGGTATGCGGCTGGTAGATGCATCGCCTAACGACAAAGCCAGCGGCAGAGCGCCCAACGACATCGCAAGACTGGTCATGAGAATTGGACGTAAACGAGCCGTGGATGCTTCAATAACGGCCTGCACTTTATTCACGCCTTGCAATTGTATTTGATTCGCAAACTCTACAATTAAAATACCATTTTTCGTTACAAGTCCGATCAACATGATCATCCCAATTTGAGAAAAAATGTTGATAGTTTGATTAAATAACCACAACGATATTACCGCTCCTGCAATCGCCAACGGCACCGTAACCATGATGGTGAACGGATCGATGAAACTTTCAAACTGCGCCGCCAATACGAGGAAGATGAGCGCCAATGCCAGCAAAAACGCAAAGTAGGTATTTCCTGAACTGTCTGCATAATCTCTGGATGCCCCCGACAAGGAAGTGGTGAATGTATTGTCCAATACACTGTCTGCAATGGCTTGAATTTCTTTGATGCCGTCACCTACAGTTTTGCCATCGGCCAACCCACTGCTGATGGTGGCAGATCTGTAACGATTAAAGTGATACAAAGTAGGAGGGGTAACATCTTCACTGATATTTAATAAATTGATCAAAGAAATGGATTCTCCTCTGATATTGGTCACAAAAATAGTTTTGAGATCGTTGGGATCGTCTCTATCGATTCTTTCTACTTGGCCCAAAACAGAATATTGTTTTCCTTCCTTGGTAAAATAACCCAAACGTTGGTTACTCAATGCCAGTTGCAATGTTTGGGAAATGTCCTGTACACTTACACCCAACTCACTTGCCTTCAAACGATCGATGCTGATCCTGATTTCAGGTTTGTTGAATTTCAAATCTGCGTCTATCCCTTGTAGTACGGTACTCTTCGAAGCTGCTTCCAGCATCCTCGGCAATGCTTCTTTTAATTTATTGTTATCGGTATTTTGTAAAACAAATTGTACGGGTTGCCCACTTCTTCTGTTTACCTGTATGGTTTGTTCCTGAATAGCGAATGAGCGTCCGTCGTTGAACTTTGCTACACTTTTATTTACCCAGCTCACAATTTCTTGCTGACTCCTCGTACGTTCTTTGGGTTCTACCAGCGCCACTCGTACAAAACCAGAATTAGCTGAGCCAGAGCCAGTGAACCCTGGAGCCGTCATGCTGGTCAAATATCTTTTCTCTTTGATAGAATCATTCAGGAAGTTGACTAGTTTGTCCATGTACTTATCCATCGCATCATAAGAAGTCCCTTCGGGTGCAGACACTTGCAGCCTGAACTGGCTCTTGTCTTCCATGGGTGCCAACTCTGATTGAAGATTGCCACCAATAAAAAAGATGATCGCAAAACATGCCAGGATGATGGGAACCGCCACCCATCTTATTTTCATAAAACCTCGTAATAATTTTTGATAGCCATTTTCCATTCCAGTAAAAAATGGTTCGGTAGCTGTATAAAATTTGGAGTGTTTAAATGTCTTACGACTCAGATAAACGTTCAGGACTGGTGTTAAGGTAAGAGAAACAAACGCAGAAATCAAGACGGCACTGGCCACTACAATGCCAAACTCCCGAAACAACCGGCCTACAAATCCTTCTAAAAATATGATGGGTATAAACACTACGGCCAGCGTAATGGAAGTAGCGATAACAGCAAAGTAAATTTCTTTTGAACCTTCTCTGGCAGCCTTCCATTTATCCATGCCGGCTTCCATCTTCTTATAAATATTTTCTGTAACTACAATACCATCATCTACCACCAATCCTGTTGCCAAAACAATCGCTAAAAGCGTAAGAACATTGATGGTAAATCCGCTGATGTACATAATGAAAAAAGCTCCAATGAGCGAAATAGGAATATCGATCAGCGGACGAATCGCAATCAACCAATCGCGGAAGAAAAGGTAGATGATGATGACGACTAGTATAAATGAGATGATCAGCGTTTCTTTTACTTCACTGATACTTTTTCGGATGTTAATAGTTTGATCAGCGGAAACTTCTAACCTAATATCTTTGGGTAATTCTTTTTTGATTTCTTCCAATCTTTTTTGAACGTCATCACTGATGGCAATATAGTTGGTACCCGGTTGTGGAATTACAGCGAGGGCTATCATGGGTACCCCACTTTCTTTGAGTACGCTCTCTTCATTTTCAGGGCCCAGCACTGCTTCTCCGATATCTTTTAAACGAATATCAGCTCCGTTCACATTTTTGATGATCAGGTTGTTGAATTCTTCTTCGGTGTTTAGTTTTCCAAACGTGCGAATGCCCAGCTCTGTAGCGTCACCGGTTACTTTACCCGATGGCAGCTCTACGTTTTCTCTCAGCAATGCCCCCTGCACATCTTGTGGTGTAAGTGAGTATGCACTCATGCGAGACGGATCGAACCAGATGCGCATGGCATATTTTTTTTCACCCCAAACGCTTACACTGCTTACGCCTGATACAGTTTGTATTTTCTCTACTATGTTGTTGTTAGCGTATTCTGATATTTCCAGTGCATTTCTGATATTACTTTGTAGTAAAACAATGATCACAGGATCGTTGCTGGCATCCGCCTTGCTTACCACTGGAGGATCATCCAAATCCGAAGGTAAGGAGCGCTGTGCTTGTGATACTTTATCTCTTACATCATTGGCAGCTTCTTCTAAACTAATGCCTAAGTTAAATTCTACGCTGATATTGCTGCTGCCTTGCGAACTCTGAGAACTGATGTTTTTAATACCTGCAATACCATTCACCGCTTTCTCCAACGGCTCCGTTATTTGGGTTTCGATGATCTCCGCATTGGCACCGGGATAGGAGGTTCTTACACTGATGTTGGGAGGGTCAAGGGCAGGATAGTCCCGCACACCTAAAAATTTATAGCCAATCACACCGAATAATACGATCGCAACATTGAGTACCACTGCAAAAACCGGCCTTCGTAAACTAAACTCTGATAAACTCATGTTTAAAAATTTTTAAGATAGGATTTCGGTGGTTATATTTATGGGTACTCAAATTTTGAAGTATATATTTACAGTTTAGTACATACAAAATAAGGCATCAATATTTATAGTTTTATTACTTTATTCAGTTGAACTTTTCCACCAGGTTTCAGACTCATTAAGCCGGTTGTGATGATCGTATCGCCTACTTTTAATCCTGTTAACACTTGTACATTCGCACTGTCTCTGGCTCCAGTTTCCACATCTTCAAAATTGGCTACACCATTGCTATATATCGCCACTTTTTTCCCTCTGGCTTGTGGAATAATGGCCTGTGAGGGTATCATTAACGCATCAGGTTCAGGGTCGAAATTTGTTTTTACTTTTACAAACTGGCCGGGTAAAATTCTACCGTCGTTATTGGTTACTATACTTCTTACAATTAAACTTCTGTTGTCTTCCGAAACACCCGACTCCGTTGCAATAATGGTAGCATGGTAGTTCTTAGAACTGCCTTCAGCAGTGAAGCTTACCAACTGTCCGGTTCTTACTTTGTTGCTATATCGCTCTGGTAAGGTAAAGTCGAGTTTTAATTGACTGTTCTGTCGAATTGTGGTGATGATAGTCATGGGCGTTACGTAGGCACCCGGACTGATATTTTTCAAACCAAGGGTCCCATTGAAAGGTGCCCTGATTTCAGTTCTCATGATATTGCTCCGCACAATATTCATATCTGCTTTTAGGTTATTGATGTTAAGCACTTCGAGATCATATTCTTGCTGGCTAATCCCGTTAATTTTTAGCAACTCTTCATATCTTTTAGCTGTTTGTTCCGCAACCTGCACCTGTACTTTTAGTTTGTTGAGTTGGGCTACCAGATCTCCATCATAAATTTTGGCAAGGAGCGTACCTTTTCCGACTGGTTTTCCTTCTGTAGCATTGAGGTACACCAGACGTCCCGAGATTTCCGGATTGATGGTGGTTGATTCATTAGAAATGATACTGCCCGGTAACTCCAGGTTATCGGTGAGGGAACTGGCCGTTACAACAAAGCCGTCAACTTTCATATTGGGTGCTCCCATAGGTTTTGCTGCGGCCGCTTCCTTTTTTTTATCATTTCTTCCGCATGAAATGAAAAATAAAGAGGAAAGGAGTACGACTGAAATACCTGCCGTTTTAAAAATTGATGTTCTACTCACAGATGTAATTTTATTAATCGGAATTTTCGGTTTCAAATTAGACTTAAATTTTTAAAAATCAGTCGTAATTGTATGATCGGCAAGAACATATAATTGAAAATCTCATGCCGACTTTACAAACAATGTATGTTTGATTTGGTTGGCTTTGTGTAATAATTCCTGCCGCTCATTGCTTAGAATTGTAATATGCCCCATTTTCCTGCCGGGTTTTGTGTTGGTTTTGCCATACAAATGCACAAATACGTTGTCCATGGCCAAAATTTCTGCTAATCCTTCATAGTAAACCGGCCCCTCGTGACCATCTGCGCCTAAAAGATTTACGATCGCAGCTGGAAGAATATGATCGGTGTTTCCCAAAGGGTAATCTAGCAACACCCTCCAAAGCATGTCGAACTGGCTGCTGTAACAAGCTTCAATGGTATGGTGTCCGCTATTGTGAACCCTGGGTGCAGTTTCATTCACCCAAACATTGTCCTCAACATCGGCAAATAATTCCACGGCAAATATGCCGGGGCTCTTCAATTCTTTTACTACCCGAAGGGCAATGGCCTCTGCTTTCCATAAAACTTTTTCTGGTAATTGAGCTGGACTCAACTGATAGGATAATAAATTCAATCGCGGGTCAAATACCATATCCACCGGAGCATAGATCGTAATTTGTCCGCTGGTACTCACGGCAATCATCACCGCAATTTCTTTTTTAATGTCCACCATTTTTTCCAGCACAGCTGGTGCATCAAAGCCCAATGTCATATCTGCTTTGGTTTTCATTACTTGTACACCTCTGCCATCGTATCCACCAGTAGCCAGTTTGTGTACCGCAGGCAAAAAATGTTCCTGTGCTTTTAATTCTTCTATGTTCTGTGTGACCAAAAAAGGGCTGCTGGGAATTCCATGCGTTTTGTAAAATTCTTTTTGCAGAATCTTGTTTTTGATGGTCCTCAATGCAGACGGTTTTGGAATAATGGTTACCCCTTCATCCTCGAGTTGTTGTAACGCTGCTTCATTTGCGCTTTCAATTTCAATGGTCAACACATCCAGGTTTTTTCCGAAGCGGTAAACGTCCTCAAAGTTGCTGATATCACCTTGTATAAAATGATGACAAAGATGGGCTGCCGGGCAATTGGGATTGTTTTCCATCACATAGGTTTCTACCGGATAATTGATGGCCGCTTGTAGTAACATTCTGCCTAATTGACCACCGCCAAGGATGCCTGCTTTTTTCATGTTGGCAAAGATAGAAAGTTGGAGGCTATCTGGGTTAGATTTTTATTACCTTTGAGCGGTGATTCCAGATTATCCACATAAAATTTTTGGCGATAAACGCATCTGCTATTCTTTGCTGATGATGTCGTTGGCTATGGATGAGGCTTACTGCAGCTAAGGTTGCACTGGAGAGGCCATCAACTTATTACTTTGTAGCATTTTTCCTATTCATATATCGAAGGCACCTGCCTTACAGACCATAAATACCATTTAATATGTCCACCATTACCATCGCCAACACGGCTACCGATACCAGCGCTGATTTTTTACCATTGCACGGAACAGATTATGTTGAATTTTATGTTGGCAATGCCAAACAGGCTGCTCATTTTTATAAAACAGCTTTTGGTTTTCAGTCCCTCGCTTATGCAGGCCCGGAAACCGGTATGAAAGACAAAGTGAGTTATGTGATCCGTCAAAACAAACTAACATTTGTGCTCACCACACCGCTGCGCAACAATACTGATATTGCAGATCAAATTAATAAACATGGAGATGGGGTAAAATACCTCGCGCTGAAGGTAGATGATGCCACAGATGCTTGGCAACAAACTACCGGCAGGGGCGGAAAAAGTTACCTGGAACCCACTACGTTGAAAGACGAACAGGGCGAAGTAGTGATGAGCGGCATTCACACGTATGGCGATACTGTACACCTGTTTATCGAAAGAAAAAATTACAAGGGTGTATTTATGCCGGGCTTTAAAAAGTGGGAGTCGCCTTACAATCCTACCGAAACAGGTTTGTTATATGTGGATCATTGCGTGGGCAATGTTGGTTGGAACCAAATGAATCCATGGGTGAAGTTTTACGAAGAGGTAATGGGCTTTAAAAATATCCTCAGTTTTGATGACAATGATATCTCTACGGAGTACAGCGCCCTGATGAGTAAAGTGATGAGTAACGGTAACGGTTACGTGAAGTTTCCGATCAATGAGCCTGCTGAAGGTAAAAAGAAAAGTCAGGTGGAAGAGTACCTCGATTTTTACAACGGAGAAGGCGTGCAACACGTAGCCATTGCCACCAATAATATTGTTGAAACTGTTAACGAACTGAAAAAACGGGGGATAGATTTTTTAAAAATTCCTGCTAGCTATTATGTGGATGTATTGGATAGAGTTGGAAAAATTGATGAAGACCTTCAACCACTTGCTGAACTCGGCATTTTGATCGACAGAGATGAAGAAGGTTATTTACTGCAAATATTTAGCAAGCCTTTGCAAGACAGGCCTACTTTATTTTTTGAAATTATTCAACGCAAAGGTGCCAGAAGTTTTGGTAAGGGTAATTTTAAGGCATTGTTTGAAGCATTGGAAAGAGAGCAGGATGCCAGAGGAAATTTGTAGTAGAGCTGATAAAAACAAGGTTTGATGATTTTTTGTGGCACTTTTTATATCTATCTACAGACAGTATTTTCATTTTTTAACAGTTATGACGTCAATATTTTTAATATTTTCACGTTAAAACCAATGTAACCCCCAAATACTTATTGAATGAACCTATCTTTTTTGCGTACAAGACTATTGGTCAGCAGTTTATTAGTAGCCAGTTTATCGATGGCGCAACCTTCTATTTCTGAAATTAAAAAATCGTCTCCCCGCGTTTCAGATGCATACACCAGATTGGAAGATTCTGTAAAACGTCAATTCAAAAAACAAGACCTTGTATGGCCGCCAGCAGAAATGTATGTCCGCTCTTTTAAATACGATCGTCAATTGGAAGTGTGGGTTAAAAACGAACCCGGACAAGCTTTTAAATTGTTTAAAACTTACAAGGTTTGTCAGCAAAGTGGAACGATGGGTCCCAAGCGGGTGGAAGGTGATTACCAGGTACCAGAAGGATTTTATTACATTAACGAATTCAACCCCAACAGCGCTTATCATCTATCATTGGGCTTAAATTATCCCAATGCATCTGATAAAATTTTAGCTGATGAGTACCGACCGGGTAGCAATATTTACATCCACGGTAATTGTGTTTCTACGGGCTGTATTCCTATTACCGACGTTCCAATGGAAGAGTTGTTCATCATCGCTGGCACCGTGAAGGAGCAGGGCTATCAGGAGTTTATTCCGGTTCATGTATTTCCTGTGCGTTACAATGTGGCTAAATCATTGGAATACCTCATGGGGATCACTAAAGACAATCCAACTTTGCTGGCATTTAACAAAAACATCAAACTGGCATTTGATTATTTCGAGACCAATAAGAAGCTTCCGGTGATCATGGTGAACCAACTTGGGGAATATGTTTATAATTAACAATCGGCCCCTGATTGCTCTTCTGCATCTATCTCATTAAAACTTGAATGGTACTGAGGGTTTTTTGTTCTAATACTATAATTTTATTCGCTGTAAGTTGATCAATCGTAGCTTCATCATAATGGCGGATGGTAAGCAGGCTGAGGTTTTTTTCAATTTCTACGTCAAATAAATCAGATGCTTCCGAAGCGAGTTGATCAATTTTTTCTACATGATCATCAAAGCAGCACAATAAGGAAATAGCTGTGTTTTGTGACAGGTTGGGTTTTATTTTTATCTCACGGAAAATATCGTGCAAAGCTTCTACTGGCTTATCTTCCACAAAAGAAAAATCTTTCGATTTAAAATACATTAGTACCTGCTTTTCTTTTTTTACAATAACGGGAGGTAAGTTTTTTACTGCTTTGTTGCTGATAACGGTACCGGGTAACGAAGGCTGTAAAAAACTTTTCACGTACAAGGGGATATTCTTGTTCTGCAGCGGCTTGATGGTTTTTGGATGTATCACCTGTGCGCCATAGTAAGCCATTTCGATCACTTCTGCATAGCTCAACTCTGGCATATTTACTGCATCAGAAAACTGGCGGGGATCAGCGCTCATTACGGCCTCTACGTCTTTCCAGATGGTGACATCTTTGGCTGGCAAAAGGTTGGCAAAAATAGCGGCCGAATAATCACTGCCTTCTCTTCCCAAAGTAGTGCTTTCATTTTCGTCGGTGGCTCCAATGTAACCCTGTGTTACCACGACGTTGTTGAATTGAAACAAGGGATTAATTTTTAGCCTTATACTTTTCCCTGTAAAGATCCAGTCTACGGCAGCATCCCGAAAATTATTGTCTGTCCGCACTACATCCCTCACATCGATCCAGGCAGCTTTTATTTTTTCTTCTATTAAAAAATGAGTCAGCATACTGCTGCTCATCAACTCTCCACAACATACAATTTGATCGTAATAGTAATCGTACGGTCTTACAGGTTTGTCGTGCAACAACCATTCCATCTCCGTAAAAAAATCTTTTAGTTGTGCTTCTGCTGCATTCCATTGGAGGGTGCACAAGTATTTAAGTGTTTGAAGGTGTTGTTCTTTGATTTGCTCAAATATGGCCAGTGCATCCTGTTGTCTGCCCTCAAAAAAGGCGTTCACCACCGTCTCCAATGCATTAGTGGTTTTACCCATGGCAGATACCACTATCAATAAGGGCTCGTCTGCGTGGTTTTGAACGATATCTGCTACCTGTTTAATTCTATCGATGTTACTGATGCTGGCACCGCCAAATTTGAATACTCGCATTTTTTTTAGTTTCAAGGTTTCTATGACAAAGTTCCCGCACCAGGGTCATTGTTCGGAAAGGCTATCTGCTTGCCGATGACACAACCTTGTGCGAAATCCTTACTTTTGAGCTGCAAAACTAAATGCTATTACGTAAAAAACAGATTGTTTTATGGCTATCAATAGAAAAGTACAAACGCTGGATGAGTTTACCCTCCAACAGTTGAGGGATTTTCCGCACGCCACCGGTGAATTGTCTAACCTACTGCGCGACATTGGTTTAGCCGCGAAGCGCATCAATGTTGAAGTAAACAAAGCTGGGTTGGTAGATATTTTGGGCGATGCTGGTAGCACCAACGTGCAGGGAGAAGAAGTGAAAAAGTTGGATGTATTTGCTAATAATCAAATGGTGGGCGTGCTTCGTCATGGGATCAGTTGCGCCGGAATTGGGAGTGAAGAATTGGATGATATTGTGGTGTTTGACGATGAAAGCAGCAACAAATCAAAATACGTTTGTCTTTTCGATCCTTTGGATGGTAGTACCAATATAGATGTAAATGTGTCTATTGGAACCATCTTTAGTGTTTTTAGAAGAGTAAGTGAATTGGGAAAACCGGCCACTCAAGAAGATTTTTTGCAGCAGGGAAACAAACAAGTGGCAGCCGGATATGTTATCTATGGATCCTCTACCATGTTGGTATATGCTACCAGAAGAGGTGTGAATGGATTTACACTCGATCAATCTATTGGTGAGTTTACATTAAGTCATCCGGATATCAAATGCCCACCAGTGGGAAAATTATATTCTGTTAACCATGGCAATTTTTTTCAGTATGCAGAAAATGTAAAACAATATATTACTGCTTGTCAGAAAAAAGACAAAACCAACGGTGGCCCCTACACGCAGCGGTACATCGGGAGTATGGTGAGTGATGTTCATCGCAACCTGATTCGCGGGGGTATATTTATGTACCCTGGCACAAAAGACAAACCAAAAGGAAAACTACGTTTGATGTACGAATGCAATCCGTTTGCATTTATTGCAGAAGTAGCAGGAGGAAAGGCTACAGACGGCGTTGGAAGGATACTGGATGTGCAGCCTACCGAATTACACCAACGTACCCCGTTTTTTGTGGGCAGTATAACGATGATGGAAGAACTGGAAAGTTATCTCGAAAAAGAGTAATGCCATTTTTTGCAGGATGTAGTGACTTCTTCACTTAGCTGCAAGTAAAAATTTAAAGATGCAAAAAATAATTATCTCCGTCAAAAATCTCCGGAAAAATTACGGCGAATTTAAAGCCGTAAAAGATATTTCTTTTGAAGTATATGAAGGTGAAATATTTGGATTGTTGGGGCCCAACGGTGCTGGTAAATCTACCACTTTAGAAATCATGGAAACCCTTCGAACCAAAACCTCGGGAGAAGTAGTGATTGATGGTTTTAACTTAGACGAGCAGCCAGAGGAAATCAAAAAAGTAATTGGGGTGCAGTTGCAATCATCGGGGTTTTATCCCGGACTAAAACTTGTGGAATTGATCCGGCTTTTTGGTGGGTTGTACAACAAGCCCACAGATCCTATGGCTTTGTTGCAAAAAGTAAATCTGCAAGACAAGGCAAACAATAAAATAAAACAATTGAGCGGCGGACAACAACAACGCTTTTCGATCGCTACTACTTTGATCAATCAGCCACGCATTGTATTTTTAGACGAACCTACAACTGGTTTAGATCCTCAAGCCCGTCGCAACCTTTGGGAACTAATCAAAGAGATCAGACAGGCGGGAACCACTGTTATTCTCACTACACATTATATGGATGAAGCTGAGCAACTTTGTGATCGAATTGCCATTCTCGATCAGGGTAAAATTATCCGTTTGGATTCTCCTGATATAATGATCGATGAGTTAGTGGCAGGCGGTTTCGAAAGGCCCAAACAAGTGAAAGCCGCTAATCTGGAAGATGTTTTTATACATTTAACAGGCAGGGAGATGAGAGATGAATAAAGTTTCTTTTATTTGCATACTTTTTAAAACCGAAGCATACATGAAAAAAATAACAATTGGATTACTGGTGCTATCTTTTGCAGGAATGACTGCTCAAGCACAAACCAAACCTGCACCAAAACCCGCTGCAAAACCGGCCGTAAAACCTGCTGCCAAGCAGGTAGTAGCCGCCCCTATTCTGAAAAACGGACTTGATAGCTTTAGCTATGCAGTAGGCATGAACATTTCTGCCAGCATGAAACAACAAGGCGTTACCAGTGTAAGCGGTACGATCATGCAAAAAGCCATCGACGACGTTTTGAGAAACAAAACCACCTTATTAACCAACGAACAGGCCAACATGACTTTACAACAAAAGTTGCAGGAGTACGCGATGAAAAAGGCAAATGCAGAAAAAGAAAAAGCCAATATCTATCTAGCCAGCAATAAAAAGAAACCTGGTGTAACTGCATTATCCAATGGGCTGCAATACGAGGTAATGACCGCAGGAGATCCCAATGGAATGAAACCAACCCCGGAAGATACGGTGGTAGTACATTATTTGGGAACATTGACCAACGGAAAAAAATTTGACGCCTCTTACGACAGAGGGGAACCCGCTAGTTTCCCATTGAATGGGGTGATTCGTGGTTGGACAGAAATTTTGCAATTGATGACCACAGGTGCTAAGTGGAAAGTAACCATTCCAAGTGATTTGGGTTATGGCGACAGAGGTGCCGGCGCTGACATACCTCCGGGAGCTACGCTGGTGTTCGATATTGAATTACTCGACATTAAACCAGCAGTGAAACAATAATGGAATCACTGCAATATCCGATAGGTAAATACATCGAGCAACCGTTCTCCGAAAAACAATTGAAGGAATGGTTGCTCGATATTCAAACCTTACCACTGCATTTGGAGCATGCCATGCTCAATTTAGATGAAGCGCAACTACACATCCCCTATCGCGAAGGGGGCTGGAGTATTCAGGAAATAGTGCACCATGTGGCAGACAGTCATATGAATGCGTACATCCGTTTTAAAAACGGCTTGTGCGAAGACAATCCCACCATTAAACCTTACAACCAGGCCGCTTGGGCTAACATGCCCGATACCCAACAGCTACCAGTTAATATTTCAATCACCTTGTTGTTTGCGCTACACCTTCGCTGGCATGAAATACTAAAGAATATGAAAAGGGAAGATTGGAATCGAACCCTGTTTCATCCAGAACAACAAAAAACCATGACGCTTTGGTACTTGCTGGGCAATTACGCATGGCACGGAAAGCACCATGTGGCTCATATTCGGATCATCCATCCGCTTGTATAGATGTTTCACAACCGGACTATTTTTCACGCTCAATATTTCCTTCATGTCCGTTACCATTATTGAATCTGCATACATTCAGCAACACCCCTATTTTACTGTACGAAAGGATGGTTATGTTACCACAGAAGGTAAAACGGTGGATCCTTATTTTGTTGTAGAATTACCGGTGAGTGCTTGTGCGATGGCCCTCACAGAAAACAATGAAGTCATTATGGTGCAACAGTATCGACACCCAATCGGTATCGAATTGCTGGAGCTGCCGGGTGGTTTCATCGATCAACAGGAAAGTCCGGAAGAAGCCATTTCTAGAGAATTGCTGGAAGAAACAGGGTATGCGTTTACCAATATCGCACGATTGGGAAAAACAGCAGCCAATCCTGGAGTGCTCAATAATTACACCTATTTGTTTCTCGCCACCGGGGGTACGAAAGTAGCTGCCCAGCAACTGGATGCCAATGAAGAAATTGCTATTTACCTAAAACCTTTGGAAGAAATACGTAGCATGTTGTACAACAATGAAATTGTACAAAGTATGCATGCTCTTTGTATGTTTTATGCTTTTGCTTTTTTGGATCAAGAAAACAAAACAGTGATTCATCCTTAGAAAGAAGCAATTCTACAGATGTTGCGAACCGCTATTCAATTTCTGCGATTATAAAAAAACTACCGCAAATCATTATTACATCACCTGGTGCAGTTGCTGCTTTGGCGGCTACAATGGCCTGGTTCACGTTATCATATCCTTCTCCCCGCAAACCTTTACCGGCAGCCAATTTCATCAATTCAAGACAGGGCAGTGCCCTGGGTATATGTGCATTAGTGAAATAGTATTGGGCATCTTTGGGAAACAAATCCAACACCTGTGTTACATCTTTATCATTTACAAATCCAATTATAAAATGACAGGTAGCAGAGGGATAGTTATTTTTTAATTGCAGCAATACCTGTTTTATGCCATCTGCATTGTGGGCAACATCTTGTATCATTACCGGACCGTGCGTTTGCACAATGTCCCAGCGCCCACGCATGCCCGTTAGTTTCTTCACGGAACGCAAGGCTTCTGTAATTACCCGGTCTGAAAGCTGGTATCCAATTTTTCTGAGCTCCTCCACTGCTGCCAACACTGTACAAAGATTTTGCTGCTGGTACCAACCGTTTAGATCGAGTTGCAGATCTAAGGTTTGCTGCGCTATTTTATTGTTTACACTGCAATGCAAAAATTCGGAGTCATTGTGAGCCGAAGTAATTTCAAATACTTCACTGGCGAATACCAACGGTGCCTCTGCAGATGTTGCCTCTTGCAGAAATATTGGTTTTGTTTCTGGTAAATATTCCCCCAATACGGCCGGGGTATTGCGTTTGATGATACCCGCTTTTTGATGCGCTATGGCTTCGAGTGTATTACCCAAAATATTCATGTGGTCGTAACCGATATTGGTGATCACTGAAAGTTCGGGTTGAATGATATTGGTGCTGTCTAATCGGCCACCTAAGCCAGTTTCGATCACAGCAATATCAACTTTTTCTCTGGCAAAATATTCAAATGCCATGCCTACGGTGAGTTCAAAAAAGGAAGGTTCAATACCGTCAACAATGCTTTTGGTTCTTTTTACAAAGTCGACCACAAATTGCTCCTCAATCATAGCTCCGTTGATACGGATCCGTTCCCCAAAAGCTTTAATATGAGGCGAAGTGTATAAACCTGTTTTATATCCCGCTTGCTGGAGGATGGCTGCCAGCATATGACTGCAGCTGCCTTTGCCATTAGTACCTGCTACATGAATGGTTTTAAAATGTTGTTGTGGGTTTTGCAGTGCATCACACAAAGCAATGGTATTGTGAAGGTCTTTTTTGTAAGCAGCTGCGCCAATTCTGGTAAACATCGGCAAACGAACATACAAATACTCAATGGTTTCGGCGTAATTCATTGTTGTAAAATTACTGCAGAAATTACAAACGGACGAGATAGAAATATCCGGTAATACAGGTTTATTTATTGCACGGTAAAGTTGAACTGTACTGTGATGATGCTTTCGTCGGATGCCTTATCGAACGCCATACTTTTAAGATAGTTGGCAATTTGAACGCCATACCTGGCATCAAAACTTGTGCTTGGTTTCACTATCCTGGAAAACGTGCCTGCGCCCGCAGCAGTTACTTTGATACTGGCATAAATAGTCGCTTTTGGAAGATCACTATTGAAGGAATAATAACGGATAATTTTTCTGTTACCACTGGTTACTTTTGGTCCACCTGTTTTACCGCCGGTTGTGTTGCCGTAAGAATCTTTATTGCCCGTAGGGTCGCCAGCATCGCCAGTGCCTCCCGGTTTAGTACCCTGACTCCGATATCCATTGTCTTCAGTTGCATTATTGCCTCCACCCGAACCTGGTCCGTTGTAGGTTAACTTCGGTTTCTGCGGCTTGGGAGATGGCGTTGGAGTTGGTGCAGGTGCGGTTGGCTTAATGACCGTAGGCTTTGTTTTTAAAGGTTTGTTTACGGGTGCTGCATCAGCTTCTGCATTGTCGTCAGGATTTACGGCTTGCTCCTCTTCTTGCTGAGGACTGGCAGGTTGCTGTGGTAGTACCGCTGCCTCCTGGCTCGGCGCCATTTCTCCTTTGATCAATGGCTGTTCTTCGCCAAAGCCTTCTTCATTGTTTCCCAGGTTGATTTCAATGAGGTCTTGAACAACGGGTGGAGCCGTTGGAATGATTTTCCAACTGATCAGAAAAAAAAGAAGTAGCAATACCCCACAAATGATGGTGGTGTACATCAAAGCTTTTTTATTTTTTTCCGATTCAAATGCTGTGTTCATGTTCAATGACTTCATTGGGTTAAAGTTATCCAATTTTACGCTGCTACGATGTTTATATGCTGCTAAATGCACGAGTGAATAAAAAATTTAACAAAAAAATTATGCATTTAATGGGGTTTATTATCCTCTTCTACCAAACAAAAGACTTCCTACTCTGATCATATTGCTTCGTTTGTGGATAGCCAGTTCATAATCTCCACTCATACCCATACTCAATGTTTTGAAGGAAGGATTTGCTGAGGATGCTTGCACCTCATCGAAAAGTTGTTTCAAATAATCAAACTCTCCCGCTACTTTTTCAACATCATCGCTGAAGGAGGCCATGCCCATCAATCCTTCTACTGACACGTTAGGATATGTGTTCCCTTTTATTTTTTCTGCAACAGCTTTGAGTTCTGCCCCATCAAAACCAAATTTTGTTTCTTCCTGAGCAATATGTACTTGAAGCAAGCAAGAGATGTTTTTATTGTGTTTGGCTGCTTGCTTATTAACTTCTGCCAGCAATTTTTCACTGTCAATACCATGAATCAAGTGCACAAAAGAAGCGATGTATTTTACTTTATTGCTTTGCAGGTGTCCAATAAAATGCCATCGAATATCTTCGGGTAATTGTGCGGCTTTATCCATCAGTTCCTGTACATAATTCTCACCAAAATCTCTGTGCCCCAACTCATATAATGTTTGGATGTCGGAAACAGGTTTTAGTTTTGATACCGCTACCAGCGTTGCATTTGCTGCCGCTGTTTTTTCTTTTAATGTATGGTAAACTTCTATGTTAATGCTCATGTTAAATGGTTATATCTCTCCAACGATAGTTTTGAATTTTTTTGATCATAAAGTAAGTGGCTACCATGGCGGGTAATATCAGCAACCATATCAGCCAGTTGATTTTTAAAGCGAAATAATGCATGGCTACGATGGCGGCCACAATGCCTACCTGAATTATAAACTTGACGAATTTACCTGCCTGCATTTTGATGTTGAGCTGTCTTGCAAATGGCATTGACTGTTCTCCAAAAATCGCCGTCAGCATAAATAGCATGGCATTGGCAAAAAATCCGAATACAAAATCGTTGATGATTTGGTTTCCCCAAATGAAATATGCCGATATAAATAGAATGCTGTACACTGGTACAAAAAATTTTAAAAATAAGGATTTGATGGCCCCTGAAATAATTTGTCCCGGATATTTGATGGGTGTTGAATAATAGATCCAACCCGCCTGAAACTGTTCATAAAAAGCCACCAGTGTAATACTTCCGCTTACCGTAAGTACGGGTAAATAAATAAGCCAGAGATAGCCATTTGAATTTGGAAGATCTTCAATGATGCTGCCTAGGTTTTTTCCACTTTTGAAAACGAAGATGAATACAAAAACAACAATATAAGCGAAGCCGGGATAAAACTGCATTTTAAAGCCCTTGTCTCTTCCTGTTATTTTCCACACCATTTCAAATCCGGCTTTTTCAACTTCTTTTTTACAAACCAGCGGGGATAAACGCTCCGATAAAAAGCGGCTTTCTTTTTTGTCTGTAACTTTCTTTTTGCGTGCCCCATCGCTGTTTTGCATGGCCCCTAATTTTCTGGAAAAAGAGGGAGCGAGGTACTTGATCATGAACCAGAAAGTAATGATGGGTACGGTGATGGCCGCTGTAATCATTCCCAAATGAAGGGGATCGAAATTCAATTCTTTGAATGCTTCCACCGTCAATGCCATCCAAACGGGCGGTAAAAAATAACTATACCAGCTTAAGGAAAAAGACTGATCAATTTGATCAAAGTCGATTAGCCTTGGTAACACCTGAAATCCGACGGTAAAAGTGATGGTCATCAATATCTGAAAATAACCAATGATATCTTTTACTTTTTGCTCGTTGCTAAACTTTAGGATCAAGATGTAGAGCAAGTAAGTTATAAATACAGAAATGGCTACTATGAGCAATGTAGTGAGGATGGCTACCAAGCCGGCAGCAATGCCATGCGTTACAAAAACGGCTATCAATGGAAGAATAGACAAAGCGATCGTAAATTGGAGCAGGTACACTAAAATGTGGATCATCCTTGCCACAAAAATGGTTCTGCTATTGACCGGGCGGGGTAAAATAATTTGATTGTCTGTGGTATCCAGCAGCACAGTACTAAAATCTGTAATCAACGTCATGGCCATCATCACCAACAGGTAAGCGTGAAAAAAGATCATGCTTAATTGAATAGATTTTAATGAAAAGATCATGATTGCGAAAAAGAAGCCGAAGAGGCCGTAGACTATCAAAGTGATTAACAATGGATTTTTCGGGTCCTTGTTTTTTTGTTTGTTGTAATTTACGTGCACCCTTCTGCGGTCCATCAGAATCTTTGTTTCGGTGATGATTTTCAGCCGATCAAAGTCTATTCCGTTTCGTACAAACTTTTGAACAATAGCTAGCAAAAATTTTAATAAAAATTTATCCATGTTGGCCACTGTTTAAAATGTCCATGAATTCTTTGGCGGTTTCTTGGTGTTGATCAGAGCCGCCGGTGAGGGCTGTGAAAATGTTTTCGAGAGAACCCTGACTGGCATCTTGTTTTAATTCTTCAAAACTGCCGTCTGCGATCACCCGACCTTTATCGATGATGATGATGCGGTCACTTATTTTTTCTACCACATCCATAATATGAGAGGAATAAAAAATGGTTTTGCCTGCTTTTTTTAATTGAGATAAAATCTCTTTCACCAGTATAACTGCGTTGGCATCTAAACCACTCAAAGGCTCATCTAGAAAGATGATATCGGGGTTGTGGATTAGTCCGCTGATGAGCAATACTTTTTGTTTCATCCCCTTGCTGAAAGCATTCATCCTAAGGTCAGACTTGTCACTGAGTTCGAACAGTCTGAGAAGTTCCGTTGACTTGGTCAAAATATTTTCGTCGGAGAGTTGGTATAGTTTACCCACAAAACGGAGGTATTCAATGGGCGTGAGTACATCATACAATGCTGCCTGTTCCGGGATGTATCCAATGCGTTGTTTAATCTCTATGGGGTTTTCTCTCACATTCATGCCTAGTACTGATACGTCTCCTTCAAAATCGCTGGTAATGCCAGCTAAAATTTTGATGGTGGTGCTTTTCCCTGCTCCGTTCGGACCAATGTATCCTACGATTTGTCCGGTTTCAACGGTTAAATTGATGCCTTTGAGCACCTGATTATCACCGAAGTTTTTACGCAAATCATGGATTTGTATCATGTTCATAGTTGTGAAGGAATTTAAGCAAAGTTAGTGCTATTGTAATTTCAATGTGTGAGTTGAGGTTGCTTCGAGCCGTTTACACTGGTGCTTCAAGCTCCTGTTCCTGTAGAGTAAACACTCAGTATGCAAATTGGTTGAGGTTCAAAAAAAGTGTCAATGTTTTTACATTGACACTTCGAATTATTTCGTTGTTGACGTTTATTTAAGGATGGTTCTGCTAATCACAATGCGTTGTACCTCGCTGGTACCCTCGTATATCTGGGTAATTTTAGCATCTCTCATCATTCGTTCAACATGGTACTCTTTTACAAAACCATAGCCACCATGAATCTGCACTGCTTCTGTGGCCGTCCACATGGCTGTTTCGCTGGCAAATACTTTTGCCATGGAGCTGCTCAGGGTGTAATCTTCGCGGTTATCTTTTTCAGAAGCTGATTTCAGACACAACAATCGGGAGCATTCGATTTTAGTAGCCATATCTGCCAGCTTGAACTGGATGATCTGGTGGTTCATGATCTCTGTTCCAAATGCCTTGCGTTGTTTGCTGTATGCCAGTGCCAATTCGTAAGCGCCACTGGCGATTCCCAAGGCTTGAGCTGCAATGCCAATTCTACCCCCGGCCAGTGTTTTCATGGCAAATTTAAAACCAAATCCATCTTCGCCGATCCTGTTTTCTTTTGGCACTTTTACATCATTGAATAGGATAGTGTGCGTATCACTTCCTCTGATGCCCAATTTATTTTCTTTAGCTCCTACTATTACCCCGGGCCAGTTTTTTTCAACAATAAAAGCATTAATACCTTTGCTACCCTTTGCTGGATCTGTTTGTGCAATTACCAGGTACACACTGGCACTACTACCATTGGTGATCCAGTTTTTGGTGCCATTTAATAAGTAATGATCGCCTTCGTCTTCTGCCGTTGTTTTCTGAGAAGTGGCATCACTGCCGGCTTCTGGCTCACTCAATAAAAATGCGCCGATATACAGCTCGCCATCTTTTTTACCCTGCGCCAAAGGAGTTAAGTATTTTATTTTTTGTTCTTCATTAGCATACTCTTGCAAACCATAACAAACCAAACTGTTGTTAACGCTCATGCACACACTTACGCTGGCATCTATTTTACTAATTTCTTCCATGGCTAAAACATAGCTGATGGTATCCATGCCGCTGCCGCCGTATTCGGGTTTTACCATCATTCCCATAAATCCCAGATCGGCTAATTTTTCGATTTGTTCTCTTGGAAACTTTTGTAGTTCGTCACGTTCGATGACTCCAGGCAGACATTCATTCTGGGCAAAATCTCTGGCCGCTTTTTGAATCATCACGTGTTCTTCTGAAAGCTGAAAGTTCATATAGCAATTTTGGTTGCAAAAATAAGGGAATTTGAAGTGGTTCCCCAGCTTCTGTTGAAGTTCCTGTTACTTTTTTCACCAGCTTCTAACAGCGCCTTACAGATAACATTGCCTAATATGTTGGTAAAGGTTTATGTGAAATGAACAGCAGAACTGTTGATAGGGAGGGATTCTAAAAGTAGGGGATGAAAAGTATATATTTGCGCCATCATGAATAGTGCTCGTCAAAACCTGCATGTGCAAAAACTGGTGGCCTTAGTTTCCATTGTTTTGTTTTTATTCAAAATAGTAGCGTGGTACCTCACCGGTTCGGTGGCCATTCTTACTGACGCATTAGAAAGTATCGTGAATGTGGTGGCTGGTTTAATAGGCCTGTACAGTTTGCATATTTCCGCTAAACCAAAAGATATCGATCATCCTTATGGCCATGGTAAAGCTGAATTTATTTCTGCCGCCATTGAGGGCACGCTGATTGCCGTGGCGGGTGTTTTTATTATTTATGAAGCCATCAACAATCTTTTGCAAGAACACACTGTAAAAAAACTAGACTGGGGTATTATTTTGATAGCCATCACTGCATTGATCAACTATATTGCTGGAACCCTTTGTGAACGAACTGGCAAAAAAAACAATTCACTGGCCCTTATCGCAAGTGGTAAACATTTAAAATCTGACACTTACACCACGCTTGGCATTGTGGCAGGGTTGATACTACTTTATTTTACCAGACTTAGCTGGATGGACAGTGCCTTAGCATTGTTGTTTGCTTTTATCATTATTTATACAGGCTATAAAATCATTCGAAGTTCAATTGCTGGTATCATGGACGAAGCCGATCAGCAATTGTTGCAAAGATTAATTGTTTCACTCAATGAAAACAGGAACGCTAATTGGATCGATTTGCACAACCTTCGTATCATCAAATATGGCGCTACGATTCACCTCGATTGTCACCTTACCGTTCCATGGTACTTTAATGTACGCGAGGCCCACAAAGAAATAGATGCATTGGGTGAACTGGTGCGTAAAAATTTTGGACATTCGGTTGAATTGTTTGTTCATTCAGACGGATGCCTTGATTTTAGTTGTGCCATCTGCAGTAAAGCTGATTGTACGGTTCGGCAATTTCCTTATTCAGAAAGGGTAGAGTGGACCATGGAAAATATTTTGAATGATCGTAAACATACAGCCCATATTTCATGAGTATTTTATTGAACAAAGATTATTGGAACGATCGCTATTTACATCACCAAACAGGATGGGATCTCGGGGTTATTTCTACTCCATTGAAAGAATACATCGATCAACTAAAGGATAAAAATACTGCGATCCTTATACCCGGATGTGGCAATGGTTATGAAGCGCAATACCTGTTACAGAAAGGCTTTCTCAACATTACGCTGGTGGATATTGCTCCATTGGCTACCGATGCCATCAAAGAAAAATTAGCACAGTATATCAACAATGGACTGCAATTGATCACGGGTGATTTTTTTGCGTTAACCTGCAGCTACGATCTCATTTTGGAGCAAACATTTTTTTGTGCATTGGATCTTTCATTGCGAACGGCTTACGTGAATCAAATGCATGCACTCTTAAAACCCAACGGTAAATTGGTTGGACTGTTGTTTAACCGGAATTTTGAAGGCGGTCCACCTTTTGGCGGCAAAGAAGCCGAATACCAAAGCTTATTTGAAAACAAGTTTCATATTCAAGTGATGCATAAGGCATACAATTCCATTGAACCAAGGGCTGGTACGGAATTGTTTATCATCTTGCAGAAAAAGTAAATCTCAGGGTAGCTCAAAGATCCGCGCAATTAGAAATCCTACAGTAGCTAGTGCTGACCCCAGCAATAGTTGACGGATGCCGCCCCACCAAATTGGTTCCCCGTTCACTTTACTTTTTAAAAAGCCCGCAATAAAAAGCATGGGTAAACAAA
This sequence comes from Chitinophagales bacterium, assembly GCA_038249665.1. Lineage (GTDB taxonomy): Bacteria > Bacteroidota > Bacteroidia > Chitinophagales > Chitinophagaceae > Ferruginibacter. Next base: position 36,090 of record JBBSDF010000034.1, read on the forward strand.
ATGCTAGTGAATACATTAAAGCAGTGGCTGTTTGCTGAGTGAATGCCCACGGAATTAAACCAATCACAGACCCTGTAACACTTGCCAAAGTGGCCGCCAGCATTGATTTGTATAGTTGACCAGCTTCAGGTTGCTCTGCTGGTTGTTGCTGCTGTTCCAGGTAATTCTTCCATTCCTTTTCATCCGTAGCTATTACCTCTGCTGCCATTTCTTGCATGTCTTTTCCCAGATCCAGTTGTTTAAACAATTGAACGGTTTTGCCGAGTTCGGCATCGCGGAGGGCTTTCTCTTCTTCTGGTGTTTTTTTGATAAGATCTTGTTGCCTGCTTTTTGCAGCAAAATAACTGCCGATACCTATCACGACACTGATCAATACAGCCGCGATACCGCCCGTGCTACTTACTAATTTGCTTTCCTCGTACAGCACGCTCAAAGCAACACAAAAAGCAAAGATCACAGCAATGCCATCACCAATACCAGCTATATATTGCTTTGTGTAAAGATGGATTTCCGATGTATTTTTGCCCTTCACGTTGGGCAATTGCTCTTGCATGTTCAACAATTAAATTGGTTTATGTTGATAAGATGGAAAGACTTTTTTCGATAATACCCACCGCATTTTTGATCTCCGCTTCCTTAATTATCAACGGTGGCGCAAACCTTATTTTATCGCCATGGGTAGGTTTTGCCAGCAACCCGTTTTTCATTAACTCAATGCACAGATCCCAGGCTGCATCCGGGTTCGGGTGTTTTATTACGATGGCATTCATTAAACCACGGCCACGGATCATCGAAATATAAGGCGATTCTAGGTTGGCCAATTCTTCTCTGAATAACATACCCATTGCTTCGGCATTCTCCGCCATGTTTTCATCTTTTAAAACCGCCAGTGCCTCCATGGCTACTTTGCAGGCCAATGGGTTACCACCGTAAGTACTACCATGTTCACCTGGCTGTATGGTGAGCATGATCTCATCGCTGGCCAACACCGCACTGATGGGTAAAGTGCCACCACTCAACGCTTTGCCTAAAATTAAAATATCCGGCTTCACCTTTTCATGATCGCAGGCCAGCATTTTTCCCGTGCGTGCCAGGCCCGTTTGGATCTCGTCTGCAATCATCAGTACATTGTATTGGGTGCACAACGCCCGCACAGCAGCAATGTATCCTTCATCTGGCAACACTACTCCTGCTTCTCCCTGTATGGGCTCAAACATGTATGCGGCCACATTGTTGTTTTGCAAAGCGCTTTCTAATGCTGTTAAATCGTTGTATGGTACTATTTCAAAACCCGGCATGAATGGTCCAAACTGGTTGTAGCTGCTTGGGTCTGTACTGGAAGAAATAGCGGCCAGGGTTCTTCCCCAAAAATTTCCTTCTGCGAACAATACCACGGCTTTATTTTCTTCTATACCTTTTACTTTGTAACCCCATCTGCGAGCGAGTTTGATAGCAGTTTCGCCCCCTTCCACACCGGTATTCATCGGTAAAACCTTGTCGTATCCAAAATATTCGGTGATGTATTGTTCGTAAGTCCCCAGCAGGTTGTTGTGGAAAGCACGGGAAGTGAGCGTAAGTACTTCTGCCTGATCGATGAGCGCTTTTATAATTCTGGGGTGACAGTGACCTTGGTTAACTGCAGAATAACCACTTAAAAAATCAAGGTATTGTTTGTCTTCTACGTCCCAAACATGAATGCCTTTGCCTTTCTTTAAAACGACCGGCAGTGGATGATAATTGTGGGCGCCAAATTTTTCTTCCAACTCTATGTAATAGTTGGGCGTATATTGAATAGCTGTTGTCATAAAATGATAAATTGATGAATGTAGGTAAAGGAAGAACTTCCATTTACAAAAAATAAATACCTGATTACAAGAGGTAATGCTCCCTGGAGCAACGAAGTGCCAGGAGTTAATGATTCAGCAGGTCTAGGTTGCCGTACAAAAATGGTATGTTAGTAGAAAGATTGATGGAATAAAGGTAATCCATTAAACCCATTTGTAGAAGCATTCTTCGGGTAAATTCAGTTGTTGGTTGAATTGTTTATCAAAAATTCCGAATACGCTGCTGCCGCTGCCGCTCATGCTGGCATACAATGCGCCTGCATGATATAAACTTTCTTTCAAATCTTGAATGGCTGGCTCTTGTTTAAAAACAGTTTTTTCAAAATCATTTACCAGCAAATTTTTCCAATGCGAGATCGGTTGTTGAATGATTTTCTTTAAATCGTTGGTATGTAAACCCGGCGTAATGCCATTAAAGGCCATGGTTGTATTGATATGAATACCTGGGTTAACAACGAGTATACGGTAATCGCTCAGATCCAGCTCAATTGGCTCTATTATTTCTCCTCTGCCTGTAGCCAGGCAAGGTTTATTGTAGATAAAAAACGGACAGTCGCTTCCCAATTGCAAAGCATATTCCCTCAATGAATCGGTAGAAAGCTGCAGTTCAAAAAGTTGATTAAGCAATAGCAATGCAAAAGCCGCATCGGCCGAGCCCCCGCCCAATCCGGCCCCTATGGGGATCGTTTTGTGGAGGTGTATCTGTACAGGCGCCAATGCCGGAAAATCTTTTTTTAATAAATGATAGGCTTTGATACAGAGGTTTTGGTTGCTATCGCCCGGAATGGCAATGCCTGAACTACTGAACACCACGGCTGTCGGATGGTCGGGCACCACGATGATTTCCAGTGCATCCTTGATGCCAACCGGATAAAAGATGGTTTGCAAATGATGGTATCCATCCAAACGTTTGTTTAGAATATTAAGGCCCATATTGATTTTACATCCAGGAAATACCACCATGACAAATGCTTATTTTTTTTCTGGATAATAGTTGAATGGCAGCAGATTGGCTGCTTTTTCATACACCCAATAACCACTATAAAATACAGACATTGGATCTTCCAGCAATCCGTATTTATCAATTTTAATAGAATTGGATACCAGGTGTAGATAAGCCCGAAAACCATGGTGGGAGGAGTTCGACAAAAACTGTTTAGAGCTTAGGTAGCTTTTGCCGTGCGGCTCTTTCAAATACTGTACCATTAATTTGTGTTTCCAACTTACTTCATACATGGCCGAACTGCTGTCTTTTTTTACAATGTCACTGGCTTTTACCGCCCAAGCCACATCTACTTTTTTCGGAATGCGGTTTGGTTCATTTGGCCCAGGTTGAATGGTATCCGTACGCACAATGTTTAATGCAAACTTTTCCTTTTCAAGGCTATCCCCAATCAAAGATCTATAGAAATGTAAAGTGCTGCCATAATAGGCGTTTCGTCTGTTTTGTATCCACTTTTTTTTATTGCCCATCTCTTCATAACGGGTGTAACCATAGAAGGAGGTTTGACCCGTTTTTTGGTTGAAGTAAAATTCTACCAATTCAAAACGAATTCGATATCCCAGCTTGTTATTGATGATGGTTAGTGGGCTATCAGCCATGGCCTTGAAAGCATTTTTTTCAGAACCTGCTACTACAAAATATACAGACTTAAGATTACGGATACTGGACGCTGCTGCCTCTTCTGTTACCCCCAGAAAATTTTCTTGAAACAATTGTAAATATTTTCTTCTGGTGGCTTCCGGTAAAATCAGCACATCTTGCATTAAACTTACTTTGGGAGCAAGTTTGAAAGAAAATGATTTTCCTTTTAGGTCGGAAATAGTGATTTTGTATATTAATCTTTCAAAACCTACTGAAGAAATGATGAGTTCACCATCTACTGCGTCAGGCAGGTAAAACGCTCCAGCGTTGTTAGTGAGCGTACCCAGCGATGTATTGTTGAAATATACACTAGCCCCTTGTATAGGAGTATCATCTTCACCGTTCAGCACTTTTCCACTGATACTATATTGGGCTTGAGCAGCCATTTGAAACAAGCCACAAAAGACGATATTTACGATAAGACACTTCAATTATTTTTCCCTGCTTTTGATCTCGTCCCTGATAGAGATGGCTCGAAGGTAGTCTTCTTGTTCCAACACTTCGGTGAGCAGGTTGTTGAGATCTGTTACACTCATCGATTTTAAATCGCTTCCGGGATTACCGCTGCCAGATTCTGTGGTGATGGATGCTGAAGAGGGCAATGCGTCTTTTTTACCGTCGTCTTCCATCATCACCCCTGCCTGGTCGAGAATGTTTTCGTAGGTAAAAATGGCGCATCCGAAACGCACCGCCAGTGCCAATGCATCCGATGTTCTAGAATCAATTTCAACAGTATCGTTGGCGGAACTGCAAACCAGTTTCGAATAAAAAATGCCTTCCTGCAAATCATTGATCACAATTTCGTGCAGCTCCACATTAAAAGCCAGCATAAAATTTTTCATCAGATCGTGCGTAAGAGGTCTGCTGGGGTTCATTTTTTCTAATGCTACGGCAATGGCTTGGGCTTCAAAACCACCAATCACAATAGGCAAGCGCCTGAGGCCATTCACTTCTCCCAGCACGACTGCGTAAGAGTGTGTTTGGGTGATGCTGTGTGATAATGCTACTATTTCCAGTTCAATTTTTTTCATAATAATCCAGTTGGCTCACAAACGCCAGTATTGTTTTCTCAAAAAACAAAGATAAAAAAATAAAGCCTTTCAAACTTACTTGAAAGGCTTTTAAATATATCGGTGTAAATTTAAGCCACACCTTTAAGTTTTTTAACTGCGTCAATTATTTTAGGCATCACTTCAAAAGCGTCGCCTACTATACCATAATCAGCTGCTTTAAAAAACGGTGCTTCCGGATCTTTGTTGATCACCACAATTACTTTACTCCTGTTTACCCCGGCCAAATGCTGAATGGCGCCAGAAATACCGATAGCAATGTACAAATTGGGGGCAATGGCCAAACCAGTTTGTCCAACGTGCTCATGGTGGGGGCGCCAATGAATATCTGCTACCGGGCGACTACAAGCCGTGGCGGCTCCCAGCAATGCTGCCAGATCAGTAACAAGTCCCCAGTTTTCGGGTCCTTTCAAACCGCGGCCACCGCTTACCACTACATCGGCTTCTCCCAATGGCACATCGCCACTCACTTTGTTTACGGCAGTTACGGTAACTTTCGCTGCATCAATGCTGGCGGCAAACGGAACTATTTCAGCCGTTTGTTCACCCAATTCGATGTTAAAGGAATTTGGGTTCAGTGAAATTATTTTTTTATCAGTATTCACTGCAATGTGTGCAAATGCTTTACCGCTGAATACGGTTTTCTTTACTGCGAAACCGTTGCTTAGGTCGGGCAAGGCCACGGCTCCTGAAACCAATCCTGCTTTTAGTTTTACACTTAAGCGGGGGGCGAGGGCTTTAGCCGTGGTGTTATTGGTGAATACAATGATGTTGGCGTTGCTGGCTTCCACCGCTTGCGCAAGGATGTTGGTGAAAACCTGCGCATCAAAA